>CAYHEW010000016.1:0-82692 GCA_964355715.1 uncultured Opitutaceae bacterium | reverse complement strand
TCGACCCCAACATCCTCACCGTCGCCACCGGCATCGAGGAGCACAACAACTACGCGGCCGATTTCTTTGCCGCCACGCGCATCTTGAAGGAAACCCTCCCCGGCGTTCGCGTCAGCGGCGGCGTCTCCAACGTCTCCTTCTCCTTCCGCGGCAACAACCCCGTGCGCGAGGCGATGCACACGGCGTTCCTCTATCACGCCATCGCGGCCGGGCTCGACATGGCGATCGTCAACGCCGGCATGCTCGGCGTGTATGACGAGATCGACCCCGTCCTGCGCGATCTCGTGGACGACGTGCTCCTGAACCGCCGGACCGACGCGACCGAACGCCTCATCGTCCACGCCGAGGAGATCAAGGCCCGCGAGGCCGCCGCCAAGTCCGCCGGCACGGTCGCCGCGGTGGCGGTCGAGATCGACGCCTGGCGCAAGGCCCCGGTCGAGGAGCGTCTTTCCCACGCCCTGATCAAGGGCATCGACAGCCACATCGAGGCCGACACCGAGGAGGCGCGGCAGAAGTATCCGAAGCCCCTCGACATCATCGAGGGACCGCTGATGGACGGCATGCGCGTGGTCGGAGATCTCTTCGGCGCCGGCAAGATGTTCCTTCCGCAGGTGGTCAAGAGCGCCCGCGTCATGAAGCGCGCCGTCGCCTACCTCCAGCCGTTCATGGAGGAGGAGAAAAAGCGCCATCTCGCCGCCGGCGGCACCGCGCGGCCCCAGGGCCGCATCGTCATGGCCACGGTCAAGGGCGACGTCCACGACATCGGCAAAAACATCGTCGGCGTCGTTCTCGCCTGCAACAACTACGACGTCATCGACCTCGGCGTCATGGTCCCGTGCGAGAAGATCCTCGCCACCGCGAAGGAGCAGAACGCCGACGTGATCGGCCTCTCCGGCCTCATCACCCCGTCGCTCGACGAGATGGCGCACGTCGCCAAAGAGATGACCCGCACCGGCTGCACCCTCCCCCTCCTGATCGGCGGCGCCACGACTTCGGCCGCCCACACGGCCGTGAAGATCGCGCCGGAGTACGCGCAGCCGGTCGTCCACGTCCTCGACGCCTCCCGCGTGATCGGCGTCGTTTCGGCCCTGCTGAGCAAGGAGCAACAGCCCGCCTTCGTCGCCGCAAACACCGCGAAGCAGGAAAAGCAGCGCGCCGATTTCGCCGCCCGCCGAAATGCCCGCCCGTTGCTGGCTTTGGAACAGGCCCGCGCCCGCCGGCAGGCCTTCGATTGGTCGCAGGCCGACATCCCGGTGCCGGAGTTCCTCGGCGCCCGCATTTATTCAACTCAGGATGCCGCCTCCGGCTTGTCCCTCGATGAGATCGCCGCCTACATCGACTGGGGCCCGTTCTTCTCGGCCTGGGAGCTGCACGGTCGCTTCCCCGAGATTCTCGAAGACCCGGTCGTGGGGGTTGAGGCGAAGAAGCTTTTCGCCGACGCGCAGCAGCTCCTCGCCCGCATCATCGCCGAGCGGCGTTTCACCGCCCGCGCGGTCCTCGCCTTCTGGCCGGCGAACAGCGTCGGCGACGACGTCGAGGTTTACGCCGATTCCCAGCGCTCGCGTGTCCTCCACACGTTCCGCTTTTTGCGCCAGCAGCTCGAGAAGCCCGCGAACCAGTTCAACCCCTGCCTCGCCGACTACGTCGCCCCGAAGGCGAGCGGCCGTCTCGATTACCTTGGCGGTTTCGCCGTCACCGCCGGACACGGCGTGGATGAGTTTGCCGCGGAGTTCCGGAATGCGCATGACGACTATCACGCCATCATGGTGCAGGCCCTGGGCGACCGTCTCGCCGAGGCGCTGGCGGAGCTGATGCACAAGAAGGCGCGGGAATTCTGCGGCTTCGGTCGGACCGAGAACCTCGCGATGGCGGACATCATTCGCGAAAAATACCGCGGCATCCGCCCTGCGCCCGGTTACCCGGCCTGTCCCGACCATACCGCCAAGCCGCCGCTGTTCGCCCTGTTGGGCGCCCAGGCCGCCACCGGCATCACGCTCACCGAGTCGTGCGCCATGGCACCGGCATCGAGCGTGAGCGGTTTCTACTGCAACCACCCCGAGGCAAAATACTTCGCTGTGGGCAAGGTCGGCGCCGACCAGGTCAAGGACTACGCCGAGCGCCAGGGAATCGCCGTGGCCGAGGCGGAGAAGTGGCTCGCACCTTACCTCGATTATTGAGTCCCCCCGCCGGTGGATCCACGGTTGGGGCATGGACCTGCTCGCCCTGCTGCGCCGTTGGTTTATTCCTGAGTTGGAACTAGCCGCCTCGACCGGACTGTCCTGCACGGCACCGGTTGCCGCCGGCCCAGGTGCTTCCAACATCGCGGGCATCACCCCGCCCCATGTCCATGGCCACCCTGATCCAATTCGGCGTTTTTCTCGGTCTCAATGCCCTCGTCGCGGTCGTCACCTGGCTGCACTGCCGGCGGAGTCCGCGGTCCGCGGGTGACGTCAAGGAATACTTTCTCGCCGGCGGCACGCTGGGTTGGGTGTTCATCGCCGGGTCGCTGACGCTGACCAACATCAACACCGACACCCTCGTCGGCTGGAACGGCAACCAGATGCTGCTCATCGCATGCTGGGAGTTGGCCGGTGTCCCCGGGCTCATCCTCCTCGCGAAGGTGTTTGTGCCGCTCTACTACAAGTACAACTGCACGACGGTCACGGAGCTCCTCGAACGGCGCTATGGCAGCAAGCACATCCGCGCCACCGTCGCCACGATCTTCCTCCTCAGCAGCGTCCTGCTCTTTCTGCCGGTCATGCTCTACACGAGCTCGCTCGTGATCCAGACGATGTTCGGCCTGCAGGTGCCTCTGCTCGTCCTCGCGGCCGGCATTGCCGCCGCCGGTGCGGCCTACGCGATCTTCGGCGGGCTGCGCGCCGTGGCGATCTCCGACACCTACAGCGGCGTGATCGTGCTCGGCATGTCGCTGCTCGTCGCCGTCCTGGCAATGAATGCCGTGGATTGGGACCTATCAGGCATTCCCCCGGAACGCCTGACCTTGCTCGGCGGCCCCGACTCGGTGCTGCCCTGGCCCACGCTGCTCACGGGTATGATCTTCACGCAGTTGTTCTATTGGAGCACCAATCAGACGATCACGCAGCGCATCCTCGCCGCGCCGTCGATCCGGGAGGCGCAGAAGGGCGCCTATGGTGCGGCGGTGATCCGGCTCCTCATCGTGCCGCCGATGATCGCCCTCCCCGGGGTTTGCGCCTACAAACTCTACGGTCCGCTCGGTGACGCCACCTATGGGCACATCGTGGGCCAGCTCCTGCCGCCCTGGCTGCTGGGCGCCTTCGCCGCGGCGATGTTCGCGGCGGTGATGACGAGCTACAACTCGACCCTCAATTCCGCCGCCGCCCTTTACGTCTGCGACCTGCACCAGAAATACATCAACCCCGACGGCCACGTCGCCCGCCTCAGTGTCTGGCTACAGGTGGGTTTCGCCCTGCTCTCCATCGCGCTCGTGCCGCTTTATCAGGGAGCCGACAGCATCATCCAGCTCATCCAGCAATTGCTCGGCCTCTTCAGCATGCCGATTCTTGCGGCCTTCATCACCGGTTTGCTGTTTCGCAACGTCGACGCGCGGGCCGTGATCGCGACGATTCTGTTCGGGGCCGGATTCTATGCGCTGCTGTCCTTCGCCTGGCCGGCCTGGCACGCCCGCGCGCCCGACACGGTGCCGGCAGCGCCGCACTTCCTTCACCTCATGTTCGTGACGCTGTGGACCTGCGTCGGCTTCGCACTGGCACTCAACCGGGCGGTCTTCCGCCGCCGGGCGGAATTCGAGCTCGGCACGCGCCAGGCCTGGCGCGAGGCCATGGCCGTCCTGCGGGCGTGAACCGGGACCTCACCTCACGTACTCGTAGTCCCGCTTTTCCTTAAAGGTCTCCGCCGGCCCGCCCTTGACCTGGAACTCGACGGCACCGACGACACCCACGTAGTCGATCGTGCCGGCCGCATCCCGGCCGATCACGGCATAAAGGAAGTCGCCGGCCACCTCGTCCGTAAACCGGCGGTAAAACCCGTCGGAGACGATAACCAGGTCCTCGCGACCGCCGGAGCGCACGCGGTAGGCGATGGCGGCGTCATCCCGCAAATCCACCCGCTCGACCGACACCG
This sequence comes from uncultured Opitutaceae bacterium, assembly GCA_964355715.1. Lineage (GTDB taxonomy): Bacteria > Verrucomicrobiota > Verrucomicrobiia > Opitutales > Opitutaceae > UBA2377. Next base: position 78,570 of record CAYHEW010000016.1, on the reverse strand, counting down.
CGGCCGCATCGAAACCCTCGTTCGACGCGTGCGGAAAGATCAGGGTGGCCAGCCGGTCGTTGGCCCGCTCTCCGGTCAGGCGCTTGCGGAGAATCAGCCAGTCAATGTCGCGGTACGGCGGCTCGCCCTCGAGGCCGCCGAGGTCGGCCTTGCCCTGCTGTCGGAGACGCACGACCCCGGCGTCGCGCCGGTCGTGCTTGATCACGAAGCCACGGGCTTGCTCGGAGCCGAAGCCATCGGCCAGCTCGCGCATGGTGCAGGGCGTATGGAGGTTGAAGTCCATCTCCTGGTTGAGGGCGCGGGTCTGCACCTCATCGACGATCAGCCAATAGCGGGCCTTGGCGAAGATCACGTGCCGCCGGTGCCGGGCCTGCTGGTAGCGCAGGTAGCCGTCATGCGTGGCCGCAAAGACCTCGAGCCGGGACTGCGGCGACCAGACCTTGTCGTAGCCGGCCTGGTTGAGCTTCTCCGGCACGGCCTGGTTGATCGTGAGCATGTTGTGGGCCGAGGGGTGCTTGTTCCAGGTGGGGTGGTTCGGGTCGACGTAACCGGTCGGCGACATCCCCGCATCCACGGCCAGCGCGGTGCCGTTGGCGTAAAGCTCGAACGAGAGCTGGTCGAAGTGACAGTGGTTCTGAAAATCGCCATAGTTCAGCATCATGAAATAGGATGCCGGATTCCACGCATCCCGCATGACGACGTAGCGCGAGTAGGGAAAATCCACCGACTTCACCTTGGGCTCGGTCACCGCGAACGGCAGCGCTGCCAGTTCCTCGGGAGGGAACTCGTGCCGCACGGCGCCGATGAAGTCCCCGCGGCGAAAGAAAAGGCCCATCTCCTTGAACACCGGCACGAGCCCCTTGCTGCGCCGGGCATCGTTGAAGGGCGCACTCACGCCGACCGGGGTGTTGGTGAGAACGTAGAACTCGATCATCTTTTCCAGGCGGCCGAGGTACTTGCCCTGGAGGGAGCGGTCCCCGGTGAAATGCTCCAGCATGCTCATGTAGCGATAGTAGACGGAAAACATGTAGGCCGCGTAGCCGGTGGTGCGCTCGACGTAGCCGCCGTCGTCCAGAATATCGGTCTCGAGGTGACGCACGATGTTGGCCCGGCCGCGGCCGAGCCAGGCCGGCGCCTCGACGAACTCCGGGTAAGCCACGGCCGCATACGAGAGCGTGAAGGCCGCGTGCGTCTGCCAATTGTGCGGGTGGAACGGCACGCGGGCCACGGCCTGATCCAGCCACCGGGTCGAGCCGAGGATGATCTTCAGGAGCTTCAGATGCGTCGCGGGCGAAAGCTCGCGCGCAAAGACGCGGTGCGCGTTGATGAGATGCTCAGTCCGGTTCGCGAGGCCGAGTTCGTACCAGACGACATCGTAGGACTTTTCGCCCGGCGCCACCACCGGCGGATCGATGCGGTCGAGCTGGTCATGCCACTGGTCGAAAAGCTCGGCGAAAGCCGCGGCCGTCGCCGGATCGCGCCGCAGGAGGTAGTCGTTGGTCAAATCGCCGACGAAACCCAGATAGTGCACACCCCAGCGGCTGAAATCCGCATACTCATGATTGAAGTCGATGCACTGACCCCAGCGGACCCCGCGGATCGTGAAACCGGTTTCCGGCGCGTACACGGCCGCGGCCGCCTGCCGAATGGCGGCCGCGCGCACCGGGGCATCTGCAACCTCGCGCCGGAACTCGTCGGCCGTGCCAAAGTAGCGCTTGTTCGCCGGATCGTAGAGCGAGAGCCGCCCGTTGTCGGGCCGGCCGGCGAAGTGTTCGTGCAGGATGACCGCCAACTGTGCACTATCGCCGGCCTGCAGGGCCGCGCGCAGGGCGGGCTCGAGGGCCGGGAGGTGGAGCGAATCCACCAGCTCCGCATCGGAGATGGAGCGGATCTTGTCGCGGAAGTACGCCGGATCGATCAGCAGGTCGTGCCATTCCGAGAGGCTGAGTTTTAGGTCCCAGCCCGTGCGATCGCCATTCGGCACCTCCTGCCGGCATTGGGGGCAATACCAACCGTCGCCCAACTGGTAGGCCTCGGCCTGCACGACGATCCGGGGACCGGAGCGGTCGGGTTCGGCCGCCGGCAAGGCCAGGGCCAGGCACACAAGCAAGGGAACAAGGCGACACAGGGTCGGGAGCGGACGCATGGGAGAATCGCGCCCAACAAAGGGCCCCGACGGCGCAACCACAAGGGAAACCGCGGGCGCGGCGGCTAGGCGCAGCCCTGCAGGAACTGGGCGGCCGTGGCAGTGTAGCCCACGTGGGTTTCGATGAACCGCACGAAGGCGTTGGTCAGCGTGAGATCGCGGTAGGTGTCGTCGCACTCCATGCCCAAGGTGCAATCACGCAGCAGGATCACGCGGAAGTTGCGGTACATCGCCTCGGCCAGGGTCGTGTGGACGCAGGCGTTGGTGGCGAAGCCGACGGTGATGAGGTTCTCGATCCCGAGGTTGCGCAGGAGGGTCTCGGTGTGCGTCCCGTGGAAGGCGCTGTAGAAGAGCTTGGGCACCACATGATCGCCCGGCTGCGGGGCCACGCAGGCGCTGAAACGGAACTCCTCGGGCGATGGGTGCTGCCAGCGTTCGGCGTCGGTGAGCCCATGCGTGCGACGCAGGACGGCGCCAAACTCGCCGCGGTCGCCACGCACATTCGGATTGCTGTTGTTGGCGTACACGACCGGCAGGCCGACCCGCCGCGCCGCCTGCAGGCAGGGCGCGATCCGCTCGCGCAGGATGGTGCGCTCGAGCTCGAACGAGCCCGGGAACCAGAGCGGCTCCCGCGTCGGTCGCGGTTCGCCTTCGGAATAGCCGAGCCCATAGATGTCGATCGGAAAAAATGCCGTGCGATCGACCGGCAGCCGCAGCGTCTCCTCCCGGTAACCCCGCTGCGCCCCGACGGGAAGCATGTCATAGTAACGACCCGGCAATTCGAAGGTGCGCATGGCGGCGGTGGACTAAAGGACCTTCAGCAGCGCGGCGTGGGCCACAACCATCTCGGCCGGAGTGCCGATGGAGATGCGACACCAGTCGAGCAGCGGCGGGAAAGCGCGGGCCACGATCACGCCCTCGGCCCGCATCTTGGTTTGGAATTCCGCGATCGGCTGGCCGGTCTGGAAGAAGACGAAACTGCCCTGCGGCTCGGCATAGCGCCGGCTCTTGGCGCGGAGAATATCCAGCAGGGCGTCGCGCCCAGCCTTGATCCGTGCCCGTGCGGCGGGGACGAAGCCGGCATCCTCCAGGCTGGCCTGCGCGGCCACGATGCCGAGGAGGTTCATCGAGCCGCTCAGGTGGGCGCGGACCGCCCGCGCGGTTTCCGGCGCCATCACGGCGTAGCCGACGCGTTGGCCGGCGAGACCGTGGATCTTGGAAAAGGTGCGGGCGACGATCACGTTATGGCCCTCGCGCACGAGGCCGACCATCGTGTTGCCGGCAAAGTCGTCGGCGCACTCGAGGTACGCCTCGTCGATGAACACGGGAGCCTGGCGAGCCGCGGCGATCGCGAACGCGCGGAGCCGATCCGCCGCCACGAGGGTGCCGGTGGGGTTGTTGGGATTGCAGATGTAAACGCAGCGGGTGGCCGGGCCGACCTTGGCCGCCATGGCGTCGAGATCGTGCTCGAGCCGGTCGTTGAGTGGCACGCCCACGACGCGGCAGCCGCGTCGCTCCATTGCGGCGACCATCTGGAGGTAACCCGGCACCGCCGCGATCACGTCACCCGGCTCGCGACTGAACAGCGCCCCGCAGCCCTCGAGCAATTCGCCCGAGCCGACACCCATGACGATATGCTCCGGGGTGACGCCTTCCTTGGCGGCGATCGTCTTCACCAGCGACGGCGTGAGGCCGTACGGATAGCGGCAGGTCTGCCCGAGATGCGCCTGCATCGCCGCGATTGCCTGGGGCGAGGCGCCAAGCGTGTTCTCATTGAGCGACAGCTGGACGAGCCCCTCGGGCGTGACCGGGAGATAATCAACCGCGGCGGCCGCGGGTGTCGACCGGAGGCGCGGCGCGAGGGTCAGGCCGGCGACCGCGGCACCGGTGGCCTGCAGCCACTGCCGGCGATTGAGGGAGGGAGGGCGCAGGGTCTTCATTGTAAGGTCGGCGTTGAGCGTTCGGCGTTCAGCGTTCCCGGCCCGCTGGCACCGGGTAGTCCTCGATCGTGCGCAGCGACTGCAGCCGTTGGGCCTCGCTGTCGAGCTGGCTGGCGGCGAGGCGGTCGAACTTCGAACGCGCGAGGCCGGTGGGCGGACGGTGGTGATAGAGCCCGGCCAGGACCGAATCGCGCTGCCGCAGCGTGGTGAGATTCACGCGGGCGACGCGGGCCATTTCCTGCGGCATGCTGCGGTCGGCCACCGGCTCGAGCCGTTCGATGAAGGCGTCGGCGCTCGCGTTCACCCCGCTGAGCAGATGCAAGTTCTGGACAAAGGCTTCGTTGCTCGTGCCGCCGAGGACCCGCACGTTCACCCCGCCGACATAACCCTCGACGATCGGCCGGAACGGTTCGGCGTCCGGGGGCACCGGCACGCCCTTGATGACGGGGAGCCACTTCGAGATGTTGGTGAACTTGGTGTTCGACTTCCGGCTGGTGAGAAAACGCAGGAAGTCGATCGCGCGTTCGGGATGCTTCGAAGCGCGGGTCAAGCCGAACGGCAGCGCGGCAAAGGTCGCGGCCTCGGAGACCTGGCCGAGCGTGGCGGCACCGTACTTCGGATCGTCCCGGCGGAAGGAAGGCATCTTGAACGCCCCGACCGGGAATTCCGCCTGCATGAGGATGCCGCCGGCGTCCCAGGTGCCGGTGGCCAGCATCGCGGCGCGACCCTGCAGGAACTGGAGCATGCCATCCTCGCGACCCAGCTGCACCCAGCCGGGCGACAGGTAGCGGCCGAAAGCTTCGACGGTCTGCAGGCTGGCGCGCACGGCCGGCGAGCGCAGCGACCAGTGGCCGCGCATGTATTTCACCTGCAGCTCGTGGGACGAGAACTCGAGGTTCCGTCCGAAATCCAGCTCAATGGCCAGGCGCTGGGTGACGGTACTGAAGAGTGTGTCGGTGAGCTTGGTGATGTTGAACACCGAGCCGCCCAGCGGCTTGATCGGCCGGCCGGAGGTCTGGGCGTAACGCTGCAGCGCCTCGCAGAGCGCGACGAACTCGTCGAAGGTGCGCGGCACGCGATCCTCGCCCAGGGCCGCCTTGATCAGGTTGCGGTTGTAGAACATCCGCACCGTGACGAGGGTGCTGGGCGCGCCGTAATACTCGAGGAGGTTGGCGTTGTAATAGTGCCCCAGGCCCTCGGGCGCCGGGACGAGCTCCGCGGCGTAACTCTCGCGCCACGACTTGTCGCGCAGGTCGGGCTCGTCCGCGTTGTAGGGATTCTTCTCCGCCAAGTAGGACGACATGGGCGTGAAGTAGCGCGCCAACATGTCGTCGGGATTCTCGTAGGAGGCCAGTTCGATGAGGTCCGGCGGATTCCCGCCCACCAGCTGCGTGCGCAGCCACTGCTTCCACGCGCGGCCCGGGATGTCCATCTGCTCGACGCGCACCTTTGGATGCAGGGCCTCGTAGTCGGCGATGATTGCATCGATGGCCTCGCGCACGCCGGGCTCGAGCTGCCAGTGGGCCAGCCGGACGACCTCGACGCCCGGGTCCACGATCGCCGCCGTCTTGGCGCGGAACAGCCGCACGGCGGAAAACGTGAAGGCTGTGACGAGGAGCGCCAGGGCCAGAAGGGGCAGCGGACGGATGCGGCGCTTCATGGGACCGTCCTTTCCAGTTCCTGCATGCGCTCGCGCGCCGTGAGATAACGGTTGTCGGTCGGGAGGATGGAATCGAGGAAGCGGCGGTAATACGCCACCGCCTCGGAACGCCGGCCCAGCTGGCGCGCGACCTCGGCAAGTTGGATGCGGAGGTTGGCGGCGGTGATGGGGTCCTCGGGACCGACGGCGTCGGCCTGCTGGAGCCAGGCGAGGACCCGGTCGTTGCAGATCTCGTAGAACAGCGCGGCCGAGGCGAGGTTGCGGTAGAAAGCGCAGGCCGCCTCGGGCAGCGCGGCGGCGCCGGCCACGTCCGCGAGGGCGGCCGCGGCCTCCAAACGCTGCGGGACGGCGAGATCGGGACGCTGGTAAAGCAGCACCAGCGCCAGGCGGCTGGCGGCCACCTGGGCCGCAGGGTGGCGAGCGTCGGCTTTCAGGACGTCACGGTACGCGGTCTCGACCTCGGAAATCGGCGCGTCGCGGTGCAGGTGGGCGATTCGCGCCAGCAGGAGCCGCGCATACATCGCCGTATCGTCGGTGCCGTCTGCCGCAATGAGACTCCGCAGCCGGGCCTCGGCGGCGGCGATCTTGCCACTGGTGACCGGAGGATGGTTCAGGAGGCTGGCGGCGAGCCCAAGTTCGCGGGAACGGCTGCCGGCGGGCGCGCGCTCGAAGGCCTCGAAGGCGTCGCGGTAAAGATAACCCGCCAGCAATTCCCAGCCCTCGGCCTCGGTCGCGGCCGCCGGCAGCGGCAGCAGCAGGGCCGCGCCCAGAAGGCAGCACCGCATCCGACGGATGCAGGCTTGGAACGACTCCCGAAGGGCTGGGCGGATGACCGGGAACAATTGCACGCGCACGCTCACCAGACCGCGCCAGGTCGTCGATGTCAACGCGCCGCGCGGCGCGAACCGGCTCCCTCGCGGCGATTCCCAAGCTTGCCGCTGTCCTCGTGCGGGCCATGCTCCGCGCACCATGGGCGCCTACGATTTCAACTTCGACCTCGCGGCCGACGAGACCTTCCTCCCCCAGCCCGAACACGTCCGCGCCCTCCAGGCGCTGATGCCGCGCGAGCGGTTCGCCCTCGCGCCCCAGGCCACGGACCGCGCGGCCTGGGACCGCTGGCGCCAGGATCCGTTCGGCCTGCGCGTGCTGGCCGCCGCCCGCGAACTCGCCGCCCAACCCTTTCCCGAGTACAACAACGCGACCTGGCTCGCGAGCCTCGAGCAACAGAGCGTCACGCAGATCAATGCGGCGCTCGGCTTGGCGCGCAAACGCCAGATGATCTTCCTCCTCGCCGAGGCGATCTACGACCAGGGCGAGTTCCTCGGGTTGATCGACACCGACGCGCACGCCGTCGCCAAGCTCAACACCTGGACGCATCCCGGCAACGATCTCAAGCGCCTCAACTTCGACCGCAAGACGGAGGAGCCCGACCTCGTGACGGTGCACTTCTCCGAGACGCTGGCCCTCACCGACTACATCCTCGGGGCCCGGCTCCCGGCGCCGCTCCGCGCGCTCATCCGCGAGCAGACCAACCGCCGGCTCTTCCAGCCGCTGCGGCAGCGCATCGAGACCGGCCGCGATCTCTACTGGTGGATCGCCGTGAAGCACAACTGGAACTCGGTCTGCCTGTTCTGCACGGCCCACGCGGCGGTCGCGCTCCTGCCGGACCCGGCGGAGCGGGCGTGGTGGCTGGCGTTTGCGCAGGCCCAGGTGATCAACTTCCGCGACAGCTTCACCGACGACGGTTTCTGCACCGAGGGCGTGGCCTATTGGGGCTACGGATTCGGCCACTACATCTTCATGAGCGAATTGCTGCGGGTCGCCACCGGCAATGCGGTCGACCTCCTCGTCGAACCCAAGATGACCCGCGCCGCGCGCTTCCCGCTGCGCACCGAGATCCAGCCCGGCGTCTACCCCGCCTTTGCCGACTGCGGCATCGACGCGTGCCCGCCCCTTTGGGCCCGCCTCTGGCCCGACAACCGCCTCGGCACACCGCCGCTGCCGGTCGCACCCGTGCCGGCCGGGGTTGATCCGCTCGCCGATCTGGGATTTGGCGTCGAGGCGCTCGTCTGGATGTTCCGCACCCGCGCACCGCGCCAGCCCGTCCAACCGCTCACTCCGCCTGCCCTCCGCAACTGGTTCGAGCAATCGGCCCTGCTCATCTGCCGGCCCGCGCCAACGACCACGCGACGCTTCGCCGCCACGTTCCTCGGCGGCAACAACGGCGTGAACCACAATCACAACGACCTTGGTACGTTCACTGTCGTGCTCGACGGCCGCAGCCTCGTGCTCGATCCCGGGCTCGAGACCTACAGCTACCGGACTTTCAGCGAAAAGCGTTACGACAGCCAGCTGCTCAACTCCTACGGCCACCCCGTGCCGCGCGTCGCCGGCTGCCTGCAATCGCCGGGGGCGGAATTCCGCGCCCGCGTGCTGGGCAGGGAATTCAGCGCGGACACCGACCGCATGGTGCTGGACCTCCGCGGCGCGTACGACGTGCCGATCCTGCGCAAGCTCGAGCGCGAGTTCCTCTTTGACCGCCGTGGCGCCGGGTCGCTCACGATCACCGATCGCGTCGAATTCGCCGAACCGGCCGCCTTCGAGACGTCCCTCATTTCGCTGGGCAAGGCGAGCATCGAAGGCGCGCGCGTGCGACTAGCCGACGAGCACGCCGCGATCACGGCGGAGGTGACCGTCGAGGGCGCGGACCTCGAGTTCGCGACCGACACGATCAACCAGCCGCCGCATCCCGTGCGCGTGGCCCTCCGCTGCCGTGGTCCCGTGACACAGGCCGTGATCCGCACGGTCATCCGCCCGGCCTGAGCGGCAATCACGTCGCCATGAAGAGCTGGCTGATCCTGCTCGCGGCCGCGGCCCTCGAAATCGTCTGGGCGGTGGGTCTCAAGTCCACCGCCGGTTTCACCCGGTTGTGGCCCTCGGTCGGGGTGATCGCCGCGATGGCGGCCAGCATGTGGCTGCTGGCGTTGGCGGCCCGCACGCTGCCGATCGGGACGGCCTACGCCGTGTGGACCGGCATCGGCGCCGCTGGCACCGCGATCGTCGGCATGCTGGTGTTGAAGGAGCCGGCGACGGTCGCGCGGCTCGTGTGCATTTTGCTCATCGTCGCCGGCGTCGTTGGCCTGAAGGTGTTCGGCAAATAGGCCCGCCGCTCACTCGCGCTCGAGCTTGAGCTCGAGCGGGGTCCAGCCTTTTTCGCCGACCGCCACGTCGCGCAGGGCCACGGTGCGGTAACCCGGGCAGGAGACGATGACGTGGTGAGGTCCCGGCTCCAGCAGGCGCCAGCGACGGCCAAAGGTCGCGTCGGTGGTGCGCCGGTCGACGGTTTCGTTCTCGATCTGCGGCAGCCAGATCTGGGCGACGAGGGGTGCTCCGGTCGCGGCGTCGGTGACCTTGACCGCGAGGCCGGGTCCGTTCGCATGACTGAGCAGGGCGCTCACGCCCTGCAGGTTCGCAGCCACGATGCCCGGCACTTCCTCGGGCGGGAAGACATGCGCGCCTTTGCCTGTCTCAATGATCAGGTCGAAAACCCCCAGATGTCCGTATAGCCAAACGTAACTCTGACTCGAGGCCCCGCCGGGAGAGAGGTCGTAGCTGCCGGTGCCATCCATCCGGGGAATGCATGCCGCCACCTCGCCGGCGATGCGTTTGATGATCCGGTCGTCCGGCGCGGCCACGCCACCCCAGGACCAAGGATAAAAGATGACTTCACCGGAACTGTGATACGAGACAGACAGCACGAAGAGATTATCCGCCGCGAAATCGCGCATCGCCCGGTTCTCCGCCTCGGAAAAGGGACACGGCCCGCGGTAACCGATCTTGGCCGGGTCGGGCGACCCGCCCATGGTCCAGTTGAAGTCGTAATTGCGATTCAGGTTTACCCCCTCGTGAAACTCCCCCACCACGCCGTCGCCGTTCACATCGCGCAGGTTCTTGCGCCAGCGCGGATCGCGACCGGAGGTCACCATGTCATGACCGTCAACATTCACCACGGGCACGAGGTAGATTTCAAGGGTATCGAGCCAGCGCGTCACCTCAACGTCGGTACCATAGCCGTTCACCAGTTTGCCCAAGAGGGCGACGACGATTTCGGTGCCCAGCAATTCGTCGGAGTGATGCGCCCCGTTAAACATGACGCGCGGGCGGTCCTGTCGCACCGCCGCCTGGTTTGACACCCGGTAGGCGTAGATGGGCCGGCGATGGTGCTGCGTTTCCCCGATCTGCAGCCGGGAGATCAACTGCGGATGTGCCGCCGCCAAGGCCGCAGCCAGCGCCGTGATCTGATCGTAACGATGGTAGACCGGACTGAGCTGCAACGCCGGACCGTAAATGGCGCGCCGGTAGAGCAGCATCTCATCCGTCGTCTCCAGCACCACCCGCGGCGCATAACCGGCCTGCTGCAATTCCGCCATTTCCGCGGGCGTAGCGCGGATGACCGCGGTATTCCGCAACATGCGGATCACCCGCTCGAAACCGTAGCCGTCATAGTAGAACCGGCCCGTGGAGGTCTGCTCCGCCGCCGGCACCTCCGGAATTTCCAACAGCAAGGTGCGGGTCGGCGGCTCGGCGGCGGCACAGCCCCCCAGGGCCAGAATCATGACCGACACCCGGCGAATCAACCGGCGGATATCAACGGACGTCACCGTCCGCCTCCATCTTCACTTTCAATTCGGTCCATCCATCCGCGTTCACAACCGTCGCAGGCAAAGTCACCGTGCGGTAGCCCGGGCATGAAATGATCACATCATGCGTGCCCGGCTCCAGCAGGCGCCAGCGACGGCCAAAGGTCGCGTCGGTGGTGCGCCGGTCGACGGTCTCGTTTTCTATCTGCGGCAGCCAGACCTGGGCGACGAGGGGTGCGCCGGTCGCGACGTCGGTGACCTTGACGGCGAGGCCCGGGCCCTCGGCGTGGCGCAGCCAAGCCGTCACGCCCTGGAGGTTGGCGGCAACGATGCCCGGCACCTCGTGCGGCGGGAAGAGGTGGGCGCCCTTGCCGGTCTCGATGATCATGTCGAACGTACCGTGCCGGCCGTAAAACCACGGATAACTCTGGCTCGAGGCGCCACCCGGCGAAATCGCGTAGGTGCCGCTGCCGTCCATGCGCGGGATGTTCGCGGCCACGTCGGCGGCGATGCGGCGGATGATCTCGTCGTCCGGCGCCGGCTTTCCGTTCCAGATCCACGGGTAGAAGATCACCTCGCCCTGGCTGTGATAGGAGATCGAGAGCAGGAACTGCCGCATCTCCGCCAGCCGCCGCATGGCGCGGTTCTCGGCCTCGGAGAACGGGTGCGGCCCGCGGTAGCTCACCTTGGCGGGTTCGTTGGTGCCGCCGAACGCCCAGTTGAAATCGTACCCGCGGTTGACGTCAACGCCCTCGGGGTAGGAAACCGTGCCGTCGCCGTCGACATCGCGGAGATTCTTGCGCCAGCGCGGATCCTGACCCGAGGTCACGACATCGTGGCCGTCGACATTGACGACCGGCACGAGCCAGATCTCGAGCGTGTCGAGCCAACGCGTGACCTCGGCCTCGGTGCCGTACCCGGTCATCAGGCGTTCCATGAAGGCAACCACGATCTCGGCGCCCAGGACCTCGTCGGCGTGATGGCAGCCGTTGAGCAGCACCGCGGGCCGCTCCTGGGGCTGGCGCACGTCGTTGGCGAGCCGGTAGGCGTAGATGGGCTGGCGATGGTGGGTGGTCTCGCCGATCTGCACCCGCTGCATGAGGCCCGGCCGGGCGGCCATGAGTTCATCGGCCCGCTGCGTGATGCGGGCATAGGTATGATAGACGGTCGGTTTGAGCGTGGGACCGTAAAGCGCCCGGCGGATGAGCGTCAGCTTGTCGTTGCTTTCCATCAGCACGCGGACATCGAGACCCTCGGCCTTCGCCTGGGCGAGTTCCTCCGGCGTGGCGAGCATGAGGACCGTGTCGCGCACGACGCTGAGCACGCGTTCGCGGTCATAGGAGTCGTAGGAATAAGCCCCGGATCCGGCCTCGACCCCCGACGAGGCCCGCATGTCCTCCGGCACATGCCGGAGCTCGAGCAGCAGCGTGCGCACGGGCTCGGCGACCACGAGGAGCGGGGCGAGCAGACCGGCGAGGAGGAGGAGTGTCCGCACCATGACGCGGGCAACCTGCCGGCGATCCACGCAGGGCAGAAGCAAAATCGCCGCGAATTTTCACCGTTGCCGGTTCCGCCGCGCCGGGCAACCTACGAGCATGCCCGTTCGCGCCTGGTTTCCCACGCTGCTCTATTGCGAGCCCCTGCAAAAATCCGGCCTGGCCCGGTTGAATGCGGAACTGGCCGGCGAGTGCCGGCGCCTGCGCGACTTCGACGCGGCCGGCCGGCGTTGGTCGGCCGTCAACTATCCGGGCGGCTACACGAGCTATGCCTCGATGAACGAGCTGCACCGTTTCTCGAGCACCTTTGCCGACCTGGAGCAGAAGCTGCTGCGCCACGCCCGCGCCTACGCCCGGGCGCTGGAATTCGACCTCCGCGGCCGGACCATCCGCCTGACCGACTGCTGGGTGAACATCATGCCGCCGACGGCCGCGCATTCGCTGCACCTGCACCCGCTCTCGTTCATCAGCGGGACGTATTACGTGGCGACACCGGCAGGCTGCCCGGGCCTCAAATTCGAGGATCCGCGCCTGAGCAAGTTCATGGCGGCGCCGCCGCGGCGGGCGGCCGCGCGGCCGGCGGTCCGGCACCACGTCACCTACCCTGCCGTCGCCGGCAACGTCGTGCTGTTCGAAAGCTGGCTGCGTCACGAGGTACCGGCCAACCGGGTCGAGGCCGAGCGCATCAGCATCAGCTTCAATTTCAACTGGAGCTGACGTCACCCGATTTGCCACGGAGCAATTTTCCACTAGCCTCACCCATGGTTGTCATCCGCCGCCTCGTCGACCGGCACCGTGCCTACACCGCGATTCTCCTGCGCGGCGAGGCGCCGCGCATCTTCCCGACGAGCGACCACGAGCACGGGCGCATTCTGGAGATCTACAAGCAGGACCGGCCCTACGAGGGCATCGTGAACGATTTCACGGACTTCCGCCCCGCGCCGCCGCGGGATTGAACCGGGCCTGACCGCCGCTTTGTGAACGCCAACCCATCCGACCAGGCCCTGAAGCGCCGCAGCGTGCTCAATTTCTTCGCGTCCGTGCGCTACGCGGTCGAGGGCTTCTTCGCCGCGCTGCGGCATGAGCCGTCGTTCCGGGAGGGCCTGATCTTCTGCCTGCTGCTGACGCCCCTGGCGATCGTCCTACCGGTCAACGCGGCCTCCACGGCGCTGATGATCGGTTCGCTCGTCCTCATTCTGGTCGTCGAACTGCTCAACTCGGCGATCGAGCTGGTGATCGATTATGTGCGGCCGGAGCAGCACCCGCTGGCCAAGCGGATCAAGGACATGGCCAGCGCCGCCGTCTTTCTCAGCTACATCAACTGCTTCGTCGTCTGGGTCATCATGCTCTGGCCCAGCAACAAGGTCTGGGAGCGGATCGAGGCGTGGCTGGTGGCGCGGATGTGAACCCGCGGCCGACTAGTACACCGTAGGCAGCCCGCTCGCGGGCGCTGGTTCGGCGGGCGCAGGCGGTAAAAGCGCGAGCAAGCTCGCGGCCTACGGGTTCACCGCAGCCGCACGAACAGCCAGAGCCCGATCGCGGCCATGCCGAGGTTCGGCACCCAGGCGGCAAGGAGTGGTTCGATGACGCCCTTGGTCGCGAGCGACGAGGCCAGGTTGATGAAGATGTAATAGAGGAAGAAGAGGCCGATGGATTTCGACACGCCCACGGCCGGATTCACGCGCACACCCGAGACGGCAAAGGGGACGGCAAGCCCGATGATGATGAGCGGCCCGAGCGTGTCGGCGATGAGACTGAAGTAGCGCACCTCGTAGGGCACGACTTTGGGACTGCCGGTCTGCCGGAGGTAGTCGATCAGCCGGCCGAGCTCGAAGAACGACAGGTCGCCCGCCTTGCGGTCGATGATGAGCATGAGCCGCGGGTCCTCGTTGCAATCCGGCCGGAAGAGTTCCGTGAACGGCCGCGGCTCGATCATCTCGGCGGTCTCCGGTTCGAAGATCAGCTCCCGCCCGTCGCGGAAAACCCAGCCGCCGCGCACCGGATCCCGCCAGGCCTCGGCGGCCACGATCCGCCGCTGCTCGCGGCGCTGCGGGTCGAGCTCGGACAACGTGACGCCGTAGCCCTTGCGGGTGAACTGGCTGTAGCGGTTGAAAAACCACATGCGGCCGGCGGCGCGGTTGTCGAAACCGACACTGTACACCGCGCCGACGCGGTCCTCGGCCTGGGTCCGCACCTGCTGCCGGTACTGCAGGCTCTCCCGCAGGGCGCGCGATTCCTCGACCGACCAGGGGACGACGCTGGCGTTGAGGTACCAGGTCAGGCCGCAGGCGAGCGCGCCGACGAGCCAGACGGGGGCCGTGATGCGCAGGAGGCTGACACCAGCGGCACGCAGGGCGGTGAACTCGTTGGCGCGATGCAGCTTCCCGAGCACGAAGAGCAGCGAGATCAGCAGCGCGACGCGCAGGACCAGCGACAGGAAGCCCGGGATGGTGACGAAAAAGTAGGCGCCGAAATCCGCCGCCTCTGCGCCGAGGTCGTTGAGATACCGGAAATCGTCGTACAGGACCTGCATGAACAGCAGCCCGATCATGGCGACGAGGACCAGGCCGAGGATGTGCAGCCACTCGCGCAGGAGATGTCGGTCGTAGGTGTTCAACGCAGCCGCATGAAAGCCGGGCGCGCGGCCGAGGCAAAGCCCAAACCGGAGCCACGATTCCCGAAACTTGGGGTTGCCCGCGCCGGCCGGACCGGTCTTCATGCCCGCCCATGGCACAAACCCAAGAAGCCTGGAGCTCACGGCTCGGCGTCATCCTGGCCGTGGCCGGCAGTGCGGTGGGGCTCGGCAATTTCCTGCGGTTCCCCGGACTCGCGGCCCAGTACGGCGGCGGCGCCTTCATGATCGCGTACTTCGCGTCGCTCCTCCTCATCGGCATCCCGATCTGCTGGGTGGAGTGGACCCTCGGCCGCTACGGCGGGCGCGCCGGCTACCATTCGACGCCCGGCATCTTCCAGGCGCTGCTCACCCGACCCTCCGGCAAGTATCTCGGTGTGATCGGCTTCATCGTGCCGGTGTGCATCTACATGTACTACGTGTACATCGAGGCCTGGTGCCTGGGCTACGCGCTGAACTCCATGGCCGGCACCCTGCACCAGCCGGGCATGAACTACGGCGAGTTCTTCGGCCGCTTCACCGGGGCGAGTTCCGATGGAGTCGCGCTGCACTTCGGCCTCGGCGACGTCGGCATCTTTGTCCTCATCGTCTACGTCCTGAATTTTTACTTCATCTACCGCGGCATCTCGAAGGGCATCGAGTTCGTCTGCAAGTGGGGCATGCCCCTCCTGATCCTTATCGCGGTCATCGTGCTGGTGCGTGTGCTCACCCTCGGCACGCCCGACCTCGCCAAGCCGGACCAGAACGTCATCAACGGCCTCGGCTACCTCTGGAATCCCGGCGACATCGCCACCGGCCTGAAGAACCCGCAGCTCTGGCTCGCCGCCGCCGGCCAGATCTTCTTTTCCCTGTCGGTCGGCTTCGGTGTGATCATCACCTACGCCAGCTACCTCAAGAGCAAGGACGACGTCGTGCTCAGCGGTCTCACCGCCTCCGCGGCCAACGAGTTCTGCGAGGTCGGCCTCGGCGGCCTGATCACCGTGCCGGCCGCCTTCATCTTTCTTGGCGCGGCCGGCATCGTCGGCCAGGGCACTTTCGGGCTCGGCTTCAACGTCCTGCCCGAGGTCTTTGCCCGCATGCCCGGCGGTCAGGTCTTCGCCACGATCTTCTTCCTCCTGCTCTTCCTCGCGGCCATCACGAGCTCGCTCTCGATGCTGCAGCCCGGCATCGCCTTCCTCGAGGAGGGCCTGAACATCGGGCGCAAGCAATCCGTCGCCCTGCTCGGCCTCGTCACGGCCATCGGCACGCTGTTCGTGTGGTACTTCTCCAAGGACCTGAAGGCCCTCGACACGATCGACTTCTGGGTCGGCACCGTGATGCTCTTCATTCAGGCCACGATCCTGGTCCTCATCTTCGGATGGGGGATGGGCATCGAGCGCGGCTGGGCCATCGCCCACGAGGGCGCGGAAATGCGCATCCCCAGCGTATACAAGTTCATCATCAAGTATGTGACGCCGACTTTCCTGCTGCTCGTGTTCGGGTTGTTCGTGCTGCAGAATGTCTTCGGCTGGAACTACTCGTTCAGCCATCCCCACTTCAACCCCACCAGCTATGTGAAGGACCTCGTCGGTGCCGAACCCAATTTCGTGGCCCGGCTCAGCGTCGGGTGGATCGTCATCATGACCGTCTTTTCGCTCATCCTCGTGAACATCGCCGGCAAGAACTGGATCCGGCGTGAAGCCAACGCCAACAAGGAGGAATCCCTGCCATGACCACCGGAGGCTGGATCAACATGATACTGTCGGTCGGTTTCGTGACCGTCCTCTTCGTCTGGTGCGTCGTCCGCGTGCTGCGCGGCCCCGGCGCCAAGCACGAGCACGACCTCGCCCACGTCGAACCGATCGACAAGCGGCACACCGACGAGCGCTGAGCCGCCCGTGCGGCCATGCCTGGCACCGATCCCAGCTGGCAGTTCGTCCACGTGACGGACATCCATGTCGGATCGCCGCGTTCGTACCGCTTCAAGCCCGCGATCAACGACAACTGGGCCACGGCCACAGGCCAGATCAGGGCGCGACGCCCCGACCTGCTGCTCGTCGGCGGCGACCTCACTCGCGACGGTAACCTCAACGCCTGGGAGTTCGCCGACGCCGCTGCGACCCTCGACGCGACCGGGGTGCGCTGGCACGCGATCCCGGGAAACATGGACACGGGCAACAAGCACGCCGACCGCCAGGGCGCATGGTCCGACCGCGACGACGTCGCCCTCAACGTGACGGAGGCCCAACTTGAAGCCTTCCGCGAACACCTCGGCAACTTCCCGTGGAGTTTCGTGCACCGCGGCGTGCGCTTCAGTGGCTGCTACGAGGCCGTCGCCGGCACCTCCCTCCCCTCCGCCGCCGCGCTCAATGCCTGGCTTGCGCTCCTGGCCGGGTTTCCCCGCACCCGCTGGCACGTGATGCTGAACCACTATCCGCTCTTCGCCGACACCCCCGCCGACCCGGCGCGCGACCTGACCCGCAACGAGGAGTACCTGGAGTGGTATTTCACCGTCGACCCGGCGCCGCGTCGTCAGCTGATCGAGGCCTACCGCGCCGCCGGAGTGACGCACGTGCTCAGCGGCCATGTGCACTGCCGCCGCCCGCCGTTCACCGTCGACGGCATCACCTACTGTTTCGGTGCTTCCACCGCCATGGCGCAATGGGCGCAACGCTGGCCCGACGGCGACCCGCGCCTGGGCTTCCAGGTCTTCACCGTCACGCCCAACGCGATCGAGTATGCCTTCGAGCCCCTGGCCGCAGTTTCCTCCCGCACCGATGGCTGGGGCCCCGGCGGACACCCGAAGCCCGAGACCCGGGGGCGGTAAACCGCCGCTTGATTTTTACCGGTCACCGCTAAACTGACCATTCCGCGCGATGGTCGTCGCCTCCGGTGCACCTTTGCCGGTAATTCTCTCAAATCCCACATCCTCTTCAACCATGTCCACCCACACTCCGAAAAAATATGAGTTCCAAGCCGAGATCAGCCAGCTGCTCGATATCGTCACCCACTCGCTCTACACGGAGAAGGAAATCTTCATCCGCGAGCTGGTGTCCAATGCCTCCGACGCGCTGGAAAAGCTGCGCCACACCCAGCTGACCGAGAAGGAGATCTTCGACGACCAACTCACGCTCGAGATCAACGTCACGACCGACGACAAGGCCAAGACCATCACGATCCAGGACTTCGGCGTCGGCATGACCCGCGCCGAGCTCGTCGAGAACCTCGGCACCATCGCCCATTCCGGCTCCAAGGCCTTCCTCAAGGCCCTCGGCGAGGGCGCCGCCAAGAACACCAACCTCATCGGCCAGTTCGGCGTCGGCTTCTACTCCGCCTTCATGGTCGCCAAGTCGGTGAAGGTCTACTCCCGCTCGTGGAAAAAGGATGAGCCCGGCCACGTCTGGACGAGCGACGGCTCCGGCAGCTACGAGATCGAGGAGAACGAGGGCGACCGCCGCGGCACCAAGATCGTCATCACGCTGAAGGACGACGCCGCCGACTTCGCCGCTGACTGGAAGGTGAAGGAAATCCTCGAGCGCTACAGCGCCTTCGTCTCGTTCCCGATCAACCTCAACGGCAAGCACGTCAACACGATCCAGGCCCTCTGGCTCCGCAACAAGAACGAGATCAAGGACGAGGAGTACACCGCGTTCTACAAGTTCCAGGCCCACGCCTTCGACGAGCCGCGCTACCGCCTGCACTTCTCGGCCGACGCCCCGCTGGCCATCAACGCCCTGCTCTTCGTCCCGAAGGAGAACACCGAGAAACTCGGCTTCGCCCGTCTCGAGCCGAGCGTGTCGCTCTACTGCCGCAAGGTGATGATCGACGCCAAGCCCAAGCACCTCCTGCCCGAGTGGCTGCGCTTCCTCAAGGGCGTCGTCGACAGCGAGGATCTCCCGCTGAACATCTCCCGCGAGACGATGCAGGACAAGGCCCTCATCGAGAAGCTCAGCAAGGTCATCACCAAGCGCTTCCTGAAGTTCCTCGAGGAGGAGGCCGAGAAGCGGATCGACGGGTTCAACGAATTCTACGGCGAGTTCGGCATCTTCCTCAAGGAGGGCGCCGCCATGGACTACACCCACAAGGACCAGCTCGTGAAGCTGCTCCGCTTCGAGTCCTCCCTCACCGAGAAGGGCAAGACCACCTCCCTCGCCGACTACGTCTCACGCATGGGCACCGACCAAAAGGAAGTCTATTACCTCGTCGGCCCCAGCCGCGCCGCCATCGAGAGCGGCCCGTACCTCGAAGGCTTCAAAGCCCGCAACCTCGAGGTGCTGTTCTGCTACGAGGCCGTGGACGAATACGTGATGAACAACGTCCGCGAATTCGACGGCAAGAAGCTCACCGCCGCCGACCATGCCGACGTGAAGCTCGCCGACCTGCCCAAGCCCGAGGGCGGCCTCAGCGAGGACGACACCAAGGCCCTCGCGACCTGGCTCAAGGACACCCTCGGCGAACGCGTCGCCGAGGTGAAGCCCAGCGACCGCTTGGTCGACTCGCCGGTCCTCGCCCTCAACGCCGACAAGTTCATGTCCCCCCACATGCGCCGCATGATGAAGGCCATGAACAAGGACGGCGCCGAAACGCCCCTGCGCGTGAACCTCGAGATCAACCCGCGCCACGCCGTCGTGAAGCACCTCCACGGCATGCACACGGCCAACCCGGAAAAGGCCAAGCTCGTGGCGGAACAACTCCTCGACAACGCCCTCATCTCCGCCGGCCTACTCGACGACGCCACCGCCATGGTCGCCCGGTTGAACAAGCTGCTGGAGAGCGTCTGAGGCAGGCCGCCGATTGCCGGTCCGGCTACATCAACCGGAGTAATTAAGAGCTTCATCTCCTATGTGTTGGCTAGGTTGCCATACCAATTGGCTTGCGGTATGGTATCGATGCCATACCGATGCCTCGCATGAAAATGACCATGCACATCGACGAGGACGTTCTCGACCGCGTCATGAAGGTGACCGGAGCCAAGACCAAGACCCAGGCCGTCGAGCTCGCCCTGACCGAGATGGCCCGGCGGCACAAGATGAAGGAGCTGTTCAGCCAGGGTCTGGGCCTGACGCCCGATCAGCTAAAGGCTGAGTTCGCCCCTTCGGCGGCAGACGCCCTCGACAGTCACGGTCTCATGGTCGCAGAGGACGGCCAGTCTCCCTATGGTCAGCCTGATACTCCCCGACAGTAACTTCTACATCGACTGCGCGCGCGCCGGCCAGGACCCCTTCCGGGTGCTGGCGGCGCACGCGGAGGAGTGGGAGTTCGCGACCTGCGGCATGGTGGCGATGGAGGTCTGCCGGGGGCGTTCGCACCAGGGAATCTACGAGAAGTTCCGCGAGCGCTTCGCCGTGATGATCTACATCCAGGCAACCAGCCAGATCTGGCAGCGCGCCACGCATCTCGCCTGGGCGCTCGACCGCCAGGGCCTGGTGTTGCCGGCGTCCGACGTGCTCATCGCCGCCTGCGCCCTGCAAACCGGTGCCGCCGTGCTCACCCGCGACGCGCATTTCCGGCAGATCCCGGGCCTGGAAGTGCACGATCAGCAGGGATAAGGTGTCCCGCCGCGGTCACGGTAGGCTGCCCGCTTGCGGGCGCTCGTTTGGCATGCGCACGCCGCTGGAGCGCGAGCAAGCTCGCGGCCTACCGTTGCCGCGACGCGAAGCGAACGGCGTCGGCGAACCACGGCTGGTCGAAGATGAACAGGTTGTGGTCCTCGCCCGCGACGACGTGCAGGTGCTTGGGCCCGGGGTGTCCGTCGTGGAGCCGTCGGGCAAACGCGGCTGGCACCACGCTGTCGCGCTCGGCGGCGATGATTGCGATCGGACCGCGAAAATCCCGGAGGGCTTCGTCGGACCGCCAAGGGTCGCGGATCAGCCCGCGCACCGGCAACCATGGATAGTGGTGCGCCGCGACGTCGGCCAGGTGGTTGAAGGGTGAAACCAGCACGAGGCCGCCGACGCGCTCCGGCCGGGCTTGGGTCACCTGTGCCGCCACCGCACAACCGAGCGATTCGCCCAACAGGAAGACGCCGCGTCCATCCGCCGGCAGGCGATCAAATGCCGCCAAGGCCGCGGCGGTGATCGTCGTCTGCGACGGCGACCCCGGACGACGGCCATAGCCGGGATATTCGAGAATATAGACGGCCAGCGACCGCCCCGTCAGCACCCGCTCAAGGGCGTCAGCCCAATACGCCCGCTGCACGGCCAAGCCCGCATTGCCGTGCAAAATGAGCCAGCGCTGCTCCGTTGCGGCCCCGCCACGCGGCTCCCGTTTCCACCCGATGCGCTCGCCAGCGCCGTCCAGCCAAGGTTCCAGCCCCGCGCCCGGAGCATAGGCGAGCTGGTCCGCCAAGGTGGTGGTGGCCGGGAAATACAGCATCGCGCGCTGCCGAAAGAACAACAGCGCGCACACTGCCAGATAGCCGAGGCCCACCGTCGTGAGGATGATCGTGAGCATACGCTTCATTCCGTTCGCGCAGCATCGCCGGTCTCCCACCGCGGCGCAATGCAAACGGTCTCACGCGGAGTCGCGGAGGACACGGAGACAAACCAACCATGGATTTTACCTCCGCGGCCTCCGCGTCTCCGCGTGAGCCGGTTCGCTGATGGCAACGGTTACTTCGTGATGCCGACGTATTCCAGAAACGCCTCCTGCGAGCGCGGGCGACCGAGGAAGATCTCGACCGACTGCGCCACGTCGCGGGTGTTGCCCACCCCGTAGATCTCGTCGCGCAGGCGGCGGCCGACCTTTTCGTCGAGGAAACCGCCGGGCGCGGCCTTGAAGACGCTGGCCATGTCACAGGCGAGGACCTTCGCCCACAGGTAGCCGTAGTAGCCGGCATCGTAGCCGGCGAGGTGGCCGAAGTTGGCGACAAAGGCGGTGTCGGGCGCGGGCGCGATGGACACACGGGCGATGGTGTCGTTGCTCATTTTCACGACGTCCGCGACCCAGGCATTTTCGGCCGACAGCGTGTGGTACCCCAGATCGATGAGCCCGAGGCTCAGCTGGCGCCGCGTGCCATAACCCTCGGTGGCCTCGCGGGCGCGGATCATGGCGTCGATGGTCTCGGCAGGGATCTTCTTGGACGGATCGCGGTAATCGGCGGCGAAGGTGTCGAGCACGGCCTTGTCCCAGCACCAATTCTCCAGCATCTGCGACGGCGCCTCGACGAAGTCCTTCGGCACGCCCGAGTAGGTCTGGCTTTGGAAGCGGGCGCGACCCATCAGGTTGTGCATGACGTGGCCGAACTCGTGGAAGAGGGTCTCGACGTTGTCGTGCGAGAGCAGCGAGGGCTTGTCGGCCGACGGCGGCGGGAAGTTGCACACGAGCACCGAGACCGGCAGCTCGTACCTGCCGTCAGGGCGCATCCGGCCCGTGTTCTGCCGGAAGTGGGCGAAGTGGTTGTACTTCCCCTCGCGTGGGAACATGTCGAGGTAGAAGGCGCCCATGGGCACGCCGGTAGCAGCGTCGGCCACGATGTAGAGCTGCACGTCATCGGCCCAGACATACGAAGGCTCGATGCGGGTGAACTTGAGGCCGAAGATGCGCTGGTAGGTGTTGAGCATGCCCTCGAGCGCGGGCTGATACGGGAAGAACACGCGCAGCGACTCGGCGTCCACGGCGTAGCGTTCCTTCATCAGCTTGTTGGTGTAGTAACCGATGTCCCAGGGCTCGAGCTTGGCGCCGGCATCGCCGGTGTGCTGGGCCTTGAGGGCGCGGAGCGCCTCGATCTCGCCCTCGAACTTGGGCTGCAGGCCGGCGACGAGGTCCTCTTCGAATTTGAGCGCGGTTCCGGCGCTGCCGGCCATGCGCACCTCGATGCGATAGTCGGCCCAGCTCTTGTAGCCCAGCCGCTCCGCGATCTCGGCGCGCAGGGTCACGAGCTTGGCGAGCACCGGGATGTTCTTCTCCATCGCGAGCCGGCCGCGGGCGAGGCTCATGCGCTTGCGCGTCTCGGGATTGTCGGCGTTTTCAGCGATGATGACGGCGTGGAAGGTGATGTGCGGTTGCACGCGGAATCGTCCGTCCGGCTGGCGCACGCCGGGGCTGTCGAGGAGGCTGGCCGGAACGCCAACGAGTTCCTCGGCGGTGAAATCGATCGGTGCGCGCGCCTCGTTGATGTTGCGGGAGAACTGCTGCTCGAGCTCGGACAGCTTCTTGCGCAGCTGCTCGACCTTGTTCTTCTCGGCCGCCGGCAGGTTGAGACCGGCCCGGCGATAGTCACGCAGGGCGTAGTCCATGAGCCGCTGCTCCTGCGGATCGAGCGTCGGCTTCGTGTCGGCGAAAGCCTGCAGAACGCGGTAGATGTCCTCGCGGTAATCGAGCGTGATCAGCCAGGCCTCGAGCTTCATCTCGGCGTCGCGCGCAGCGTCGCGCATGGCCTTGTCGGGGTGCGTCTCCGTGATCGTGCCGACCTGGTTGGCCCAGGTGAGGACGCGACTGACAATCGCGTCATTGGCCGCGAACGTAGAGGCGAAGGTGAGCTTGGCAGGATCCTGGGCGGCGATCGCCTTGAGTTCGGACTCGGCGGTGGCGATGGCCTGCTCAGTGCCGGTGGCGATCCTTTCCGGCGTGCGGGGATAGTCCGGCAGTTCAAGGACCTGGTTGGCCGCCAGCGCGCTGGCTTGGAAATCGGCAAGGGTCGCCGCCGCTTGGAGCGGATTTGACAGCAACGCGGCTGCAAAAAAGAGACACAGGGACTTATTCATGGGATGGGGAGTTCGGGGCGGAAAATAGCTCACGCGGAGTCGCGGAGCGCACGGAGAATCCTGTATTCTCAGCGATCTCCGCGCCTCCGCGTGAGCCGGTCTTGAGGGTGATTTTCTGGTTATTTCTTGATGCCGACGTACTCGAGGAAGGCGTCCTGCGAGCGCGGGCGGCCGAGGAACTTCTCGACGGACTCGGCGACATCGCGGGTGTGGCCCACGCCGTAGATCTCGTCGCGCAGGCGGCGACCGACGGTCTCGTCGAGGAAGCCGGCGGGGGCGGATTGGAAGACGCTGGCCATGTCGAGCGCGAGCACCTTGGCCCACATGTAGCCGTAGTAGCCGGCGTCGTACCCGGCCATGTGGCCGAAGAAGGCGACGAAGGCAGTGTCGGGCGCGGGCGGCATCAGCACGCGGGCGGTCACGGCATTGGTGGCGGCGACGACATCCATCTTGGCGGCGGCATCGGCGGAGACGTTGTGCAGGGCGAGGTCGATCAGGCCGAGCGAGAGCTGGCGGCGCGTGGCGTAGGCCTCGGTGGCCTGGCGGGCGGCGACGAGGGCATCGATGGTCTCGGTCGGGATTTTCTTGGCCGGATCGCGGTAATCGGCGGCGAAGGTGTCGAGCACGGCCTTGTCCCAGACCCAGTTCTCGAGCATTTGCGACGGAGCCTCGACGAAGTCCTGCGGGACGGTGAACCCGCCCTGGGCGACGAAGCGCGAGCGGCTCAGCATGGCGTGCATGACGTGGCCAAATTCATGGAAGAGCGTGACGACGTCGCTGTGCTTGAGCAGCGAGGGCTGTTCGGCCGAAGGCGCCGGGAAGTTGCAGAGCAGCGCGGCCACGGGCAGGGCGTAACGGCCGTCGGCCATGACGCCGCCGGACAGCTGCGGGAAGCAGGCGAAGTGGTTGAACTTCCCCTCGCGCGGGAACATGTCGAGGTAGAAGGCGCCCATCGGGGCGCTCGTGGCGGCATCGGCCACGATGTAGAGCTGCACGCCGGGTGCCCAGACATAGGGCGGCTCCACGGCGGTGAACTTCAGGCCGAAGATCTTCTGGTAGATGGCGAACATGCCGTCGACCGTCGCCTGGTAGGGGAAGTACACGCGGAGCTTCTCGGTATCGACGGCGTATTTGTCCTTGAGGAGCTTGTCGGTGTAGAAGCTGACGTCCCACGGTTCGAGCTGCGCCTTGGCGTCGCCGACGTCGGCGGCCTTGAGCGCGCGCAGGGTTTCGAGCTCGGCGGCAAACTTGGGCTCGAGGCCGGCGACGAGGTTCTCCTCGAAGGCGACGACGGCGGCGCCGTTCTTGGCCATGCGGGTCTCGGTCTGGTAGTCGGCCCAGGTGGCATAGCCGAGGCGGCGGGCGATGTCGGCGCGGAGGGCAACGAGCTTGGAGAGGACGGGAACGTTGGTCTCGCGGGCGAGACGGTTGCGGGCCAGGTAGACCTGCTTGCGGACCTCGGCGTTGGTGGCATTGGAGCTGACGGCCTGGGCGTGCCAGGTGACGTTGGCCATGACGCGGTAGCGGCCGTCGGCCTGCTTGACGCCGGGGCTGTCGAGGAAGGTCTGCGGCACGCCGGCGAGTTCCGCGGCGGTGAAGTCAAGCGGGGCGCGGGCGTTGTTGATGTTGACGGCAAACTCGGTGTTGAGGCCGGCGAGGTCCTTGCGGAGTTTCTCGACCTCGGCGCGCTCGGCGGCGGGCAGCGCCAGGCCGGCGCGGCGGTAGGTGCGCATCTGCTCGTCCACGAGGCGCTGCTGGTCGGCGTCGAGCTTGGGCTTGCTGTCGGCGACGGCCTTCAGGGCACGGTAGATGTCATCGCGGTAATCGAGACCGACGAACCAGCCCTGGAGCTTGACGTTGGTTTCATTGGCGGTGTCGCGCATGGCCGCGTCGACGCTCGACTCGGCCACGGTGCTGAGCACCTGGTAGACGTCGCCCACGCGGGCGGTGATGGCGTCGTACGCCGCAAAGGTATTCGCGAAGGTGAGGGTCGCCGGGTCCTGCGCGGCGAGCTTGGTCAGCGCGGCGTCGGCCTGCTGCATGGCCTGCTCGGCCTTGGCCTTGATGTCAGCGGGCGTCTGCGGGTACGTCGCCAGGTCCAGGGCGAGGCCGGCCTTTTCGGCCGCAGCCTGGAATTCAGCGAGCGTGGCCGAAGAGGCCGCGAGCATGCTGGTGCCGGCCAGGGCCAGCCCGAGGGTGAGGAGGAACGATCGGAGGGATTTCATTGAATACGGGGTTATGGTTGCCGCCCAGCAGAGGGAGGGAATTTGCCCGAGGCAACCCAACAACAACCTGTGATTCCAAGGCCGATTAACCACGGATTTCACGGATTACACGGATGCAAACCGGAACCAACCGGGTTCGGGGATTGGACTCCAGATCCGTGTTATCCGTGTAATCCGTGGTAAAAAAATGGATTGTGGAATTTTTGTTGGCCGTCCGCTCAACGCGACGCACTTTGGCCGCATGTCAATGGTCTCGATCAACCCCGCCACGGGCCAGCGGCTCCACATCCACGTCCTCCACACCTCCCTGCAGATCGCGGCAACGCTGAAGCGCGCCCAGGCGGCTTTCCTCGGCTGGCGCGAGGCGGCCCCGGCCCTCCGTGCCCGGCACCTGCGCAATCTTGCCCGCGCGTTGCGCGCGCAACGCGATGATCTGGCCGATCTGATCACGGCGGAGGTCGGCAAGCCCGTCACCCAGGCCCGCGCCGAGGTCGAGAAGTGCGCGATGGTCTGCGACCACTACGCCAAGCACGGCGCCGCGTACCTCGCCCCGGAGCACCCGCCGGGCGCCCCGCGCAGCGCCCGCGTCGTGTACGAACCGCTCGGGCCGATCCTGGCGATCATGCCGTGGAATTTCCCGTTCTGGCAGGTGTTCCGCGCCGCCGCTCCGGCCCTCATGGCGGGAAATCCGCTGGTGCTGAAGCACGCCTCGAACGTATCGGGCTGCGCGCTCGCCATCGCGCAGGTCTGCACCGACGCCGGCCTGCCGGGCGGGCTCCTGCAGACACTGCTCGTGCGCTCGACCGAGATCCCCGCCATCATCGCCGACCTGCGCATCCGCGGGGTGACGCTCACCGGCAGCACGGAGGCCGGTCGGCAGGTTGCGGCGCTGGCCGGCGCTGCGCTGAAGCCGTGCGTCTTCGAACTCGGCGGCAGCGATCCGTATGTGATTCTCGCCGATGCCGATCTCGACCGCGCCGCCGAGGTCTGTGCCGCCTCGCGCCTGGTGAACGCCGGCCAGAGCTGCGTGAGCGCCAAGCGGTTCGTGGTTGTTGCCGCGGTCCGCCGCGAATTCGAGAAGCGCCTCGTCGCCCGCATGGCCGCGCGCCGCATGGGCGATCCCGCCAACGCCACGACCGAGGTCGGTCCCCTCGCCCGCCACGACCTGCGCGACGAGCTGCACCGTCAGGTGCGCCAAAGCGTGCGCAAGGGCGCGCGTCTCCTTCTAGGCGGCAAGCCCGCCGCCGGCCCGGGTTGGTTTTATCCGCCCACCGTCCTGACCAACGTCAAACCCGGCATGCCCGCCTACGACCAGGAGCTCTTCGGTCCGGTCGCGGCGATCATTCCGGTCGCCGACGAGGCCGAAGCCATCGCCGTGGCGAACGACACCGTGTACGGCCTCGGCGCCGCCGTTTTCACCCGCGACCGCCGCCGCGGACGCGAGGTCGCGGCCCAACTCGAAGCCGGCATGGTTTTCGTGAACGATTTCGTGCGCTCCGATCCCACCCTGCCCTTCGGTGGCATCAAGGAGAGCGGCTACGGCCGCGAACTCGGCCTCCTTGGCATCCGCGCGTTCGTAAATATCAAGACGCTCTGGGTGGCCTGAGGCGCCTACCTCAAGCGTCGTCCGCGTCGACCATCCGCAGGTCGAGGATTGCGGTCGCCAGCTCCCGGCCGATGACAAATTCGCCCTGGGCCTCGGGCCCGTACGCACGCAACTGATCGCCGATGACCATGAGCTCAAGCACCGTCGTGCCCTCGCGGGTCAGGCGGATCAGCGGAAGAGAAATCCCCAAGAGGTGCCGGTTGGTTGTCTCGTAAGCCCCGCTTTCCAGCAGCACGGCCAAACGCTCGCGCCAGGACGTGTCGGCGATCGGCAGCACGCGCTGCACCTTGCCCTCGAGAAACACCAAGGCAGCCGCATCGCACCCGCGCACAATCTCCGCCAGCCGGATCCCTGATCGGCGCGCTTCGGCCAAGGCAGCGGTCGCCTCGCGCTCCACCCGGCTCTGGTGTTCGAAATAGGCCACCGCCCACCCACCGGCGGCCGCAACGATGACAACCACGACCAAAATCAGGGCGAAGCGTTTCATGGGGACGTACCATCCCAACCAACCTCTTCCGGCGCGGCAAGTTGCGTTTCCGGCACCGCCTATACCGCCGATTTCGGTGCGCAAAACTTTCGGCTTCCGTTTTCGGGGCCAGAACCTACGTTCCACCGTCCCTGATCGGAGAGGTGGCAGAGTGGTCTATCGTACCTGACTCGAAATCAGGCGTGCCGGAAACGGTACCGTGGGTTCGAATCCCACCCTCTCCGCCATCCTTCGCCGAGCCTACGGCTGGCAGGCCGGTTGCAGTGGTTCGCGCGTCTCCTAACAGGACTTCCGCTGGTATTGGACCAGGGCTGAGCCCGGCGGTTGGCTGATGGTAATCGCGAGACCTTGGTCGCGGAGTTCCCGGCCGGATCGTTCCGTGGTCGAATCGTCGTCCAGATTCCGAACAGTGTACGTGGCCGCAGGGTCGAGCCCCTGCAAGTGCACGAGGAGGGTGTCGCTCGGGTTCCGGTCGCGTCGAAAGGCCTGGATCATGCCGTCGCCCATCTCCGGCCGATCGAACTGCCAGGCGATCCAACTGTCCGCGCCCAGTGAGTACGGCGTGAGGGGATAAAAGTCACCGAGCATGCAACCCGCCACCTGGCGCCATTGGCCGACCAGCCGACGATAGAGGTCCCAATCAATGCCGCCCGTCCTCACGTCCACACAGATGCAAAACGACGGACAAAGATGGCTGCGCATGCTCTCCGTCATCCTGACGGAACTGAAATACACGCCCGTACCAAAGAAGGGGATCCAGGCAGAGAGGCCGTAAGTTTGCCCCTGGTTGCCGAGGAGGTAACCCGGATCCCCGGTGAAGGACTGATAATCGCTGCGCAGCAGGGGCACGGCCCGCCGCAATGTCTCGAGGTCGTTGCGGCGCCCACCGCCGGCGCACGAGTCGATCAGCATGCCCGGATGCCGGCGCCGCAGCTCGTCCCAATAGGCGAGGTACCCGCAGACATGCTTGTTCTCGGTGATCCCTAGCCGGTCCGCGGCATCGTTGGCTCGCCAATAATCCAGTGGATCGATGTTGAAATCCTGCCGGTACACATCGATGCCCTGCTCCGTGATGAGTTGGTCCACGCGGTTGACGATCCAGTCCCAGGCTTCCGGGTTGCCCAGGTTGACCACGCCACCCGCGGCCCCACCCAAAACCCACGCGGGATGATGGGTCGTCAACCAGGTCCCGGGCGCAGCCCGCTCCGGTTCGAACCACACGATCAGCTTCATCCCGCGGGCATGCACGTAGTCGCTGATCGCCTTGAGGCCCCGGGGAAAACGCTCCGGATCGACCTCCCAGGTGCCCGCCTGGAACCACTCGGCGCAAGGATACCAGCCGGCGTCCATCCACCAATACCCGGGTTCGATGCCCTCGCGTGCCAGCGCGTCGATGAACAGCTTCTCCGAGGCTTCGCTGACCTTCAGTCCCGGAAAAAAACCACCGCTGCAAAACGTGTACATCGGGGCGAGCGGCTGGCCGTCCGGATGGGGCAGGTTGTGGGCCAGCATCCATCGCCGCCAGATATTCTGAGCCCGCCCGCGGTCACCCCGGTAAAACTGCAGCGCGACCAAGGGCGAACGGACTTCCTCACCCGGCCGCAGGACGAAGCGGGTCAGCTCCTGTCCGGCGCAGACGCGCAGCCCATTGCGATCGTCGCGTTCGAATCGTGCCGCCCACTGGCCCGGCCAGCCGACGGCGAGCAGGACGCCGCCATCGGCCATCGCCACATTCCAATAGGGGAACTCGACGTTGGAGGATTTTCCGCCAGTCGGGGCAAACCGCCGCGCCGTGCCCGGGCCCATCGTCTCGGCCAAGGGTTCGTAACTGTCGGCCGTGCAGAAATCCCCCCGGGTGCGGTGGAGGACAAACTCACCGCCCGCCGGTCGGACCCAAGTCGCATCGACGGCTTGGATGTCGGCAAGGATCGGAGTGTCCCGGTCGCCTGGATTCCTGAAATAGAGCGTCCATTCGACAGTGGGAAAATCCTGGTAGCCGACGCCGACGCAGCGCAGGACCAGTCCCGTGACGGGATCGGTGTAGGTGAGCGTGAATTCCGTTCGCTGCGTGTCGAGGCGGCGGCTCGTCCGCTTAAGGTCCCAGGTCTTGAGCAGCTCCGCAGACGGTTTGCCGTCATAGCTGAACGAAAAGAACGGTCGGGAGTCCGTCGCTTCAGTTTCGGAAAAACACTCCGCCATCCACCCTTTCGCTGCAGCCATCTCCTCTGCCATAGGCACGTTCGGCGGCGGTGGACTCGGACGGGGTTGAGAGGCAGAGGTCCACATGCGAATTGGGCGAGGACTGTCGGTGCGGTGCGCTAGTCCGCCAGCGTGTTCCCCCACGCCATCACGGCGGCGGCGAGGATCAGGCAGGCGATGGCGGCATACATCAGATGGCGCGGCCGGCCGGCGATGCCGCGCCATTCGCCGCCGAGAAAGCCCAGCGTCTGGCTGCCGAGCATCTGCGCGGCCTGCTGAACGCCAAAACCGACCGAGGCGCCCAGCGCCCCGAGGGCACGCATGCCACTGCCCATGAGAAAAATGCCGACCGCCAGGTTTACCCCGATGAGCGCAACCAACACGCCCTCGCGCCCGTGGCGCACGAGGACGCCCAAGGTGCCGCCTCGCACCATCAGGTAGAACGGATAGGCGAGGTTCACGATCGCGCCACCCATGAGCCCGACCGCCCAGACGCCGAACGTCGCCGGAATTTCTCCCGCCCCCTCCGCCTGCAACGCCTGCATGATCGGACCCTGACCGTAGACAAAGGCCAACCCCATCCCGCAGGACAGCACGCCCGCGACCACCGCCATCGCGAGGCCGGCCGCGAAGCCGCCAACCGCTCGCACCCGCCCCCGTTCGAGCGCGCGTTCGCGGCCAAATCCCGCCAGCGCCGCCAACCCGACGCCCGCCAGCATCACGCCGACGCCCGCCAGGACCGTCAGGCCGGCGGCCGAGCCGAGGTCGGGCGCCTGCTCGAAGCGCCCCGAACCCTTGACCACCATCGGCAGGGTCACGCCGAGCGCAGCGCCCAGGCCGGTGAGGATCGCGGCCGTGAGGGCGACACCGATCCGCAGGAAACAAAGTCCACTCAGCAGGTTGGCCACGCCCCAGCCCACCGCCCAAAGATTCGCGACCAGAAGCGTGCCGGCCGGAACCCGGCCCAGCGCCTTCAAGGCATTGGGACAAAAGCCCAGCGTGACCGCCCACGGGATGACGACGAGGCCGGTGAGCATGGCGACAAACCACCAGTGCTCGAAGCGATAGTGGCGCACCAGCTTCATGGGCCATACGCCGCTGCCGACGAGCAGGCCGGCGAAGGCCACCAGACCGATTCCGAGCAGTGACGGCGAGAACATGAGGCGCGCCGCGTGGCAGGCTCAGCTATTCTCGTCCTCGCCGGCCACCGGCGCGGATTTGTTGGCCGGCAGGTGTTGCGGGAGGAAGAAGTAATAGTTCATCAGCCACCAGCTGCGCGAGGAACGGTAAAGCAGGGCCGGCACCAAAATCGCCCCCACGCCGGCCAGCACGATCGCGGTGTTGGTGCCGATGACCTTGTTGTAGGCGAGCACGAGCACCGGCAAAAGGTAGCACACGAGCGTCACGCCGTAGTTCAGCGACAGCGACCCGAGGAAGAAACCCTCATCCCGCTCGATGGTCAGGCCGCATCGCGGAC
This sequence comes from uncultured Opitutaceae bacterium, assembly GCA_964355715.1. Lineage (GTDB taxonomy): Bacteria > Verrucomicrobiota > Verrucomicrobiia > Opitutales > Opitutaceae > UBA2377. Next base: position 47,378 of record CAYHEW010000016.1, on the reverse strand, counting down.
ACGCCCGGTTCACCTCGAAGAGCGTGCCCGCCTTGAAAAGCGTGCGGCCCCCGCAATTGGGGCAGCGGTTCGTGAGCCCGCGGGCGACGATCTGGACGCGTGTGACCTGCATCGGGCCATTCAAGCGACCTGCGGGAGAAAAACCATGGCAAAAAAAAGACGCCCCGTCGCCGGGGCGTCTCGAAATCTGTGGACGGCCTGAAACTCAGGCGCCGAGCTGGTAGCGGACGAAGCGGCGGACCTGGATGTTCTCGCCGATCTTCGCGATCTTCTCGGTGAGGATCTCCTTGATGGTCTTCTCGGGGATCTTCACGAACGGCTGGTCGAGCAGGCAAACCGTCGAGTAGTACTTCTCGAGCTTGCCCTCGACGATCTTCTGCACGGCCGCGGGCGGCTTGCCCTGGACCTGGGCGGCGGCGATCTCGCGCTCCTTGGCGAGATCGGCCTCGGCCACCTGCTCGCGGGAGACCACGGTCGGATTGGCCGCGGCGATCTGCAGGCAGAGGTCCTTGACGAAGGCCTTGAAGTCGTCGTTGCGAGCGACGAAGTCGGTCTCGCAGTTGACCTCGATGAGGACGCCGACCTTGCCGCCGACGTGGATGTAGCTCTCGATGAGCCCCTCGCGCGTCGCGCGGTCGGCCTTCTTGGCCGCGGAGGCCGCACCCTTCTTGCGCAGAATGGTGGTGGCCTCCTCGAAGTTACCGTTGGCCTCGGTGAGAGCCTTCTTGCAGTCAAGGAGGCCCGCGCCCGTGGCGGTGCGCAGGTCGTTGACCATTTGCGCGGTGATGGTGATGCTCATGACAGTGGTTCTGAGGTGGCGTTACTCGGCCTTGACCGGGGCCTTCTTGGCGCGGACCGGCTTCTTCTTGGCGGCGACTGCATCCTCGCCCTCGACCACGGCCGCGACATCGGCGGGAAGCTCGATCTTGGAAATGTCGATCTCACCGGCGGTCTCGCCGACCGCCTCGGCGGCGACGGCGGTGACGGCCTTGAGGTCGGCGGTGCCGCGGGCGGCGCGGCGCGTGTCGCGCTGGGCCAGACCGCTCTGGATGGCGGCGAGGACGGTCTCGACGATGATGCGGATGGACTTCACGGCGTCGTCATTGCCCGGGATGGGGTGCGTGAGCGTGCCGGGGTCGGAATTGGTGTCGCAGATGCCGACGCAGGGGATGCCGCAGCGGGAGGCCTCGGCGACGGCGATCTTCTCGTGGTTCACGTCGACGACGAACATCGCGGCGGGCATGCCGACCATGTCGGCGATACCGGCGAAATTGCGCTGCATGCGGTTCATCTCGCGCTTGATGGCGGCGACCTCCTTGGAGGGCAGCTTGTCCATCTCGCCGTTGGTCTCCATGGCCTGGTACTTCTTGTACTTGGCGATGGATTTCTTGACGGTCTCGTAATTGGTGAGCGTGCCGCCGAGCCAGCGGTCGACGCAGTACGGCATGTTGGTCGCGGCCGCGGTCTCGCGGATAATCTCCTTGGCCTGCTTCTTGGTGCCGACGAGGAGGATGGCGCCGCCGCCAGCGACGGTGTCCTCGATGAAGGTCACGGCCTTCTGGAGGGCGTCGAAAGTCTTGCCGAGGTCGATGATGGAAATGCCCTGGCGGTGGTCGAAGACGAAGGGCTTCGAGCGCGGGTTCCAACGTTTGGTCTGGTGCCCGAAATGCACGCCGGCATCGAGCAGGTCCTTGGGAGTGATGTTCATGTGATCTATGTATCTGACGAGACACAGGTCGGCCAATGGGCCGCCTTGCGATCGTTAGGCTGTTTTAGGTTGATGGTTTGACTGACAGAGCGGTCCAAAACAGAGGTCCACCCACCCGCTGGCAAGCGCGAATTCGGAATAGCCGTAAAAAGGCGTTGACAGCCCAAAACCCCAAACGCACGTTGCCCCTTCCATTCCATTGCAGGGTGGAGCAGCCCGGTAGCTCGTCAGGCTCATAACCTGAAGGTCGTTGGTTCAAATCCAACCCCTGCACCCAATTTCAAAGGCCCTTCCCTCGTGGAAGGGCCTTTTTGGTTAAGGACTTAGGACACCCCAATTGAACCGTTTCTGAATATGACGGCCACAGCGGTTCAGGGCGGTTTAAGGCGGCTTTTCCCTTAATTTCTCCGTGATGCCTCGATTGGCACCTAAGGGCCTCAGCGTGACGGTCACGTTCGTATTCCGACCTGTTTGCAAACCAACCTTTTCCACTCCTGATTGCGTTGGATTCCCTTTCATGGTCACCCAACCAGCCGTTCCCGCGTCCCTCAGCCCACTTGCTGGTGGTTTGCCAACCCAGGAGCAGCGACACGACATTTGCCGGCGTCCCGCGGGCCGGGCGGTCGGTCACCAGCGTTGGAATCAGTTGCTTTTTGCCCATTGGAAAGTTGATCCGTGTGCGGTGCAGGCCACGCTGCCGCGCGGCCTCTACGTCGACACGTTTGGCGGCGCGGCCTACCTCGGCATCGTACCGTTTGCGATGGAGCGTGTGCGCCCCGCGTGGCTCCCGCCCCTCCCGTGGGTGTCGTGGTTTCTCGAGCTCAACGTTCGCACTTACGTCCATGATGGGACCGGAAGACCCGGCGTCTGGTTCTACTCGCTGGACTGCGCCCGCGCACTCGCCGTGACAATCGCGCGGCGCTTCTTCCATCTGCCTTATTTTCATGCGCGCATGGCGGCATCGGTCCGCGACGGCACGATCCACTATCAATGCCAGCGACGCGCGGACGCCGCCGGCATATGCCGCTACGCCTGGACCCCGGGCGCCAAGGCGGCACCCGTCACCCCAGGCTCGCTCGAGTTCTTTCTGGTTGAGCGGTATCTGCTTTTTTCCGCCGACGCAGCGGGCCGGCTTTATTCCGGACGCGTGCATCATGCGCCCTACCGTGTCGCGACACCGTCGGTTGCAGCGTGCTCGGTCGAGCCCGCGCGGCAGGCCGGATTCCGCTTGGAGGACGCGCCGGTGTCCGTGCTTTCGGCGCTTCCGGTTGATGTCTCGATATTTCCGCTGAGGCCCATGCATTCCTCCGCACTATGACAACGCCGAACCGGAACGGACGCATCCGATCGCACGGCCGCAGCGCGGCTGCGCGCCGTCAAACTCGGAGCTCGCGGCTTCCGTCAAAGGCCTTTGCCGCTGCGACCATCGCCTTCAGGTTCTCCGGGCGGGTGTTGCGGCCCAGGGCGCAGCCGGAACTGAGGAACAAGCCGCGACCGCCGGTCGCGCGAATGATGGCGGTGGCGGCGGCGGTTACTTCCTCCGGGGTGCCCGTGACCATCGGGTGGCTGGGGTTGATATTTCCCATCAGCACCGTGTCCGCCGGGACAAGGCGACGGGCGGCGGCCATGTCGAGTTGCCAGTCTACCTCGAGGATGCGCGCGCCGGTTCGGCCCATGTCGGCGATGATTTTGTTGGTGTTGCCGCAGATGTGGATCGAAAGCGGCAGGCCCGCCGCCTGGACGTCGCGGACCAGCCTGATCTCCGGCTCGAGCGCGAACCGACGGTACAGCTCCGCCGAGATCAAACTCGGTCCCGCGAACGAATCGCCAATCGACGTCGCATGCGCCCCGGCCTCCTTCTGCGCCAGGGCGAACCGCAGGCAGGCCTGCCGGCAGAATTCGATCAACCGGTCGAGATGCGGGTGCGCCGCCTCGTCGAGCAGATCCATCATCAGCTGCTCGGGCCCGCGCAGGAGGCACGCCAGGCTGAACGGCCCCTGGTCGGCGCGACCCATGACCCATACGCGGTCGCCGATCGCCTCGGTCAGGTGTCGCGTGGTCTCGAGCCACACCGGCAAACGACCATCACGCCACGGATCGGGCAGCTTCAGCCGGTCGAGGTCGCTCCACTCGCGCACCACGATCTGCGCCTCGTCGACGATCGCCGGATCGGCCGCGCGGTAGATCACGGCCGCCCCACAAGCCTCGGCCAGCGAGGCGTCGTCGAAGTCGATGATGCAGCCGTCATAGCCGTAGCGCTCCTGGCTGACGACGTGGGCCTGCGCCATCTTGCGCGCATCGCGCACGAGGTCGCCCATGGCCACGCCGGCGGTCTCGACCGCAAACATGAAGGTCTGCGGCACGACCGGGACCCGGTCGGGTTCGCGTCCGGCCAATACCGCGAGGCAACGTTCGAGGGAGTTCATGGGGAAAGCGTTGCCACCATCAAAACAGCCGATCGCGCCGCGAACACCCGATTCCTCGGCTCCGGCTCGTTTATACACAGCGCTTGTGAGACCGAAAACGCCGCGTAATGCGCCCGCCGGCGTTTGGGTTGTGCCGTGACGCCGGACCCTCTTGGCTCGGGGCATGGAGCGAGGCCCGTCCACCGCACGCGAACCGCTGACCGCCCGGCGCCTGGCGAACCACGTGCGCCTCGCCGCGTTTCCGGTCGCCTACGGCCTGAGCGGGGTGCTGATCGGCGGCACCCTCAACCGCGTGATGATCGCCGAGCTCAACGTGCCGGCGACCCTCGTCGCGCTGTTGTTTGCGATCCCGCTCCTGTTGTCGCCGCTGCGACTGTGGTTCGGATACCGGTCGGATGGCCACCCGCTGTTCGGACGTCGGCGCGAACCTTACCTGATCCTCGGCGCGCTCGTCATCGGCGCCGGTATCCTGTCCATCGCCTGGGTGACGCGGCATCACAGCGCCAGCCTGCCAGTGTTCGTCGCCGCGGGCGCCGGGGCGTTTCTCCTCTACGGTCTCGGCCGCAATCTCGCGCACAACAGCTACCAAGCGCTGGTGGCGGAACGTTTCACCGACCGCCAGCGCGGGCGCGCGATGACCCTTTACGAGGTCGCCACGCTGGTCGGCGCCGTCGCCGGCGCCGGGCTCATCGGGCGGGCGATGGAGCATTATGATCCCGCCAGACTCATGACCGTGGCAGGCGGCGTAGCCCTGGGCGTCTGGGCCCTCACCCTCGTCGCGGCGCCGGGGCAGGAAACGGGAGCGGTCGCCGTGGCGCGCGCCGAGCGCGTGCGCGAGAAGCCATTCGGAGCGGTGTTGCGCGACTATGTCTTCGCCGATCCCCAGGTGCGCCGGTTGTTCATCGTCGTGATCTTCACCTTCACCGGCACGCTCGCCCAGGACGTGTTGCTCGAGCCGTACGGAGCGCTCGTGCTGGGCCTGAGCGTCGGGCAGACCACGCGGCTGACGATGTTCTGGGGTCTGGGTGTGCTGGCGGCGATGCTGTTGTCGGGCCTGCTCCTGTTGCGTTGGCTCGGACCGCTGCGGTTGATGCGAATCGGCCTCGGGTTGAGCATCGCGGTCTTTGCCAGCGTGGGCGCGGTCGGGCTGGCCGGGGCGCCGGAGTATTTCCGCTGGCTCGTGCTCGGGCTGGGTTTCTGCGCCGGGCTGACCGGCGCCGGCATGCTGGCGAGCGTGGTGCAGTTCACGACGCCCGAACGCGCCGGTCTGCTGATGGGCGTCTGGGGCATGGCCAACATGGTCGGCCACGCCGTCGGCAGCCTCATGGGCGGCGTGATCGTCGACACGATGCGCCTCGTCACGGGCAGCGCCCTGACGGCCTACACGGCGCTTTTCGCCGCAGAAGTGGCACTGCTGATCGTAGCGCTGAAGCTCAGCCTAGCCCTCAACCCGGCGCGAACGCGGGCGCAGGCGGAGTTTAACCACGGATGACCCGGATTGGGGTTGGGCAAGTGGGGCCTGGTTGAATGGCCACAAGAGGCACAAGAAGCACAAAACGAGTCATTCTGATTTTGTGCCTTTTGTGCCTCTTGTGGCCATCCTCACAGGTCACATCCGCCTCATCCCAATCCGTGCCATCCGTGAAATCCGTGGTTAAAATCCGATGCTCGCGCCACCGTCGACGACGAGGATCGTGCCGGTGACGAACTTGGCCGCGGGTGAGCACAGGTAGGCGACGGCCCAGCCGATGTCGGCGGGTTCGCCCATGTGACCGAGCGGGGTGCGATCGAGGATCTTCTGCTTGCGCGCCGGCTCATTGGCGAAGGCCTTGCGCGTCATCTCCGTCTCGATCCAACCGGGGGCGACCGCGTTGACTCGGATTTTCTCCCCACCGAATTCGACCGCCAGCGAACGCACAGCCCCGGTGAGCGCCGACTTCGCGATCGAGTACGCCGTGACCTTCGGCAGACCGAAGATCGCCGCCATCGAACTCGTGAAGATCACCGAACCGCGGCCCGACTCGCGCAGCTGCGGCAGCAGCGCATGCGTCAGCGAATTGGCGCCGACGACATTGGTCTGGAGGACCGAGAGCAGCTCCGCGTCGTTGGTCTCGGCGTAGGGCTTCTTCAGGTTGATGCCGGCGTTGTTGACCAAAATATTCACTGGGCCGTGCCGGGCGCGGAGGGCCTGGACGATGCCCGGGATCGATTTGAGGTCGCCGACATCAAGCACCTGGGACGAGGCGGCCGGTCCGATCGCCGCAACCGCCTTGGCCAGTTCCGCCTCGCGGCGCCCGGCGACGATCACCCGCGCACCGCAGGCCGCCAGGCACTGGGCGGCGGCAAAACCGATGCCGGTGCCGCCACCGGTGATGAGCGCCGTCTGGCCGGCAAGGGAGAAGGGAGCGGGGATGTTCATGAGAGTTCTTGCTGAACCGTCTGCAGCGCGGCGCGCATGTAGCCGAGGGCGAAGGCCATGCCGGCGTGCCAGGGGGCGGCGCAGGTCATCTGCGGGGCGTGGTCGGGGATGATGACGCCCTTGAAACCGTTGCGGTGCAAAATGCGCACGATGCGCAGCATGTCGATGTCACCGTCGTCCACGAAGGTCTCCTTGTAGGTCGGCACCTTGCCGCGGACATTCCGGAAATGCACGTAGGCGATGCGGCCCTGGCGGCTGTAGCTGTCCGTGTGCTCGTAGAGGTCGCCCTCCGTCATCTCGGCGAGCGAGCCCAGGCAGTACTCGAGCTGGTTGGCCGGGCTCGGCGACAGGTCGATGAGCTTCTGGTAAAGGCGCGGTTGGTAAACAAGCCGCGGGGTCGAGCGGATCGTCGGCATCGGCGGGTCGTCCGGGTGCGCGGCGAGCGCCACGCCCGCCTGCTCGGCAACCGGCAGGACCGCGGCGTGGAAATCCTTCAGGCGCTGCCAGAGCTGCTCCGGCGTGCAGGGCGGCATCGTGCCGGGGCCGAGGCGTTCGGTGAGGCGCATGTTCCAGACCATGCCCGACTGGATCGGATCGTCCACCGGGCCATCCATCCCCACGGCCTCGGCACCACCGCGAGCGAAGTGGCCGCGCACGCGACCCGCCACGCCGGCGAGGCTGAAATTGTAGCCGATACAGGGGATCCCAGCCGCACCGACCCGGCGGATGATCGTGCGGATGTTCTCGAGGTGCTCGGCCTTGCGCGGGCCGTCGAGCAGCACATCGGACCAGTGCGCCGGATCGAAATTCTCGATGGCCGCGATCTTCAGACCGTGCCGTCCGGCGCGCTGCACGATGTCACGGAGATAATCCTCCTCCCAAAGCTTGGCCGGGTCACCCGCCCGCCCCCACCCTGCCAGGTCACCGGTCGGCTGGTCCTTGGCCAGATTGGTGCCGCCTTGGTTGAAGTAATCCACGAGATGGATCACCAGCGCCTCGCAGCCGGCCTGGGCGGCGAATTGGAAATGCTCGTCGTTGAGTTGGTGGCGGTAAAGCCCGAGGCCGAGTTTCATGGGTGGGGATGGCGTAGGGGGAGCGAACGGCGGCTGCAATGTCTACATGGCAGCCACTGTAGCCGGCCTCGCTGAGGCCGGACCGGGGTCAGCGACCCCGGCTACAGTTTTAGGTCACGGAGGATTTCCTGCGCGGCGTTGTGGCCCGGGATGCCGCTGACCTCGCCGCCCGGATGCTGGCCAGAGCCGCCGAGGTAGAGACCCGCCACCGGTGTGCGGTAGTTGGCGAGTTCCGGTAGCGGCCGGCCGCCCAGGATCTGCTCCGGGGTGTGCTGCAGGTGCCAGATGCAGCCGTCGGTGAGGCCGAGGCGTTGCTCGAGATCCTCGGGCGTGCGGAACTCGTAGTTGAGGATGGAGCCGCGGAAGTTCGGCGCGAATTGCGTGATGTAGTCGATGACCGCCTCGGCCACCTCGCGCTTGCGCTGCGCCCAGGTGCCCTCCGCCAGCTTGGCGGGCGCCGGGTAGATGTAGACCGAGGCAGTGTGGTGCCCGGGTGGCGCCAGCGTGGGATCGAGCATCGAAGGCACGTTGAAGCTCAGCATCGGCCGCCGCGGCGGGCGACCGGCGGCGAGGTCGGCGTAGCACTCGCGCACGACGGCACGGGTCATGTCGAACTGCATGGACCCGCGCGACGGTTCGTCGGGGTCGGGTCCATCCCAGGCCGTCCAATGTGGGAGCTCCTCGATCGCCGCGAGGAGCTTGTAGCAGCTCACGTGGGTCACGAGGCCGTCCACGCGCCGGCGCAACGCGGGGTCGATGTCGGCATCGGTCAGCAGACGCCCGAACGTGACCTTCGGGTCCGCGCTCGAGAGCACGGTGCCGCAACGCACCGTGGAGCCATCGCGAAAACGCAGGCCGGAGGCCCGGCCCTGCTCGACCAGGATCCGGTCGATCGGTCGGTTGTCCTCGAGCCGCACCCCCGCCTCACGGGCGGCGTCGACGAGGAGCGCGGCGAACCGGCCCATGCCGCCGCGCACGAAACCGAAGGGACCGCGCTCGCCGGTGACCGGGTCGGGCGCATCCATCGCGCCATAGGCCAGGGCGAAGGCGAGCGGGTTCTCGATGACCGCCGAGGCCTCGGTCGCGAAGGCCTCGCGCAGGCGCTCGGTCGGGAGGAAATGATCCTGCACCTCCCAGAGTCGCATCGTGGTCGCAAGGCGCAGCGCCTCGGCGGCCGGCGTGCCGGCGGCGCGCTGCTGCAGTTCGGCGAGCGTCGGCGGGGTGCGCAGGAGGTACGGGCGCACGAGCCCGACGAGGTCGTTCTTGAAGGCGTTGTAGCGGTCGAGCCCGGCGAGCTCGGCCGGGGTGAGCTTCGACTTCGCGACGCGGTTGTTGGGCCGGTCGAGATTGATGTTGGCGTGGTAGGTGCCGTCCGCGTGGAGGTAGACGGCCTCGTCGCGCGGCACGAGTTGCAGGCCGCGCTCCTTCAGCTGCAGGTCCCGCACGATCACCGCCGGGACACTGTGCAGCAGGTGGGCGCCCGTGGAAAAGATGAAGCCGGGAAACAGCTCCTCCTGCAGCGTCGCGCCGCCGAAACCGATGCGACGCTCGTAGACACAGACCTTCAATCCGGCGCGGGCGAGGTAGATGGCGGCAATCAAGCCGTTGTGCCCGGCGCCAATGATGGCGACGTCGATGGGTGGGGTCATGGTGTGGTGGGGCGCGAACTAAAGGGGCGGACGCTCCAACTGCTCGATTTGCAGGATCAGGCTGCGCGGCAGGTGGAAAGGGTCCTTCACGGGCAGGGCGACGACGCCGGTCATGGGCGTCAGGTCGCGGTTCAGCTTCTGGCGCCATTCGCCGTGTTCCCAGTCGACGTAGCGCTGGAGGCACAGGCGCCAGACGCGGGCGTACCAGTCGAAGAACTCCGGCCGGCTGGTCTCCTGCCAGCCGCGCAGCGTCGAAATCAGGATCTCCGTGTGCGGCCACCAGAGCTTGGTGTCGGCGAAGTTCCACGCCACGGGCTCGGAGCCGTCGTGATTAACACCGAGGCGCAGGCCACCGTGCTCGCGGTCCCAACCGAGCTCGAGGTGGCGAAGAGTCAGCCGGTGCGCCAGCGCCGCCCGGGCCGGATCGCCCCCGGTGCGGGTGATCACGTCGAGTTGGAACCACATGTTCTCGATCACGTGTCCGGGCACGACGACCTTGCCGACCGGCCCGGGAAACCGACCACCACCAAGGCGGACGAACTCGAGAATGCAGTCGAGCTCGGCGTCGTAATGCTGCGCGAAGACCTCGTCGGCAAACCGGCGCGCAGCCTGCAGGTATTTCTCCTCGCCCAAGAGTTCGCCGAGTTCGGCGAACTTCAGCGACCAGATCATCGGGATGCCATGCGGCTGGGCGCCCGGCGGGATCGGATAAGGGAAATGCGGCAGCGTGTCGTAGGGTTGGGTGAGCCGGGTCAGGACGGACTCAGCCGTGCGCGTTGCCCACCGGCGGATTTCGGCGTCGCCGGTCGCACGATAGAGCTCGGTCAGGCCGTAGAGCGCAAAGCCGTCGACGTACACGCTTTCGTAGCCGCGCAGGACGCGGCCGTCGGAGTCGAGCAGCAGCGCCCAGCCCTGTTCCTTTTCCAGCCAGCCATGGCGCAGGCAGAAAGCCGCGATGCCACGGGCGCGCTCGAGCCAGACGGGATTGCGGTCGAGCGTGTTGTAGATGCGGGCGAAGACCCAGACGGCGCGCCACTGGCTCCACAGCCACTTGTCGCGGCTTTGGATGGCACCGTCGTCGGCGATGCAGGTGCAGAGCCCGCCCTTGGGATCAAACGCATGCCGTTCCCAGAAGGGCAGCACATGCTCGAACAAATGCCGCCGCAGCCAGGCCGCGAGCGGTGCCCGTGCGCCGGCATGCAGCGCGGCCAGCGCCTGTTCCATGTCCCGGGTGGCGGTGGCAGCAAGGGTGGAGCTCATGCCGCAAGTCCGCTCAACGAGCCGACATCAACCCACGGTAGACCTTCTGTGCGAGGGCGAGTTGACGGCGCTCGACGTACTCGTCCTTGGTGTGGGCCTGGCCGAGGTGGCCGGGGCCGAAAACGAGGGTCGGTGCGCCGACGGCGGCGTAGTGGCTGGCATCGGTCACGTAGGGCGCCCCGCGGCCAGCGCCATCGAGGCCCTCGGCCGCGAGCAGCGGCTGCAGGCGCACGTGGAGTCCGCGGGAAAGCTCGTCGCCCATGGCGGGCACGACGTAAAGATCGCTGTGCTCGACCTCGTGTCCGGCCAAAATCGCCTCGCGCTCGGCCAGCACCTGCGCCGCGGTCTCGCCCGGGATCGTGCGGCGGTCGCACTCGATCTCGCAGCGCTCCGGGATGATGTTCACCTGCGTGCCGCCGCGGATCACGTTCACGCTGAAGGCCGCCTGCCCGGTCATCGGATGCCGGCCTTTCACCGCGGGGGCGTAGCGGGTTTCCAGCGCCTCGACGACGCGCAGCATCGACGTGATGGCCGAGCGGCCGTTGGTGGGGACGGACGAATGCGCCGCGCGGCCGCGCGTGGTGGTCTTCCAACGGATGACGCCGTTGTGCGCCGTGACCAGCTGCAACGAGGTGGGTTCGCCGACGACCACCCCGGCAAGGCGCGGGAGAAACTCCTTCAACTCCTTCGCCGCAAAGGCCTGCGCCCCGGTCATGCGTGCCTCCTCGTCGGCGGCGAACACCATGCCGACGTTGTGCGGCCGGTCGGCGCTGCGCGCGTAGTCCTGCAGCGCCCAGAACATCGCGGCGCCGGAGCCCTTGGTGTCGCAGGTGCCGCGGCCGTGGATGCGATCGTTGACGACCGAAACTTGGAACGGATCGACGGTCATGCCGGCGACGCTGACAGTATCGAGGTGGCTCTCGAACAGCAGCCAGGGTGCACTCGGGCTGACCTCACAGGTGATGAGCAGGTTCTCGCCACCGCCTGGCACCGGGCAGCGCCGGGGCTTCAGGCCCCAGGCCGAGGCGAGCTTCTCGAGATGCGCGATCAGCGCCGCCTCGCCGCCGACGGGCCCGCCGAAAAACGGGTTCACCGTGTTGTGCGCCACCAGCTGCGCGAGGAGTTCCTCGCAGGACCCGGCGACGGCGAAGGGGGCGGAGCTCATGGGCTCAACTCAACCACGTGTCCAGGTTGGCCGCAACAAAGTCGTCGTCGATCAACTGCGGGTAGGCCCGGCAGACCCGCGTGAGTTCCTCGGCCTGGCCCGGCGACAGTTTCTCGTGCGGATTCAGGCAGTTGATCGAGGGCACGAGGCCCTGTCGGCGCAGGATTTCCAGGATGCCCGGGATGCAGCCGGCGTACTTGTTGGCGGCGTCGAACAGGGCCGCGTTCATGTCGGTCACGGCAATGGAGGTGTCGAGCCACTGGACGTCGAGCTGCCGGCTTTGGCGGGCCTGCTTGATGTCATTCAGCATCTTGACCGCCGCGCTGGTCCACACGCCCCAGTGGCCGAGGAGGCCGCCCACGATGCGGCGCGTGACCTTTTTTCCGCCGGCGTCGAAGGTGAACGGGGTGAAGAGGTCCACCACGATGTTGTCGTCATTGCCGGTGTAGAGCGCGATGTCGTCGCGGCCGGCCTCGGCCACCGCGCGGATCACGTCGATCGTCTGGTAGCGGTTGAAGGGCGCCATCTTGATGCCGACGACGTTCGGGATCTCGGCAAACCGCCGCCAGAAGGAATAACCCAGCAGCCGGCCGCCGGCCGAGGGCTGAAGGTAGAAACCCACCACCGGGATCGTCTCCGCCACGCGGCGGCAGTGGGCGATCATGGTGTCCTCGGTGTCGTTCTTGAACGCGGAAAGGCTCAGCAGGCCCGCCTGGTAGCCGAAGCCCAGCGCCGTCTCCGCCTCGGCCAGCGCCTGCTCGGTGCGGCCGCAGAGGCCGGAGATCTTGATGAAGGGGCGCGGGTGCTTGGCGAGTTCCTCGTCGATCGTGCGCGAGGCGAGCTCGAGCACGGGATTGAACAGGCCATAATGCTGTTCGCGGATCTCGAACTGCGTGGAGTGCACGCCGACGGCGAGGCCGCCGATGCCGGAGGCCACGTAGTAGCGCGTGATCGCGCGCTGGTGGCGCTCGGAGAATTTGCGGTTCGCATCCAGCGCCAGGGGTTGCGCGGGGATGACGTGGCCGGCGAGTAGGTGTGTACGCAGATCCATGTTGGTTCAGAATTTGCCGTCGCGGGTTTCGAAGTGGGTGGGCTTGCCGAGCAGCTTGCCGCCGGCGCGCAGGTAATCGGCGATCATCTGCATCATCCGGTCAAGCGGCACGGTGGTGGGACCGAAGAGGCGGAACGACTCGCTGGCATCGGAGATCCAGGCGGCATCAGCCTCCTTGCCGGTGAACTGCGGCGTCTTGCCGAGCAGGCGACCGAAGTCCTCGGCCACCCGGCGGATCGAGAGCTTCTCGGCGCCGGTGACGTTGAGGAGCTTCGGCGGGGTGGCCGTGTGCTGCAGGCACTGGATGGCGCGGGCGACGGCATCGCCCTGCCAGATGAGGTTGAAGTAGCCCATCGTGATGTCGATGGGCTGGTCGGCGAGGATACGGGTGGCGACGTCGACGAGGACGCCGTAGCGCAGCTCAACCGAGTAGTTGAGGCGGAACATCAGCTGGGGCGTCCCGTATTTCCGCGAGAAGTGGGTGAACACCCGCTCGCGCCCCACGCAGGTGCTGGCATATTCACCGAGGAAGGCGACGGGCGTGGACTCGGTCGCACCCTTGTGGCCGCCGGCGGTGGGCGAGAAGGGATAGACGCAACCGGTCGAGAAGACGACGATGCGGGACTGGCGGAACTGCCGCGCGACGAGCGACGGGACGACGGTGTTCTGGATCCAGGTCTCGTCGGGGGCGCTGTCCGTGCCGAACTTCTGGCCGGCCAGGTACTCGACGTTGGCCACGGTCGGCAGCTTCGCCACCTGCTCGGCGTCGGCGAGGTCGCAGGAGATCGGGACGATGCCAAAGCGCTCGAGCTCGGTCTTCGCCTCAGGGCGGCTGAAGCGCGAGACACCATAGACCTTGGTGCCATTCTTGCCGGCGGCATCGAGCGCGCGGCGGAGCATGACGGCGAGGGAGGTGCCCATCTTGCCGCCCACCCCGAGGACCATGTAGTCGCCGCCCAGGGCGCGGACGGCTTCGATGGCGCCGGCGGTCGGCGTCGAGAGCAGGGTTTCGATGTCGTGGTCGGTGGTCGGAGTCCGGGACATGGGCATGGGCGGGTGGGTCGGGATTTCCGGGCGCGGCCCGGCGGGTCCCTGCATCCAACCCGCCCGACCGCGCAGGTCAAACCTCAAGTAACCTTTTAGTTACTTTGCGCTCGCCACCGGTGCACCCGGCCCTCACGGTGCCGGCGTCATGGCGGCAAACCCGGCCCCCCTTCCCCACCGCTCCGGTCCGCCGGCGCCCGCGGCGTCAGCGCCGCGCCTTGATGCCCTCGAGCAGCAGCTTCGTGGTGTGCCGGATGCCCGCCTCGCGCACGGCCTCGGAACCGAGGTCGAGGCGCAAGGACTGGGAAAGCGTGTACCGGTTGGAGCTGTAGATGAGGCAGAGGCCGATGAGGCTGATCAGCAGGTAACGCGCATCCATGTCGGCGCGGATGCGCCCCGCCGCGATGCCGTCGCGCAGCAGGCGGTTGAGCGCCGTGAGCATCGGGTCCTTGCTGAGGCGGAAGTCGGCCTGGGCGAGGCCGGCGCCGTCGTTGAGGTTTTCCCAGAGCAACAGGCGGACGAATTCCGGGTGGTCGCGCAGGAAGTCGAAATAGGTGCGCACGATCTCCTCGGTCAGCGCGTCGAAATCGGTGCGGTGCGACACCGTGTCGATCTCGACCAGTTCCAGCGTGCGGTAGGCCTCGGCCAGCACGGCGTGGTAGAGCTTTTCCTTGTCGCCGAAGTAGTGGTAGACCATCCGCTTGTTCACGCGGGCGGCAGCGACGATCTCGTCCACGGTGGTGCCGTAATACCCGGCCCGGGCAAAGCAGGTGAGCGCGGCCTGCAGCAGGCGGTCGCGGGCCGGCACGGCCGGACGGGGCGGGCGGGGAGTAGCTTTCGGCATCGGCTTCCTTCGCTAGGCACATTCCCGCCGCTTGTCACGACGTTCTCCGCCACCTAGAATCTCAACCTCGTTCCCCCATGCGTGTCATCGACGTCCATACCCACCCGGTCTTCCGCGGACTCAATCTCTTCGGCAAGCCCACCGACCTCAACCGCGTCATCGCCCACGGGCGCCGACACCATATCGTGCACATGATCGTGCTCGGCGACGTGCTGCTCTACGGCGCCACGCCCAATGCCGAGCAGCTGCGCAAGATCAACAACGACACGATCAAGGTGCTGCAGGCGCGTCCCGACTACTTCACCGGCTTCATCTACCTCAACCCGCTCCTCGGCGAGCGCGCGACGATGGCGGAGACCGAGCGCTGCATTGCCGCTGTCCCCGGTTTCCGCGGCATCAAGCTCGAGATCGCCAACAACGCCGCGCACCCTGCCATGCGCCATGTGCCCAAGGCCGCGCGCGCATTCAACCTGCCGGTGCTGCAGCACAGTTGGAGCACGACGAACATCAAGGATCGGAAGCACCAGAGCGATCCCGTGGACACGGCCCTCTTCGCCCGGCGCAATCCCGAGGTGCAGGTGATCATGGCCCACCTCACCGGCATCGGCTTCCGCGGCGTGCTCGAGGCCAAGGGCCTGCCGAACCTCTACGTCGACACCTCCGGCGGCTACCCCGAGGAGTACCTCATCGAGTTCGCCGCCGAGCACCTCGGCGCCGACCATGTCCTCTACGGCTCCGACCTCCCAATCCGCGAGAACAGCTGCACGATCGGCCGCATCCTGGACACGCAGCTGTCCGCAGCCGACAAGCACAAGATCCTCTTCGGCAACACCGCCCGCCTCCTCAATCTCCACCTCAACTGATCCCCGCGCCGTGAATCTCATCGACACCAACGTCAACCTCGGCCCGTGGCCGTTCACTCCCGCTCCCGACCGCACCGGTCTCGAGCTCGCCGCCCACCTCCGGGCCCGCGGCATCCGTCGCGCCCTGGTCTCGCACCTCGGCACGGTGTTCCAGCCGGAGCCGATGGTCACGAACCGCCAGCTCTTCGCGACCGTGCGCCGCACGCCGAATCTCTTGCCCGTTCCCACCGTCAACCCGGCCCTCGCCAACTGGCGCGAGCAGCTCGCGGAGTGCCTGGCCGCCGGCCCGATCCGCGCGGTGAAGCTCTTCCCCAACTTCCACAACTACTCGCTGGCCTCGCGGCGCCTCGATGCGTTCATGGCCGCGATCGCCGACGCGAAACTTCGCCTGATCGTCAACGTGAGGCTTGAGGACGAGCGCCACCGGTACTTCGCCCTCAAGATCAAGGGCGTGCCCGTGAAGCAGATGGACGCCTTCCTCGCGCGCCACCCGCGGCACCACGTCCTCTTCGCCGGCATCTACAAGGGCGAGGTCGATAAGCTCGCCAAGCACGCGAACTTCTCCGCCGAGATCTCCTTCCTCGAGATCACCAACGTCCTCGAGATCATGCTGCGCACCTTCCCCGCCCGCCGCCTGATGCTCGGCACCGCCACGCCGCTCCTGAACACCCGCGCCGGCGCCGACAAGCTGCGCTGCGCGAACATTCCCGCCAAGGCCAAGGCGCTGATCGGCGCCGACAACGCCCGCCGCTTCTTCAAGATCTGATTCCCCGACCCCATGAGCACCGCCGCCACTCCCGCCGTCTCGCCCATCGTCGACGAACCCGTGCCGCAGCCGACCCGCTGGGGCGACGCCGAGCTTGCGCGCCTGACCGCGATGGTCCGGCAGAACTCGCTCTTCTATTACAACGGGCCGCAGACGACCGCCCTCGTCGCGGACTTCCGGAAGCACTATCCGCTGCAGCACCTCTTCCCGTGCTCCTCCGGCACGGCCTCGCTGCACATCGCCGTCGGCGCCCTCCGCCTCAAGCCGGGCGACGAAATCATTGTCTCGCCCATCACCGACATGGGCTCCGTCATCGGCATCCTCTACCAGCAGGGCGTGCCGGTCTTTGCCGACCTTGACCCGCGAACCTACAATCTGGATCCGGCGTCGGTCCGCCGCGCCATCACGCCCAAGACGCGCGCGATCATGGCCATCCACCTGTGCGGCAACCCGTGCGACATGAAGGCGCTGCTCGCGATCGCCAAGGAGCACAACCTCGTCGTGATCGAAGACTGCGCGCAGGCCTGGGGCGCCCGCCACCAAGGCACGCCGGTCGGCCTCATGGGCGACTTCGGCTGCTACTCGTTCAACGACTTCAAGCACATCGCCTGCGGCGACGGCGGCATGGTCGGCACGAACTCCACCCAGTACGGCCCCACCCTCTCCAAATGGGGCGACAAGTGCTACGACCGCGCCGGCGGCACGCGCGACCCCGAGGAGCTCGCGCCCAACTACCGCATGAGCGAGCCGCAGTCGGCCGTCTGCGTGGCCCAGCTCGGCAAGCTCGACGACATCGTCACCAAGCGCAACCGCGCCGGCTCGCTGCTCACCTCCCGCCTGCAGAACCTCCCAGGTGTGCTCCCGCCGGTCACGCACGAGGGCAATTTCCACAGCTACTGGTTCTATTTCCTGCGCCTCGACGTCGAAAAGCTGAAGTGCTCGCGCGCCGATTTCGTCGCCGCTCTCCGCGCCCAGGGCGTGGCGGCCAACGCCGGCTACATCCCGATGCCAGTTTACCGCTACAAGGTCTTCCAGAACCACAATTTCTTTGGCGGCACCTGGCCGGTGCGCGACTTCGGCGCAACGACGATGGACTACCGCAAGGTCCATTGCCCGAACGCCACGGCGATCCTGGAGGACGGCGTCACGATGCCGCTCAACCAGGCCATGTCCGACGCCTACATCGAGAAGGTGGCCCGCGCCATCCGCACGGTGGCCGCCCAGCTGGCGAAGTAGGATTGCCATGGTGTGGAGCCGTGCCTTGGCTTCCGGCACCCCACCACACCCATGCTCACTTCCTGCTCCGTCCTGAGGCGGATCGCGCCGGCGTTGCTGCTCCTGGCCGCCGTCGTCGCCGCCTCAACCAACGCCGCCGAAACCAAACCGGTGCCCTTCGTGAAGGGCAGCAAGACCGCCGGGGTTTATCACGGGCCGGTCGAAATCTGGTCGTCGCCCAGCGTCCGCCAGGCCGCGGGCGAATGCCGCAACGGCAAGCCCGAGGGCCGCTGGACACTCTGGGACGAAAGCGGCGTCAAGGTGGCGGAGCTCACGTATCGCGACGGCTATTTCGAGGGCAGCATCGCCTTCTGGCACGGCGCCAAGACCGGTCCGCGACTCAAGGGCAAGCTGAAGTGCCGCGGTTCGTTCTCCGACGGCCAGTGGCACGGCCTCGTGCGGACATTTTGGCCGGACGGACGCATCCGCAGTGAGCGCACTTACGAGGCCGACACGATCGTAGCGGCCCAGGCCTTCGACCCGCAGGGCGGTGCGCTGGCGGAGGAGGAGGCCCGCAAGGTAGCCGCGGCCGACGAACAGCAGGACAACGGCTTGCTCGACGCCCTCGACGAATACATCCGGCGTTGGATCACCCCGCCGGCAGCGTGACCGGAGCCACGGCCGCAATCCGCGGCTCGGCTTTTGGCGGATTCGGTGCCAGGGTCATGGGGCAATGCGCTTCATCGTACCATCGGTCGCAGAGGTGCGCCTGACCATCATGCGCGGCGCCGCCTACTGGCGTGCGCCGGATCGCGCCTGCGACGACGATGCCTTTCCGCCGGAAAAAGTGCTCCGCCGCTGGCTCGACTTTATGGCGGCCTCGCCAGCTGCCTCCAAGTGGTTCGCGCCGCGCCTGTTCTGGGTCGAAGCGGTCGGCGCCATCGTCGGCACCGGCAGCTTCAAGACCGCGCCCGACGATCCCCTCGGCGTGGAGATCGGCTACGGCATCGCGGCCCGTCACCGCGGTCAGGGCTATGCGACGGAAGCCCTGCGGCTGCTCGTGGCGGAGGCCTTTGCCCGGTCCGACACGCCGCACATCTTTGCCACCGTCAATCCCACCAACCTCGCCTCGCAGCGGGTGCTTGCGAAGGGCGGCTTCGTCCGTGAAGGCGAAGCCCTCGACCCGGAGGACGGGCTCGTGTGGCGCTTCGTGCTGCCGCGGTCGGAGCCGATCGGTAACCACGGATTGCACGGATAACACGGATTGAGGGCCCGAGAATGGCCACAAAAGGCACAGAACGCACAAAATGACCTCAGGCTTCTGTGCCTCTTGCGCCTTATGTGGCTATCCAACCACGCCCCCTCCGCCGTATCCGTGTTATCCGTGGAATCCGTGGTTCAAACCTCGCCGTGCACCGCGATGATGCTGTCGGCGATGTAGTCGGCGTCCTCTTTCGTGTACAGCGCCCCGATCGGGAGCGCGAGAAAACGGCTGGTGAGACTCTCCGTGCGCGGGAAATCCTCGGCGCGATAGCCCGGGGCAGGCCAGGGTTTGAGGTCCTTGAAGGGCGAGGCCGCCGGATGGTGGGCCAGCCCGGTCTTCACGTAATCGCGGTTGTACTGCGGATACGTGCCGGTGCGGGCGCCGCAGTTGACGTTGCGGGCGTCGAGTTTCTCCCGGAACGGTGCGACGTGCGCGGGATTGTCGAGGAAGAGATACAGCTCGAAGCCGAACACGCCGGCCGGGTCCGGCGTCTCGCGCAGCGTCAAGCCCTTGAGCCCGCCCAGGCGCGACGTGATGCGCTCATGCAGGGCGTGGCAATGCTGCCACATGCTCTCGACCTTGCGCAACTGCGCGAGCGCGACGGCGCCCTGCAGTTCTGACAAACGATATTGTCCGCCCACGAAGGCCGGTTCGCGCGAAGCCACGATGGCCGCGTGATACGGCCGGTAGTTGCCGAGGTCGCTGAGGCGCACAGCCCGTTCATACAGGCGCTGGTCGCGCGTGGTGACCATGCCGCCCTCGCCGCTGGTCGCGACCTTGTTGTATTGGAAGCTGAACGTGGCGATGTCGCCCCACGTGCCGATCTGCCGGCCACGGTAGCGAGTGCCGAGCGACTGGGCGCAGTCCTCGAGCACGAAGATGCCACGCCGGTGCGCCTCGAGGACGATGCGGTCCATGTCGGCCGCCACGCCCTGGTAGTGCACGATCAGCACGGCCTTTGTCCGCGGTGTCGCCAGCCGGCCAAGCTCGGCAGGGTCGAGATTCAGCGACGCGTCGATCTCCGCCAGCACCGGCCGGGCACCGACGCGCACGATGGCCGTGAAGCAGGCGATCCAGCTCCAGGCGGTGAGGATGACCTCGTCACCCGGGCCGATACCCATGGCCGCAAGCGCCACCTCGAGGGCGCCGGTGCCGCTGCTCACGCCTAGGGCGTAGTCGGTCCCGACATACTCGCGAAACTCCTTCTCCAGTTGCGCCACCATGCGCGGCGTGGACTTGAAATCAGCGCCGTAGTAGCGGAAGGGCTCCTTGCGGCGGAGCACTTCAAGGACGAGGGCCTCCTCCTCGGCGCCGATGACGGCGGCGCCCAGGCCAGGGGTGGGACGGGGACGAAGCGGGGCGGACATGGCAGGTCCGATCTGGCCCCAAGCGCTGCGGTGTCGCAAGCGCGCAGTGATGAATATTAGCTCCTACCGGAAGGAATTGCCGTTGCCGGACGGGGCGCGAGCAACCAATCCAATTGAACAGGAGGTAACAGAGAAAGCAGAGGATCGAATCTGTATCTCTGTTCCCTCCGTTGCCTCCTGTTCAATTCCGGATCCCGCTTCCCCGTGCGCCTGCCCCTCGCCCTCCTCTTCCTCCTCGCGTTCCCCTTCAGCATGAAATCCGCGACCGCCCCCGCCGCCATCGCCCAGGACCTCGGCATTCCCGTCAAGGGCGTCAGCTGGACCCGCCTCCACCCCGGCCAGACCGCCGACGGCCAGGCCTCGCTCCTCGTAACGATGGGCCAGAACAACGGCGGCCTGTTCGTCCTCGATGTGGATCTCAAGAGTGGGCGCTGCCACCAGTATCCGGTCGCCAACGGCGTCGATTCCACCTTTCCCACCGCCGCGGTCCGCTCCCTGCGCACCGGCATCCTCTACATCGTCTCGGCCTGGGACGGGCATCTGCACCGCTTCGACGCCAACCACCCCGGCAAGGGCATCGAGGATCTCGGCCAGATC
Organism: uncultured Opitutaceae bacterium; assembly: GCA_964355715.1. GTDB lineage: Bacteria > Verrucomicrobiota > Verrucomicrobiia > Opitutales > Opitutaceae > UBA2377. The sequence goes on along the minus strand of CAYHEW010000016.1, from coordinate 26,667 downwards.
GACGTGGACGGGACCTTCGGCCTGGGGATCACCGAGGCGGCCGACGGGGCGATCTGGATCGGCTGCTACCCCGGCGCCCGGCTCGCGAAGTTCGATCCAGCCACGGGCAAGATCACGCGTTACGGCCGCAAGGACGACGTGGACGAATATCTCTACCCGCAAGCCGGCGACGACGGCTCGCTCGCGGGCATCGTCAAGTTTGTCCGTCCCCACCTCATTGTCATCGACCCAGCCACCGGCGAGCATCGTGAGGTCGGACCCGCCATCACCGACCCGACCGACAAGTCGAAATTCCTCAAGCTCTACAAGGGCACCGACCGCCGCCTCTACCTCGATTCGCACGCCGGCAAGTTCCGCGTCGACGGCCTGGGCCTCACTCCGATCGACGAACTCCCCGACCCGCTCCCCGGCGTGCAGGCCACGTACAAGCACAACTACCAAGCCCCCGCCGAGATGCCCGGCCGGTGGACCGCCCACTTCCTCGACGACAACATTAACGGCGTCGGCACGCCGCGAAACCTCCTCCTCACCCATCGCGATCCGCTCGTCCCCAGCCGGCGCCTGCACCTCGACTGGGTCGGCGGCGGATCGAACCTGCACGTGTTCGAACTCGGCCCGGACAACCGACTCTACGGCTCGAGCTACATGCCGAACCGGCTCTTCCGCAGCACGCTCGACGGCGCCGTCATCGAGGATCTCGGCGAGCACACCTATGCCGGCGGCGAGGCCTACTCGCTCGCGAACTTCGACGGCAAGGTCTACCTCGCCTCCTATCCCGAGGCGCGGCTCTCGGTCTTTGATCCGGCGCGGCCGGTCCGCTTCGGCGGCACGCCGGTCGACAATCCGCAGGACCTCGGGCGCCTCGACAACGTCAGCTACCGGCCCAACGCCCTGATCGTCACGCCGGAACTCGACGCCCCCGGTGGCGGCAAGGTGCCGTCCCGCCTGTGGATGGGTTCGAGCCCGGATTACGGCCTGCGCGACGGCACGCTCGCCTGGTACGATCCCCGGACGGGCGTCAAACGTTCGCATCGCACCGTCGTCGCCGACACCTCACCCGCCTCCCTCCTCTACCTGCCCGAGCAGCGGCAGATCCTCATCGGCCTGAGCATCGAGGCTGGCACAGGCGTGAAGATTTCCCGCATCAACGGCGCCTTCGCGCTCTGGGATCCGGCCAAGGACGAGCTCGTGTGGTCAGGTGACATGGGTATAGCCGACCTCGCCGACGTCACCGCCCTCGCCCCCGCCGGCAACGACCTCGTCTATGCGCTGCTGGGCCGCGGCGATCACATCCTCTCGGCCGGCGCCCCCGAGATCGGTCCGCGGATCGCGCTGATCGATCCCGTCAAACGCCGCGTCGTCTCGTCGGCGTGGCTGCCCGCGGACTTCGGCCCGCTCTCGTGGCACGGGCTCTTCTGCCTGCGAGTCGGCCCCGATGGCACGGTCTATGGCGCCACCGGCTTCTGCATCTTCCGCATCAAGCCCGGCACCTGCGCGGTCGAGCGCATCTGGCAGCCCGACGCGGCCGTGCGCCGCCCCAACACGGTCTGGCTCACCGCGTTCACGCCCAACTCCATCGACGTCGTCGGCCCCATCGTCGGCAACAAACTCTTCTTCGCCACCGGCTGGCGCCTCCGCGCTTTGACCCTGCCGTGAGAAACGCCATGAGAAATCCGGATTTTACAGGAGCCAACAGAGGGAACAGAGAAACCAAACCCAAAGCTCCGTTTCCTCCGTTACCTCCTGTAAGCATGGATTGGAAATTCGTACCCGACCGCGTAACTCGTCCGTCTGATATTCCGTGTACAAACTCTTCGCCCTCTTCCTCGTCCCCATGAGCCTCGCCTCAGCTTCCCCCGCCTCTGCCATCACCGTGCGCGACCTCGGCGTGCCGGTCAAAGCCGTCAATTGGGTGCGCCTCCACCCCGGCCGCGGTCCTGACGGCAAGGCCTCGCTCCTCGCCTCGATGGGCCAGAACAACGGCGGCCTCTTCGTCCTCGATATCGATCTCGCCACCGGCCACTGCCGCCAGTTCAACGCCCAAGGGCAGCTCCAGCAGTACCCCATCTCCTCGATCCGCAGTCCGCGCACCGGCATCCTCTACCTCGGTTCGCACACCGACGGCCATCTGCTGCGCTACGATCCCGCCCATCCGGAGCGCGGCCTCGAGGACCTCGGCGTCATCGACGGCGACCAGGCCACCTTCCCGACCGGGATCGCCGAGGCGCCGGACGGCACCCTGTGGATCGGCGGCCATCCCGGCTGCAGCATCACCCAGTACGATCCCGCGACGGGCACCTTCCGGCGGCTCGGCTCGGTCGATTCCGAGGACAAATACCTGTACCCGCACGTCGGCACGGACGGCACCCTGGCGGCGCTGACGAAGTTCACCCATCCGCACATCGTCGTCATCAACCCCGTCACCGGCGAGCACCGCACCGTCGGTCCCGTGCTCGACCCGGAGGACAAAAACCAGCGCATCCACTTCTACAAGGCGCTCGATGGCCGCCTGTACCTCGAGACGCACGTCGGCAACTTCCGCCTCAGCGGCATGGACCTGGAGCCCGTCACGTACCTGCCGCCCGCGTTGCCCGGCGTGCACGCGACGCACAAGCACCAGTACCAGGAAGTCCTGCCGATGCCTGAGGGCCTGACCGCCACGTGGGCCGATGGCGAGGAAGGCGCTGGCCTCTACACCAAGGTCCAAATCGCCAGCACCAACCCGAACGTCGCGCCGCGCACGCTCGCGCTCGACTGGCAGGGAAGCGGCACCAATCTGTTCAAGATCCACCTCGGGTCCGACGGCAACCTCTACGGCTCCAGCTTCCTGCCCGAGCACCTCTTCCGCACCGCGCCCGACGGCACCGGCATGGTCAACCTCGGCCGCTGCAGCGTCATGCTGGGCGAGGCCTACGCGATGGAAAACTTCAGCGACGGCACGATGGTCATCACGTCATACCCGAAGTCGCACATATCGTTCTATGACCCGCGGAAACCCTACCGCTTCGGCACCGATCCCGCGGCCAACCCGCGCGACATCGGCCGCCTCGACGAGGTGGGCATTCGCCCCGTCGGCCTCGCCGTTGTGCCTGAGCTGAAGAAAGCCGACGGCACGGTCGTCCCCGAGCGCGCCTGGGTCGGATCGCTGCCCGACTACGGCATGTGGGGCGGCACCCTCGCCTGGGTCGATCCCAAAACCGGGGCGCACGCGAGCCACCGGCACATCGTGCAGGATTGCTCGCCGGTGGCCCTGCAGTGGCTCCCCGGGCTGAAGCAACTCCTGGTCGGCATGAGCATTGAAAGCGGCACCGGCACCAAGATCCGGGCGCAGCACGGTGCCTTCGTGCTGTGGGACCCGATCGAGGACCGGATGATCTACGCTGGCGACTTCGGTTTCGCGGGCCTTGGCAGCATCCAGGCCTTCGCCCCCGCCGGCAACGGCCTGGTGTACGCCTTCATGGCCAACAACCGCTTCGCCGAAAAGACGATGGGCGGGCCCAAGTGCCCCCCGAGCCTGGTCCTCGTCGACCCCGCCGCCCGCAAAGTCGTCGCCTCAGCGCCGCTCGACGCCGCCCTGCTGCCCATCGCCGAGCACGCCCAGTTCTGCATCTTCCCCGGCCCCGACGGCATCTACGGCATGACCGAAAAGTGCCTCTACAAGATCAAGCCTGGCACCTGCGACACCGAGGTCGTCTGGCGCGCGCCCGAGGGCGACAAGCTCGACATCCCCGGCCCCTGGATCGGCCGCACTTTCTACTTCGCCACGGGCTGGCGCCTCCGCGCGCTCACGTTGCCTTGATAGGATCGTTGGCCCATAACCCACGCCCTTCCCCCGCCCCACACCCCCATGCACGAACAGCTCAAGATCAACTGGTACCGCTGCAAGGTCGACAAGGCCGTCATGAGCGAGCTCATGCGGCGCAGCGACGCGCGCGCGTTCCTCCAAGTCATCCCGCAGATCGCTCTCTTCGCCGCCACCGGCGCGCTGGCGTACTACTCGTACCTCCAACTCAACGCCGCGACCTGGCCCTGGGCCCTGCCGCTCCTGCTCAGTGCGCTCTTCCTCCACGGCACCAACGGCACGTTCTTCGGCGGCATCGCCTGCCACGAGCTCTGCCACAAGACGCCCTTCGCCACCCAGTTCTGGAACACGTTTTTCCTGAAGGTCTACGCGTTCATCGGCTGGTTCGACCCAACGGGCTACCGCGCGAGCCACATCCGGCATCACCAGGTCACCGTGCACAAGGACCACGACGGCGAGATCGAACAGCCCCTCGGGCTCGACTGGCACGGCTTCAAGTTCGTGCTCACCGCCCTCACGGTCAATGTGCCCTGGGTCTGGAAGAACATCCGGTTTTTCATCTACGCCGCGTTCGGCAACCTGACCCAGGACGGGTTCTTCAAGTCCAAGTGGCTCCAGCGCGTCGTGCCCGAGACCGACGTCGAGGGTCGCCGCGAGATCATCCGCTGGGCCCGCATCGTTCTGTTCGGTCACCTCGCCCTCGCCGCCGCGTTCATCCTCTCCGGGCACTGGTTCCTCATCGTGATCGTCAACCTCGGCACGTTCTACTGCAGCTGGCTGGGCATGCTGACCGGGGCCCCGCAGCATGTTGGGCTGTCGTCCGACGTAAATGACTTCCGCCTCAACACCCGCACTTACACCTGCAGCTGGCTGCCGGCGTTTTTCTACTGGAACATGCAGTATCACGTGGAGCACCACATGTTTCCCGCGGTGCCCTTCTACAACCTCGGCCGCCTGCGCGCCGCCATCGTGCACGACATGCCGCCGTGCACCCACGGCCTCTGGGCCACCTGGAAGGACATCCAGTCCATCCTCCAGCGCCAGCGCCGGGAACCGGGCTATGTTTTCGTCCCGCCGCTGCCGAAGAACGAGGGCGAGCGGGCGACGGACGAGACGCTCCTGAGCGAGGCCGCGCAGCGGGGTTGAGGTATTCCCGCGTTGACACCCCCCGGGTGCGGCGATTCGTTTCCAACGACGGAAACGCGCCGCTCCCTTTCCACCCAAATCATGGCAGCTAATCTCCTCGGCTACTTCTCGAACGACATCGGCATCGACCTCGGCACCGCCAACACACTCGTCTACGTCAAGGACAAGGGCATCGTCCTGCGCGAACCCTCTGTCGTCGCCCTGGATACCGTCTCCCGCAAGGTCCGCGCCGTCGGCGACGAGGCCAAGCGCATGCTCGGCCGCACCCCCGGCAACATCACGGCCATCCGTCCGATGAAGGACGGCGTCATCGCCGACTTCGACGTCACCGAGGCCATGCTGCGGTACTTCATCCGCAAGGTCTCCAACACCTCCTTCCGCGCCCCGCCGCGCGTCGTCATCGCCATCCCCTCGGGCATCACCGAGGTCGAGAAGCGCGCCGTGAAGGACTCCGCCCTCCACGCCGGCGCCCGCGACGTCATCACCATCCCCGAGCCCATGGCCGCAGCCATCGGCGTCGGCCTGCCGATCGACGAACCCGCCGCCAACATGATCGTCGACATCGGCGGCGGCACGACCGAGATCGCCATCATTTCGCTCAACGGCATCGTCTTCTCGAAGTCGATCCGCGTCGCCGGTGACGAGCTCGACGCCGCCATCATCAACTACATGAAGCGGGCCTACAACCTGCTCATCGGCGAGCGCACGGCGGAAGAGATCAAGATGCGCGTCGGCTCGGCCTACCCGCTCGACGAGGAGCTCACGATGGAGGTCAAGGGCCGCGACTCCGTGGCCGGCCTGCCGAAGACGATCCACATCACTTCCCAGGAGATCCGCGAGGCCCTCGGTGACACCATCGCCGCGATCGTCGACGCCGTCCGCGTCACGCTCGAGCGCTGCCCGCCGGAACTCTCCGCCGATCTCGTCGACCGCGGTTTCGTCATGGCCGGTGGTGGCGCGCTGATCCGCGGCATCGATCGCCTCCTCAGCGACAAGACCGGCCTGCCCGTCACGGTCTCCGACGACCCCCTCTCCGCCGTCGCGAACGGCACCGGCGCCGTCCTCAACGACCTCGCCTGGCTGATGCAGCACGTCTGAGCGCGGGTGCATATTGATCCGGTAGGCCGCGAGCTTGCTCGCGCTCTTGCGGCGGGCGGATGCCAAACCAGCGCCCGCGAGCGGGCTGCCTACGGTGGCCCGACCTGCACCTTCCGCACTCGCTTTCGGTTCGCCAAGGCGCGTTTCCCGTACGTAATTCCCATTCCGTGCCTTATCGTTTCGACCAAGCCCGCCCCTTCGTCACCCTCGGCGTGGTCGTGCTTGTCTGGCTGCTGCTCCCGGTCGTGATCAAGGGCTGGATGCGCGTGAGCTTTTTCGAGCTGCAGGCGCCGGTGACGGTCTCCACCTCCTACGTCCGCGACCTCCAGGAATACTGGGGCCTCCGGGTGCATTCGAAGCCGGAGCTCATCGCCGCCGGCCGCGACCTGGCCCGCGCCACCGCCTCCTTTGAACTCGCCAGCCAGCAGAACACCGAGTTCCTCGCTGAGATCCGCCGCCTCGAAAACCTCCTCCGCCTGCCCGCGCACACCGAGTACCGGTTCGAGCACGCGCGCGTCGTCCGCCGCAGCTTCTCCGGCTGGTGGCAGCAGCTCGTGATCCGCAAGGGTCGCAACTTCGGCATCCCGATCGGCGCTCCGGTGGTGTTCACCGGCGGAGTCGTCGGCCGCATCTCCGAGGTCCACGCCTACACCGCCGTCGTCGAGCTCATCAGCAGCCCCACGCTCCGCCTCGCCGCCGTGGTCGAGGGCGACACCCGCCCCATCAGTTACCAGGGCGGCCTCAACCCGACCTTCGGACCCGCGGGTGGTGTGATCGAATTCGTGCCCCTCGACATCTTCGCCAGCGCCACCTCCACCCGCCGCCTCGTCACCTCCGGCCTCGGCGGCGTCTTCCCGCCCGGCCTGACGCTGGGCCAGGTCGTGAAGATCGAGCCCAGCACCGACGGCCTCTTCAAGACCGGCGAAGTCCTCCTCGACCAGCGCCTCGGCGAGTTGACCGAGGTCACCGTACTCGTCCCGCTCACTCAGTGAAGGGCCAGCCATGCGTCGTCACTGGTTCATCATCTCGCTGACCGTGTTCCTGCTCTGGGTGCTTGTCGGGCAGGTGAACCATTATCTGTCGGTGTGGCGGGTGTTCCTGTTTGTCGGCGGCCTGTACGTGACCTTCTCCGCCCTCCTGCTGCCCCTGCGGCCGGGATTGGCGGCGACGCTGCTCGCCGGGCTCCTGTGCGACGCCAACAGCCCCGTGCCCCTGGGCACGCACACCCTGCTCTTCGCGGCCGCCCATGCGGTGCTCTTCCATGTGCGCGACCGCGTGCCCCGCGAGGAGACGATCACCCGCGTCGTCCTCGCCCTGCTCGCCAACCTCGCGCTTTTCCTGGTCGTGTCCTTCCTGCTGATCGGCCGCTCGCCCGCCCCGGGCGCCGTCTGGCCGCGGATCATCTTCGACCTGGTCTGCTCGCAGGTCTTCCTCGCCCTCGTCGCCCCCTGGTTCTTCGCCCTGCAGACGCGCTCGCTCGATCTCGCCGGCCTGCGGTCGCGCGGACTGCACTGACCGCCCCATGCCCGGCAAGTCCCCAGAACAATCGGGCTCCCTGCTCGAGTCCCACAAGGGCTACGACCCGCGGGTGATCCTGTTTTACTTCATCATCGCGCTCCTGCTCGTGGTCCTGGCCGTCGGCATCGCCTACCAGCAGCTGTTCAAGGCCGACTTGCATCATGACCGCGAGCGCATGCAGAGCCAGCGCCGCATCCTCGTGCCCGGCCCCCGCGGCAACATCTACGACCGCGATGGCCGCCTCCTCGTCGGCAACCGTCCACGCTTCGCCGTCGTTCTCTACCTCGACGAGCTCCGTGGCGAGTTCCGCCGCGAGTACATCCGCATCCGCAAGAACTACCGCGACTCCGGCGACCGCGAGATTCCGACCTCGTCGCAGATGGAGCAGCTCGCCCGCACGAGCGTCGTGCAGCGTTACCTGGACCAGGTGAACGACATCCTGCGCCGCAACGAGCAGGTGGACACCCGCGACCTGCGCCGGCACTTCGCGAGCGAGCTCCTCCTGCCCTACACCCTGCTCGACGACCTGGCGCCGGCCGACTACGCGCGCCTGCTCGAGAGCCTGCCGGTGCAGTCGCCGCTGCAGGTCTACACCTCGAGCACGCGCTACTATCCGTACGGTTCGGCCGCCGCCCACACCCTCGGCTACGTGGCCATCGATCCCGACTTCGAGGCGCAGGATTTCCCCGGCGAGGACCTGACGACCTTCAAGATGAAGGGCACCATCGGTCGCGCCGGGTTGGAGCAGCGCTACGACGCCCAGCTCCAGGGCGAGCCGGGCGGCACGATCTTCCGGGTCGATCCCTCGGGCTACAAGATCAAGCCCCCGCTCGAGCGCCGCCTGCCGGTGCAGGGCAGGAACCTCACCACCAGCCTCGACATCGATCTCCAGTTGGCGGCCGAGAAGGTCATGGCCGAAAACGAGATGGCCGGCGCCGCCGTGGCCATCGAGATCGCCACGGGCGAGGTCCTCGTGCTCGCGAGCAAGCCCGACTACGACCTCAACGACTTCACCCCACGCCTCTCGACCGCGAAGGCCAAGGAGATCAACGAAAAGGGCGCCTGGTACCATCGCGCCATCCAGGGCACGTACGCCACGGGTTCGGCCTTCAAGATCGTCACCGCCCTCGCCGGCCTGCGCAGCGGCGCCATCTTGCCCGACTCCACGGTCGACTGCACCGGCTACTTCCTCGTCGGCAACCGGCGCTTCGCCTGCCACGACGGCCACGCCCACGGCCGCATCGACTTCGTCACGGCCGTCGAGAAGAGCTGCAACGTCTTCTTCTACAAGCATGGCCTCGACATCGGGCCCGACCTCATCGCGGCCGAGGCGCGGCGCTTTCACCTCGACCGTCCCTCCGGCATCGAGCTCGCCCACGAGGCGCGCTTCATGCTCGTGCCCGATCCCGCTTGGAAGTTGCGCACCCAGAAGGACCGCTGGTTCCCCGGCGACACCGCCAACCTCTCCATCGGCCAGGGCTTCCTCGGCCTCACCCCGCTGCAGATGGCGGTCTTCACCGCCTCGGTGGCCCGCGGCGAGGTCTTCACGCCGCCCACCCTGATTCACGAGCCTGACCGCCCGCCCGTCCACACCGATCCCATCGGCCTTTCGTCAGAGGCCTCCGCGGCCCTCGCGCAGGGCATGGAACGTGTCACCCAGGCCGGCGGCACCGCGAAGATCCTGGCGGCATCGTTCATGCGCATCGAGGGTCTGCGCATCGCCGGCAAAACGGGCACCGCGCAGAAGCGCACCGAGAAGGGCACGCTCAACTTCGCCTGGTTCATCAGTTTCGCCCCGGTGGAAAAGCCCGAGGTCGCCGTCGTCGTCATGGTCGAGGGCGATACCCCCGGCGAGGAAGCCGCCGGCGGCCGTTATGCCGTGCCCGTGGCCCAGGCGATCTACAAGACCTGGTGGGAGAAAAAGCACCGGCCGGTTAGTCAGGCGCTGCCGCTGTTCAAGCAACCGGGGGCGGAGGAATAACGCTCAACTCTCAACGTTTAGCGCTTAACGCTCAAGGGGACCAGCGGGGGTCGGAGCGGCAGTCCTAACTTGAGCGTTAAAAGTTAAGCGTTGAACGTTAAGCGTTCGCGCGGCGCTGCGCCGCGCGCCTGGCTTTCCGCCACACCACCGTCGGCTCCGGCCACGTCGCCGGTGCGCCGTAGCGCAGCCGCTGCAGGTCCGCCAGCAATGCCGGCTCCACGCCCCGCCCGCGCAATCGCGCCAACCAGCGTCCCGCCTGGCGCCGCACCGGGTCCTCGCGCCGACGACGCCCGCGCAGCAGGTGCCACATGGCCGGACGGAAGCGCCAGGCGATCCAGCCAAGGCCACCCAGTGCCACCAGCACCGCGGCCAACCGCCCGAACCGCCCCGTGTCCCACGGCGACGCGAGCCAGGCCTTCAGGTCCGCGACCCATCGTTCCAGCGCCTCGCGGACGCGCTTGCCGGACTCCTGCGTGGCGGTCTTCACCGCGCGCAGGGTTTCCTCCTGCGTGCGCTGGTCGAAGTTGACGATCCGCCGGTACCAGAACACGCGCAGGCTATCCAGACGCGCCGACCAGCTGCGGTCCACCCGCGCCGCCTGCCCCGCCGTGGCCGGACCGGTCGCCTCAGCGCCAGACACCACCGCGCCCGGTGTCGGATCCACCCGCCGCCACTGGGCCGTGGCAGCGTCGAACACCTCGCACCACGCGTGCGCGTCGGAATTGCGCAGGGTGAAATTGTTGCTGAACCCATTCCAGCTGCCCCCGCGGAACCCCGTTACGATCCGCGCCGGGTGACCGGCCTCACGGGCCAATAACACCAGCGCGCCCGCGAACAGCTCGCAGTGTCCCGGCACGCGCGAGTCCAGCCACCGGACCAGCGCGTCGCCCGTCCCCGCCGGCACCTGCGATTGCAGCGCATAGCCGTGCCGCGTCGTCAGCCAGGCCGTCGCGCGGTTCGCGAACTCCTCGGCACCCAACGACTCCCCCCCGGCAATCTCCGCCACCAGCCGGCGCAGCACCGCCTGGTCCGTCTCGCCCAGGGTCAGGTCCAACTGCGTCAGATCCGCCGGCCCGGGTTCGCCCGCCTTCAACCGCCCCGCCAGGCCCGGGTCGGGCAGCGCACCCGACTGGTTCAATCCCTCGACGCGGTAAGCCGTCATCGAAACCGGCTCGTCGCGCAGCGCCACCAGCCCCAACCGGTCGGCGAAGCGGAAGTTCTGCCGCTCGCGGAACCGCAGCATCTCGAAGGTTCCGAGCAGCGGCAGGTAGCGGCTGACCCCGGTTTCCAGGTAAAACGTCCAGACGATCGGTTCACCCCGGCGCGAACGCGCGACGCCGCGCAACGATGCGTCCGACCGCTCCGCCGAGAACGCCGCCCGCCGCAGCGCCGGCGAGATGCGGAACGCCCCCTCGCGGTACTCGTCCAGCACCACCATGCGCCAGTACGGCAGGGCCGGGATGCGCGTGGGATCCGACACGTCCACGCTCACCGCCACGCCGTCGTCCTGCTGGATGTCCGTCACGTCGCCGAATTTGATGCTGTCCGAGAATCCCGTCCGCGCCTTGCGCGTCATGAAGCGCTCGAGGAAAAGGCTGTTCTCCAGCTGGAACCGCGGGATCGCGAGGAACAGCAGCGCCGACACGCCCACGACGCCGGCAAACAGCAGCGAACCCAGCACCACCACGCGCCAGTCCAGCACCGCGCGCACGCGCCGCAGCAGGCGGCCCCAGTCCGCATGCACCGCCCAGGCCGGCGGCCCGCCCGCAGCCGTCGTCGCGGTTGCACTCCCCGGGGTCGCGGCACTGAGCGTGATGACGAGCAGAAACGCCAGCGCACAGGCCGTGAATGCGAGGATTTGCGCCGCAAAGGCGATCGAGACCGACAACACGCCCGCCACGACGATCAGGAACAGCCCCAGCACCACGATCTGCAGGTCGTCACGGCGCTGGCGGTAGCTGATCCCGCGGTACAGCAGCAGCAGGATGTCCAGCCGCACGATCGGCGGCAGCACTTCCATGGTCAGATAAAGGTCGCCCGCGAAGAACACCACGATGACCGGAAACGCCAGCCGGTGCACCCAGCCGGGGATCCGGGCCGGCAGGGTCGGTCGCCACAGCACGAGCGCCACCGCCGCGGCCGTGATGCCCGAAAGCGTCCAGGCCTCGAGATCCATGTAGAGGACCGTGCCGACCGACAGCAGGACGAGCAGCCCGCCGAGGAGCCACTTGAGCTGCACGAGCTCGTCGGAATTAAGCTGAGGCCGCCTTGGTCCCATCGACAAATGCGACGACGCCGCGCGCCCCGTCGGGCGCGAAGGTCATCAGGTTGCGCCGGCTGCCGCCGGTGGTGGCGCGGGCGGATTCGCCCGGCGCGGGTTCACGCCCCTCCGCCGGCACGGGCGGCAGCGCCGCCAGCCGGTCAAGAAAAGCCTCAAGGTCATGGATGCTGCGCACGGGCAGCGGCGCTTCATGGTCAATCGCCACCCGCACGAGCTCGCCGCGACGGAATAGATCCTCCGCGAGGGTGGCGACGAAACTCAGGCAAAGCTCGAATTGCTCAGCCCGCGTCCAGCGCGCCGCATCGGTCTCCAGCCAGAGCGTGCAGCCCTCGGAACTCTCCGCGGTGAACTGCCGTACCAGCAACTGGCCCACCCGCGCGCTCGCCTTCCAGTGGATCAGCCGGTGCGAATCCCCCGTCGCGTAGCGGCGCAGCGCCAGCAGGTCCCCGCCGCTGCCCGGCCGCTCAAGGGCATCACCCCCGGTCGGGCGCCGCTGGCCCGTCGCCGCATGCCGCCGGTATTCGACCGGCGCCGGCCAGACCGTGACTTCGTGCGCGGTATCGCTCGCGAGGCTCTTGCTCAGGAAACCGAAGGGAAAGAGCGAACCCACGCCCGCCAGCTCCACGCGCCAGCGCCCGCGACGCGGCGGTTGAAAGGTCCAATCCACCCGGGCCATGCCCTGCGCATCGAGCCGCGTGCCGAGGTGCAGCCGCGCGCCCGCCTCACCCAAACCGGCCTTGGCCAGCATCGCCCGCACGTCCTTGCCCTTGGCGGTGAAGGTCGTCTCAGCCCTGGCCGGCTCGTGCCCCAACGCGCGGGCCGCGAGATCGAACCACAAGCCGTAGGTCGGCAGGAAGCGCTTGCGGTTCTCGAGCTCGACCTCGACCACCGCCGCCTGCCCCGCCCGCCAGGGCGGCGTGAGGCGCAGCCGCCAGCGCACCTTGGAGAAATTGAGCCACGAGAGGACGCCGCTCAGGATCAGGCACGCCAGCATCAGCGACAACGTGATGAAGAGAATGTTGTTGGCCGAGTTGTACGCCGCCGAACCGATGCCCAGCGACAGCACGGTCAGCAGCGTGCCCGGCACCGTGAGCATGATGCGCTCGCCCTTTTGCGGAAACACGAGCGCCCACAGCAGCCGGTTCCACGTGAACTTGCGCCGGCGATAGACGTGGCCCGGACCCGACCAATCGGCCGGCAGGACGGGGGCGCTGGGGTTGGCGTTCATGGGCGGGCTCACCGGTCCGATCCTTCCGATCGGCCCGATGCGGCAGACGTGAAAATGCTCCTCACACCGGCGGCGGGATGTGCGCCAGGATGCGCTTCAGGATCGCGCCGACCGCGCGCCGCTCCTCGAGGGCGTCGCTCGTCTGGCGGACCAGCCCGAGCCGATGCGCGAGGACCGGCACCACAAGTTCCGACACGTCATCCGGGAGCACGAAGTCGCGTCCGTTGGCCAAAGCGCGGGCCTGCGCCGCGGTGCGCAGGGCCAGGCCGCCGCGCACGCTGACGCCCGCGCGGAAGTCCGCCTCGGTGCGCGTCGCCGCCACTATTTTCAGGATGTAGTCGAGCACGCTGTCCTCGACGAAGACCTGCCCGGCGAGGGCCTGGAGCTTGAGAATGTCGTCACGCGTGGCCACGGCGTTGAGCTGGATCGCGTCGTAGCCCGTGCGCGTCGAGCGCAGGATCTCGAGTTCGTCGCCCGGCTGCGGGTATCCCATCTGCAGGCGCATGAGGAAGCGGTCCATCTGGCTCTCCGGCAGCGGGAACGTGCCCTCGTAATCCACCGGATTCTGCGTGGCGAAGACCATGAACGGCGCCCCGACCGCGTGCGCCCGGCCATCCACCGTCACGCGGGCGCGGTCCATGACCTCCAGCAGCGCCGACTGCGTCTTCGGGGTCGCGCGGTTGATCTCGTCGGCGAGAACCACATTGGCGAAGACCGGGCCGGCCTTGAAGGCGAACTCCTTGGTGGCCTCGTCGTAGATCGCCACGCCCGTGACGTCGCTGGGCAGCAGGTCGCTGGTGAATTGGATGCGGGAAAAGGCGCAGTCCATCGAACGCGCCAGCGAATAGGCCAGGGTCGTCTTGCCCACGCCCGGCAGGTCCTCGATCAGGAGGTGGCCGCCGGCGACGACGCAGACGAGCACCTGCTCGATGACGTCGTCCTTGCCCTTGATCGTCTGCCGCATGTTCGCGCGCAGCTGGTCGAGGACCTGTTTCGCCGCCGTGATCTGCCCCGCCTGCACGAAATCGCTCATGGGCCGCCAGCGTATGGGGTGGCGGTATTTCCGCAAATGGAAAGACCGCCGCCGGTGCGGCGGCGGAACGCTCAACGCTTAACACTTAACTCTTAACGCTTAAGTGAGCCTGTGGGAGTGGCCCTATTCCGAGACTGAACGTTAAGCGTTAAAAGTTAAGTGTTGAACGTTTCCATCACTTTCCCGGCACCGCGATCTCCCCAAGCCACGCCCGCGTGATCCGCTTCCCGAGCAGGAAAAATTTCCGCTCCGGGTACCACAGGATCAGTCCGTCATCCGTCGGCGTCGTGCTTGCGTACATCGCCAGGTCGGCACGGCGCATCGGCACGCCGCCGTTGTCCATCAGGAACTGCGGCTCGGAGAACCACACGGGCTGCTTTGCGCCGGGTCGAAACTGACCCCGGGCCAGCCAGATCGGCCGCCGGTGCTGCTCGCTCTTCATCGGCCCCCAGCCGCCCATGTGACCGTCGTGGTTGTGGAAGAGGAAGATGTACTCGCCCGGCGCCACTTCGTAGATCGGACACGGGCTGCACGGATGCGGCAGCGGCAGCCGGTCATCGGTCTGGCGCAAGGCCAACGGTTGGGTCCACGTCGTGCCGCGATCGGACGATTCTGACCACGCCGCGTGACCCGCGTTGGTGCGCATCACACAGAACAGGCGACCGTCCGGCAGCGGCACGATCGCGGGCTCCTGCACCACGCTCACATCGGGGTGCCCGATGTGGCCGTACCGGAGGGCCTGTTCGTTGGCGCAGATCCAACTGATCCGCAGATCGCGGGGTTCGGGATCGTCGTCCACATTCTCGAACCTCATGAATTCCACCACCGAGGCCTGCGACCACCAGTAGTTCACGCGCTTCGGTCCCGACACGGCCGGGCTGACCCAGCGGGTGAAGCCGGCGAGGTGTTTCCCGTCAAAGAACCTCAATGGCTTTTGCCAGATGATCCAGTTGGACGGGATGCCGGCGTCCGGATGATCCCAGATGCTGCGCGGCATTGGCACGACCTGTTCCGCCGACCAGGTCTCGCCGCCATCGTCGGAATACCGACCTGCCATCACGCCGCAGGTGGACATGGCGAAGTCGTGCCGGCCGATGTAGCGGTTGTAGAAGAGGTAGATCCGGCCGGACTTCGATATCAGCGGAAACTGCCAGCTCGCGATGCCACCGCCGTCCGCCGGTCCGGCCACGAATTTCGGCGGCGTCCACGTCGCGCCCCCGTCGCGGCCGCGGGCGAAGACGATGCGTTGGTCGGGCTCACCTTCATAGGAACTCTGCGTCCAGACCGCGAAGAGCCCACCCTGCGGATGCGGCGACACGAGGAAGTGCTCGTTGCCCGTGTCACGCGTGGAGCCATCCAGACTCCCGGGAACATAGACCGTGTAGTCCGGCCGGGTGCGTTGCGACTCATGGTGCAGGTGCCGGGCGAGCGCAGGGTCCATGCGTTCTCTTTCACCGCGATCCGACGGCAGCGCAATGCCGATTCGTTGCCGCCGACAGTCTCAAAGACCGTCAATCCAACAGCTTCATCAACGCCGAGAAATCCTCGTCGGCCCAACCGGCCTGGTCGGCGGCGGCGAGGCGATCGCGGACGGCAGTCAGCACGGCGAAGTTTTGGTCGCCGGCCATGCGCGATGCGAGGCGCATGTCCTTGAGCATGTGCTTCACTGAGAATTGCGGGGCGTAGTCGCCAGCGCGCAGTTTCGGCTCCTTGAGCTTTGTCACGCCGGAATAGCTGACGTTCTTCGCCAGCGCGCCGAAGAAGACATCATCGTTCACCCCGGCGCGTCGCGCGAGGGCGAGGGCCTCGCACAGACCTTCCATGTGCGCCGAGATGTTGAGGTTCATCGCGAGCTTCAGGGTCGCAGCCTGCTCGCCGGTGCCGATATGCAGGCGCACGGCGGAGACCAGACTGAGCAGGGGCTCGAGTTCCGCGATCAGGGCCGCGTCGCCGCCGAGGTAGTACACGGTCTGGCGCTGCTCGGCCGCAGGCTTGCTGCCGGTGAACGGCGCCTCGAGGTACCGCGCGCCGCGGGCGGTGACGAGCGCGGCGAACTTGGTGCTGCTCGCCGGGTCGATGGTGCTCGACTGCACGACGACCTTGCCCGGGCCAAGCGCGGGGAGGATGCGGGTGAGGATGGACTCCACTGCCGGCGGATCGGCGACCACGATCTGCACGACATCCGCCGCGGTTGCCACTGCCTCGGGTGTCGCCCGCCACTGCGGGAAGTCCGGTTGCGGCGTGCGGTTCCACGCTCCGGCAAGCACGCCCGCCGCAGCGTAGTGCTTCGCCCATGTGCCGCCGATGATGCCGAGCCCGATGACGCCGATGGTCTTCATGCCGCTAATCCCGCTACGAACGCATCGGAGCGTCAATCCCTCAGACAGACAGGAACGCTGATCCGCGCTCATCTACGCTGATCCGAACCTGTTCCAATATGCGTTGATCAGCGAGGATCAGCGTTCCTTTTACCCTAGGATCTCGAGCATCCGCGTGAAGAGGCGGTTCACCTTCACCTGGTTGTCCTTCACGAGGTCCTTGAACTTGGCGAAGTCGATCTCGGTGCCCTCGAGGCCGTTCGCGTAATTGTCGATCAGGGCGAGGCTGTTGTAGTTCAACCCGGCCTCCGTGCAGAGGTCAGCCTCGTGCGCGGCGGTCATGCCGATGACGTCGCCCCAGTGCTGCACGATGCGGATCTCGGCCTTGGTCTCGAAGCGCGGACCGCGCATCTGCACGTAAACCTTGCCGGGATGGATGACGAACTCGGGCGCGAGCTTGGCGATGAGGAGCGGGATCAGGTTGTTGGCGATACCGGGCGCGCCACCCTTCAGCTCCGTGTCGAAGAACGTCGCCGGCCCCTGCTGCAGGCCGACGTAGTCGCTGCAGGAGACGAAGGTGCCCGGAGGGAGTTCCTTTTTCAGCGACCCCACAGAGTTGAGGGAAACGACGTCCTTAAACCCGAGTTCCGCCAGCGCGCGGATGTTGGCGCGGTAATTGATCGAATGCGGCGGCAGCGGGAAAGCGTAGCCGTGGCGGTTGATGAGGGCAAAGTCACCCTTGGACTTATAGGTGACCTCGCCGTGGGCGGTCTTGATCGTCCGCACGTCCCATGCGGCGAAGAGGGTGGAGTTCACGATGCTCGTACCACTGATGAAGGCGACTTTCATGCCGCCACTCACGCGCCGCACGACCGGTGAGACAACCCAAAATCCACCGCTGTCTTGCGTCCTTCCCGCTTTCCGTTCGAACTCCCGCAGTTCGTTACCTTCTCACTATCCGTAATCTCCCATGCCCCTCATCGACAAACCGCTCCCCGAGCTGCTCCAATACCAGGGTCGCAATCCGCGCCCGGCCGATTTCGACGCCTACTGGGCCGAGGCCCTGCGCGAACTCGACGCCACCGATCCCAAGCCCGAGCTGGTGCCGACCCAGGCCATCGCGCCGCGGCACAGCGAGGCCTTCGATCTTTGGTTCACCGGCGTGGGCGGCGCGCGGGTTTACGCGAAGTACGTCCGGCCGAAAAAGTCCGCCGGCAAGAATCCTGCCGTGCTGCAATTCCACGGCTACACGGGCAACAGCGGTGATTTCGTCAGCCGCCTAGCGTGGTCGGGTGAAGGCTTCTCCGTCGCCGCCCTCGACTGCCGCGGCCAGGGCGGACGCTCGGAGGACTCCGGCCGCGTGCAGGGCACGACCTACCGCGGTCACATCATCCGCGGCCTCGACGACCCGGATGCGCGCAAGCTCGCCTATCGCCAGCTGTTCCTCGACACCGCCCAGCTCGCCCGTGTGGTGATGAGCCTCCCCGAGGTCGACGCCACCCGCGTTGGCGCCATGGGCGGCTCGCAGGGCGGCGCCCTCACCCTCGCCTGCGCCGCGCTCGAACCACGCATCAAGCGCGCCGCACCCATCTTTCCGTTCCTCTGCGATTACCAGCGCGTCTGGGAGATGGACCTCGCCAAGGACGCCTACGAGGAGCTGCGCACGTTCTTCCGCCAGTTCGACCCGCGCCACGAGCGCGAGACGGAGCTCTTCACCAAACTCGGCTACATTGACTGCCAGCATCTCGCCCCGCGCATCAAGGGTGAGGTCCTGATGTACATCGGGTTGATGGACACCATCTGCCCGCCGTCCTCGCAGTTCGCCGCCTACAACAAGATCAAGGCGAAGAAGTCACACGTCATCTACCCCGACTACGGCCACGAGGGCCTGCCGGGCGAAAGCGACCAGACGTTCAACTTCATGCTGGGGCTGTAAGGTCACACCCGCCCAAGTCAGGACCTCTCGCGGAGACTCGTTCCCCTACCGCTCGCCAAACATCGCCCGGATGTTTTCCAGCGGCGTGCCCTGGATGAGCGCGTTCGAGCAGCCTTGGAAGTAGCCACGATGTCCTGACTCCGCCAGCGCCGCAGCGGCTTGCGCGCGCACCTGCTCGGGCGTGCCGCGCGCCAGCAGCGAGGACGACACGTTGCCCCAGATGACAAGCTTGGGGAACTTCTCCCGCACCGCCGCGACGGTCATGGTCGCGTCGCGGTCGGTCTCGCCGTAGCCCGGACACGCCGCCTCGCCGAAGATCATGTCCATGAGCGACCACAGATTGCCGTCGCTCCGGAAAAAGTGATGCACGCCGAGCGGATTGAGCACGGCCGAGGCCTTCACATAGCCGGGGAGCACGATGTCGCGGAACATCGCCGGCGAGTAGAACGGCCCGATGTTTCCCGCGAGATCCCCGCCGCCAAAGATCACGGGCGGGATGCCCGCATCGAGCAGCGCCCGCCCGATCGCAATGAGCTGGTCCGCCTGGAGCAGGCACCGCTGGCGGATGAGGTCCGGCTCGAGCGCCATCAGCTCGATGTCCTCCGGGTCGAGACCCACGCCGATGTGCAGGTTGGCCCCGACGACGAGAAATTCCTGGCCGTAACGCCGCCACAGGTCGACGACCGGGGCGATGTGTTCGCGCGCCATCTGGCCAAGGTCCATCGCCTCCATCCGCGCGATCTCGCGTCGCAGTCGCTCCTCGGGCGATTCACGACGCGGGGATTGGTAAATCAGGCTGAAGTCCGCCGACGCCGGCTGGTATTGCCAGACCGCGTGCTCGCCGTCCGCCGGACCGAACCGAAACGTGAAATTGTCGATCCGCGCATCCGGGCACACGTTCATGCGCCAGGGCATGCGCAGCACATCGAGGTCCAGCGCCCGGTGCACGGCCGCGAGGTCCTCGACCAGCTGCGCCTCGAAGTCCGCATGCGCCGCCGCGCCGCCGCACCAGGCCGAAACCTCGGCAAAATGCAGCGAGCCCGTGCCCGTGTGGGCCACCCGCCCCAGCAACGCCGACGCCACCCCGCAGGAAATCGCCGGTGAATAAAGCGGCGCCCGGTCCGTGGGTGCACACGCCAAGGTGGCCCGGGCGCGTTGCAACCGCGGGGCAGGTTCAGCCAGCTGTGACGGCATGATGGGAGGCTGACCACGGAACGCGTGCATTTCATCCCCAAACTCCGCCCGCCGGGAGATAGTAGCCCCGTTGCGCGGCACCACAACCGCTGCACATGTCCGGGCGTCGCTCAGCACTCCTCGAACAGTGCCCGCACGTTAGCCACGGGCGTGCCGTGCACGATGGCGTTGGAGCAGCCCTGGAAGTATCCCGTGCCGCCGGACTCGGCGAGCGCCGCCCGCGCCTGCGCGCGCACCTCCGCCTCCGTGCCATGCATCAGCAGCGAGGAGGATACGTTGCCCCAGATCACCAGGCGCGGGAACCGCGCCCGCACGGCCGCGACCGTCATCGTCGCATCGCGATCCATCTCCCCGTAGCCTGGGCAGGCCGCATCGCCATAGAGCATTTCCATCAGGGTCCAGAGGTTGCCGTCGCTGCAGAAGAAATAGTGCACGCCCATCCGGTTCAACGCGGCCATGGCCTTGACGTAGGCCGGCAGCACCATGTCACGGAACATGGCCGGCGAGTAGATCGGTCCCTGGGTGCCCGCCAGGTCGCCGCCGCCCGACATGACCGGAGGCATGCCCGACTCGACCAGCGCCTGCCCCACGGCGATGGCGTAGTCCGCCTGCAGGGAGGTCTTGCGGCGGAACAGATCGGGCTCGGTCACCATCAACTCGAGGTCATCCGGATCGTACCCCACGCCGATCCCGGCCCCCACGCTGCGGCACATGAACTCACCGCCGTACTGCCGCCACAGGTCCACGGCCGGGACCAGCGCCGCGCGGGCGACGGGCAGCGGATCAGCCGCGATGGCTTCCAGCTTCTCGAGCTGCCGCCGCAGCCGCACCTCCGGCGCCTCCTGGCGCGGCGACTGGTAGACCGCGCTGAAGTCCGCCGTTTCCGGGTGATATTGCCAGATGGTGTGCTCGCCGTCCGCGGGGCCGAACCGAAAGGTGAACTTATCGATCCGCGCATCAGGCCGCTCGTTCATCCGCCAGGGCATGCGCAGGACATCCACGTCGAGGGCCCGGTGGATGGCCACGACATCCTCGATCAGCTTCGCCTCGAAATCCTCATGGGCCGCCGCACCCTCCGCCCACGCCGCGACCTCGGCATAGCGCAGCGAACCCGTGCCGGTGTGTGCCGGCCGGCCGAGGATTTCCGAGGCCACGCTGCAGGCGATCGCCGGCAGGTGCCGCGGCGCGCGATCCACCGGCTGCCCGGCGATCGTCTGGAGGCAGCGGTGCAGGCGGGGATGGGAACCGGCACCGGGTTGGATCATGCCGGCAGCCTGGACCCAAAGCCCGGTGCCTTCAGCCGAAATCACCGAAGCCGGCGACATAGTAGGGGGTGCGGACCTTGCCAGCAGACGAACTTCGATCGCCGGGCCTCAGCGCTCGGCGAACATCGCCCGCACATTTTCCGCCGGTGTGCCGACAACGATCGCGTTGGAGCAGCCTTGGAAATACCCGCGCCCGCCCGCCTCCTTCACCGTCGCCCGGGCCTGCGCCGAGACCTCCGCCGCGGTGCCATCCAACAGGAGCGACGACGACACGTTGCCCCAGATGACCAGGTTCGGGAACCGTTCCCGGATCGCGGCCACGGTCATGGTCGCATCGCGGTCGGTCTCGCCGTAGCCCGGGCACGCCGCATCCGCGAAGAGCATGTCCATCAGGGTCCAAAGATTGCCGTCGCTCCGGAAGTAGTAATGCACGCCCAGCCGGTTGAGTTCCTGCAACGCCCGCACGTAACCCGGCAGCACCATGTCGCGGAACATCGCCGGCGAATAGATCGGACCCTGGGTGCCCGCCAAGTCCCCGCCGCCCGCCATGACCGGCGGCAGCTCCGTCTCCAGTAGCGCCCGGCCAACCGCGATCGCGTACTCCGCCTGCAGGAGACACTTTTGCCGCATGAGGTCCGGCTCGGTGATCATGAGCTCGAGATCGTCCGGATCGTAGCCGACGCCGATGCCGGCGCCGGCGCTGCAGACATAGAACTCCGCCCCGAAGCGGCGCCAGAGGTCGAGCGCTGATTCGAGCGAAGCGCGAGCGAGCGGCATCGGGTCGGCGGCGATCTGCTCGAGCCGCGCGATGGCCTTGCGCAGGCGCACCTCGGGCGGGTCGTGCCGCGGGGATTCGAAGACGGGGCTGAAATCCGCCGTCGCCGGCGTGTATTGCCAGATCGCATGCTCGCCCGACTCCGGACCGAAGCGGAACGTGTAGCGGTCAATCTGCGCGTCCGGCCGTTCATTCATGCGCCAGGGCATGCGCAAAACATCGGCGTCGAGCACGCGGTGCACCGCGACCAGATCCTCGATCAACTGCGCCTCAAATTCCGCATGCGCCGCCTCGCCGCGCGCCCAGGCGGCCACCTCGGCGTAACGGACGGATCCGGTGCCGGTGTACGCGGTCCGTCCCAGCAGATCGGAGGCCACGCCGCAGGCGATGGCCGGGATGTAGGTCGGGGCGCGGTCGGGGCGTTCGCCGCGGGTCGCCGCGGCGCACCGCGCGTGGCGGGCGGACGCCGGCGACAACGTGACCGGCGGGGCTTTGGTTGGCATAAGGGAATCGGAAGACTCAGCCGACCCAGCTGATCTGCTGGAGGCGCCGCGCCAGTTCCACGTCCTTGGCCGTCACCCGGCCGCCGGCATCGTGGGTGTTCAGCCGCACCGCGACCCGGTTGTAGACATTCGTCCAGTCAGGATGGTGATCCATCGCCTCGGCCTCGAAACCCGCGCGCACCATGAAACTGAGGGCCTCGCGGAAGCTGCCGAACGTGAAGTCCTTGGCCAGCGCGCCGGCCTGCAGCGTCCATCCCGGCAGCGTGGTCAGGGCGGCGGCGATCTCGTCCGTGGTCAGGGGCGGAGTCAGCATCGCCGCAGCCAAGCCCGCCCCGAGATTCGACGCAAGCCCGCGGCTTCCGGACCCGCTGCGAAGGCGGCTTGTCAAACTCCGGCCCGGCGCCCTTACTCGAACGTCACGCATGTCGTCGCCCAGTCCTGACAAAGTCCCGTCGCACGTCGCCATCATCATGGACGGCAACGGCCGCTGGGCCCGGCAGCGCGGCCTCCCCCGCATCGAGGGCCACCGCCGCGGCGTCGAAACGGTGCGCACCATCACCGACGCCGGCCGCGAGCTCGGCCTGCGCACCCTCACGCTGTACGCCTTTTCCGTCGAGAACTGGAAGCGCCCCCAGGACGAGGTCGGCGCCCTGATGGGCCTCCTCGAATACTATCTCCAGAAGGAGCTCGACACGTTCATCAAGAACAAGATCCGCCTCCGCACCATCGGCCGCACCAACGAACTGCCGGCCGGTGTGCAAAAGCACCTCAACCGCACGATCGAGGCCACCGCGGCCTTCACCGACTACACGCTGGTCCTCGCGCTGAATTACGGCGCCCGCACCGAGGTGGCCGACGCCGCCCGCGACTACGCCGTCGCCGTCGCGGCCGGGCGCGAGGAGGCCGGTGTCAGTTCGTGGACCGCGTTCCGCCGCTACCTCGGGACGGCCGACCTGCCGGATCCTGATTTGATCATCCGCACGTCAGGCGAAACGCGCGTCAGCAATTTTCTGCTCCTGCAGGGCGCCTACGCCGAGTTCGTGTTCACCCCGGTCCTCTGGCCCGATTTCGGCAAGGCCGACCTCGCCTCCGCCATCGCGGAATACGCCCGCCGCGAGCGCCGTTACGGCCTGACCAGCGAGCAGGTCGCCGCCTCCGCCAAATAGCCCCATGCCCCAACGCATCTTCAGCACGGTCTTGCTCTGGGCGATCGTCGCCGGCAGCCTCTGGTACTTCCGCACCACCGGCGGCGTGATTTTGATCGGCCTCATCGCCGCGCTCACGCTCGTGGAGTTCTACCGGCTCGTGGCCGGCGCCGGCCTCGCGCCCTTCGACAAGCTCGGCGTGGCCTTCGGGGCCGTCATCACGATCTCACCCTGGCTCGAGCAGCGTTTCGGGGTGCCGGTGGGCTGCGGTCACCTGCTCGCCCTCGCCGTCATCGTGTTTTCAATCCGCATCCTCGGCGAACGCGATCCGCAGCACCGCGTCGAGGCGCTCGCCGGAACGCTCTTCGGCCTGATCTACGTGGCGCTGCTGCTGTCGTATCTGGTCCGCATCGTGATCGCCAACCCCGCCCAACCGACGCAGGGCCTGCTGCTCTTCATCTGGCTGGTGGCCGTCGCGAAGTTCTGCGACGTCGGCGCCCTGCTCACCGGTCTCGCCATTGGCCGGCACCACATGGCGCCGCAGATCAGTCCCAAGAAAACCTGGGAAGGCGCCGTCGGCGGCGTCCTGGTCTCGATGGGCATCGGCGCCCTGCTCGCCTGGTGGTGGGCTCCCCACCTGCCCGGCCACATGACGCCGCTGGTGGCCGCCCTCATCGCCAGCCCGATCGCGATGGTCGCGATCGTCTCGGACCTGATCGAATCCATCATCAAGCGCCGCGCCACCATCAAGGACTCCGGCGGCCTCATCCCGGGCATCGGCGGCATCTTCGACGTGAGCGACAGCCTGATCCTGACGGCGCCGCTCGGCTACCTGCTCTTCGGGCTTTACCAGTGAACCGCCCCCGCAAGCGCGTCGTCCTGCTCGGCGCCACCGGCTCCATCGGCGAGAACACGCTGCGCGTGATCGCCGCCCATCCCGACAAGCTCGAGCTCGTCGGCATCGCTGCACGCACCGGGTGGGAAAAGCTCGCCGAGATCGCCAAGACGCACCGCGTGGCCCATGTCGGCCTGTTCGACGACCAGGCGGCGGCCGCCGCCCGCGCCTCCGGCCGCTTTGCCCCGGGCACGACGATCCACGCGGGCCTGCCCGGCTTGGTGGAACTCGCGCAGTTGCCCGCGGCTGACATCGTCCTCGTCGCCGTCGTCGGCACGACCGGCCTCGAGCCGGCCCTCGCGGCCATCGGCGCCGGCAAGGACCTCGCCCTCGCCTCCAAGGAGATCCTCGTCCTCGCCGGCAAGTTCGTCATGGAGTCCGCCCGCAAGCACGGGGTGAAGCTCCTCCCGGTGGACAGCGAGCACAACGCCGTCTTCCAGTGCATCACCGGCCACCCGCAGGCCGGCGTGCGCCGCATCGTGCTCACGGCCAGCGGCGGGGCCTTCCGCGACTGGCCGGCCGAGCGCCTCGCCCACGTGACGCCGGCCGACGCGACCAAGCACCCCAACTGGTCCATGGGCCCGAAGATCACGGTCGATTCCGCCACCCTCGCCAACAAGGGCCTCGAGCTCATCGAGGCGCAGTGGCTCTTCGGTCTCCGACCCGACCAGTGCCAGGCCGTCCTCCACCCGCAGAGCATCGTGCACTGCCTCGTCGAGTTCAACGACGGCGCCATGCTCGCCCAGCTGTGCCCGCCGTCGATGACGTTCCCGATCCAGCACGCCCTGCTCCACCCCGACCGGGCGCCGGGGGTCGAGGCGCCGCTGGACTTCACGAAGCTGCTGTCGCTCGAGTTCCGCCCGGTGGACGAAGCCCGCTTTCCCATGCTGCGGCTCGCCAAGCAGGTCATGGTGGCGGGCGGCAGTGCCCCGGCCGTGTACAACGCGGCCAACGAGGTGGCGGTAGCCGCCTTTCTCGCCGGCCGCATCCCGTTTCTTGCGATTCCGCAGGTCGTGGATAATACACTGCAAAACCAACCCTTGCGGGAACCCGCCGATCTGGCCGAAGTCTTGGCCCTCGACGCGGCCGCCCGCCGCTACGCCTCCCACCACCTTTGAAACCACAGGACTAATTACCGCGAATGAACGTGAATAGCGGCCAGGCTCTTACAGGAGAAAACGGAGGGCACAGAGGTCTGAATTGTCGGTCCTCCGCTTCCTCTGCTTCCTCCTGTAAAATGGACTGGTAATTCGCGTCCCTTCGCGTTCCTTCGCGGTAAAAAGCTCCCTTCCTCGCTTCATTTCTCTTCGTGTCCTCCGATCTTCTCCAAACCCTGCTCACGAACGCCTGGTCGGTGTTCCTGGTTATCCTGTTCTTCGGCGGTTCGATCTTCGTCCACGAACTCGGGCACTTCATCGCCGCCCGGCGTCGCGGCGTGCACGTCGAGCGCTTCTCCATCGGCTTCGGGCCCAAGATCTTCTCGTGGAAGGGCAAGGACGGCGTGGAATACCGCCTCTCCTGGCTCCCGCTCGGCGGCTACGTCGCGCTGCCGCAACTCGCCGACCTCCGGGGCATCGAGGGCGATAGCGAAGCGGACGTCTCGCAGCTGCCGCCGTTGAGCTACGCGACGAAGATGATCGTTTTCGTCGCCGGCGCCGCGTGCAACGTCCTCTTCGCCCTGGCCCTCGCCTGCGTCATCTGGTTCATCGGGCAACCCATGAGCAGCGAGATGGCGACGACCCGCATCGGGTACGTCAGCCCCACGCTCGACCTGCCCGACGGCACCAAGACGCCCAGCCCGGCCAAGGAGGCCGGCCTGCAGATCGGCGATGTCGTCCGCCAGATCGACGGCATCGCGGTCAACGAGTGGACGGACCTGATGCAGACTCTCATCACGGGATCCGGGCGCACGTCGAACGGCCGCCCGATGGCGATCTTCACCGTCGAACGCGCCGGGAAGCTGGAAGACGTCGCCGTCTACCCGATCCTTTCCGGCGACGAGAAGTTCCGCCGCGTCGGCATCGCCCCCGGCTATGAGTTGCTCGTCCACTCGGTCGCCGTCGGCTCGCTCGCCGAGGGGGCCGGGTTCAAGCCCGGCGACGAGATTCTCAGCCTCAACGGTACGCCGACCCTGAGCGTCGCCACTTACCAAGAGATCCTGACCGCCACGAACGCTGAGCCGGTCGCCGCGATCGTTAAGCGTGCCAGCACCGAGGTCGCCCTCACCATCCCCGCCCGCCCCGACGCCAAGCCCAACGCGACGCTCGGGCTCACGCTGACCACCGGATTCAAGCTCATCCATCCCTCGCCCCTGGCGCAGGTTTACGACCATGTCGTCATGACCTTCCGCACGCTGGTGAGCCTCGTCCACCCGCAGTCCGACATCGGCCTCTCCAAGGTCGCCGGCCCGGTCGGCATCGTCCGCATCTTCCACAGCGCCGCCGAGGCGGGCATCCGCGCCGTGCTCATGTTCACGATCCTCGTGAACATCAACCTCGCGATCTTCAACCTGCTGCCGATCCCCGTCCTCGACGGCGGCCAGATGCTCT
>CAYHEW010000015.1:0-88451 GCA_964355715.1 uncultured Opitutaceae bacterium | reverse complement strand
CTCCGTTGACGCGGGCGATGATGGCCTCGAGCGCCTTGGTGCTGACGATGATCTTCTGGTACTGGGCGAGATCGAGCGTGTTGAGCTTGGCGGCCTCCTGGAGGGAGATGCGCTCGATGTTGCGCGCGGCGCGGGCGGCCTCGACGCTGAACGGCGCGTCGACGAGCAGCACCTTGCCCTTGGGGGCGATGCGGCCGACGACCTCGTCGACAAGCTTCGTCTTGGGCTGGGCCACGGCGAACTGCTCGATGACGGCGATCTCACCGGCCGAGGCGCGGTCGAAGAGGGCGCGGCTGAAGGCTAGCGCCTTCACCTTGCCGTTGATCTTCTTGGAATAGTCGCGGGGCTTGGGGCCGAAGACGACGCCACCGCCGACCCACAGGGGCGAGCGGATGGAGCCGGCGCGGGCGCGACCGGTGCCCTTCTGGCGCCACGGCTTCTTGCCACCGCCGCGGACTTCGCCGCGGGTCTTGGTGGAGTGTGTGCCCTGGCGGTTATTGGCGTTGATGGCGACGATCACTTCCTTGACGGCCTGGAGGCCCTTGTCGCCTTCGAAGGTGGGCAGACCGGCGAAATCCTTTTCGCTGCTGGTTTTGCCGTCGGAGCTGAAGACAGTAAGTTTCATGGGTGCGGTTTCTCCCGGTTAGGCTTTCGGCTGGCCCTTGATGGCGCTGCGGACGATCACGTCGTCGCCGTTGGCGCCGGGGATGGCTCCCTTGACGAGGAGCAGATTCTTGTCGGCGATGACCTTGACGACGCGCAGGTTCTGGACGGTGCGCTTCTCGCTGCCCATGTGGCCGGGCATCGCCTGGTTTTTCCACACGCGGCCGGGCGTTTGGCGCATGCCAATCGAACCGATGCGGCGGTGGAACATGGAACCGTGGGAGGCGGGACCGCCGGCCACGCGAAAGCGGCGGACGACACCCTGGAAGCCTTTGCCCTTGGTGATGCCGATCACGTCAATCAGCTGGCCCTCGGTGAACGAGGTGACGGTGACGACGTCGCCCACCTTGAGAGTCGGCGCGGCGGCGAGGCGTACCTCGCTCAGCACACGGGGGGCGCGGTCAAGACCGGCCTTCTTGGCGTGGTTGAGCTCGGCCTTGCTGGCGTTGCCGTTTTTCTGGGCGGCGAAGCCGATCTGGACGGCGTTGTAGCCGTCGGTTTCCGCGGTCTTGACCTGCACGACCGTACAGGGGCCGGCCTCGACCACGGTGACGGGCACGAGCACATTCTGTGCGTCGTAGACCTGCGTCATTCCGATTTTTTTGCCTAAGAGCGATGAGATCATGGGCTAAGTGGTAGGTGGAAGGGTTTCCGTTTGTGACCTACATTAGAGAGACCCAGCGGTGCGCGGGGCGCACATGGGCAACTGCTAACTGAAGGACTGTGGAATCAGTTGGTTATACGTTGATGGTGATATCTACGCCGGAGGGCAGATTGAGTTTCTTGAGCTCGTCGACCGTCTGGGCCGTGGGCTCGATGATGTCGATGAGACGCTTGTGCGTGCGCGACTCGAACTGCTCCATGGACTTCTTGTCCACGTGCGGCGAACGGTTGACCGTCAGCTTTTCGATGCGGGTCGGCAGCGGAATGGGGCCGGAGACGCGGGCGCCGGAGCGCTTGGCCGTCTCGACGATCTCCAGCGCCGACTGGTCGATGACGCGGTAGTCGAAGCCCTGGAGTTTGATGCGAATGCGTTGGCCTTTCATGGCGTAAAAAGAACGAAGGGTTTTAGGTGCGGGCGGGAGCCTTGACGGAAGTTTCGATGATCTTGGTGAGCAGCGAGTTCGGGACCTGCTCGAAGTGCGACGGCGTGATGGAGGCGCTCGCGCGACCCTTGGAGAGGGAGCGGATGTCCGTCACGTAGCCGAAGAGCGTCTCAAGCGGAACGTGCGCGTTGATGATGGTCGCGCCGTTCTTGTTCTCCATGCCCTGGATCGCGCCGCGGCGGCGGTTGATGTCACCCATGAGATCGCCGGCGTATTCCTCCGGCGTGGTGACCTCGACGCCCATGATGGGCTCGAGCAGGATCGGACCGGCCTGCTTCATGGCTTCCTTGAAGCCGAAGATGCCGGCCATCTTGAACGCGAGCTCCGACGAGTCGACCTCGTGGAACGAGCCATCAATGATGCAAACCTTGGCGTCCACGACCGGATAACCCGCAACGATGCCGTTGTTGGCACCTTCGAGGATACCTTCCGTGGCAGGCTTGATGAATTCCTTCGGGATGACGCCGCCAACGATTTCGTTGATGACCTCGATGCCCTTGCCCTTTTCGTTGGGCTCGATCCTGACGACGACATGGCCGTATTGGCCCTTGCCGCCCGACTGGCGGATGAACTTGCCCTCGCCATTCGCGGTCTTGGTGACGGTCTCGCGGTAGGCGATCTGCGGTTTGCCGGCGGTCGCCTCGACCTTGAACTCGCGCTTCATGCGGTCGCGGATGATGTCGAGATGCAGCTCGCCCATGCCGGCGAGGATGGTCTGGCCGGTGTCCGGGTCGGTCTTGACCTTGAGCGTCGGATCCTCGGCCACGAGGCGCTGGAGGGCCGTGCCCATCTTCTCCTGGTCGGCCTTCGAATTCGGCTCGATGGACATCGCGATGACGGGCTCCGGGAAGGACGGCGGCTCGAGGCGGATGTCGAAATCCTCATGGCTAAGGGTGTCGCCCGTGATGACGTCCTTGACGCCGACGAGCGCGCAGATGTCGCCCGAGTAGGCGGCATCGATTTCCTCGCGATCCATGGCGCGCATCAGCACGAGACGCGAAACGCGCTCACTGCGGCGGGTGCGCGGGTTGTAGAGCGACATGCCCTTCGTGAGCGTGCCGGTGTAAACGCGGTAGAACACGAGCTTGCCGACGAACGGATCGGTCCAGAGCTTGAAGGCGAGACCCGTGAGCTTGGCCTTGTCGTCGACCACGGCCTCAGTGGCCACGCCATCGGAGTCCTGGCCCTGCATCGGAGGCAGATCAAGGGGGTTCGGCAGGAAATTGACGACGCAGTCGAGCAGGCGCTGCACACCCTTCTTCTTGAAAGCCGAGCCGGGGATGACGCCCGTGAACTTCATCGAGATCGTCGCCTTGCGGACCGCCAAGGTCAGCTCCGGAACGGAGATCTCTTCGCCGCCAAGGTATTTTTCGGCGATGACATCGTCGAAGTCGGAGACCGCCTCGATGAGTTTCTCGCGGTATTCCCTGGCCTGTTCGGCGTACTCAGCCGGGATGGGGGACGTCACCGGATTCAGACCGAGGAGATCGGGGCCTTCATCAAAGGAATAGGCGACATTCTGAACCAAGTCGATCAGGCCGACGAAATTCTCCTCCTTGCCGATGGGCAGGAACAGCGGATGAGCGTTGGCCTTGAGCTTCTCGCGCATCTCGCGGACGGCGCGGAAGAAATCGGCGCCGGTGCGGTCCATCTTGTTGACGAACGCAACGCGCGGCACGCCGTACTTGTTGGCCTGGCGCCAGACGGTCTCGGACTGGGGCTGGACGCCGGCGACCGCGCAGAAGACGGCGACGGCGCCATCGAGCACGCGCATCGAGCGCTCCACCTCGGCCGTGAAGTCCACGTGCCCAGGGGTGTCGATGATGTTGATCCGCTGCTTGATCCCCTTCCAGGGACCCCAGGATGCGTTCCAGGCGCAGGAAATGGCGGCTGCCGTGATAGTGATGCCGCGCTCGCGCTCCTGCTCCATCCAGTCGGTGACGGTGGTGCCTTCATGCACCTCACCCATCTTGTGGACGGCGCCGGAGTAAAAGAGGATACGTTCAGTGGTGGTCGTCTTGCCAGCGTCGATGTGCGCGGCGATGCCGATGTTGCGCGTCCACTCGAGCGGGAAAGGCCGGTCCTTGGCGTTGGCCGGGGAGACCTTCGACTTCTCGGTGACGATGGTGATCTTGGAAGCAGCGACGGACATGGGCGGCCTTACCAGCGGAGGTGGGCAAAGGCACGGTTCGCCTGAGCCATCTTGTGGGTGTCTTCCTTCTTCTTCACCACCGTGCCGGTGTTGTTGTAGGCATCGATGATCTCGGCCGCGAGCGCGTCCTTCATCGGCAGGCCCTTGCGGGCACCAGCCGCGGACACGATCCAGCGCAGCGCGAGCGACTCCTGGCGCTCAAAGGAGATTTCAACCGGCACTTGGTAGGTGGCGCCGCCAACGCGGCGGCTCTTCACCTCAAGGCGGGGACGCGCGTTCTCGAGCGCACCGAGGAGCAGGTCGACCGGATTGCCCTTGTCGAGCTTCTCCGAGACCTTCTCGAAGGCTCCATAGACAATGCGTTGGGCAAGATTCTTCTTGCCGCTCTTCATGATGACGTTGACCAGATGCGCGACGAGCGGGCTGCTGTAGCGGGAATCGGGCTCGGTCTGACGCTTGGTGGCTCTGTGACGGCGTGACATGACTTAAATCGGGATTGGTAAAGAACGGTTACTTGGCGGCCTTCGGACGTTTGACGCCGTATTTGGAACGGCTGCGACGACGCTTCTCGACACCCGTGGCATCGAGGGTGCCGCGGACAATGTGGTAACGGACGCCGGGAAGATCCTTAACACGACCGCCGCGCACGAGCACAATGGAGTGCTCCTGGAGGTTGTGACCCTCGTCCGGGATGTAGGAAATCACTTCGTTGCCGTTCGTCAGGCGAACCTTGGCGACCTTACGGATAGCGGAGTTCGGCTTCTTGGGCGTGCGGGTCATGACCTGCACGCACACGCCGCGGCGGAAAGGATTGCCTGCCAAAGCCGGAGACTTCGACTTGGCGGTCACCTTGCGGCGGCCTTTGCGCACGAGTTGATTGATGGTCGGCATACGAATATGGGAGTGTAAATTAGGGAAAAGAGGAAAAAGCTACCTGAGGCCAAATGCTCGGCAAGAACTTTTTGGCGAAAAGTATCGATGTTCGCGAAATTCGGGATTCAGCCCCGGTTCGCGAGGGCAAACGCACTCCCGGCTGAACCGGAGATGCGGCAAAAAGAGATGTGGAGCCGGTGAACCTCCGCAGGTTCGTCGACAAGATCAAGCCAGAATCTCCATCGATGCCCGCGATCGGCCAAAAAAAACGCCCGGCGGTGAAGCCGGGCGATAAACCACAGGGAGCTAGGCTCTACATGCAGTTTTTGGCGGGAGGGAGGTTAATCGTCTGCAAGGGACCGCCTTTGACAAGCCGAAACTTGGCAGGTGTCTAGACACGAAAAAGCCGCGGACTCGCGTCCGCGGCTTTGTAAACTGAGGGTTCCCTGCCTTGCCTTACGAGGCCTCGGTGGCCTTGGCCTCGTCGACCGGCAGTTCGGCGCCGAAGGGCAGCGTGACCTTGAGCTGCTTGTACTTCGGCAGGCCCGTGCCCGCCGGAATCAAGTGGCCCATGATCACGTTCTCCTTGAAGCCCTTGAGCATGTCCACCTTGCCCAGGGTCGAGGCGTCGGTGAGGACGCGCGTCGTCTCCTGGAAGGAGGCGGCCGAGATGAAGGACTCGGTCTCAAGGGAAGCCTTGGTGATGCCAAGCAGGATGGGCTCGGCCTCGGCGGGCTTGCCGCCGGCCTCCTCCAGCCGCTTGTTCTCGATCAGGAACGCAGCCCGGTCGACCTGCTCACCCCAGAAGAACTCGCTGTCGCCCGGATCGGTGATCCGAACCTTGCGCAGCATCTGGCGGATGATGATCTCGATGTGCTTGTCGTTGATGGTCACACCTTGGAGGCGATAGACTTCCTGCACCTGCGAGATGAGGAAAT
Organism: uncultured Opitutaceae bacterium; assembly: GCA_964355715.1. GTDB lineage: Bacteria > Verrucomicrobiota > Verrucomicrobiia > Opitutales > Opitutaceae > UBA2377. Next base: position 82,719 of record CAYHEW010000015.1, on the reverse strand, counting down.
CGTAGAGCGCGGACGGGCCGAGGATCTCGAGGATCTCGTGCGGGTCGGCGGCGCCTTCGGTGAGGTGCTGGCCCTTGTGGACGACGTCGCCGGGCTGCACGATGATGTGCTTGCCGGTCGGGATGAGGTGCTCCTCCTCCTGGGCGGTCTCCTCGTTCTTGACGACAAGCTTGCGCTTGCCGCGGACGGTGCCCTCGAACGAGACGATGCCATCGATGCGGGACATCTCGGCGGCGTCCTTCGGGCGGCGGGCCTCGAAAAGCTCGGCCACGCGCGGCAGACCGCCGGTGATGTCCTTGGTCTTGGAGGCCTGGCGCGGCGTCTTGGCGAGCAACGCACCGGGCTGAATGATGTCACCCTCGTTGACGGCGATCTGGGCGCCGACCGGGATGGAGTAGGCGGCGAGCGGCTTGTGCTTGGCGTCGCGCACCTCGATCTGGGGATTGAGGTCCTCCTTGTGTTCGATGACGACGGTGGCGATGCGACCCGACGATTCGTCGAGTTCGCGCTTCACCGTGACCCCGGGGATCATGTCCTTGAACACGAGCGTGCCGCCCTTTTCGGAGAGCACGGGGATGTTGTACGGATCCCACTGCGCGAGGACCGCGCCCTTCTCGATCTTGGCGCCGTCGGCGACGTGGAGGAAGGAGCCGACAACGATGTTGTACGTCTCGAGCTCCTTGTCCTCGGCGTCGAGGACCTGGATGGAACCGGTCTTGTTGAGCACGATGGCCGCGCCCTCGGCGGTCTCGACGAGGCGCAGGCCGCGGTAGCGAACGGTACCGCTGGCGCGGACGCGAATCTCGGGCGTCTTGAAGCCGCCGGACGCAACGCCACCGATGTGGAACGTACGCATCGTCAGCTGCGTGCCGGGCTCGCCAATGGACTGGGCGGCGATGATGCCGACCGAGTCACCGATCTTGGCGACCTTGTTGGTCGCGGGATTGATGCCGTAGCTCTTGGCGTCGATGCCGGCCGTGCTGGTCGAGGTGAGCGGCGACATGACCTTCACGCGCTCGATGCCGACGTCCTCGATCTTGGCGGCGATTTCCTCGGTGACGAGTTCGCCGGAGCCGACGATGACCTCGCTCGGGTTGAGCGGGTTGGCCACGTCGTCGCTGGAGAAGCGGCCGATGATACGCTCCTTGAGACCGACGATCTCGTCGTCGCCCTCGTAGATGGCCTTCTTCCAGACGCCGTCGCGGGTGCCGCAGTCGTCCTCGGCAATGATGACGTCCATGGCCACGTCGCACAGCTTGCGGGTGAGGTAGCCGGCGTCCGCGGTCTTGAGCGCGGTGTCGGCCAGGCCCTTGCGGGCGCCGTGGGTGGAGATGAAGTACTCGAGCACGGTGAGGCCCTCGCGGAAGGAGGACAGGATGGGGCGCTCGATGATCTCGCCGGAGGGTTTGGCCATGAGGCCGCGGGTGCCGCACAGCTGGCGGACCTGCTGCTTGTTGCCACGGGCGCCGGAGTCCATCATGATGTACACCGGGTTGACCTCGTTCTTGCCCTCGTTGCTCTCGAGTTTCGCGAAGACTTCCTTCGCGATCTTGTCGGTCGTGCCGGTCCACAAGTCGATGACCTTGTTCTTCCGCTCGCCCTCGGTGATGATGCCCTTGTTAAACTGGGCTTCGACTTCGGCGATCTTCTTGCGGGTCTCGGCGACGATCTCCTTTTTCGACTCGGGGATGATCATGTCGTCGATACCGATCGAGATGCCTGCCTGGAAGGCGGTCTGGAAGCCGAGTTCCTTCAGCTTGTCGAGAGTCTCGACCGTGACGACATCGCCGGCAACCTTGTAGGTATTGAGGATGAGGTCGCCCAGCTTGCCCTTCGGCACGGGGAAGTTCACGAAACCGAGACCGGCGGGCCAGATCTGGTTGAAGATCACGCGGCCCACGGTGGAGCGAAGGATGCGGCGGTCCTTGTTGCCGAAGACCGTGTCGCGACCGAAGTCGGGATTCGGGATCTCGACCCAGTCGTGCACCTTGAGAGCGCCGTCGGCCTTGGCGTAGAGGACCTCCTGCAGGCCGCTGAGGAGCGGCACACGGTCACCCTTGGCCGGCTTTTTGCGCGGCTCGATGGTGAGGTAGTACGCGCCGAGGACGATGTCCTGCGACGGCGTGAGGATCGGCTTGCCGGAAGAGGGCGAGAAGATGTTGTTCGTCGCCATCATCAGGAGCTTGCACTCCATGATCGCCTCGAGGGAAAGCGGCACGTGCACGGCCATCTGGTCACCGTCGAAGTCCGCGTTGTAGGCGGTGCAGACGAGCGGATGGATGCGGATGGCCTCGCCCTCGATGAGGACGGGCTCGAATGCCTGAATCGAAAGGCGGTGGAGCGTCGGCGCGCGGTTGAGCAGCACCGGGTGGCCCTTGGTGACCTCCTCCAAGATGTCCCACACCTCGGGGGACTTCTTCTCGATCATCTTGCGGGCACCGCGGACGGTGTGCACGAAGCCGAGTTCCTTGAGGCGGCGGATGATGAACGGCTCGAACAGGACGAGCGCCATTTTCTTCGGCAGACCGCATTGGTTGAGCTTGAGCTCAGGGCCGATGACGATGACGGAGCGACCGGAGTAGTCGACGCGCTTGCCGAGCAAGTTCTGGCGGAAACGGCCCTGCTTGCCCTTGAGCATGTCGGACAGGGACTTCAGCGGGCGGTTGCCGGCGCCCGTGACCGGGCGGCCGTGGCGGCCGTTGTCGAAGAGGGCATCGACAGCCTCCTGCAGCATGCGCTTTTCGTTGTGGATGATGACGTCGGGCGTCTTCAGCTGCATCAGGTTCCGCAGGCGGTTGTTGCGGTTGATGACGCGGCGGTAGAGGTCGTTGAGGTCGGAGGTCGCGAAGCGGCCGCCCTCGAGCGGGACGAGCGGGCGCAGGTCCGGCGGGATGACGGGCAGCACTTCGAGGACCATCCACTCGGGACGGCTCTTGGAATGGATGAAGCCCTGGATGACCTTGAGGCGCTTCGAGAGCTTCTTCTTGATCTGCTTCGACTTGGTGGCGCGCATCTGCTCGTGCAGTTCGGCCACGGTCGCCTCCATGTCGGTCTTGGCGAGCGCGTCGCGAACGGCCTCGGCGCCCATCTTGGCGACGAAGGAATCGTCACCGTACTCGTCGATGGCCTGGCGGTACTCGGTGTCGGTGAGCAGCTGGTGCGGCTCGAGCGGGGTCTTGCCCGGGTCGATCACCATGTAGTTCTCGTAGTAGATCACGCGCTCGAGGGAGCGGGCGGTCATGTCGAGCAGGAGGCCGAGGCGGCTCGGCATGCTCTTCAAGAACCAGATGTGCGAGACCGGCACCGCGAGCTCGATGTGGCCCATGCGCTCGCGACGGACGCGGGCGATGGTCACCTCGACGCCGCAGCGATCGCAGACGACATCCTTGTACTTGATGCGCTTGTACTTGCCGCAGGCGCACTCGTAGTCGCGCACCGGGCCGAAGATCTTCTGGCAGAAGAGGCCGCCCGGCTCGGGCTTGAAGGTGCGGTAGTTGATGGTCTCGGGATTCTTGACCTCGCCCTTGGACCATTTGCGGATCGTGTCGGGCGACGCGACGGTGATGGAGACGCAATCGAAGGGATTTTCGATGTCGCCCAGGGCGTTGCGAACTTCCTCGCGAACGGCGGAACCGGCGGTTTCAGAGGGTTGAATGCTCATGTGTGCTTTCCCTGATGTTGTTTAAAGGCTGCGAAGGTGTTCAGGAGCCGAAGCCCAGTGCGTCGCGTTTGTTGAGCTTGATGTCCAGGCCGAGGGACTGGATTTCCTTGATCAACACGTTGAAAGACTCGGGCGTGCCGGCCTGCAGCGTGTTGTCGCCCTTGACGAGCGACTCGTAGATCTTGGTGCGGCCCTGCACGTCGTCGGACTTGACGGTGAGCAGTTCCTGCAGCGTGTGCGCCGCGCCGTAGGCCTCGAGCGCCCACACTTCCATTTCGCCGAAGCGCTGGCCGCCGTACTGGGCCTTGCCGCCCAGGGGCTGCTGCGTGACGAGGGAGTAAGGACCGACCGCGCGCGCGTGGATCTTGTGCGACACGAGGTGGTTCAGCTTCATCATGTAGATGTAGCCGACGACGACCTCCTGATCGATCTTCTCGCCGGTGCGACCGTCGTAGAGCGGGCTCTTGCCGGAGGAGGGCAGCTTCGCGTCCTTGAGGTATTCGCGGACTTTCTTTTCCGGAATGCCGTCGAACACGGGCGTCGCCACCTTGATGCCGAGCTTTTTGCAGGCCCAGCCGAGGTGCGTCTCGAGCACCTGGCCCACGTTCATGCGCGAAGGCACGCCGAGGGGGTTGAGGCAAATCTCGACGGGGGTGCCGTCGGGGAGGAAGGGCATGTCTTCCTCGGGCACGATCTTGGCGACCACGCCCTTGTTGCCGTGGCGGCCGGCCATCTTGTCACCGACCTCGAGTTTCTGCTTCGTGGCGATGTAGACCTTGACCTGCTTGATGGCGCCGGTGCCGTCACCCTCGCCCGCCTCCACCGCACCGACCTTGCGTTCGCGGTCGCTCTCGAGCTCGTCGAACTTGGTCTGGTAGCTGCCGATGATCTCCATGATCTTGATGCGAACCGGGGACGGGTCGATCTGGACGTGCTTGGAGACCGCCGCGAGCTTGCGCAGGAGGGTCTTGGTGATCTTGCGGTTGGCCGGGATGATGATCTCACCGGACTCGCCGTTGATGACGTCGAGCGGGATCTTCTCGCCGAGGAGGATGTTGGATAGCGCCTCGGTGAGGCCCTCGCGCAGTTTGTCCATCTGCGTCTTGTACTCTTCCTGGATCTGCTTGATCTGGCGGCGGCGGTCCGAAGGCGAGAGCTTCTCGACCTGGTTGTCGATGCGCGACGAGACCTTCACGTCCATGATGATGCCGGCGGCGCCGGACGGGACGACAAGGGAAGTGTCCTTCACGTCCGCGGCCTTTTCGCCGAAGATGGCGCGGAGGAGCTTTTCCTCGGGCGCGAGCTCGGTCTCGGACTTCGGGGTGATCTTGCCGACGAGGATATCGCCGGGCTTCACCTCGGCACCGATGCGGATGACGCCGTTGTGGTCGAGGTTCTTGAGGGCTTCCTCGCCGACGTTCGGGATGTCGCGCGTAATCTCCTCGGGCCCGAGCTTGGTGTCGCGGGCCGTGACCTCGAATTCCTGGATGTGGATCGAGGTGAAGATGTCCTCACGGAGCACCTTCTCGGAGATGAGGATCGCGTCCTCGAAGTTGTAGCCGTTCCACGGCATGAACGCGACGAGCACGTTGCGGCCGAGGGCCATCTCGCCGTGGTCGGTCGAGGGACCGTCGGCGATGATCTGGCCGGCCTTGATCTTCTGGCCGTGCTTGACGATCGGCTTCTGGTTGAAGTTCGTGCCCGCGTTCGAGCGCATGAACTTGCGCAGCTCGTAGACGTGGACGCCGTTCTTGGGATCGTTCTTCACCGTGCGCGGCAGCTCGCCGTCCTTGGTGATGACGATGCGCTTGGCATCGACGGAGGCGACAATGCCGGCCTCCTCGGCGACGACGACAATCTTGGAGTCGCGGGCGACGCGCTCCTCGATGCCGGTGCCGACGAAGGGCGCCTCCGTCTGGAGGAGCGGCACGCCCTGGCGCTGCATGTTCGCGCCCATGAGCGCGCGGTTCGCGTCGTCGTGCTCGAGGAACGGGATCATGCCGGCGGCGATCGAGATCACCTGCTTGGGCGAGACGTCCATGAGGTCGACCTCGCCAGCGGGAACTTCGATGAAGTTGCCGTCCTGGCGGGAAGTCACCTTGCCGACGAAGTGGCCCTTGTCATCGATCTCGGCGTTGGCCTGGGCGATGATCTTGCCCTCTTCCTGGTCGGCGGTGAGGTACTCGATCTTGTCGGAGACGCGACCTTCCTTGACGAGGCGGTACGGCGTCTCGATGAAGCCGAACTCGTTGACGCGGGCGTAGGTCGAGAGGGAGTTGATGAGGCCGATGTTCGGACCTTCCGGGGTCTCGATCGGGCAGATGCGGCCGTAGTGCGACGGATGAACGTCACGGACTTCGAAGCCGGCACGCTCGCGGTTGAGACCGCCCGGCCCGAGCGCGGAGAGGCGGCGCTTGTGCGTGACCTCGGCGAGCGGGTTGATCTGGTCCATGAACTGCGACAGCTGGCTGCGGGCGAAGAAGTCGCGGATGACCGTCGTGAGGGCCTTCGGGTTGATGAGCTTCTGCGGCGTGATCGAGTCGACGCTCTGGTCGTACATCGTCATGCGCTCGCGCACGAGGCGCTCGGTGCGGCTGAGGCCGACGCGGCACTGGTTGGCGAGAAGCTCGCCGACGGTACGGACGCGGCGGGAACCGAGGTGATCGATATCGTCCACCACGCCCTCGCCCTTCTTGAGGCGAACAAGGTACTTCGTGGCGGCGACAACATCAGCGCTCTCGAGGATGCGCTGCTCGATGTCGGCCTTGAGGCCGAGCTTCTGGTTGACCTTGTAGCGGCCGACGCGGCCGAGGTCGTAGCGCTTCGGGTCAAAGAAGAGGCGCTTGAGGAGGGCCTTGGCGTTCGCCGTGGTCGGCGGCTCGCCCGGGCGGAGGCGCTTGTAGATTTCCTTGAGGGCCTCCTCCTCGTTGCGGGTCGGATCCTTCTTCAGGGCGCGGATGAGGGCGCCCTCGTCCAGGGCCGTGTCGATGACGCGGATCGTGGTGATATCGTGCTTCTCGAACGTGCGGACGATCTGCTTGGTGAGGGGCTCGAAGGCGCGGGCGAGGACAACGCCCTTCTGGGCGTCGATCGCGTCCTCCACGAGGACGAGCGAGGAGACGTTCTCCATGTCGAGCGCCTTGGCGACCTTGAGGTCCTTGATCTCGTAGAAGAGGTTCAGGAGGTCGATGTCGCTGGAGTAGCCGATGGCGCGGAGCAGCGTCGTGATGAGGAACTTGCGGCGGCGGCGGCGGCGGTCGAGGTAGACGTAGAGCAGGTCGTTGTTGTCGAACTGCACCTCAAGCCAGGTGCCGCGATCGGGGATGATGCGGAAGGAGTGGAGCAGCTTGCCGTTCGGGTGCGGCGTGACCTCGAAGGCGATGCCGGGGGAGCGGTGGAGCTGGGAGACGACGACGCGCTCGGCGCCGTTGATGATGAAGGAGCCGCGCTCCGTGACCATGGGGATCTCGCCCATGTAGATCTCCTCGTCCTTGATGAAGTCCTCTTCACGCAGGCGGAGCTTCACGTAGAGGGGCACCGAGTAGGTGATGCCCTCGCGGAGGCACTCGATCTCGGCGCTCTTGGGCTCGCCGAGAGTATAGGAGACGTACTCGAGGGTCAGGCGACCGTCGTAGGACTCGATGGGAAACACCTCGCGGAAGACCGCCTCAAGGCCCTGGGGCTTGCGCTGCTTTTCCGGCACGCCCTTCTGCAGGAAGTCCAGATAAGAGGTGATCTGGATCTCGATGAGATTGGGCGGCTGGATGACTTCGCGGAGTTTGCCGAAGTTGATGCGTTCGGTTTGTGTGCGGTCGGCCATGTGAATTCCCGGTTGGATTAAACGAAAGAGGACGGAGACAGGCGCTCAGCGCAGGGGGCGAAGAGCGGAAAAGAAACGGAAAAAAGAAAAGGCAAAGGACAGGCCGCGTATTGACACGGCCTGTCCCGAAGAATTCGGAAGATGTGCGAAGTAAATCGCCAAGCAGGCTTTACTTGAGCTCGACCTTGGCGCCGGCGGCCTCGAGCTTCTTCTTGATATCCTCGGCCTCGGCCTTGGACGCGCCTTCCTTGACGGGCTTGGGCGCACCCTCGACGAGGTCCTTGGCTTCCTTGAGGCCCAGGCCGGTGATGGCGCGGACTTCCTTGATGACGCCGATCTTGTTCGCGCCGGCCTCGACGAGGACGACGTTGAACTCGGTCTTCTCCTCGACGGGAGCGGCGGCGGCGGCAGCAGCCGGCGCAGCGGAGACGGCGGCGGCGGCGGAAACGCCCCACTTGCCTTCGAGATCCTTGACGAGGGCGGCGAGATCGATGACCGACTGGCTGGACAGCCACTCGATGACTTGGTCTTTGGTGATGTTGCTCATGTTGACTTTCCTTGGGCGGCTAGCGGTTTCGGGATTGAAACACGTTTAAGAGACGTATCCCCTAGCCTGCCTATTGGGATTTGGCTTCCCCGGCTTGCGCCGGAAATGGTTGGTGGTGGGTTGAACGGTACGGGTTAGGCGGCCGGAGCAGCGGGCTGCTCCTTCTTGACCTTGGCATCGAGCACACGGACGAAGGCCGCGGCGTTCTGGGTGAGGAGGCCGAGCAGCTGCGAGCGCAGCGCGTCGAAGGAGGGCAGATCGGCGATCTTGGCCAGGTCGGCCGCGCTGATGAGCTTCTTCTCCATCACGCCAATCTTGACCTCGAGCTTCTGCTTTTCGTCGCAGAACTTCTTGAGGATCTTGGCGACGCCGGCGCTGTTCTTGCCACCGACGATGACAGCCGTGGGACCGCTCAGCGCGCCCTCGAACTCCGGCAGGCCGAGGGCCTTGGCGGCGACGCGCAGCGAACTGTTCTTCACCACGTGGAACTCGGCCTTCTCGGCGTCGAGGCGCTTGCGCAGCTCGGCGACGTCGGCGACGGTGACCTTGGTGAAATTGGCGAGGATGACGTAGTCGGACTTCTTGAGGTGCGTCTCGACTTCGGTGATCAGGTAATTTTTTTCAGCTCTCATGTTCGTGTCTCCGCTTAGTATTTGCTGAACTCCGTGGCGGCGATCCGCACGGCCGGGCTCATGCTCGACGAGACCGAAATGGATTTGATGAACTGGCCGCCCTTGAAGGTGGCCGGCTTGGCCTTGCCCACCGCGTCGATGACCGACTGGACGTTCTCGAGGATCTGGGCGTTCGTGAAGGAACGCTTGCCGACGCCGACACCGATGTTGGCGGTCTTGTCCATCTTGAACTCCACCCGGCCGGCCTTGACGGCCTTGATGCCGGCGGCAATGTCGTCGGTCACGGTGCCGCTCTTCGGGTTGGGCATGAGGCCCTTGGGACCGAGGACGCGCGCGAGCGTGCGGACCTGCTTCATGGCCTCGGTCGTCGCGATCGCGACGTCGAAGTCGAGCCAGCCCTCGTTGATCTTCGCCATCATGTCCTGCAGGCCGGCGTGATCGGCGCCGGCATCGATGGCGGCCTTCGGGTTATCGGTGAAAACGAGCACGCGGACCTTCTTGCCCGAGCCGTTCGGCAGCGGCGTGGTGCCGCGGACGTTCTGCTCGCCGGAGGTGGCGTCGACGCCGAGGCGGAAGGACAGCTCGACGGTCTCGTCGAACTTCGCCTTCGGGAACTTGGCGAGGACATCCACGGCCTCGGCCAGCGGATATTCCTTGTTGAGATCAGCGACCTTGATGGCGCTGTTGTATCTTTTGCTGTGTTTGTTTGGCATTTTTGACTCCTTGCGGTGCGAACGTCCTCACGGACTCCCGCGATGAGTGGCGGTTGGCTGACGGGAAATTAGTCGACGACCTCGATGCCCATGTTGCGGGCGGTGCCGGCGATGATCTTGATGCCGGCGGCCTCATCCTTGGCGTTCATGTCCGCCTTCTTGATCTTCCAGATCTCGGCGAGCTGCTTCTTGGTCACCTTGCCGACCTTGTCCTGGTTGGGCTTGGCGGAGCCGGAGGCGATGTTGGCGGCCTTTTTGAGGAGGACCGACGCCGGGGGCGACTTGAGGATGAAGGTGAAGCTCTTGTCGGAGTAGACCGTGATGACGACCGGCAGAATCATGCCGTTCTGGTCCTTGGTCTTAGCGTTGAACTCCTTGCAGAACGCCATGATGTTGACGCCCTGGGCGCCGAGCGCGGGACCGACCGGGGGCGCGGGATTTGCGGCGCCGGCAGGCAGTTGAAGGCGGATGTAACCTTGGATCTTCTTGGCCATGGGAATGGATTATGCGGTGGTTGGTAGTGCGGGGGTCGAACGTCGGCGGTGGCAAAGAGGGCGTCGCATCACTCGGTGATGCGTTGCACCTGCCAGTATTCGAGCTCGACCGGCGTGAACCGGCCGAAAATGGAAACGGAAATCTTGAGCTTGCCGCGCTCGGGATCGATCTCGTCGATGCGGCCCGTGAGGTTGGTGAAGGCACCGTCGGTGATCTTGACCTCCTCGCCCACGGCGTACTGGACCTTCGGCACTTCCTTGCCGTTGGCAGCCTCGATGCGGGCGCGGATCTCGTCGATCTCTGACTGCCGCAGGGGCGCCGGGGAGTCGCCCCCGACGAAGCCGATGACGCCAGCGACTTCCTTCACGAAGTACCAGGGCTTGTTGATGACCTTCTTGTCCTCCCCGTAGAGGCACATCTGGATGAACACGTAGCCCGGGTAGAGCTTGCGGGTCTTGGTGGACTTCTTCCCGTTCTTGACCTCGGAGACCACCTCCGTGGGCAGCAGCACTTCGAAGATGCAGTCGTCCAGTTCCTCCACCTTTTTGAATTTCTCGATGTAAGCCTTCACCTTGTTCTCCTGGCCGGAGAGCGTGTGAAGGGCGAACCACTGGGCGCCAGCGGGCGCAGTCGTCTGGGTGGACATGGGGGACGGGATTAGCTGACGAGTTTCGTGAAGAGATCCACGAACTGGTAGAGTGAGAAGTCGCTGATGCTTGTGAAAAGGCCCAAGATCACGGCCGCAACCAGCACCACGATGGTGGAGTCGCGCAGTTCGGAACGGGTCGGCCAGGCGGCTTTCTGGAGTTCGCCAACCATTTCACCGAAGAAGATACGGGTGCTGCGGAACGGGTTTTTCATGAACGGGAAAGATGGCAGGCGCGGAGGGAATCGAACCCCCAACCAACGGTTTTGGAGACCGCTACTCTACCAATTGAGCTACACGCCTGTGTGATGGGCTTTTAGACAACGCAGCCGAGGCTCCGGAAACGAAGCCTCGGCGGGTTGCGGTAAACGTTTGGTGGACAGGATTACTCGATGATATCGGTGATGCGGCCCGCCCCGATGGTGCGACCACCCTCGCGGATGGCGAACTTCTGGGTCTTCTCCATCGCGATGGGCACGATGAGATCGATTTCAACGGCAATATTGTCACCGGGCATGATCATTTCGACGCCCTTGGGCAGCGTAACCACGCCCGTCACGTCGGTCGTACGGAAGTAGAACTGCGGACGATAGCCGTTGAAGAACGGCGTGTGGCGACCGCCCTCTTCCTTCGAGAGGCAGTAGATCTCGGCCTTGGCCTTCTTGTGCGGGGTGATCGACTTCGGGGCGGCGAGCACCTGACCGCGCTCAATGCCGTCCTTTTCGACGCCACGCAGGAGGATGCCGACGTTGTCGCCAGCCTGGCCGCTATCGAGCAGCTTGCGGAACATCTCGATGCCGGTGACGACCGAGGTCACGGTGTCGCGGAGACCAACGATCTCGACCGAGTCGTTGACCTTGACGACGCCACGCTCGATACGGCCCGTCGCGACGGTGCCGCGGCCGGTGATCGAGAAGACGTCCTCGACGGACATCAGGAAGGGCTTGTCCATCTCGCGCAGCGGCTCCGGGATGTCGGTGTCGATCGCGGTCATGAGGGCCGTGATGGCGGCTTCGCCCTCCGGCTTGGCCTCGAGGGCGGCCGTGGCGGAACCGCGGATGATCGTGGCCTTGTCGCCGTCGAACTGGTACTTGGTGAGCAGCTCGCGGATTTCCATCTCAACGAGGTCGAGGAGCTCGGCGTCATCGATGAGGTCGACCTTGTTGAGGAACACCACGATCTTCGGCACGCCGACCTGGCGGGCGAGGAGGATGTGCTCACGGGTCTGGGGCATCGGACCGTCGGCGGCCGACACGACGAGGATCGCACCGTCCATCTGCGCGGCGCCGGTGATCATGTTCTTCACGAAGTCGGCGTGGCCGGGGCAGTCGACGTGCGCGTAGTGGCGCTTGTCGGACTCGTACTCCACGTGGGAGACGGCGATGGTCACGATCTTGGAAGCGTCACGCACCGTGCCACCCTTCGCGATGTCGGCGTAGGACTTGACCTCCGCGAGGCCCTTGCGCGCCTGGACGGCGAGAATCGCGGTCGTCAGCGTGGTTTTGCCGTGGTCAACGTGGCCGATTGTGCCGACGTTAACGTGCGGTTTTTTGCGTTCGAAGTTGGCTTTAGCCATGTTGAGTGAGGACGGATTGTTTGGGTTTGGATGGAGAAAATGACCTCTGGTTTAACGTCTTAGAAGCCGCCGACGCGTTTTTTAGGCAAATGGAGCCCAGAACCGGATTTGAACCGGCGACCTCGTCCTTACCAAGGACGTGCTCTGCCAACTGAGCTATCTGGGCAGACCAAGGGAGTGCCAAAAAACGGGAAAGAGGTCAGAAAGTGAAGGGGGCAAAATTTCCCGTCAACTGCAAATTTGCGCAATTGCCCGAAATAACTACGGGCCCACGCAAACTCGGTAGAATCCCGGACCGAGACGCTTCCCCAAATGCAGGGTCTTGGCCAGCATTTCCTGCAGCGTCGCACCCAGGCGTTCGTCACTCGCCTGGACCATGAGCACCGGCGGTCCGACTAAGCCCGCCGCATCCACCGCCAACAGAAACTCCATCGGCTGCCAAAGGCCGGCTGGCACCTGCTCGATCGGGATCGTCAGACTGAGCGCCTCGACCCCATCCCGGACCGCCGTCACATCGACCCGCGCGCCCCGTTCCGGCAGGACCGCAACCGTCGCACCCGTTCGACCCATTCCCGCAAAGGGTTGCTGCCCGCCCAACATAGGCAATACATCCGTCACATTCGCGGGCACTTCGACCGGGGCCGGAAAACCCAGCGCAACGCCAACTTCATTGAAAGTCAGCTGCGCCGGATAATCACTGAAACTGTGTCCGATATCTCGTATCAAATTGTCCGGCAACGTATTGTGACCCACATTCCATTCGGTCGGCAAAAACAGCGGCGTCGGGTCGAAGAGCATCGCCTCTTCGTTCAACAGGATGTTGCCCGCATGCGGATCCAACCGGGTCAGACCCAGCGAAACGCCGCCCGGGCCGCCGGTCGTGGTTACCGCATCATCCTTTGGCGTAACAGGTTTCGGAACCTGGAAAAGCGCGGCGACCCCCACGACCACCGCGAGGGCAATGCCAGCCGACAAGACCCACGTCCGCCGTTCGGTGCCTGGCGTCGCTGTTCGCATGGTCACTTGCCCGCTGCCCCACCGGGCGCCTCCGGCTCCAGGGCACCCACCACCACCCGTACAAAGCCAGCAGCCTGCGCCGCGCTCGCGATGTCGGTCAGGTCGGTCACGGGCACTTGGCTGGCACTCGCCCGGACAAGCAACGACGGCTGCGGCGTGGTCTTGGCCTGCACTTTCAGCCATTCCTTGAGCTGCTCGAAATTGATCGCGCCGTCATCCACGAAGATCAGGCCGGGCCGGATGACGCTGACGACATGGGTCGTGCGCGCGCCGCCCGCAACCGCCCCCGGCATCTCGGGCATGATGAAGTCCACGCCCAGACCCGGAGCCAGGACAAACCGCGACCCGAAGAGCATGAAGAACATCACGATCAGGCCCCCGTTGACGAGGAACACAAAATCGAAGTTCCGCGGCGGCGGCCGCAGCTTCGCGGCGAGATCGAGCGGACGCGTGATCATGGGGTCTTGGCGTCCGGCGCGGACAGCGGCGGCGTCGGGATGGCCGTTGGGTTCCGGTATTCGGTGAGCAGGAATTTCATGATCTCGTTGCCCGACCATTCGACGTCACGGACGATCGATCGCACGCGGCCCGACAGGAAGTGATGGGCCAGGTGCGCCGGGATCGCCAGCATCAGGCTGCCCGCCGTGCTCAAAAGCGCCTGCCACATGCCGGCCGACAACGCGCTGGCCGCCATGTAATCCTTCTCGAACGCGAGGAACGTCGTCGCCATCCCCAAGATCGTGCCGAGCAATCCGACCAGCGGCGCGACCTGCGCGATCGCCGCGATCGAGCCCAGGCGGCGTTCGAGCGCCGGGATCTCCACCACGGCCGCCTCTTGCACATGGAAACGCATGCGGTCCGCATCCTCGTCGGCATGGAGCAGGGCCGCCTTCACCACCGCCGCCACCGGTCCCGGGGTCTCCTCGCAGACGGTCAACGCCTCGACGATCCGGCGCTTCGAGAGGATGTTCTTGATGCCGCCGATGAACTCCGTCGACTGGATCTGCCCGCGATGGAGGAACAGGGCGCGCTCGATGAAGAGCATCAGGGTGATCACACCCAGCGCGAGCAGGACCCACATCATGGGACCGCCTTGGGCGAAGAGGCTGAAGTCGAACACGGACATCGGTGTTGGGGTTTTAGGCGGCAGGTTTGATTAGGCAAACATCCAAAGGTCGATCCTCGCTCACGGCGCCTTGGCCTCGGGCGCCTTGAATCGGGCGAGCCGCGATTTCGCGAGCGTGGCTCCCGGCAACCTGGCGGTGAGGATCAGGTTCCAGGCGTCCTGCGCCTGGTCGAACTTGGCCTGCTGCTCATAGAGACCACCCAACTCGAGCAGCGTGCGCGACATCCAGTATCTGCCTTTGGGGCCGAGGGTCGCGGCCTGTTTTTCATCGAGGAGAAAAGCCGTCACGACATCGCGCCACCACACGGCCTCGGCGCGATCCGGCAGGGTGCGCTTGAGCTGGAGATAGCCGAGATTGAAACCCGCCTCCACACGCGCATCGACCGGCGCATCCACGCGATCGCGCAGCTGCTCGAACAGCGCGATCGCCCGTTCGGCGTGGCTGCCGTCCTGCAGCGACTGCGCATTGTGCGTCTCCGCCAGCGCGAGCTGCGCCAGGACCACGCTCTGGTGCTGCGCGAAATTGTTCACCAGAGTCTCATAGACCTGCTGCGCCTGGGGAAACTGGTTCAGCTTGCGCAGGAGGTCGCCCTGCTTGAGCCGGGCGAAGAAGACCAATTCGCTGTCCGGGTAATTGCGGACCATGTCTTCGATGAGCTTGTTGGCCTCCTCGAAGTTCGCATCCTGCCCGCGGCGCTCGGCTTGCAGCGCCGCCTGGTAGAGCGCGTAGGGCGCATAGGCATTGCCGGGAAAATCGTCCGCCAGCTTGGTCAGCAGCCGCTGCGCCTCCACGGCCTGGTCCTGTTTCGCGTAGTAGTCGGCCTCGACGATGTACGAACGGACCGTCGCATCCGCCTGCGGGTAATCCTCGCGCAGTTTCTTCAGAAGGGCGAGAGCCTGCTCACGTTGGTCGAGCGCAAAGCTGGCCTCGGCCTTGAGGAGCGCGCCCGAGCTCGCGATCACCGTCCGCAAGTCCGCTCCCACCCCCTCCAGCGTGGCTGCGAGTGCATCCGTCAGGCGCAGGGTCTGCTCCGGCTGGCCGGCCTCGAACGACAACCGCGCCTGGAGCCAGGCCATGCGCGCCCGCAGATCGGTCGGAAGCCGGCCGGCGTCAGCCGGTGCGGCCAGCAACCGGTTGACCCGGGCATACGCCGCCGCGGTCTGGCCCGCAGTTTGCAGAGCGCGGGCGAGGTTCCACTCCGCCTGCCAGCGATTGACCGCGTCGAATCCGGGATTGGCCGCGAGGGCGTCGAGCTGGGTCTGCGCCACGTCGAGACGACCCGCCATGATCTCGGACAGGATGCGTTGGAACATCAGCGCGCCCGGCGCCACGTTTTCCGGCACCTCGCCCAGCGCCGCGCCGTAGGCTTCGGCCGCGCTGCGAAAGTCCCGCGCCCGGAACCAGGCCTCCGCGATCAGGACGCCCAGCGCCGCCCGCGTCGGACCGGGCGACAGCTCTGCCGCCGCCTGGGCGGCCTGGTCCGCCGCGCCGCGGTAGCGCCGCTGTTCCCAGGCCGAGGTCGTGAGGATGCCCCGGGCATGCGCCTTCAGCGGCGAGCCGGGAAATTTCTCGAGGAGCGTGCGCGCGTCGTCCTCCGCCCGCTGATAGCTTTTTTCGGCCAATGCAACCTGGGCACGGGTGATAAGGAGATTCTCGAGGATCGGATGCGGGGCCGTCGTGCCGATCAGCTCGTCCAGCTCGCGGCGGAACTGCGCCCGGGCCGGATCGCGCGTCGAGGCCCGCGCCAAGGCCTGCAGGGCGATGCGCTGCTTGTCCCGGTCCTCGCCGTTCGCCAGGAGTTGCTGCAGCGCGGCGCGGCCGGCGGCACTGTCGGCCCCGGCCACCAAACCGAGCAGCAACCGAAAGTCATCCGCCTCGCCGCGTTCGTCGGCCGGCAGGCTGAGCAATTGCCGCTGCAGTTCGGCCACCGCCTCGCTCTTGCGCCCGAGCGCGTCGAGCATCGTGGCATACGTGCGGGCGAAACCGTAGCCGGCCTTGCGCCCCTGCAGCCGCTCCATGTTGCGCTTGGCTTCCTCGAGCAGGCCGGCATCGGCCGGGCCCGCGCGCAGACGCGCCTGTTCGCGCGCGAGCAGGAACCGCGACCGGGCCGTCTCGGAGCCGGCCACCGCCTGCGCCTCCTCGTAGTGCCCGCGGGCCCGGCCCAAGTCACCCGCCGCGTCCGCCAGCTGGCCCTGAAGGAAAAGCATCCACGCCCGATCCTCCGCCGTCAGGATTTCGGGTTTGAGCTCGGCCGCCAGCGTCCGGGCCTCGTCCACCCGCCCCTGCTGCACGGCAATCAACGCGGCGCGCAGCTGCCAGCCCGGGCCGCGCAGTCCCACATAGTCCTGCATCGCCGCGGCCGCCTCGTCGATCCGGCCGTCATCCAGCAGCGCCGAAACCAGCGCCAGCGTGAGGCTGGCGCGGTCGCCGCCCGGCGCCGCCAGCAATTCGCGGTACAAGCCCACCGCCGCCGATGGAAACCCGAGCTCCTGCGCCCGCCGCGCCGCGGCGAGCGTGAGGATGTCGCCACCCGCCGAAACCTGCGCCAGACCGGGTACCGTGATCAGCGGCGCCGGTGCATGCAGCGGCTCCTGCGCCAGGGCCACGGTCGCAGTGAACACTAGGAGCGGAATGGCACGCATGAACACGCGGCGAACTTGCTTCGAGCGGTCGAAACAATCAATCGCGTTATAAACAGTTCCCGCTCGCAGCGAAAGGTTCCCGGACTACGATCGCCTGCGTCAGCCAACCCATACCTCCTACCTATGAGCGCCCTTGTCATCCTCGGCATCCTGCTCGCGATCGTCGTCGTCCTCGCCCTTTGGATCGTCGGCATTTACAACTCCCTCGTCGCCCTCCGCAACCGTTTCAAGAACGCCTTCGCCCAGATCGACGTTCAATTGAAGAGGCGCTATGATCTCATCCCCAACCTCGTCGAGGTGGCCAAGGGCTACCTCAAGCACGAGCGGGAAACCCTCGAGGCCGTCATCAAGGCCCGAAACATCGCCCTCGCGGCGTCGCAATCAGCCGCGGCCAATCCCGCCGATGCCAACGCCGTCCGCGGCCTGCTCAGCGCCGAGGCCGGTCTCGGCGGCGCCCTGTCCCGTCTCATGGTCGTCGCGGAGCAATATCCCGACCTCAAGGCCAACCAGAACATGAAGCAGCTCACCGAGGAGCTGACCTCCACCGAAAACAAGGTCGCCTTCGCCCGCCAAGCCTACAACGACAGCGTCATGACCTACAACACGGCCCGCGAAACGTTCCCGAGCGTCATCTTCGCCGGCCTGTTCGGCTTCCTGCCCGCGGAGCTCTTCAAGATCGAAGACCCGACCGAGCGCAACGCCCCGCAGGTGAAGTTCACTTAAGTCGCAGTAGCGAGTAGTGGGTAGCGAGTAGCGAGCATGGCGGCAGCGCCGCCCCCTCCTACTTCCTCCATTCTACTCGCTACCCGCTACTCACTACTCGCTACTTCCGGTCAGCCATGGATTTCTTCGAAGCCCAGGCCCGCGCGAAACGGCGCACCACGCGGCTCGTGCTCCTGTTTGTGCTCGCGGTGCTTGGCACGATTCTCGCCAGCTATGGCGCGGTGCTCCTCCTGCTCGCGCAGGCCTCACCCGAGGGACCGGCGTCCGGAGCGTGGTGGAACCCGCCCGTCTTCGCCGCCACGGCCGGGTTTGTCCTCGCGGTGACGGGAGGCGGCTCGCTCTTCAAGTGGCTCAGCTTCCGCACCGGCGGCAGCGCCGTCGCCGAAAGCCTGGGCGCCCGCCGGGTCGAACCGGGCCGCGCCACGCCCGACGAGCGCCGGTTGCTCAACGTCGTCGAGGAAATGGCCATCGCCTCCGGCGTCCCGATCCCCGCCGTGTACGTGCTCGACGACGAGCCGGCATTGAATGCCTTCGCCGCCGGCCTGACCCCGGGCGACGCCGTGGTCGCGGTCACGCGCGGCACAATGGAGAAACTCACCCGCGACGAGCTGCAGGGCGTCGTGGCCCATGAGTTCAGCCACATCCTCAACGGCGACATGCGCCTGAACGTGAAGCTCAGCGCCATAGTCTTCGGCATCCTTGTCCTCGGCCTCATGGGCCGCGGCATTTTGCGTTCGCTCGGCCGCGGCCGCGTGCGTGTCGGCGGCAGCGGCAAGAACAAGGGCGGCGGCATCGCCGTCATCCTCGCGATCGGCCTCGCGCTGATGATCATCGGCTACATCGGCTATTTCTTCGGCCGCCTCATCCAGGCCGCCGTCTCCCGCCAGCGCGAATACCTGGCCGACGCTGCCGCGGTTCAGTTCACCCGCAATCCGACCGGCATCGCCGGTGCGCTCAAAAAGATCGGCGGCTATGCCCTGGGCTCCACGATGCTCTCGCCCAAGGCCGCCGAGATCGGCCACTTTTTCTTCGCGCAGAGTTTCCGCTCGCACCTCGGCGGCCTCTGGGCAACCCACCCACCCCTGGCCGAACGCATCCGCGCCATCGATCCGCAATGGGACGGCCAGGTCCACGAACCCGAGACCGTCGTCGACATCGCCCAAGAGACTTTTCAAACCGCCGGTTTCCAGGGTGGGCCACGTCTGGGCGCCGAGGCCGCGGCCGCCCAGGTCTTCGCCGCTCCAGCCCGGGTCCCGCCGCCGCTGCCGACCAAGCGGATCCCCTTCAAGCCTGCGACCGTCGTCGCCGATATCGGTGCCCTGACCGAACGTCACTTCGCCCGCGCCCAGTCCCTGCTCGAGAACCTTCCGACCGGCCTCCGGGCCGCCGCCGCCGATCCGCAGCGCGCCCCGTCCGTCGTCTATGGCCTGCTCCTCGGCTCGGCCTCGACCGACCGCACGGCGGCCATGGAGATCATCGCGCGGCACGACAGCGAGGCGGCCGCCGCCCACGTGCACGAGCTGCGCCCGGCCCTCAGCCTGCTCGATCCCGCGGCGCGGCTGCCGCTCCTGCTGCTCTGCGCCCCGACCCTACGCTCCCTCGATGGGTCGACCATTGAGCGGTGCCTCGGCACCCTAGACGAATTGGTACACGCCGACGGCCAGGTGGATGCCTTCGAGTTCGTCCTGCAAAAGGTTCTCGCGCGCCAGCTCGCTCTGGGCGGATCCGCGCCCCGTGTCGCGCAGTTCGATTCGTTTGTCGCCGTCACGCCCGACATCTCGGTCGTCCTCTCCCTCCTCGCCCGCGCCGGTGGCGCCGCGGCCCCGGCGGTCGCGGCCGCGTTTCTCGAAGGCGCCACGCAGCTGCCGCTGATCGCGCCGACATTGGCGCTGCGACCGCCGTCCGAGTCGGGTTTCGTCGAGCTCGACCGCGCCCTCGATCGCCTCGCCGCGAGTTCGCTCCCCATCCGCCGGCGCCTCCTCACCGCGGCGGCACACGTGATTGGCCACGACGGCACCGTGACGATTGCCGAGGGCGAGCTCTACCGCGCCATCGCGCTCGCGATCGACTGCCCCGCGCCGCTCCTCGACGCCGCCTGAAAATTCGGCACGGACCGGAAAATCAATCTCGCGCTGGCCGGCGCGCCGGCCCGAAATAGGCGCGGTTCCCGCCGGCCCCCAATCATCCACGCCGGCGCTCCACGCTCCCCATGGCCATCGATCCCTCCACCATCCGCCAATCCGCCCGCGCCACCAGCGCCGCCGCAGCTGCCGCCCTCGCCCGCTGGCGCGCCGCCCGCTTCGGCCTCTTCATCCACTGGGGCCTCTATGCGATCCCTGCCGGCGTCTGGCGCGGCAAGCGCGTGCCCTACATCGGCGAATGGCTTATGTACCGGGAGAAGATCCCCGTCGCCACCTACGCGAAATTCGCTGCGCAGTTCCACCCGCGCCGCTTCGACGCCGCCAAGGTCGTGCGCCTCGCCCGCGAGGCCGGCCAACGCTACCTCGTCATCACCGCCAAGCACCACGACGGCTTCGCGATGTACGACTCGCCGTCGAACCCCTACAACGTCGTCGCCGCGACGCCCTGGCAGCACGACCCGATGCGGGACCTCGCCCGCGAGTGCAAAAAGCAGGGCGTGACACTCTGCTTCTACTACTCGCAGGACCTCGACTGGCATCATCCCGATGGCGCCTGGAACGCCTGGGACTACCCGGCGAAGAAAAATACGGACCGTTACCTGAAGGAGAAAGTCTATCCGCAGCTCCGCGAGCTCCTCACGCAATACGGCCCCGTGGGCCTCATCTGGTTCGACACGCCGCTCACGATCAGCCGCACGCAATCGGCGGCCATCCGCCGCTTCGTAAAGAAGATCCAGCCCGGCTGTCTGGTTTCCGGCCGCATCGGTCACGGCCTCGGCGACTACGGCATCCCGCGCGACAACCAGATGCCGCCCGGCCGCCTCGCCGGCGACTGGGAGGTCTGCGCCACGCTTAACCACACCTGGGGTTACAAGACGCACGACCACGAGTGGAAGCCGGTCTACAATCTCGTCCGCACCCTCGTCGAATCCGCCAGCAAGAATGCCAACTACCTCCTCAACATCGGCCCCAAGGCCGACGGCACCGTGCCCGCCCCGAGCGTCGCCCGCCTCCGCGGCATCGGCCGCTGGCTCAAGGCCAACGGCGCCAGCATCTACGGCACCGAGCCCTCGCCGTTCGCGCACGAGTTTCCCTGGGGCCGTATGACGACCAAGGGCCGCACGCTCTACCTCCACTTCTTCAGCAACCCCGGCCGCCGCTTCGAACTCCGCGGCCTCCGCACCCGCGTGCTCGGGGCCACGCCACTCCTCGCGCCGCGCACCGCCTTGCCTGTCGTCCAGTCCGTCGACGCCACCACCGGCATGCCGCGCCTCCAACTCGACCTCACCCGCCTGCGTTTCAAGGGCCCGGTCACGGTCGTGGCCCTGCAACTCGCGAGCGTCCCGGCCGTCATGCCGGGACCGATCCAGGAACCCGACGCTTTGGTCAGCCTGCTCACAGCGGAAGCCCGCACCGGCTCCGACCGCGGCCAACCTGCCCTGCAGATCACACCAATCGGATTTACCGCCAGTTGGACCAAGACCACCGACTGGCTGGAGTGGGACGCCACGGTGCTGTCGCCCGGGAAATTCACCGTGGAACTCGTCACCACCCACCAACACCTCGAACGCTGGAGCCATGGTCACACCGCCCGCATCGAGGTCGCCGGCCAGACCCTCCGCCACAAGATCACCCGCGACGGCGAACTGGACTACACGCAGAAAGGCTACTTCCCACGCATCATCACGCGCATGGGTTCGGTCACCGTGCCGCAGTCCGGTCACCTCAAGCTCCGCCTGCGCCTCGACAAGATTCTCCCCCCGCCGAAGAAGGGTTCGCTCTGGGGCGACAACAACGCCCTCGTCGTGCAGGTCCGCCTCGTGCCTCGAGCGTAGGCGCGTTCGCACTCCCGGTCGGTCCATGACTCCCGCGCAACGCCAGCTCCTCGACGACTTTCTCTTCATCGAGAACGCCCAGGAGCGCCTGGCCGCGGTCGTGGATCGCGCCCGCCGCCTGCCGCCGCTGCCCGCGGACCTGCGCACCGAGGCGCAACGCGTGCAGGGGTGCGTCTCCCAGGTCTGGCTCGTCCCCGAGCTGCGTGACGGCCGCGGACACTTCCGCTGCGATGCTGAAGGCCCGCTGGTGAAAGGCCTCGTCGCCTTTTTGGCCGCCTATCACGAGGGGGCCACCCCGGCCGAGATCATGGCCGACGAGACCGACCCGCTCGTCGAACTCGACCTGTTGCAGAACCTCTCTCCCACCCGCCGGAATGGCCTCGCCGCCGTGCGCGCGACCATCCGCGACTTCGCAGAACGGCACCTCGACGCGTGAGACTCTTCGACGCCCACAACCACCTGCAGGACGAGTGGCTTCTCCCCCATCTCGACCAGATCGCGGCCGATCTCACCAAGGCCGGCATCGCCGGCGCCGTCGTCAATGGCACCACGCCCGACGACTGGGCGTCGGTCTCCGCGCTCGCCTCGCGTTTCCCGTGGGTCGTGCCCAGCTACGGCGTCCATCCCTGGGACTGCGGCAACCGCCCCTCTGACTGGCAGGGCCGGCTCGAGTCGCGCCTCGCGACCGAACCCCGCGCCCGCGTCGGCGAGATCGGGCTCGACCGCTGGATCCTCGACAGCGCCAAGCCCGACGACCCGCGCCTCGCGGGCCTCCGTCGCGCGCCGCTGGCCGAACAGAAGGAGGTCTTCGTCTGGCAGCTCGAGCTCGCCGCCACCCATAACCTCGCGGCCTCCATCCACTGCATCGATGCCTGGGGCGCGTTGCTCGACACGCTGCGGCAATCGCGCCGACCCGAGCGCGGCTTTCTCCTGCACGCCTACGCCGGCTCGGCCGAGCTCGTGCAACCCTTCGCCGACCTCGGCGCCTATTTCTCATTCAACGGCGCCTTCCTCGACTCCAAGCGCGAGAGCCAGCGCAACACGTTCAAGGCGATCCCGTCCGATCGCCTGCTGGTCGAGACCGATGCGCCCGCCATGCCCCTGCGCAGCGCGTGGCGTCTCTACAATCTTCCCGCCCGCCCCGACACGACGACCGTCAACCACCCCGCCAACATCGCCGCCGTCTACGCCGGCCTGGCCGCCTTCCTCGGCCTGCGCGTGGATCAGTTGGCCTCCCGCGTGGAGGAAAACTTCACGCGTCTGTTCGGCTGACGATCGCCCTTACGACCTCGCCCGCGGCCGCGAGGCCGAAGGCGCCGGTCACGAAGACCGCGGTGCCGAAGCCGCTCTCGCAGTCGAGCGTGAGGTTGCTGCCGGGTTCCGGCACCGCGGCGCACGTGCCGTCGGCCCACGGATAGACCGGTGCCTCGCTTGACCAGACGCAGCGCACGCCGAAATGCATCCGGCCCTTTTGCGTGCCCGCGGTGAAACCGTGGTCGCGCCGCAGCTTGCGGCGCACCTGCCGCAGGAGCTCGTCGCCCCACGCATCGCCGAGGTCACCCGTGCGGATCTGCGTCGCCTCCCGCTTGCCCCCGGCGGCACCGACCGTGAGCACGGGCAGGCCGCGTCGCCTGGACTCGCCGATCAGCAGCGCCTTGTGCGACATCCCGTCGATCGCATCGACGACGAAGGCATACGGCACCGCCAGGACGCGGTCCACGGAAGCCGCGGTGAAAAACTCGGTCAGCGCCGTCACGCGGCACTCCGGGTTGATCCGCCGCACGCGGTCCGCCAGCGCCTCGACCTTCGGACGCCCGATCTCGCCGTCGAGGGCCGGGAGCTGGCGGTTGACGTTCGTCACGCACACGTCGTCGAGATCCACCAGCGTGAGGGCCCCGATGCCGCTGCGCGCGAGGCCTTCGACCGTCCACGAACCGACGCCTCCCACGCCAACGACGCACACGTGCGCCTCGGCCAGGCGCGGCAGGGCCGCCGCGCCATAGAGCCGGCCGAGCCCGCCGAAACGTTGTAGATAGTCATCGGTCACGCCGGGACAGGTAGCGCCGCCCGCGGCCGGTGCCACTTTTTTTTCCGCCGCCGCCGTTGCGCATTTCTTGTCATTAGCACGCGCAGCCCCGGGCGGATGGGAAATTGCTGAATGATCTTCCGGGGCGTTTCCGCTTTTGGCCGAACCGCGCAAGGACTAGAATCCGGCCTCATCAGAGGCGGCTGAAACGAGTCGCCCTCCTCCACCAATCTTCGGCCATGAAACTCAAACCCCATCTGCACGGCAAACGCGGCGTCGATCTCCTGCACGACCCCCTCCTCAACAAGGGCACCGCCTTCACCGAGGCGGAACGCGACGCGCTCGGCCTCCGTGGCCTCCTCCCGCCGCATGTCGCCACCCAGGCGCAACAGGTTGCCCGCATCCTGGAAACCGTGCGCCACAAGTCCTCCGACCTCGAGCGCTACATCTACCTCATCTCGCTCCTCGAGCGGAACGAGAACCTGTTCTACCGCGTCGTCGTGGATCACATCACCGAGATGATGCCGCTGATCTACACGCCCACGGTCGGCCTCGCCTGCCAGCGGTACGCCCTGATCTTCCGCCGGCCCCGCGGCCTCTACATCAGTCTCCGCGATCGCGGTCGCGTGAAGCAGTTGCTGCAGAACTGGCCTTACGCCGACGTGCGCATGATCGTCGTGACCGACGGCGAGCGCATCCTCGGCCTCGGCGACCTCGGCACCAACGGCATGGGCATCCCCGTGGGCAAGCTCTCGCTCTACACGGCCTGCGCCGGGGTGCTGCCGAGCCAGTGCCTGCCGGTCATGCTCGACGTCGGCACCGACAACCTCGCCATCCGCCAGGACCCGCACTACCTCGGCCTCAACATCCCCCGCGAGCGCGGCCCGGAGTACGATGCGCTGGTCGCCGAATTCGTCACTGCCGTCCAGGAGCTCTTCCCGCACGCCTGCCTCCAGTTCGAGGACTTCGGCAACGCCAACGCCTTCCGGCTCCTTCGCGAGTACCAGCAACGCATCTGCACGTTCAACGACGACATCCAGGGCACGGCCGCCGTCACGCTCGCCGGCATCTACTCCGCGCTGCGCATCACCCATGGCGCGCTCGGCCAGCAGCGCTTCCTGTTCAACGGCGCCGGCGAAGCTGGCATCGGCATCGGCGAGCTCATCGTCGACGCGCTCAAGGTCGAGGGCGTGTCCGAGGCCGACGCCCGGCGCCAGTGCTGGTTCGTGGATTCCAAGGGCCTGGTCGTGCGCAGCCGCACCGACCTCAACGAGCACAAGCTTGGCTTCGCCCACGACCATCCCGGCGCGGCCGGCCTGCTTGAAGCCGTCGAGATCCTCAAACCCACCATGCTGATCGGCGTCTCCGGCACGCCCGGCTCGTTCAGCGAACCCGTGGTCCGCGCCATGGCCCGCCTCAATCCCTGGCCGGTCATCTTTGCCCTCTCCAACCCCACCTCGCGCGCCGAGTGCACCGCCGAGCAGGCCTACGGCTGGACCAATGGCCGGGTCGTGTTCGCCAGCGGCAGCCCGTTCGCCGACGTCACGCTCAACGGCCACACCTACCGCCCCGGCCAGTGCAACAACGCCTACGTCTTCCCCGGCATCGGCCTCGGCGTCATCGCCAGCCAGGCCCGGCGCGTGACCAACGAGATGTTCTTCGCCGCGGCCACCACCCTCGCCACGCTCGTGACCGAGCAGGACCTCGCGGCCGGACGCGTCTATCCGGACCTCCAACGCATCCGCAAGGTCTCCGCCACCATCGCCATCGCCGTCGCCAAGGTCGCCTTCAAACGCGGCCACACCGCGATGCTCTGCCCGGAAAATCTCGAAACGTACATCCACGCCCAGATGTACGACCCCACCTACCCGAATTACGTCTGACCCGGCCGCAAGCAGGCCTCCACCGCGGCCACCGCCGCGCGGAGCCGCTGCGCCCAGTCGCCGCGGATTTCCGCGCACGGGAGTCCGCGACTCGACAAGGTTTCGCGCCAGAGCCTCCGGCACATCGCGCGGCCCGCGGCGTCGGGGAAGCAACGCTGCGGATCAGGGACGAAGGGCTGGTCGGTGTCGCAGAAGAGATACAAGGCGTAGGCCTGGCAGCGACGGTCAGCCTCCGCCCGCACCCAGGCCGGGCACTGCCCCGCGAAGAGCAGGTCGGCCCAGAGCACGTTGGTCAGAAGCTCGGTGTCGCAGAACATCACCCGCCGCGCCCGGGCCGCCGCGGCCTCCTCGCCGGCGATCTGGCCGCGCGCGATCGCATCGAGATCGGCGGCGACGATCCTGCCCGCGTGCTCGTCCCAGAAGCCACGCACATGCTCCGGCGCCCACGGCTCGCCGAAATGCTCCGCCAGCCGCTGCGCCAGCGTGGTCTTGCCCGTGGATTCGGGACCATAGACGGCGATGCGCAGGGGCGGGGTCATGGGGAAAGGCCGATTTTACAGGAGGTAACAGAGGTAACGGAGAGCAATGCCCTCAGGCCTCTGTGCTCTCCGTTTCCTCCTGTAAGCATGGATCGGGAATTCTTCCGCGGTTTCAATTGGATTGCCTGCTCTGGGTCTTCCACGACTTGAGCCACTCACAGTGACCGCCAACGGCGAGGATGAAAAAGAGCACATACAGCACGGCGAACCAGTACAGCCCGGCGATCCAGTAAACGGCGACCGCGGCGGCATTGACGATCATCCAGGCGATCCAGTTTTCGAGTTTCTTCCGGGCCTGCAGCCACTGGGCCAAAATGCTGAAGGCGGCGATGAACGCATCCCGGTAGGGCATCGCCGCATCGGTCCGGGACTGCAGGTACCAGCCCCAGAGCACCGTGCCGACCAGCCCGGCACCCACGCAGGCGACGATCGCACCGCGACCGAGCCGCGTCACGGGCAGCGTCTTGCGTTCGCCGCCCGGCCGCGCCCAGTGCCACCAGCCGTAGGCGAGTACGACGAAGAAGAACGCCTGGAGTTTCATGTCGGCGTAGAGCCGCGCCTGATAGAACACTACGGCCGACAGCGACACCTGCACGAGTCCGACGGGAAAATTCCACAGGCTCTGGCGGATGGTCAGACCGACGCCGAGGATACCGAGCACGGTCGCAAGCTGCTCCATCCAGGATGCCCCGGAAATGCCGGCCCAGATGCTTTGCCAGAGTGCGCTCACGCGGAGGGCGGGACGCGGGTCTCCGCCACGTAGGCCTCGAGGGATTCACGAGTCACCGCATGCCGGGCGCCGCACCGCGGGCAGCGGATCTCGACCTTGGGATCCTCGCCGAAAAGTCCCTCGGGGTCCGAACGCATCACCGGCGCCAACACCTCGAGCATGCGGCGGTGGTTGCAGCCGCAGTGCCAGCGGTACTCGCGCCGTTCGATGAGGGCCAGGGTCTCTGTCCCGTCGAGTCCACGCACCTGCGGCACATCGAGGCGGCCGAACCAGGCGAGGTCACAGTCCGGGTGCTCGGTCGCGAGGGCGAACTCCTCCTCGCCGAGTTGGAAATACCGCGCGCCACGCTGCTCGCTCTGCGCATAGAGCCGCTCGGCCCCCGCGATGGGATCCTCGCCGCGGAAGTGCACGACGCTGCGGCGCACGGGCTGATTGGCGCGGACAACGTCGGCGTAGAACAGGTTCTCCGGCAGCACCTTCACGTTTTCAGCGAAGATGCGGCCGGTGACGGTGCCCGTGGCGTTGTCGCTGGCGAGGAAGAGGTTCACCCGCGGTTCCTGGAAGTTGATGGTCCAGGCCGTCATCTCATTCCACGGCCGCGAGGCCTGGTGCAGCACGAAGGCCGCCAGCGCGCGCTTGAACATGCGGTCATGCGTGGGCTCCGGGTGCAGGCCCTGCTCGGCGAGATGCAGGTAGTAATCCACGTACAGGTCGCCCAGGTCCGCCTTCGCCACCAGCGCGTTGCGGTGCCGCACGAAATGCGTGCGCACCTCCAGGCCGGAGGCGTTCGGGTTGACGGGTGTGGACTCGGCCATGGAGCGAAGGGAGTCAGGTCCGGACGTAATCTCAAGTCCGCAGGAAGCAGAGCGCCACAGGCGCGTCCCATGACAGCCTGGGGCAACGCCCCAGGAACCGTGGTTGGTTCGTGTTCGAGGGCTGAAAGCCCGGCCCATGGATCGGGCCTTCAGCCCTCCCCGTCGGAAATGCCAACAAACCCGGGGTTTCACCCCGGGCTATGATCGTACGCACCTTCAGTGCGCCGGCGTCATCACGCCGCGGGCCGACTTGCCTGCGGGCGCGGCGCGGTGTAGCGTTTGCCGCATGCGCGCCGGGATTTCACGTCTGGTTTCCGGATTGCTCCTCGCGGCGCCGACCGCCCTCGCGGCCGGGAATGAAGAAGTTACGCGCATGATCGAGCAACAGATCATCGCCCGCGGCGTCACCCATCGCCCCACCCTCGCGGCCCTGCGTGCGGTGCCGCGGCACCGCTTCGTGCCGGCCAACGTGCAGCGCGAGGCTTACGCGGACCACCCGCTACCCATCGGCCACGGGCAGACCATCTCCCAGCCGTTCATTGTCGCTTTCATGACCGAGGCTGTGGCCGTCAAACCCGGCGAGAGGGTCCTCGAGATCGGCACTGGCTCAGGCTACCAGGCGGCGATCCTGGCCGCGATGGGCGCCACGGTGTACACCATCGAGATCATCCCGGCGCTGGCGGAGCGCGCGGCGGCCACGCTGCGCGAGCTGGGTTACGACCAGGTGCGCGTGCGCGCCGGCGACGGCTACCAAGGCTGGCCGGAAGAGGCGCCGTTCGATGCCATCGTCGTCACCGCGGCGCCCGATACGATTCCGCCCGCCCTGCTCGACCAACTCGCCGAGGGCGGCCGCCTGGTGATTCCGGTTGGCCCGCAGCACGCTGGCCAGGAGCTGATGCTGGTGACCAAGACCAAGGGCAAACTGCACCAGCGCAACCTGCTGCCGGTGAGGTTCGTGCCGTTCACGCGGGAGAAGGAAAAGGGGAACCCGTAGGCCGCCCGCTCGCGGGCGCTCGGTTGGCGGACGCACGCCGTACGGAGCGCGAGCGAGCTCGCGGCCTACCGTGGCCTGGTTCCGTTCACGCGGAACGCCGACCCGTAGGCAGCCCGCTTGCGGGCGCGGTTCGGGCGCGCGCAAGCGCGCAGACCTACTTCCCCGCCCCAATCTGCTTTTCCAGTTTCTTCACCTTCGGGGCGATGACGAAGCGGCAATAGCCTTCGTTCGGGTGCTTCGCGAAATAGTCCTGATGGTAAGCTTCCGCGGGCCAAAATTTCTCGAGGGGCACGATCTCTGTCGTGATCGGATCGCGGAAGTCGGTCTGCGCCGCGGTGCGCGACGTCTCGGCGGCGAGTCGCTGGGCGTCGTCGGTGTAGAGGATGATCGAGCGGTACTGCGGCCCATGGTCATTGCCCTGGCCATCGACCTGGGTCGGGTCGTGCGCATCCCAGAAAAACTCCAGCAACCGCTCCAACGAGGTCTGCGCCGGATCGAACTCGACGCGGATCACCTCCGCATGGCCGGTCGTCCCGGTGCAGATCTGCTCGTAGGTCGGGTTCGCCCGGTGGCCGCCGGCGTAGCCGCTGACGACCGACTTCACGCCGGGCAGGAGCTGGTAAGCCGCCTCGGTGCACCAGAAGCAGCCGCCGCCGAGGACCAGGAATTGGGAGGACGTGGGGGATTTGTCAGCCGCAGTCATGGCAAAGGGTAGGAGGGAAAAAAGACCGATGAGGAGGAGGAACCGCTTCATGCACGTGAGATACGCAAGTCGGCATCCTATTCCGCGCAAGCAGTCGAACGCAAATACCGCCAAGCCCCTAAACTAAGCGGAACGCTGATCTGCGCTGATCTACGCTAATCCAACTTGGACCCCTATCAGCGAAGATAAGCGTGGATAAGCGTTCCCGCGCAGTGCCCCTTACCGCGTCAGCTTCCGGTACTTGATCCGGTGCGGCTGGTCGGCGTCCTTGCCGCAGCGGCGGCGGTGGTCCTCGAGGTAACTCGAATAGTTGCCCGCGAAGACATGCACGTAGCTGTCGCCCTCGAAAGCCATGATGTGCGTCGCGATGCGGTCGAGGAACCAGCGGTCGTGCGAGATGATCACTGCACACCCGGCGAAATTCTCCAGGCCCTCCTCGAGGGCGCGGATCGAGTTTACGTCGAGGTCGTTGGTCGGTTCATCGAGCAGGATCAGGTTGGCGCCGCTCTTGAGCACGCGGGCGAGGAGGACGCGGTTGCGTTCGCCGCCGGAGAGAACGCCGACCTTCTTCGACTGGTCCGCGCCGGCAAAGCCAAACTGCGCGCAATACGCGCGGCTGTTCACCTGCCGCGTGCCCAGGGTCATCAGCTCCTGGCCGTCGCTGATGACCTCCCAGATGGACCGGTCGTTCTGCAGCGAGTCGCGCGACTGCTCGACGTAGGCGGTCTTGACCGTGTCGCCGACCTTGAACGCGCCGGCATCCGGCTGCTCCAGGCCGGTAATCAGCTTGAACAGCGTGGTCTTGCCCGCGCCGTTGGGACCGATGACGCCGACGATGCCGCCGGGCGGGAGCGCAAAAGAGAGATTTTCGAAGAGGAGCTTGTCGCCGTAGGCCTTGCCCACGCCCTGGGCCTCGACCACGAGGTTGCCCAGGCGCGGGCCCGGCGGGATGATGATTTCGAACTTTTTCTCCTGCTCGGCGACGTCCGCCTTGAGCATCTGCTCGTAGGCGTTGATGCGCGCCTGGCCCTTGGCCTGCCGGGCCTTGGCGCCGGAGCGGATCCATTCGAGCTCACGGGCCATGGCCTTCTGCCGGCGGTCCTCGGTACGCTGCTCGATGGCGAGGCGGCGCTGCTTCTGCTCCAGCCACTCGGAATAGTTGCCTTTCCACGGGATGCCATGGCCGCGGTCGAGTTCGAGGATCCAGCCGGCCACGTTGTCGAGGAAGTAGCGGTCGTGCGTCACGGCGATCACCGTGCCCTCGTAGCGGGCGAGGTGCTGCTCCAGCCAGTTGACGCTGTCGGCATCGAGGTGGTTGGTCGGCTCGTCGAGCAGCAGGATGGCCGGCTTCTGCAGCAACAGGCGCGCGAGGGCGACGCGGCGGCGCTCGCCGCCGGAGAGATGGTCCACGATCGCGTCCGCCGGCGGGCAGCGCAGCGCGTCCATGGCCTGCTCGACCATCGGCGCGGTGTCCCAGGCGCCGGCCGCGTCGATCTTTTCCTGCAGCTTGGCCTGCTTCTCGGCGATGGCGTCGCGCGCCGCATCGTCGGCGGCGGCCGACAATTCGTCCCAGCTCGCATCGTAGGCGGCCGTCAGGTCGGTGAGGTGCTTGACGCCTTCCTCCACGCAGGCGCGTACGGTGGCGCCCGGCGTGAGGTGCGGCTCCTGTTCCAGCAAGCCGACGTCGTAACCCGGTTCGAAGGCCACGTGACCGTCGAACTCCTTGTCGCGCCCCGCGAGGATGCGCATGAGCGACGACTTGCCGGAGCCGTTGAGGCCGAGAACGCCGATCTTCGCGCCGTAGAAAAACGACAGCGAGATGTCGCGGAGGATTTCCTTGCGCTCGATCTTCTTCGAGACGCCAAGCATGGAAAAGATGATCTTGGGCGCTTCGGGCTGAGCCATGGCGGAGAAGGAGGCCGATGAGCCGGAACCGCGCAAGGCAAACCCAATCCCTTTACAGGAGGTAAGAGAGAGAACAGCGAACCCGATTCATAACCTCCGTTTCCTCTGTTTCCTCCTGTAAAAATGGATTGGAATCTCCTTCGCATCCTATCGCGCCCTTCGCGGTTCCCCTTATCCTTATAACTCGACTCCCCTTCCCCGACCCACGAGATTCCGCGGCCTACCCCGCGGCATGAACAACGACACACTCTGGCTGGTCCGGCTTGGCCTCGACCAGAACCTCTTCACCGTGACGCAGGCCCAAGCCGTGCGCGCGGCCCTCGGCGACGGCGTCGAACTGATGGACTTCGCCCAGAAGCTCATCGACGACGGCCTCGTCCACGACATCGAAACCCTCGAGAAGGTCGCCGGCCTGGCCATGAACAAGGCCGCCAAGGGCCCGCCGGCCGACGACCCCTTCGCCGACGAGGCCCCGGCCGACACCGCCGAATCCGCCGCTGGGCGGCTCGTCGCGCCCCAGCCGCGATTCGCCTTCGAAAAGGTCGCCACCATGACCGACGACCAGGTCGCCGACGGCATGCGCACCCTCCTCAAGGATTGCGCCCGCTTCGGCGCCAGCGACCTGCACCTCTCCACCGGCGCCCGCCCGTTCATCCGCAAAAACCGCGTCCTCTCCTACCTTTCCGAGCATGTGCTCACGGCCTCGGACACGCTGCGCCTCAACCTTGCCGTCATGGCCGGCCACCAGCGGGAGATCTTCCTCGAGAAAAAGGACTACGACTACGCCCTGGCCCTCAGCGGCACCGACCGCTACCGCGTCAACCTGATGTTCCACAAGAACGGCGCGGCCGGCGCCTACCGTATGGTGCCCGACAAGGTCCGCAACCTCGCTGACCTCGGTTTCTCCAAGCACCACGAGACGCTGATGAAGATGCTCTCGTACCACAACGGCCTCATCCTCATCACCGGCCCCGTCGGCTCCGGCAAGACCACCACTCTCGCCTCCATGGTCGCGCACCTCAACGAGACGCGCACCGACCACATCATCACCGTCGAGGACCCCATCGAGGTCGTCCAGCCCGCCAGGGGCTGCAACGTCACCCAGCGCGAGGTCGGCCCGCACACGAAGTCGTTCTTCAGCGCGCTCAAAGGTGCCCTGCGCGAGGACCCCGACATCATCGTCATCGGCGAGCTCCGCGACTTGGAGACGATCGAGATGGCGATCAGTGCCTCCGAGACCGGGCACCTTGTCATCGGTACGATGCACACGAGCGATGCCGCCACGACGCTCAACCGCCTGCTCGACGTCTTCCCGCCCTCGCAGCAGACCCAGATTCGCGCCAGCGTGGCGGAGAGCCTCCGCGGCATCGTCTGTCAGCGCCTCCTGCCCGCCACCGACGGTCACCTCGCCCTCGCCTGCGAGATCCTCGTCAGCAACACCGCCATCCAGAACCTCATCCGCGAGGGCAAGTCCGCCGGCCTCCGCAACACCATGGAGACCGGAGTGAAGGAGGGCATGTGTCTCATGGACAACGTGGTCTTCGGCCTCTGGCAGGAGAAGCGCATCGCCGCCGAGGTGGCCCAAGCGAACATCGTCAACCGCGTCCTCAAGCAGAAGATTTCCTGACCCATGGCCGCCATCGATTCCCTCCTCAAAGCCATGCTCGAAAAGGGCGGCTCCGACCTGCACCTCACCGTCGGCCTCCCGCCGAAGACGCGCGCCTCCGGCTCGCTGCAGCTGCTGACTGACACGCCCCTCGACGCGCAGACCATGGAGTCGCTCCTCAAGGAAATCTGCCCCGCCAAGCGCTGGGAGGAATTCCTCGCGAAAAAGGACCTCGACCTCGCCCACGAGATCCCCGGTCTCGCCCGCTTCCGCGGCAACTACCTCTACAACCACTGGGGCCAGGCGGCCGTCTTCCGCCAGATCCCGGCGAAGATCCTCACCTTCGAGCAGCTCAACCTCCCCGAGGCGCTCAAGAAGCTCTGTCACCTCGATCAGGGCCTCGTCGTTGTCACCGGTCCCACCGGCTCCGGCAAGTCGACGACGCTCGCGGCGATGATCGACTACATCAACTCGAACCTCGGGAAGCATATCATCACCATCGAGGATCCGATCGAGTTCGTGCACCCCGTGAAGAAATCGGTGATCGTCCACCGCGAGGTCGGCGAGCACACCGGCTCCTTCGCCGCCGCGCTCAAGGGCGCGATGCGCCACGACCCCGACATCCTCCTCCTCGGCGAAATGCGCGAGATGGAGACCATCAAGCTCGCCCTCGGCTGCGCCTCGATGGGCATGCTGGTCTTCGGCACGTTGCACACCAACAACGCCCCGAAGACGGTCGACCGCATCATCAACACCTTCCCGGCCGACGAGCAGAACCAGGTGCGCGTCATGCTCTCGAGCTGCCTTGCCGGCGTCGTCGCCCAGCTCCTCTGCAAGAAGATCCCGAAGGGCCGCTGTGCCGTCCACGAGATCCTCCTCACGCACGAGGCCCTGCCCAACACGATCCGCAGCGGCCAGATTGCCAATATCAAGTCCATCATCGAGAGCAGCGGCGCCGACGGCATGATCACCATGGACAACAGCCTCATGGCGCGCGTGAAGGACGGCACCATCGAGGCCAAGGAGGCCTACATGAAGGCCGCCAACAAGGCCCTCTTCGCCCCGCTGCTGAAGCCGGGCGATCTCGACGGCGGGCACTGAGTAAAGCCCGATCACCTCTTCTGCTGTCGTCACGGCTTCGTCTCAGCTTCCAAGGCGGCGAGATATTCCAGTGCTTCGTCACGGTTGGAACGACACATCGTATCGGTTGGCCGTAAGCTGACGCAGAACGTCGGGCGCTCGGGCTTGCCGAAGAGGGCGCAGCGGAGGTCGGGGAGGAGTTGCACGCAGGGGATTCCTGCTGGTTTGCCGTGGGGCATGCCGGGGATCGGTGAGGTGATCGAGGGGGCGATGCAGCAGGCGGCGCAGTGGGGGCGGCAGTCCATGGGGATGGACTAGCGCGGGGGTTGGCGGTCGGCCCAGCCAAATCGGACGGGTTGTTGTTGCCGGGGGCGCTGACCCCGGGGGGGTTGATGAACGTAGTCGGACCGGGGTCGGCGACCCCGGCTACAGCGGACATCAATCGCTACCCGCAAAAAAACGCCACGCTGCGGGGTGGCAGCGTGGCGTGAATCAGACTTTGGACTGCGGCTTTATGCCACGTCGAAGCGGTCGGCGTTCATCACCTTGTTCCAGGCGGCGATGAAGTCCTTCACGAACTTCGCCTGCGCGTCGCTCTGGGCGTAGACCTCGGCGAGGGCGCGGAGCTGGGAGTTGGCACCGAAGATCAGGTCGACGCGCGTGCCCGTCCACTTGACGTTGCCCGTCGCGCGGTCGCGGATCTCGAAGTTCTCCTCGGACGGCGACGTCGGCCGCACCTCGTTGCCCATGTCGAGGAGGTTGACGAAGAAATCGTTCGTCAACGTCTCGGGGCGGTCGGTGAAGACGCCGTGCTGCGACTTGCCGTGGTTGGCGTTCAACACGCGCAGACCACCGACGAGGACCGTCATCTCCGGGGCCGTGAGGCCCAGGAGCTGCGCCCGGTCGACGAGCAGGTGCTCGGCCGGCAGGGTGTAGCGCGTCTTCTGGTAGTTGCGGAACCCGTCGGAGGTCGGTTCGAGGACGGCGACCGACGCGGCGTCGGTCTGCGCCTGCGTGGCGTCCATGCGGCCCGGGGTGAAGGGAACCTCCACCTTGAGGCCCGCCTTCTTCGCCGCCTGCTCGATCGCCGCGGCGCCGCCGAGGACGATGAGGTCGGCCAGCGAGACGCGCTTGGCCGCCGCGCCCTTCTTGGCGGGCTTCTTTTGCGCACCGTTGAACTCCTTCTGGATCTTCTCGAGGCCCTTGAGGACCTTCGCGATGCGGGCGGGCTGGTTGGCCTCCCAATCCTTCTGCGGGGCGAGGCGGATGCGGGCACCGTTGGCGCCGCCGCGCTTGTCGGAGTCGCGGTAGGTCGAGGCCGCGGCCCAGGCGGTGAAGACGAGGTCGGAGACCGACAGACCGGAGGCGACGATCTTCGCCTTCAGCGTGGCAATGTCCTTCGCGTTCACGAGCGGGTGGTTCACCGCGGGGATGGGATCCTGCCAGATAAGCTCCTCGGCCGGCACCTCGGGCCCGCGGTAACGCGAACGCGGACCCATGTCGCGGTGCGTGAGCTTGAACCAGGCGCGGGCAAAGGCGTCAGCAAACTGCTCGGGGTGCTCGAGGAAGCGGCGCGAGATCTTCTCGTAGGCCGGATCGAAGCGCAGCGAGAGGTCCGTCGTCAGCATCGTCGGCAGGTGCTTTTTCTTCGGGTCGAACGCATCCGGGATGATCGGCTCGGCGTTCTTGGCGACCCACTGCTTCGCGCCCGCGGGGCTGGTGGTGAGTTCCCACTCGTAGCCGAACAGGATTTCGAAGAAGTCGTTGCTCCACTTGGTCGGCGTCGTGGTCCAGGTGACCTCGAGGCCGCTGGTGATCGTGTCGCCGGCCTTGCCGGAGCGGTAGCTGCT
Organism: uncultured Opitutaceae bacterium; assembly: GCA_964355715.1. Taxonomy (GTDB): domain Bacteria; phylum Verrucomicrobiota; class Verrucomicrobiia; order Opitutales; family Opitutaceae; genus UBA2377. Next base: position 47,013 of record CAYHEW010000015.1, on the reverse strand, counting down.
CTTCCAGCCGAGCCCCTGCTCGGCGATGCCGGCCGCCTCGGGCTCGCGGCCGACGTGGTCGGCGGAGGCGGCACCGTGGGTCTTGCCGAAGGTGTGGCCGCCGGCGATGAGCGCGACGGTTTCCTCGTCGTTCATGGCCATGCGCGCGAAGGTCTCGCGGATGTCCTTGGCGGCGGCGACCGGGTCGGCGCTGCCATTGGGACCTTCCGGATTCACGTAGATCAGGCCCATCTGCACCGCCGCGAGCGGGTTCTCGAGCTGGCGTTCGCCGGAGTAGCGCTCGTCACCGAGCCACTTGCCCTCGGCGCCCCAGTAGACGTCCTCCTCGGGCTCCCAGACGTCGGCGCGGCCGCCGGCGAAGCCGAAGGTCTTGAAGCCCATCGACTCGAGGGCGACGTTGCCGGCGAGGATCATGAGGTCGGCCCAGGAGATCTTGTTGCCGTACTTCTGCTTGATCGGCCAGAGCAGGCGACGCGCCTTGTCGAGGTTGGCGTTGTCCGGCCAGCTGTTGAGCGGCGCGAAACGCTGCTGACCCGTGCCACCGCCGCCGCGGCCGTCACCGGTGCGGTACGTGCCGGCGCTGTGCCAGGCCATGCGGACGAAGAGGCCGCCGTAGTGACCGAAGTCCGCCGGCCACCAGGGCTGCGAGTCGGTCATCAGCGCCGCGAGGTCCTTCTTCAACGCCGGGTAATCGAGTTTCTTGAACTCCTTGGCGTAGTCGAATTTCGCCCCCAAGGGATCGGACAGCGCAGAATTCTGGTGCAGGAGCTTGAGGTTAACCTGATTGGGCCACCAGTCCTGGTTGGACTTGGCCTTGACCATCGGATGCGCGTGCGCGAACGGGCATTTGCCGCCGCTATTCTGGGGATTTGAGTCCATGGGTTATTCGAATCGTGTTCGGGTTGGCTGAGTTATTTCCGTGAGGAAGGGTTCGGTTCCGGGGCCAAGTCCGCCGCCGACGGCGATCTGGCGTGGGGGTGCTGTGGGTGTGGGTTGCGGCGACAGGACAGGCATTAAAGCAGTTTCAGGGCTATTGTTGAAATACTTTGTTCCTTTCATCACTATAGGTCCTGCCTATGGAAATGCACCAACTCAGGTACATGGTCACGCTGGCCCGGACGGGCAATTTCTCGCGCGCGGCCGAGCAATGCAACGTGGCCCAGCCCTCGCTGAGCCAGCAGATCCAGAAGCTCGAGGCCGAGCTCGGCGAGCGGCTCTTCGACCGCATGAAGCGCGAGGTGCGCCTCACGCCGCACGGTACCGCCTTCCTGCGGCGGGCGGTGCGCATCCTCGAGGAGGTCGACGCCGCCCGGCGCGAGGTCAGCGACGCCCTCGACCTGAAGCACGGCTCGATCGCCATCGGCATCCTCCCGACGATCGCGCCCTACCTCCTGCCGCCCGTCATGGCGCGGTTCAGCGCCCAGTTCGCCGGGGTGGAGATCAACGTCCACGAAGACACGACGGCGCAGCTGCTCAAGCTGGTGCACGCCTACGAGATCGACTTCGCCGTGGTCAGCGAGCCCATCGTCGACGACCGCCTCACCGTCACCGAGCTCTTCACCGAGGAACTGCTGCTGGCCCTCCCACCCCGGCACCCGCTGACCAAAAAGCGCACGCTCACCTCCGCCGATCTCCGCGACCAGAAACTGATCGTCATGAAATCCGGGCACTGCCTCGGCGACCAGGTGCTGGGCTTCTGCGAACGCCAGGAGGTGAAGCCGCGCATCAGCTTCCGCAGCGCGCAGCTCGAGACCGTGCAGGAGCTGGTCTGCGCCGGCCTGGGCCTTTCGCTCGTGCCGGCCATGGCCCGGCGCACCCACCCGCGGCGCGCGCCGGAATACCGTTCGCTGCAGGCCCCGCCCCCGGCGCGCAAGATCGTCCTCGTCTGGCCCCAACAGCGACCGCCCGGCCGCGCCGCGGCCGAGCTCGTGAAGCTGTTCACCGCCTACCGGCCGCCGGCCTGATTGCCGCGGCGGGCCTACTGGAGATTCAGGAATACGCGCGGTCCCTTGCCGGTCGCGGTGGCCGCACCGGCCTTGGCCTGCGCCAGGAAGATCCGGTCCACCGCGATGCCGCCCGTCGTGACGAAATAATCGCGCACCGCCCGGGCCCTCGCCTGCGCAAGGGCCTGCAAGTCGTCGTCGCTGACGGTCATGGTTTCCGCAAGGCGGCCGATCATGTCCTCCAGCGGCAGGCCGGTCGCGATCGCGGCGGCCGCCGCCTGTTCGCGCTCAGCCGCGAGGCGCGCGGTGGCCTGCTCGGCCGCGCGCTGGTCGCGCTTCGCCTTGAAGGTGATCGCATAGATGATGCGCTTGAACCAACCCGCCGGCGGCGGGGGCGGCGCCACCACGGTGGGCGGCGGCGGCAGTGGCGTGCCGAACTCCGTGCCGGGCGGGAACTGCGCATCGAATAGCCGCTTCACCATCGCCGCATGTTCCTCGGCAGTGATCGCCATTTGCGCCGGCGGCGCGATGTTCGGGTCCGCGGCATGCTTCGCCTCCCAGATGCTGCGCCGCACGCGGTCGGCCAGCTTCACGCGCTTCAGCGCATACGCGTCGGCGGCCGCGTCGAAGGCCCCCTCGAGATCCAGGCTCAGGCCCGGGCGGTTCCCGAGCGCCTTCACCATGGTTTCCAGCTTCGGCCGCTCCGTCGCCTGCAATTCCGCCGCGCCGGGCGCGAATTCCTGCCAGCCCAGCTCGTCGCCGCCGCCACCGAACATCGAGCCCAGCAGCGCAAATGGCGAGACCGCCGCCTTGGTCAGCAAGTTGACGATGACGCGCACCACGACCTTGCCGACGCGGAAGCTCGGGTCATCCGTGTGGCCCTGCACCGGCAGGTCGATCACGATGTTGCCGTCGAGGTCCTTGAGCAGCGCCACGGCCAGCCGCACCGGCAGCTTGGTGGCATCGGGACTCTCGGCCGGCGCTCCGAAAGTGAACTGGTTCAGCGTGACGACGTTGGTGGCATCGAGCGCCTTGCCGTTCAGCTGGAACTTCACATCGAGCGCGAGTTTACCCCGGGCGAGTTCGTACCCGGCATAACGGCCGCTGTAGGGGCTGAGCGGCGTGAGGTCGACGTTGCGGGCGTCGATCTTAAGGTCGACCGTTGGCGTCGCGCCCAGCGGATCGAGCTTGCCGGTGATCGCCACCGGCCCGACGCCATCCACGGAGGCGCGCAGGTCCACGTCCGCCTTTGCGAGGTTCGTGGAGGAGAGACCCGTGACAGTGCCGGCGAACTGCCCGATGGTCATATGCACCGCCGGCGTCACCGATCGATCCGTGAACCGGAAGTCGCCGTCACTGATTACGATCCGGCCGATCGTGATCTGCGGCAGCGGCGCCGGGGCGGCCGGTGCCGTGGGTTCGACCGGGGCCGCGGCGGGCGGGGCGGCGGTTTTCGCCACGCTGGCCAGATTGAGGCTTTGGTCGGCGTTGACGATGATGCGCGCATACGGTCCCGCGACCGCGACCTCGTCGAGCGAGAGCGTGATGGCATCGCCGGCCGTCGCCTTGATGCCGCGCAATGCGAATTCACCGAAGCCGGCGAGATCTTCCGTGTGCACGCCGTCGACGAGGCCGAATTTCCCAATCGAAAGATCGCCCGTCACGGTCACGCGCGGCGCGGCGCCGGGCGGCAGCTCCGCCTGGGCTGCGAGCGTCGTCGCCACCGAGCCTTGCGTGATGCGGGCGTTGATGAACTGCTCCAGATACGGACTGAGCGGCAGCAAGGCGAAGTCGGCGACGTCCACCTTGAGATCGGCCGACACCACCGGGCGGATCGTCACCGCGCCAGCCACGCGCACGGTGCCCTCTGGCGCCCAGTGCAGCGAAACCTGCAGCGGCATGCGCGCACCGTCGGCCAGGGTCACGTCCTTGATCGAGAACTGGATCGCATCCAGCACGAGGCGGGCCGGACGCGGGGCGGCGAGATCGGCGATCTCGACCTTGAAATCCTTGAGCCCGATCTCACCCACGCGCACGTCGGGCACCGCGGCCGGCGTGGCCGGGCTTGCGGGAGCCGGAGTCGCCTGCGTCGCCGTCGCCGCGGTCACGGGCGGAGGACTGAGCAGCTGCAGCAGGTTGATCGCACCATCGGCCTCGCGGCGCACGCGGAGATGGCCGCCGGTGAAGATGATCGCCTCGGCCGACACCTTTTGCGTCAAGGCATCGGCGTGCACGCCGGTGAGGTCAAAGGCCGGCAGGTCCACCGCCATCTCCTGCGTGGCCCGTTCCCGGAGCTGCACCCGGCGCAGTTGCAGGGCGCCGTCGAGCAGTTTCATGACCCGATTCCGGGGATCGAGATTGAGTTCATAGCGCCCGCGCACCGACAGCCGGCCGTCGGCCAGGTCGCCGTGGATCCGATCCGCAAAGTACGGCGCATACTTCGGCAGCACGATGTCCTCGAGCACGAGCTCACCCGCCGACCGGAAAGGCTCGGCATGCAGTGTGCCGTTCCACCGGAGTTTCTCCCCCGCTTCGGTGACGGCGGCGAACTCGTAGGGCGCGCCCGGGGCATCGACCGTGCGGAACTCGCTAACAGCAAAGGTGAGGGGCCCGAGCGTCGTCGCAAACGGCGTGCCCCGCGTCGCGTCCGTAAAGCCGACCTTGGCGTCCTTGACCTCGAGGCGACCGATCCGCACCGGCCGGACCGCCGGCGTCGGCGCGGCGGCCGGCTTGCCGTCGGGTGGCGTGAATCGCTGGACGATGTCGGCGAAGTTCATCGTGTGGTCGGCCCGCAACGCCACCTGCGCCTGAAAGCCGTCGAGGGCGATCTCACCCAGCACCCATTCGCCCCAGAGCGAGGAGAGCGCGTCGAAGTTCACATACAACCGCTGCCAGCCGACGAAGAGCGTGGTGCCGTCCGACTCCCGGATGGCGAAGTTCTCGAGCGTGATCGAAAGCGTGTACGGATTGAGGCGAACCTTTTCGACGGTCACCTTGCGCCCGAGTTCGGCGGAGAGGCGCTGCTCCAGCTGGGACCGGACGATGGGCGGCAGGATCAGGAACCCCGTGACCGTGAACAGCACCAACAGCACGCCGGCGATGACGAAGCGACGTCGAACCCGCAGGGAGGTTTGCATGGTGCAAAGGTTAACGTGGTCCGCCGGACTTGCAATGGCGGAGAGCCAAACGCGCCGTCGCTCAGTGCAGTGTCGCGATCACGGCCGCGAGTTGCGCGGCGTGCTCGGCCGGCGTCACCTTTGCGATCACGGCGAGCACGGTGCCGTCGCGTTCGAGCACATAGGCGGCGCGCGCCGGGCCGACGAACTTGCGGCCGTACATGGATTTCTCGATGAGCGAGTCCGTCGCGCGCGCAAAACGGTCCTCGGGGTCGCTCGCGAGCGCATAGACAATGCCCTTCTTCGCAACGTACTTTCGGTGCGAGGCCAGCGAGTCCCGACTGAGGGCGATGAGGTTGTAACCTGCCCGATCGAGCTCGGCGGCGTAGCCCACGAGGCTGTTGTTCTGCTTGTCGCAGCCACCGGTATTGTTGCGCATGTAGACCGAGATGACGGTGCGACGCGTCAGGAGATCCTTTAGCTTAACCTCCTTCTCTTCATCGTCTTGCAATACGTTTAGGACAAGGTCGAGCGGCAGCCGGGCACCGGATTTGATCATGGCCAGAGTGGTGTCACCCTCGGCCCGCCGGGTCAAACCCGGCACCGGTTTTTATTCCGTCCGCGCCGGCTTTGACGAGCGGGCTTTTTTCCTCCAACGTCCGCGCAGATGAAGTCCGTCAAGATCCCGGCGTTCGAATTGTTCCTTCACGAGATGATCCCGCTCGCGAAGGCGATGGGCGTCGGCGTGGAGGTCAGCGACGAGCGTGCGCTCACGCTCATGGCCCCGAAGGAGCAGAACAAGAATTCGCTCAACACCGCGTTTGGCGGCAGCCTCGTCTCCCTGGCCACGCTCGCCGGCTACGGCGTCGTGTGGGAGCTGATGAAGAATGAAAAAGGCGCGGAAAAATCCGAGTGGCGCATCGTGGTGAAGGAAAGCCGTGCCGCCTACCGCCGCCCCGTGATCGGCGACCTGCGCGCCATCTGCGAGCGCCCGGCCCAGGCTGCGATCGCCGAGTTCAAGGACGCCCTCGCCCGCTACGGCCAGGCCAAGCTCAAGCTGCGTGCCCGCGTCATCGAGGAAGGCCAGACCGCAGTGGACGTGACCGCGGCGTTCGTGGTGACGCGCTGAGCGCGCGTTCTGATCGCGCGCAGCGCGATCAAATGTGTTTCGAATCCGCTTCGTCCTTCTTCGCGTAACCGCTGTCCTGGCGCTGGTGGTTGACCTGATTCTTCTTGAGGTACGCCTGGTAGACATCGTCGGCCGTCATGCCGAGGGTCTGGGCGAGCGAGACGAGAAAATGAAAAAGGTCCACGACCTCGACCTTGGCGTTCTGCTCGTCGAACTTCTGGTATTTCGCCCACCACTTCCACGGCACGCTGTCGATCAGCTCGGCGGTCTCCTGCTGCATGGCGCGCGTGTAATTCAGGATCCACTTGGCTTTTTCCTCGTCGGTCGGCGGGGGCAGGTTGACCCCGATGCGCCGGTTGAGTGCGTCCTGCATGCGGAAGATTTCCTCGAGTTTGTCCATGACCCCGACCCTGCGCGGCGCGTTTCGGACTGGCAAGCCCGCGGTGCGGGGTCAGCACGCATTCCATTGGCCCGTAGTTTCTTGCGGGACCGTTCGGTCCCAGCCGGGCCCCGGTGCCAGAATTTGAGATTGCCGCGCCCGGGGGTGCGAACGACATTGGCCCTTTACGGCTGACGTTGAGCGCGCTTCCCGCGTTCCGTTGGTCGCCCACCCGGCTGCTCCCCTCTCGGGACGAGCGCCTTATCAAACCACAACAAAACACAACCATGTCAGATCCAGCAACGTCCGGCGCGAGCAATCCTGCCTCCCCGGACACCGCCAGCGCGGCCCCGGCCGCCGGCGCCACCCAGCCGTTCGGAACGTTCGGCTCCAATCGCGGCTCAGGCCTTGCCCGCGGCAAACGTCCCACGACCGCCGCCGCAGCCGCCAACGCCGCACCCGCCGGTTACCAGCCCAGCTCCATCGAGGTGATCACCCCGAAGAGCGAGTACAAGAATCCGTTCACGGGCGAGACGTCCGTGGCCGCGCCTGTTGTCAACGAGCCCGCCCCTGCCGCCGCCCCCGCGCCGGCAGCCCCGGCGCCGGCCGCTCCTGAACCCGTCGCTCCCCAGGCCGAAGCCGCTCCCGCGCCCGCCGCGGCGGCCGCCCCGGCCCCCGAGCTCTTCCCTCTCGAAGGTTCCGCCACCGCGGCGACGCCCGAGACCAAGCCCGAGCTCAACATTCTCCCGCCCGCGGAAATCAAGCGCCCGGCCCAAAGCTGGGAATCCGGCGCCCAGCCGCGCCGCGACGAACGCCCCTCCTTCCGGCCCGAGCGCCGTGAGCCGCGTTCCTTCGAGCCCCGCGCCCCGCGCGAGGGCGGCGAGCAGCGTGACCAGCGCCCGCAGCAGCCGCGTCCGCAGCCGGCCGAGCAGCCCAAGGCCACGGGTGGTTTCTTCGCCTGGCTCAAGGGCCTCTTCGGCGGCGCCGATGCGTCGACCGGCACGTCCGAGCAGTCCGGCGAGCAGCGCCGTGATCGCGATGGCGAATTCCGTCACGGCCGCCGCCGTCACCGCGGCGGTCGCGGTCGCCACCAGGGCGGCTTCAACGGTCCCCGCGACGGCCAGTCCGGTCCGGGCGGCCCGGCCGAAGGCGGCCGGCCCGAGAGCCAGGGCGGCGAATTCCGCCAAGGTGATGACGGCGGTCAGCGCCGCCGTCGTCGCGGCGGTCGCGGCCGCTTCCGCGGCGAACGCGGCAACGATCCGCGTCCCGACGGCCAGCAGGGCGGCGGCGCGATCTGATCGCACTTGCAGCCTCGATCACTCAAGGCGTCCGCACCCGCGGACGCCTTTTTTGTTGGCGCAGTTCACCAAAACCGCCGATGCCTAGGGAGGTATGGCCGATCTCATCGTCAACGGCGGCAAGCCCCTCTCGGGCACCATCACGCCCTCCGGCAACAAGAACTCCGCGCTGCCCATCCTGTGCGCGACGCTCCTCACCGATGACAAGGTCACGCTGCTCAACGTCCCCAGCATCACCGACGTCGAGAAACTCGTCACCTTCTTCAGCGAGCAGGGCTCGCAGGTCCGCTGGAACCGCGCGACCGGCCGCATCGACCTCGATCACTCCACCTTCGACGCCCGCCGCCTGAACGGCGAACTCCCCGCCGGCATGCGCTCGGCCGTGCTGCTCTTCGCGCCGCTCCTGCAGCGCATGAAGAAGCTCGCCATCCCCACCAACGCCAAGGGCTGCTCCCTCGGCATCCGCGAGCTCGACCCGCACCTCGAGATTCTCGAGAAGCTCGGCGCCCGCATCTCCCGCAATGGTTCGCTCACCCTCGCGCTCAGGGGCCGTTTCCGCGGTGCACGCCACTGGCCCGACTACATGTCGGTCACTGCGACCGAGAATTTCGCCATGGCCGCCGCCCTCGCCGAGGGCGAGTCGGTGATGATCAACGCCGCCAGCGAGCCCCACGTGCAGGACCTCTGCGCCGTCCTCGTCGGCATGGGCGCCAAGATCGCCGGCCTCGGCACGAGCCAGCTCACCGTCACCGGCGTGAAGGCGCTCCGCGGCGGCACGTTCACGATCAACTCCGACCACCACGAGGTCGTCACCTTCCTCGCCCTCGGCGCCATCACCGGCGGCGAAGTCCGCGTGAAGCATTCGCTGCCTCAGCACTTCGACCTCATGGGCCGCGCCTTCGCCAAGCTCGGGGTCAAGATCGAGCACCAGGGCGACACCGCCATCGTGCGGAAAAACCAGAAGCTGGTCGTCCAGCAGCCTTTCACCGCGAATCTCCTCCCCCGCATCGAGGCCGCGCCCTGGCCGTACTTCCCGGTCGACCTCCTGCCCTGCATGCTCGCGCTGTCCGTCCGCGCCAAGGGCGACGTCATGTTCTGGAACAAGGTCTACGAGGGCGGCTTCACCTGGATGCCCGAACTCGTGAAGTTCGGCGCCCACGTGGTCGTGAGCGACCCCCACCGCGTGATCATCTTCGGCGACAAGCCCCTCCGCCCCGCCACCGTCGAGGCCCCCTACATCATCCGCGCCGCCGTCGCCCTCTACATGGTCGCCGCCAGCATCCCCGGCCGCAGCGTGGTGAAGAACGCCGACACGATCCGCCGCGCCCACCCCAACTTCGTCGAAAACCTCCGCAGCCTCGGCGCCGAGGTCGAATGGAAGTGAATCAGGATTTGACCACGAATTACACGGATCGCACGGATAGACCCAAGACAATGGCCACAAAAGGCACAAAAAGCGCAGAAGGGACCAATACGATTTACAGGAGATAACAGAGAAAACAGAGGTGGTGGATTGAGACTCTCTGCGCCCTCAGTTTCCTCCTGTAAAAATGCCTGGGCCTATTTTGTGCTTTTTGTGCCTTTTGTGGCCATTCCTCAACGCCACCCTTCCAAATCCGTGTCATCCGTGAAATCCGTGGTTAAATAACACTCTTCGATGTCCGCTTCCGATTCGAACAAAGGACTTGGCTTCATCAGCAACGCGCTCGCCGCGCCCGTGTCGCCGGCGGAGGCGGCGCTGCGGCCGCTGACGTTCGCCGACTTCACCGGCCAGCCCAAGACCGTCGAACGCCTGCAAGTCATGGTCGGTGCCGCGAAGAAGCGCGGCGAGGCCCTCAATCACATTCTCCTCAGCGGCCCGCCCGGCCTCGGCAAGACCACCCTCGCCTTCATCCTCGGCCACGAACTCGGCCGCAACGTGCGCGTCACCTCCGGTCCCGTGGTCGAAAAAGCCGGCGACCTCGCCGGACTCCTCACGAACCTCGAGGAAGGCGATCTCCTCTTCATCGACGAAATCCACCGCATCCCGAAGACCGTCGAGGAATACCTCTACTCCGCGATGGAGGATTTCCGCCTCGATATCATGATCGACCAGGGTCCCAACGCGCGCAGCGTGCGACTCACGATCCCGCGCTTCACCCTGATCGGCGCCACGACGCGCAGCGGCCTGCTCACCGCGCCGCTCCGCTCGCGCTTCACGCTGCAAACGCGCCTCGACTACTACGATCATCCGACGCTCGAGGGCATCGTCCGCCGCAGCTGCGGCCTGCTCAAGGTCGCGATCGACGACGGCGGCGCCAAGGAGATCGCCACGCGCGCCCGCGGCACGCCGCGCGTCGCCAACAACCTCATCAACTTCGTCCGCGACTACGCCCAGGAACGCGCCAAGGGCAAGATCACCCAGCCCGTCGCCGCCGCCGCGCTCGAGCTGCTCGAGATCGACGTCGCCGGCCTCGACGAGATGGACAAGCGCATGCTCCGCGTCATGGCCGAGAACTACAAGGGCGGCCCCGTCGGCATGAGCACCATCGCCGTCGCCGTCGGCGAGGAAGCCGAGACGCTCGAGGAGGTCCACGAGCCCTTCCTCATCCAGGAAGGCTACCTCCAGCGCACCCCCCAGGGCCGCGTGCTGACACCCAAGGGTTACCACGCGATCGGCCTGAATGCCGCCCTGGGCGAACAGGGTTCGCTGCTCTAGATTCGGGCGTCAGCCCTGCTTCCCGAGGTCGACCTCATACCAGTCGATCCGCCGCGTGCAGAACATCACGAGCGCCAGCATCGCAAACAGCGCCACGGTGCCCGCGATCAGCGCGTAGTCCTGCGACTGCAGCACGAAATACAGGTACGCGTAGGTCGCCGCCAGGCCGCCGGCAATGACCAGGGTTCGCCGGCCGGTGCGCAGGAAGCTCCAGGCATACGCCGACACCATCAGCGTGCAGGCACCCGCCGCGATGCCGTAGGCCAGCGCCGGCGCCCAGAACTCGGACAGCGCCAGGAACCCAAGGAAGAACAGGCACAACGCCACACCCACGAGGGCGTACTGCAGCGGATGGATCCGCAGCCGGGCCGTGACCTCGAAGAGGAAGAACACCGCGAAGGCCAGGACGAAGAACAGCACGCCGTATTTTTGCGCGCGCTCGACCATGCTGTAGGTGTTGACGGGATCGAGGAAGCTGACCCCGAAGCCGGCCGCGCTCATACGCTTCAGCGCCTCGGCCCCCTCCAACTGCTGGTTCGTCCAGCTCTGGGCCAGGCCCCGGCTGAAGTGCGCGCTTTGCCACGTGGCCGTGAAGCCTTCCGGGCCCACCGACCGCGTCGCCGGCAGCGCGGCCCCGGTGAAGGACGGATCGGCCCACGCCGATTGCAGCTTCACCGTGGTCGTGCGGCCCAGCGGGGCGAACCGCAGCTGCCCGCTGCCCTGCACCTGCGCCTCCAGCGAGAACTCAAGGCGCGTGGCCGGCTTCACCCCCGCGACCTTGGCCGCCAACGGCAGGAGCTGGTCCGGGTCCGATTCGAAATTCGCACTGCGCTCGCCGCCCAGCTGCAACGGGCCGACGACACGCACGCCGTGCAGGTCGGTGACGCCGACCAACACCCGCGCCTGCTCCCAGTCCACCCGCTCCGCCGCGATGCCGGCCGCCGCGAAATCAGGCTGGAAATGGCCGGTAAGGCTCAGCTTCGCGCCGTAAACCACGACGTCGTAGATCCCGCGCTTCCGCACTTCGGGATCGACCCGACCGTTCATGTCCAGCGCCTCCGGCAGGAAGTACGCGGTCGCCGTGGTCAGCTCCCAGTCACCGACCTGCACCGCCTTGCCGCCCACCACCTGGCTGCGGGTCACCCAGGTCTTGCAGGCATAGGGCACCGCGAGGATCGGCCCGGACACAAGCTGCTGGCGGCCCCAGAGCGCCGCGACTTCCTCGGTCGCCAGCGCCTGGTAGCCTTGTCGCTCGCGCAGCACGTGGTCGGTCAGCGCGAGGGGAATGTGCAGGAGAAGCAGCAGCAGGCAGATGCCGGCGACCTTAAAGAAGACCGACAGGCGGCGCACCGCCGTCTGGAGGATGGGAGGAATCACGGAGCTGGCGGCGGGGGAAGGTTGGGAGTTCACGACCCCACCCTGCCACGCCTGCGTGAAACCCGGATGAAGGGACCGTGAAATCGCGCGGCCAGCCGCCGCTCAGGCGGCCGGCACCCAGAGGGTCGCACACGCTCCACCGTCGACACGGTTGGCCAGCGTCGCGCCGCCCCCGTGCAGATGCGCGATCTCGCGCACCAAGGCCAACCCGAGGCCGGTGCTCTTCCGCGAACCGCCGGGACGCGGCAGCGAGTAGAACCGGTCGAACACCTGGGGCAACGCGTAGTCGGGGACGCCAGGGCCGCGGTCGGCGACCGCAAACTCCACCCGCCCGTCCTGCAGGCGGACCGTCAACGTCACCTCGCCGCCGTCGGGAGAAAATTCGAGGGCATTCTGCAGGAGATTCACCAGCGCCTCCCGCAGGAGGACGCGTTCGCCGCGCACCGCAGCGGATTCCGCCTCAACGTTGAGGCGCAGCTGCCGGACCGCAAACGCCGGCTGCATCGCGTCCGCCGCCTCACGGGCCAGGTCGGCCGCAGCCAAGACCTCGGTCTGACTGAGCGCCTTGCGGGTCTCCAGGGAAGAGAGCTCAAGCAGGCGGTCCACCATCTGCTGGATGCGCGCCGACTCGCCGCGGATGTTCTCGAGGAACCGGGTGCGCTCCGCCGCCGGCAGGTCCTCGCCCAACAACTCGGCCGCCCCGCGGATGGCCGCCAACGGCGCCTTCACGCCGTGCGCCACGGCCTGCGTGTAGCGCGCCGCATGCTGCCGGCCTTCAAGCGCATCGCGCATCTCCTCAAAGGCCGTGCCCAAATCGTGCAGCGTGCGCCCGGGCAGCGGCGGCAACGCCGCCGGCCGGCCGTCGCGCACCGCCTGCGCGTAGGCGGTCAGGCGCTCAAGCGGCGCGATGACCCACGCGGCCACCACCAGCAGCACCACGAGCAAAAGCAGGCCGCCCACCGCGAAACCGAGGAGGATGCGCTGCTTGGCCACGGTCACCAGCGCGTTGATGTTGCGCGCAGGTTTGCCCGCCGACACGACACCCACGATGCGTCCGTCCTGGCGGATCGGGGCGGCGACATAAAGCACCTGCGTCTCGTCGTCCCCCGCAACATCCCGGGTCGACCGCGCCCCGTACTGGCCACGCAGGGTGCGGTGCACGTCGTTCCACCGCGAGAAATCCGCGCCCTCGTGCCGCCCCGTCGAATCGAACAGCACCCGCCCCGCGGCGTCGGTCACGTAGACGCGCAGGTCGATGCCGGTCTTGCGCAGGGAAAAGATGCGCGCCTCGAATTCCCGCCGCTGCGCCCCCGCAAATGCCTCGCGCAACCCCGCCACATCGGGCCCGGCGGCGGTGACGCGGGTCTCCAATTGCGCCGCCAGGAGCACCGCCGCGTCGACCAGCGTCTCCTCCATCGATTCGAGGTAGCGCGGCCGGACCTGGTCGAGCGTCCATCGCGCGATGAAGTACCCGCCGGCACAGTAGATCGCCAGCAGTACGAGGAGCAGCCGGACGCGCAGGCTCACGTTTCCTCCCGCAGGGCGTAGCCCAGGCCGCGATGCGTGACGATCGGATCGGCGTCGGGCGCGACGACCCGCAGCTTGCCGCGCAGCAGCTTGATGTGGGCGTCGACGGTGCGGTCCATCGCCGCTCCGGGATCGGGCCAGGCGGCGTTCATCAACTGGTCGCGGCTGAACACGCGACCGGGGGCGGCAACCAGCACGGCGAGGAGCCGGTACTCATTGCGCGTGAGGTCGAGGGCCTGCCCGCGGTAAGCGATGCGGCAGCGCTCCGCGTCATGGTGCCAGATCACCGACGGTCCCGGCGCAGACGCGGTCGGCGCTTGCGTGCGGCGCAACACCGCGCGAATCCGGGCCGTGAGTTCGCGGGGACTAAAGGGCTTCGCGAGATAGTCGTCGGCGCCGAGTTCCAGGCCGACGACCTTGTCCACCTCGCCGCTTCGCGCCGTCAGAAAAATAACCGGTACGGCCTGTGTGCGCCGCAGCTCGCGACAGACGTCGAAGCCGCTCATGTCGGGCAGGCCAACGTCGAGCACGACCAGCGCCACGGTCTCCCGCCGCAGCGTAGCCAACGCCTCCCGGCCGGTCGTGTGCCAGACCGGGGCGAAGCCCTCCGTCTTCAGGGCGTAGATGATAGTCTCCGCGATGGGCGGCTCGTCTTCCACGACCAGAATCGTCGGACGGGTGTCGGGCATCGGCTGTTTACTGTCTGGTGCAGTAGCCGGACGCAAGCCGGGGGCTGGATGCTGTGAGCATGCTCTCGTTCTGGAAATCCTCCGCATGGCGGGCAATTGCGGTCGCGCTCGCAGCAAGCCAGCATTCAAGTCAGGTGAGGTTATCGATTACCATGAAGAGCTCGACCGGATGCGGCCCACGGATAGACAGATGGATAGAATGCTGTCGGCGTTGTCTTTACCGGCGCACCCAGGCAACCGCGGCACCGCTCATTTCATTCGTCCCGCCGTGAAGATCAACCCCCGCCGTTGTCTGCTTCTCATGTTTGTCCCGGCCATGCTGATGACCGGACTCAAGGCCGCCGTCATCGAGCACCAGGGCAACGAATGGACAATCGACACCGGGCTCGTTCGGAAGACGGTGCGACTGGAAACGGGTCAGTTCACGCTGACCTCGTTTCGCAACCTGACCTCCGGCCGCGAATACGTCGCGCCCACGCAGCGTTCGCCCGAATTCCGACTCAAGGTTGACGGCCAGGACATCACCGGAATCTCTGGCGGGTGGGTACTGGCCGGTCACCGCACACAACAGCCCGGTGCAGGGCAATGGCAGCTCGATCTCAAGCTTCAGCGCGACACCCTGGTGGTGGAGAAACACTATGTCGCCTACGCCGGCACGCCGGTCATCCGAGAGTGGCTGACCATCACAAACGCCGGCGCAAAGGCGGTCGGTCTCGAGGAGCCCGCCTTCCTGGCGGCCAACCTGCTGGCCGACGAGGCGGCGGACCTCGACCTCTCGTACGTCTCGGGTGGGGGCAATTTCCTCGGCAGCCAGTTGCTCAAGACCGAGCCGATGGGACCCGGTTACCACCGAGAATTTGACAGCAAGGTCGGCCAGCAAACCCACGGCTGGTACAGCAACTACCTGCCCCTGCTGGTGCAACGCAACCGCCGGACCCAAGATGGCATCATGGCCGGCTGGGACTACCTGGGCCATTGGATGCTCCAGGTGGGATACGATTCCGCCACCGGCAGCCGCGGTGGAATTTCGCTCCAGGTCGCCAAGTACGAAAAAATGCTGGACCCGGGGCAGTCCCTTGAGCTGCCGAAGGCTTTCATCGGCGCCTTCACCGGCAACCTCGACACGATGGGGAACGCTCTCCTCGACTGGCAGTACGAGTACCTGTGGGAGCACACGAATGACGACTATTTCGCGCGCACCCGCTGGTGCATCGACTGGACCGGGCCCTACGTGCCCGATGGCGGCACTCCGAGTGGTGACAATTGGGGACGTCGCCTGACGGACGACCTTCGCTATGCCGACCTGATGCGCGAGGCGGGCGGCGATGTGTTGTGGGACGACGCCGGCTGGTATGTCCGCTACGGCTCCTGGCAGGGACCGGAATGGCGGCTGACTACGGAATACCTCGCCAAGCACGGCATGAAGTGGCTCCTGTGGCTGCCCACCCACCTGGCCACGCCGATCTCTCAGGTCGGGCAGGAACATCCGGACTGGATCGCGCCCGGCGGCATGGCCCTCGACCAATCGATCCGG
Organism: uncultured Opitutaceae bacterium; assembly: GCA_964355715.1. Classification (GTDB taxonomy): domain Bacteria; phylum Verrucomicrobiota; class Verrucomicrobiia; order Opitutales; family Opitutaceae; genus UBA2377. Next base: position 31,323 of record CAYHEW010000015.1, on the reverse strand, counting down.
GCCGCGGCGGAATGGCAGTACGACCTGCTGGCGAAGAGCGTCGCGGCGTGGGGGGACTTCCAATGGCGTTTCGATGGCACGGTCGCCTTCAGTGCCAGGGACACAGACCTGCTCGAGGCGGACCGGAACTTCCGCTGGCTGCTGGAAAAATTCAAGACCACCTTCAAGCATAGCGGCTTGGATGCCTGCATCGGCGGCGGTCGCTGGATCAGCTACGACATCGCGCGTTTCGCCGACTCCGGCGAGTACACGGACGGAGGTGTTGGACCGTACAGTTCCTACTACACATCGCTCCTCATCCCGCCGGACAAATACCACAATCTCGTCGATCCGGACCACACGCATTATCGTCAGGCCTCGGATCGCATTCACTTGTGCATGAATCCGACGTGGTATCGCGACCCGGGCGACGGCGCCGACGTGGAGGCGATCCGAAAGGACTGGGACCTGTATCACTACCTGCGCACCCAGGGTGTGGTCGGACGCTGGGGTCATGTCTTCCGGCCGGAGGTGAGCAACGATGATCCCCTGTGGTATTTCCAGCGGATGAACCGCGACGGCTCAAAGGGTGTCGTCATCGCCAAGCATGCGAAAGCCGCGCCGACCTATTTGATCACGGCCAAGCGACTCAGCGGGGGTGATCGGGACGGTTTCCAAGGAGTGCCCTGGATCATGTGCGTGCTCTCCACCACGGAAGCCGCCGCGATCGATACGGGCATCTACCAGGATCCATTCGACGGCGAACACCGATACTACGGCTTCGGCAACGAGATCTTTGGCCCGGTGAATTTCAAGTACCGGACCACGGCCGGCGAGGTGTCGTATGCCACCGGGATCACCAAGGCCGGCCACGTCCGCCCGGCGACGGACCGTTTTTTTGGCATGGCCATCCAGCCGGCCGGGGCGCCGCTGGAGATCACCGAACTCGGATTGATCGGCCGTACGCGGAACGAATACGACAAAGGCTCCGACAACACGGGGCGTTATCGCCTGAGCATTATCCGTGCGGAAGACCGGCAGGTGATCGCCTCGGTGGAGATCGACCTGTCTCAGGGGTATCCTGACCGCCTCGGATTCAAATACGCGAAGCTGCCGGCACCCGTGCGACTCGAAGCCGTTTCCGACCATCCGGTAATCGTCCGGCCGCGCGGCCTGATCCGCACCGCCGAGTATGACGTGCGCTGCGCCAAGTCGGATTATTGTGCCAGCCGCACCGGCGCCGACCTCATGGATAACGGCGTCGCATTCGCCGCTGTGCAGCCAGGCGAACTGATCTTTCTGAACCTGCCGAAGCATCCTGGCGCGGGCACGGACCAGATGGCGCCGGCGCCATCAGCCCAGGCCACCAAGCGCATCGGCACCAACCTGGGCATCCAGGGCGTGGAGGTGCAGTGGACGGCGGCCTGCGACGACCATTGGATATCGTATTACGAGATCCTGCGGGACGGAGCCGTGCAGGCGCGGTCGGCGAAGGGGACCTTCTATTTCGATTATGCGGGAGACCCAAGGCAACGCATCAACTCCCGCTATGAAGTCCGCACTGTCGATGGTGACGGCAACCGGAGCGGGCTCACGGTGGCGGCGCTGGTCGCGGGTGAGCCGGCGACCTACCGGGCACTGGGCGGCTACGGCCCCGCACAGGGAGGGCGCCAATGGCGCTACGAGGAAACACTCGAGGACGGACCCTACCGTCCGCTGCGCTGGACGAATCTTGGCTACGAGGGTCTCTGGAGCGGCTCGGGGCAGGCGCGGATCGGTCGGATCTGGATGCAACCCGGCGCGGCGTCGGATGTCGCCCGCGTGTTCGTCGTGCCCGAACGCAGCACACTGACCATCAGCGGTTCGATTCAGAAGGACCCGAGTGCGATGAACGGCCGGTCCGTCGGCGTCAAAGTGATGCACAACGACCGGCAGATCTGGCCGGCCGACGGTTGGGCCGAGGTCGAGTCGGATGAGCAGAAACCGGTGGAGTGCCGCTTGGAGGGCGTGGTTGCGGCGGCCGGCGATGCGATCCGGTTTGTCGCGCGTCGCACCGGCAAGGAAAGCGCGGATCCGATTCTCTGGGATCCGATCGTCGCGCTGGCGGCAGCGAAGAGTAACTGACGATTATCATAGAGGAGCGACTGCAGGTCAGGGGCCGTCCGCGCTCCCATTGGACCCGGATCAAACCGGTGAGAACGCTAATCTTAGCTCATCTACGCCAATCTCTGAACGCGTGGTCCGGAAGGCCTGTTCTCCATCAGCGATGATGAGCGCAGATTAGCGTTCCTCACGCTTGACCTGAATGCACCCTTCTCACTGCACCAGCAACCACACCGCCCAACCCACGCCGCCGATGAGCACGAGCGCCAGCATCAGGTAGAGCAGCCACTTCACGACCTTCATGAAGAGCCAGATCGCGGCGGCTAGCACCAAGGTGCCGCCCAGCACCAACAGCCACGCCGGGTAGGCGGCTAGGGTGTCGGGCAGGTCGGTCGGCGAATCCACGGCCTCGTTAAGCCTCCGCCGCCCCGTCGCTCCAAGCAAAATGATTTGCCCCTCCCCGCCCGCCCCGCCCCACTGACGCGATGCAATCCAAGGCCCAGCTGCTCGCCTGGCTGACCTGCGACGGGGTCCACCTTGATCCCGCCACGGGCAAGCACACCATCCTCGGCGTATTCTCGAATATCCGCGCCCACCGCTTTCCGGTCACCCACCCGTTCATGATCTGGTTCATGACGCTGACCGACTGCGCTGCCGGCCCGCACAAGGTTCGCATCCTCCTCGGGATGGAGCCGACGCAGATGCAGCCGCTCCTCGAGCGCACGTTCGAGTCGCCCGGCCCGCTGCAGCGCATCAATCTCATCAACGAAATCCGCAACCTCACCTTCCCGAAGGCCGGGGACTATTCGATCGTCATTGAGGTGGACGACGAACCCATCCTCGCGACCAGCATCGCCGTGACCAGCTGAGCTCCCCGCATTTTCACCATGGCAACGTCCATTTCCCCCTCCTTCGATCTCATCGGCGTCGGCAATCCCATCATGGATCTGCTCGCGCACGTCGACGACGCCTTCCTTCGCACCCATGTCGCCGGCGACAAGGGCGGCATGATCCTCGTGGACCATGACGACATCGCCGCGCTCGTGCGCAAGGTCGGCGGCCAGGTCGCCATGATGCCTGGCGGTTCCGCGGCCAACGCCACGCTCGGCGCCGCCCGCCTCGGCCTGCGCACCACCTACCTCGGCAAGATCGGCGGCGACCCCACGGCCGACGCCTACGTTGGCAATTTCACCGCCGCCGGCGGCGACGGTTCGCGCTTCAAGCGCGCCACCCTGCCCAACGGCCGCTGCCTCTCGCTCGTCACGCCAGACGGCCAGCGCACGCTGCGCACGCACCTCGGGGCCGCCATGACGCTGCACCCCGACGAGATCACGGCCGCCGACTTCGCCGGCGCGCGTCACGCGCACATCGAGGGTTACCTGCTCTTCAACCCCGCGCTGGCCGACAAGGTCGTCGCCACTGCCCGCGCCGCCGGCTGCACGATCAGCATCGACCTCGCGTCGTTCGAGGTCGTCAACGTCGCCCGCGACTGGATTCTCGGCCAGCTGCGCCAGGGCGTGCACGTCGTCTTTGCCAACGAGGACGAGGCCGGCGCGTTGTTCCAGCGGCGCGACGACTACGCCCAGTTCGCCCGCGAGATCGCGGCCTACGGCGGCATCGCCGCGGTCAAGATGGGCAAGGACGGCGCCTGGATCGCCCGCGGCGCCGAGCTTCACCGCATCGCCCCGGTCAAGGCCGAGCGGGTCGTTGATACCACCGGCGCAGGCGACTCCTGGGCCGCCGGCTTCCTCTACGGCCACCTCCGCGGGGCCTCGCTCCCGGCCGCAGGCGCCATCGGCTCGATCCTCGGCTGTGAGACCGTCCAGCACCTCGGCGCCGCCATCCCCGACGTGCACTGGCCGCGCGTGCGCGAAGCCGCCGCGGCGCTCCTGCGGAGCTAAGGCGCCCGGCGGCGCCACGGGTGCCGCACACCCATTTAGCGCTATTGACAGATTACTCTGCTTCACAGAGTAATTGGTCATGAACCTGACGAAAACCGAAGCCGAGGCCGCCTTGGCTGCGGTCGCGCGCAGTCAGGAGGCCCTGCGCCAGGCTTTCCGCGCGCGCCATGGTCATTATCACCTGTGGTTGTGGGGAGTGGTCTGGATTGCGATGGCGACCACCGCGCAGGTGGGCGGAGCGGCGGCGATCCAGCGGTACTTTCCCTTCCTTGCCCTCGGGGGCGGCCTCGCTTCGGGGCTGATCGGGTGGTGGCAACGCCAGGCCGTGCGCATTCCCCTCGACCGGCGTTTCCTGGGCGTGGCCTGCGCCGTTCTGGGATTCGCCGGCATCTGGCCCCTCGTGCTCCGACCCGCTTTCAGCAATGAGGCGATCTTCGCCTACATCAGCCTCCTCGTAGCCCAGTTCTATGTCGTCGCCGGCATCTGGTTCGATTCGTACCTGCTGTGGCTCGGCCTGATCCTCGCGGCGCTGCTGCTGGTCGGGTTCTGGTGGTTCCTGCCGGTCTTCTGGATCTGGGTCGGCGTCTGTGGCGGTGGCGCGCTGATCGTCGGTGGGTTGTACGTGCGCTTTTTCTGGCGGTGACCCGACCATGGCCGCGCTCGATGCCGTCATTCACCAGCCGGTCCGCCTCCAGGTCATGGCGGCCCTATGCAAGCTGCACGCGCGCGAGCAGGTCGATTTCTCCTTCCTGAAGGAGAAACTCGGGCTCACCGACGGCAACCTCGGCGCGCATCTCCTCACGCTGGAGCAGGCCGGTTTCATCGCCGTCGAAAAGACCTTCGTGGCCCGGCGACCCAAGACCTTCCTCGCGGCGACGCCCAAGGGGCGACAGGCCTTCGCCGGCCACGTTGCCGCCCTGCGATCCATCCTTAACGCCAATTCCTGAACCCCACCGACCCCATGCTAAAAAATCCCCACGCCCTGCCCCTGATCCTCGCCGTCATCGCCACGCTCTGCTTCATCGCCGGTTCGAGCCGCTTCGGCCTCCTGCCGAAGCACGTCGCCGACTTCCTCGGCATCGCCCTTGTCCTGGTCGCCGGCGTCTGCTGGGCCCTGGGCGGCCGGGGCAAGGCCAAGTCCGATCGTTCCTGATCGCCCCACCATGCTCACCCTGCAATCGGTCACCAAGCGCTACGGCGCGCTCACCGCGCTCGACGGCGTCTCGCTCGACATCGCCCGCGGCGAATTCTTCGGTCTGCTCGGACCCAACGGCGCCGGCAAGTCGACCCTCATGTCCCTCGTCGCCGGGCTGCGCGCGCCCGACGGCGGCACCATCACCCTCGATGGGCGGCCGCTCGCCGACCGCACCGCCCTCGGGTTCGTGCCCCAGTCGATCGCCCTCTACGAGGACCTCAGCGCGGAACAGAACCTCCGCTTCTTCGGTTCGCTCTACGGGCTCCGCGGCCGCGAGCTCCAGACCCGGGTCACCGCCGCGCTCGAATCGGTCCAACTCGCCGACCGCCGTCGCGATCCCGTGAAGACCTTCTCCGGCGGCATGCAACGCCGCCTCAACCTCGTCGCCGCGCTGCTGCACGAGCCGAAACTCCTGCTCTGCGACGAGCCCACGGTCGGCGTCGATCCCCAGTCGCGCAATGCGATCTTCGACTTCCTCGAGGCCCGGGCCCGCGCCGGCCTGACCGTCATCTACTCGACGCACTACATGGAGGAGGCCACGCGCCTCTGCTCCCGCATCGGCATCATCGACCACGGCCGCATCCTCGCCCTCGGCTCACTCGATGAGCTGCTCACCCGACTGCCGTTCGAGGATGAGATCACCTTCGCCGCGACGCCGGCCACTGCCCCGCTGGTGGCCCAGCTGGCCGGCCAAGGCACATTCGTCACCGAGGACGGGACCCACTGCTTCCGCCCCGCCGCCGGCTACCGGCTCTCCGCATTCTTCGCCCAAGCCGAAGGCCTCGACCTGCCCCCGCGCATCTTCACCAGCCAGCGTCCGACGCTGGAGGCGCTGTTCCTGCACCTGACCGGACGGACGTTAAGGGAATAACCACCATGCGCACGATCCTCACTCTCATTCACAAGGACTTCTCCCTTTTCATCCGGGACAAGGCCTCGGTTTCGCTCACGTTTATCGTGCCGATAGCGTTGATCTATGTTTTCGGCCAGGTCTTCGGCATCAACCGCAAGGACACCGGCCCGAGCGGCATCCCCATCGCGGTCGTCAACGCCAGCACCAATCCCGCCGCCGGACAGCTCCTCGCCGCCCTGCGCGCCGAGTCCGCCTTCAAGGTCGTGACCGAATTCAAGAACCCCGACAGCACCACGCGTCCGCTGACCGAGGATGACCTGCGCCCGCTGATGAAGCAGAACGCCTTCCGCTTCGCCCTCGTCATCCCGGCCGACCTCATCGCCGCGCAACGCCTCGGCCTGCGGCTCCGCATCCTCTCCAACCCGCGCAACGACATCGAGACGCAGACGGTCAACGGCATCCTCCAGAAAGTCATCTTCTCCAACGTGCCCGAGCTGCTCGGTCAGTCGCTGCAGTCGCGCGCCCAGGACCTGGTAGGATCGCCGAAACTGCAGGACTTCAACGCGCGCGTCGCCCGCACGGTGGCCGACACCTTCGGCGGCGATCCCGCCGCGATCGAGCGCGACATCACCGACGGCAACTTTGGCCTGCGCCGCCTCGACCAGTTGGATGCCGCCCAGCCGGCCGGCGCCGCGACCGCGAATCCCGCGGCGGCGACCCCGCGTCAGGATGTCTTCTCGCAAATCGTGAAGATCGAGACCGAGCAGGTCGTCGGCCAGGACGTGAAGGCGCCCGCCGCCACGCGCGTCGTGGGCGGCTGGGCCATGATGTTCCTGCTCTTTGCCCTCAGCGGCTCGGCCACGTCGGTGTTCGACGAGAAAAAGGCCGGCCTCTACCAGCGGCTGCTCGCCGCGCCGGTCCGGCGTTCCCAGATCCTGCTCAGCAAGTTCTGCTGGGGCGTGCTGGTTGGCTTGGTCCAGCTCGTGACGCTGTTCCTCGCCGGCCAATTGATGTTTGGCATCAACATCACCGGCCACCTGCCCACCCTCGCGGTGCTCTGCGTCGCCGCGGCCGCCGCCTGCACCGCCTTCGGCATGCTGCTCGCCGCCATCGCCCCCACGCCGCAGGCCGCCAGTGGTCTCGCCACGTTCCTCATCTTGATGATGAGCGCAGTGGGCGGGGCCTGGTTCCCCATCAGCTTCATGCCGGACTTCATCCAGACGATCGCGAAATTCACCATCGTGTACTGGTCGATGGAAGGTTTCGCGCAGGTGCTCTGGGCCGGCAGCAGTCTCGTGGACCTCCTGCCCATCCTCGGCATCCTCACCGGCATCGCCGCCGGCGTCATGGCCCTCGCGGTCTGGCGCTTCAACCGCGGGACGATGTTCGGGTGAGTTTATTCGTATTCGGGCGGCGCACAGGGCTCTCGCACATTAACCGCCGATTTTCCCTTTGCGCCTGAGCGGCATTGCGCGAGATTGTCCCCGCCATGTCCGCCGACCTTGCCCAGCTCGTCACCGACCTCGCCCGCCACGCCCGTGCCGCGTCGCACCGCCTGGCCGTCGCGCCTTCGGCCGCAAAGGACGCCGCCTTGGAAAAGCTGGCGACGCTGATCGACGCCTCGCATTTCACCCTGCTCGAGGCCAACCAGCGCGACCTCCTTTCGCCCGAGGCCCAGGCCCTCAGCGCGGCCGCGCGCGACCGCCTCGAGCTCAACGAAAAGCGCCTGCAGCAGCTCGCCCAGTCCGTCCGCCAAGTCGCCACCCTACCCGATCCCGTCGGCGAGGTCCTCGAGGAGACTGTGCGCCCCAACGACCTGCGCATCCGCAAGGTCCGCGTCCCGATCGGCGTCATCGGCATCATCTACGAAGCCCGACCCAACGTCACCGTCGAGTGCGCCGCCCTCTGCCTGAAGAGCGGCAACGCTGCGATCCTGCGCGGCGGCAAGGAGTGCTTTCACACCAACACCGCCCTCGCCGCGCTGGTCTCCGCCGCCTTGGCCGGCGCGGGCCTGCCGGGCGACGCCGTGCAACTCATCCCCACGACCGACCGCGCCGCCCTCACCACGCTGCTCAAGCTCGACACGCTGGTGCAGTGCATCATCCCGCGCGGCGGCGAGAGCCTCATCCGCTTCGTCGCGCAGAACAGCACCATCCCCGTGATCAAGCACTACACGGGCGTGTGCTTCGTGTACCTCGACCGCGCCGCCGATCCCGCGCTCGCAGAAAAGGTCACGCTCAACGCCAAGGTCCAGCGTCCCGGTGTGTGCAACGCCGCCGAGCAGCTCCTCGTGCACGCCGCCGTCGCCGACACGTTGCTGCCGCGCGTCGCCGGCGCCCTGGTGGCCAAGGGCGTGCAGCTCCGCTGCGATCCGCGCGCGGCCGCCATCCTTCAGCGTGCCGGCCTCACCGCCACGCCCGCAGCGCCCGCCGACTTCACCGCGGAGTTCCTCGACCTGATCATGGCCGTGCGCGTGGTCGACTCGCTCGACGAAGCCGTGTCCATCATCAACCGCGACAGCTCCGGCCACACCGATGCAATCATCACCGCCGACGAAGCCGCCGCCCGCACCTTCCAGGCCGCGGTCGATTCCGCCGTCGTGATGTGGAACGCCAGCACGCGCTTCAACGATGGCTTCGAGTTCGGCTTCGGCGCCGAGATCGGCATCTCCACCGACCGGCTTCACGCCCGCGGTCCCATGGGCCTGCGCGAACTCTGCACGTACAAGTACCTCGTGACCGGCACCGGCCAGGTGCGCGGCTGAGCGGCCCCGACAGCCCGGCCATTCCTCACGGCTTGGCAAAAAGTGCGCATTTCCTGCCTTTCGAGGCCTGGAAGCCAACGGCCGGTTGCCAATCCTCCCGCCGGCCGGCAGGTCTCCCGGCATGGGCAACGCGATCACTCCCCTGTCCCTGAGTCTCACCCCTGACGCCGCCGGCTTCTTCGGCAAATACGGCGGCAGCTTCGTCCCTCCGCCGCTCGAGGCACCCCTCGCCGAGGTTCGCCGCGCCTACGAGGTCGTGTCGCGCTCGCATGACTTCATCGAGGAGCTGCGCCGCATCCGAAAGCACTTCCAGGGCCGGCCCACGCCCGTTTACCACGCCGCCCGCCTGTCGAAAAAACTCGGCCACACGCAAATCTACCTCAAGCGCGAGGACCTCAATCACACCGGCGCCCACAAGCTCAACCACTGCATGGGCGAGGGCCTGCTCGCCCGCTACATGGGCAAGAAGAAGCTCATCGCCGAGACCGGCGCCGGCCAGCACGGCGTCGCCCTGGCCACGGCCGCGGCGTACTTCGGACTCGAGTGCGACATCTACATGGGCGAGGTAGACATCGCCAAGCAGGCGCCGAATGTCGCCCGCATGCAGATCCTCGGCGCGCGGGTCATCCCGGCGACGCACGGACTCAAGACGCTCAAGGAGGCGGTCGACTCCGCGCTCGTCGCCTACGTGCAGGACCCGGTCAATCAACTCTACTGCATCGGCTCCGTCGTGGGCCCGCACCCGTTCCCGATGATGGTGCGCGATTTTCAACAGGTCGTCGGCCTCGAGGCGCGCGACCAGTTCACTGAGATGACCGGCAACCTGCCCGACATCGTCGCCGCCTGCGTCGGCGGCGGCAGCAACGCCATGGGCATCTTCGCCGGCTTCATCGACGATCCGGTCGAGCTCCACGGCGTCGAGCCGCTCGGCCGCGGACCAAACGTCGGCGACCACTCCGCTTCGATGACCTACGGCCGCGAGGGCATCATCCACGGCTTCCGCTGTTACCTGCTGCAGGACGACAAGGGCGAGCCCGCCCCCGTGCACTCCATCGCCAGCGGCCTGGATTATCCGGGAGTCGGCCCCGAGCACTGCCACCTCAAGGACACCGGTCGCGTGCGCTACTTCACGGCCACCGATGACGAGACGGTCGAGGCCTTCTACGTCCTCAGCCGCAACGAGGGCATCATTCCCGCCCTCGAGAGTTCACACGCCGTCGCCCACGCCATGCGCCTCGCCCGGTCGGACCCGTCGCAGCCGCGCACGGTGCTCGTGAACCTCAGCGGCCGCGGCGACAAGGACATGGATTACCTCATCGCCCGCTACGGCGCGGGAGAGCAATTCACGCTATAGCGAACCGACATTTCATAGGTTGCAGGGAACCACGGCCTGTGGCTCATTTCCAACCCGCATGGCCTTCCGCCCCACACTTGCCCTTGCCCTCCTCGGCCTGACGGCCTCGGGCCTTGCCGCCCAGTCGGGAACCGCCGGCGACCAGGAAGGCTCGAAACGCGGCCGCGTCGTTTCCGAAGGCGTGGCCGCCGCGCTGGCCGCGGGGATGCCCAAGTACAATCCGCCCAAGCCGGTTGAGCCCAAGAGCGAAGAGGACCTGCCCGACCTGCGCGAGATCGACAAGCCGCGCAACCAGATCATCCGCCTGCCAGACTACGTCGTGCGCGAAAAACGTCCGCCGGTGTTCCGCGAACGCGACATCAACACGGCCCGGGGTCTCGCCGCCCTCGCGAAGAAACGTTATTTCTCGGAGACCGCCCAGGCCCTGAACCGCTTCACGATCCCGCTCTTCGGCATGGGCCAGGAAGCCTATGCGAGCATGATGCTCGCCGATCAGGAACGCCTCGACAACATGGCGAGCCTCAAGTCCACCGCCGCCGATCTCAAGACCCTGAGCGAAGGCCAAGGCGACACCGTCAGCCGCGAGGTCGACCGCGCGTATATCCGCACGGACGATTTCGGATTTCGGAAGCAGCGGTAAGGGATAGCCCGGCCTAATACCGGCCGCACTCCTCGACCAACTCGGCCACGCGGCGCAACCGGCTTTCCAGCCCGTCGGGCGGCACCTGGTCGGCGACGCCCAGCACGTAGCGCGGTTCGCGGCGCATCACGGCGAGGACCGACCGTACGAGGCGCTCGAATGCGGCGTCGCTCACCGACGGCGCGAAATACGCGCCCGGGATGCCGCCCCAGAATTTTGTCGGCGAGCCCGCCCCATAGGCCGCCCAATCCTCCACGGCCAGGTCGCCCACGGGCGCCGGCGTGAGGCTCTCGATGAAGTCGAAGCCGACCGTGCACTCCTCGCGCAGCAACCCGCGCAGCGTGCCGTCGAGGTGCATGCAGGAGAACTTGCCGGCGGCGCGGATCCGCGTCGTCCACTTCGTCTGGTACGGCCGCATGAACTTCTCGAACAGCACGGGGCCGACGCTCTCCGACGAAAGGTTCTCCGGGATCATCAGCACCTCCGCGGGACTCGCGACGGCCAGCGCGGCCGCCGCGTCGTGCGAGCGCTCGACGATGGCGAGGGTCTCGGCGAAGAGCTCCGGTGCGTCGTCCAGCATCTCCACGACCGCCATGATCCCGGCGTCGAGCGCCACGAGGTGCATGAACGGACTCTTCGGAAGGTACGCGAGGTGCAGCCCGCAGTCGCCGATCTGCGGTCCGCGCTCCAGGCCGAAGCCATAATCGGCCTCGTAGCGGGTATTCGCATGCACATAGCCGTACGCCGGCAGGTCGGCCGCGCTCTTCAGCAGATGCTCGACTGGCCCCTCGGTGAACGATGCCGGCAGCCAGGTCCACCGTTCCCGCAGGGTACCATGCGGGGTCTCGATGCGGCGGATGCGGTCATGACCCTCACGCCGCTCGGTGACATGGCAGTTATCGACGATGGTCCGAAACGGGAAATACCCCTGCAGGTAGAATCCCAACTTCAGCTCACGGTGCCAGTCGAGGTAGGCCGTGCTCTGCTTGAAACCCTCGGGGCGGCGGCGGCGGCCAATCTCGGCCGTGGCGAGGTAATCGAGGTCGCCGAACCACGGCACGCAGTCGGGTTTGCGGCCGCGCAGCACGGCGAGCGCACGTTCACGGGGTGACAGGGGCATGGTCCATCCGTAACGCCCCGCCCACCGGGACGGCAATCCTCCGCCGCCCGCCCGCCGAGGGTTGAAGGCGGGCTGCAACCGACCGTAAGCCGGCGTTAAGCCGCGGTCCCGCCGGGAACCGTCCGGCCGCCACCTCGGTCTGAAATTCGTCAAATGACATTTGCACCAGCATGGCCACCGCCCTTCTAGTTGCCCTGCCGCCAGCCTCGCCGCATGCCCGCCTCCGACCTTCTCATCCTTCGTGAAGCCCTCGCCGCCGAACCCGGGTTCGTCTCCGGCGCGGCCCTGGCGCGCAAACTCGGCATCAGCCGCGTCGCGGTCTGGCAGCACATGGAGAAGCTGCGCACCCAGGGTTTTGTCTTCGAGGCCGTCAAGTCGCGCGGCTACCGCCTCGCCGCCCGGCCCGCCGGGCTGCACGCCACCCTCATCGAGGCCCACCTCAAGGCCCGCGCCCGCGACATCCCCATCACCGTGCTCGACATGGTTGACAGCACCAACGACGAGGCCGCCCGCCAGCTGGCCGCCGGCCGCGCCGCCCCCTTCGTGGTCTTCGCCCGCCGGCAGACGCGCGGCCGCGGCCGCCTCGGCCGGGCCTGGCACAGCGAGGCCAACGGCAACCTCTACGCCAGCTTCGCCTTCCGCCCGCGCCTCACGCCGGCCCGCCTCGCCACCTTCACGCTCTGGATGGGCGCCAGCCTCTGCGAACTCGTCGCCAACTTCTGCCAGGTCGCCCCGGGCCTCAAGTGGCCCAACGACCTCCTCTTCGACGGCCGCAAGTTCGGCGGCATGCTCACCGAGGCGCGGGTTGATGCCGACCAGGTGCGCGACCTCGTCTTCGGCCTCGGCCTAAACGTCAACAGCCCCGCCAGCGCGTTCCCCGGCGACCTCGGCCGCCGCGCCACCTCGCTGGCCGTGCGCACCGGCGCCACCCTCGACTTCAACCGCTTCGCCGCCGCCCTCGTCGGCCGCGTGCGTCTCGCCTACGGGCAGTTCCTCGACGGCGACCACCTCGACCGGTTCGCCGACCTCTGGAACCGCTACGACCTCCTGCGCGGCAAGCCCGTCGCCGTCCTCCAGGGCACGCGCCGTCTCGCCGGCACGGCCGCCGGGATCGACGACGCCGGTTCCCTGATCATCCGCGACGAGCGCGGCCGCTCCCATCGCTTCACCGCCGGCGAGGTGACACTGGAGAAAGCGGGTTGAACCCCCCGCCCCCGCTCCGCCATCGTAGGCTTCCCCGCATGTCCGACGTCCCGCCCGCCATCGAAGTCGCCCACCTCGTCAAGAGCTACGCCGGGGTCACCGCGGTCAATGACATCAGCTTCACCCTCGCGCGCGGCGAGATCCTCGGCTTCCTCGGCCCCAACGGCGCCGGCAAGTCGACCACCATGCGCATCCTCACCGGCTACCTGCCCGCCACCTCCGGGCACGTCGCCATCTGCGGCGTCCCCGTCGCCACGCAGCCCGACATGGTCAAGCGCCACATCGGCTACATGCCCGAGAACAATCCCCTGCCGGAGGACATGCGCGTCTCGGAGTACCTCTACTTCCGCGGGCGGCTCAAGGAGATCACGCGCGCCAAGCTGGGCCCGCGCATCGACGAGGTCCTCGAGCTCTGCGACCTCAAGCGCGTCCGGCACAAGATCATCGGCAAGCTCTCCAAGGGCTTCCGCCAGCGCGTCGGCATCGCCGAGGCCATCCTCGCCGAGCCGCCGGTGATCATCATGGACGAGCCGACGATCGGCCTCGACCCGCACCAGATCCTCATCGTCCGCGACCTCATCGCCAGCCTGCGCGGCCGCATGACCGTCATCATCTCGTCGCACATCCTGCCCGAGATCGAGATGACGTGCGACCGCGTCCTGATCATCAACCAGGGCCGCGTCGTGGCCCAGGGCACGCCGGCCGACCTGCGCCGCGAGATCCTCGGCCACTCCGCGTACGAGGCCGAGCTCGCCGGCGACCTCGCCGGCCTGCCCGACCTCCTCGCGGCGGTGGATCCCTCGCTGAAGCTCACCGCGACCGGACCGGCCGACGCGCAGGGTTTCGCCGCCGTCACCCTGTCCACCGCCCGCGAGGACGACCTGGGCGAGGCGCTGCTGCGCGCCTTCACCGGGGCCGGCCTGCGCGTGCGGGCCCTCAGCCGGGACCACCCCACCCTCGAGGACGTCTTTCTCGCCGCCACCCGCCGCAGTTGGGACGTCCGCGCCGAGCAGCTCCGGAAATAATCCGCCATGCGCCACTTCTTCACCCTTCTCAGCCACGAGCTCCGCATGCTGCTGGTCAACCCCGGCACCTACATCGCCGCGACGGCGTTCCTCGTGTTCATGGGCTTCATCTTCACGGGCATCCTCGAGAGCTACAGCAAGGCCCCGCAGGAGACGTCGCCCGCCCACGTGTACTTCCAGTTCTTCTGGCTGCCGGTCTTCTTCATGGTGCCGCTGCTCACCATGAAGTGCCTCGCGGAGGAGCGCCGCCTTGGCACCATCGAGACCCTGCTCACTACGCCCGTCACGACCACCGAGGTCGTGCTCGGCAAGTACGCCGCGGCCTACTGCCTTTACCTCGGGCTCTGGGCTTCCACCGCCGGTTTCTTCTGGATTCTGCACCAGTTCGCCGGCGACGCCCGCTTCCTCGACCTCGGGCCGCTCCTCGGCGGCTACCTGTTCATCAGCGTCTCGGGGCTGCTCTTCATCGCCGTCGGCGTCTTCGCCAGCTCCCTCTCGCGCAACCAGGCCGTCGCCGGCATCCTCTGCTTCACGATGCTCTTCGCGCTGATCATCGGCGTCCGCTTCCTCCAGGATGCGCAGTGGCTCGACCGCGCCGCCTTCCAGCCGGTCAAGGCCGCGGTGGACTACGCGCAGATCTTCACGCATTACGCCGACTTCACCCGCGGCGTCGTGGACACGCGCCACCTCCTCTTCTATCTCAGCGGCACCGTGCTCGCGCTGATCTTCAGCATCCTCGGCGTCGAGGCCAAGCTCCTCCACAGCTGACCGCCCATGCACGCACCTGACAGCTTCCGCACCGCCCGCTGGCTCCGCACGCTCAACCTCGTGCTGCAGGCCGTGCTGTTCCTGACCCTCGTCGGCGGGCTCAACTACCTCGCGCGCAACTACGCGTGGCGCTTCGACCTCACCCAGCACCGCCGCCACTCGCTCTCGCCCGAGACGCTGTCGTACCTGCGCAACCTCCCGCTGCCCGTGCGCATCGTGGCCACCTTCACCGAGGAGGCCGAGAATCCCGAGGTCGCCCAGGCCTGGCGCGACCTCAACGGCCTCCTCCGCGAATACGTCTACGCCACCGAGGGCCGCACCGCCCGCATCACCGTCTCCTACCTCGACGTCTACCAGCAGCGCCGCGAGGCCGAGCAGTTCGGCATCGAGCAGCCCAACGTCATCCTCCTCACCTGTGGCGACAAGCGCCGCGTCGTCACGCTGGACGAGCTCTACCGCGTCGAGGCCATGGAGAAGAAGGCGTTCCTCGGCGAGCAGGCCATGACCGCCGCGATCCTCGACGTCTCCAATCCGGCGCGCAAAAAAATCTACTTCCTCGCCGGCCATGGCACGCTTCGGTCCGACGACGTCGACCCCGCCCGCGGGCTCTCCGCCCTGAACGACCAGCTCAAGCTCCGCAATTTCGACGTCGAGCTGCTCGATCTCGGCACCGCCCGCCGCATCCCGGAGGACGCCGCCCTCGTCGTCATCGCCGCCCCGCAGGTGCGCTACGACGCGAGCGAGCAGGAACTCCTCCGCCAGTACCTCGCGACCCGCGCCGGCCGGATCATCCTCATGCTCGCCCCGGGCGTGGCCCACGGCCTCGACGACCTGCTCTACGACTGGGGCGTCCTCGTCGACGACGTCGCGATCTACGACACCAACCCCGAGAGCTTCTCCGACAACGGCGACTTCATCCTTCGCAACTTTGCCACCCACCCGATCACCCAGACGCTCCTCGACTACCGCATGACCATGCGCACCGGTCTCTGCCGCAGCGTCCGCCCCGACCCCGGCCGCGCGACCGGCAACGGCCTCGTCGTCACCACCCTCGCCGCCACGTACCCGACCGCCTGGGGCGAGGTCGCCTACCGCCTGCGCCAGCAACCCGCCTTCGACGCCGGCATCGACCTCCGGGGCCTGCCCAACATGGCCCCGGCCAACCGCCTCGGCGTCATCGTCGCCTCCGAGCGCGTCCAGGTGCGCGACAACCTCCCGTTCAGCGTGCGCACGGGCCGGCTCGTCGCCATCGGCACCGACAGCCTCGTCGTCAACCAGCGGCTCGCCACCGAGGGCAACCTCACCTTCTTCCTCAACGCCGTGAACTGGGCCGTCGCCCGCGACACCCAGCTCAACGTACCCGCCCGCCCCATCGAGCGCTTCCAGCTCTCGCTCAACCAGCGTGAGCTCACGCGCCTCCGCTACTCCCTCATGGTCGCGCTGCCCGCCGCCGCCGCGCTCCTCGGCCTCCTCGTCTACTGGTCCCGCCGCAACTGACCCGCCATGCGCACCAAAGTCACCCTCGTCCTGGTTTTCCTCAACGTCGCGTTGTTCTTCTTCATCTTCAAGTTCGAGCGCGGCTGGCGCACCGAGCGCGCATCCCTCGAGGCGCGGCGGCGCGTGCTCGGGCCGGAGACCGCCGACATCCGCACGCTCCGCATCGACGGCCCGGGACTCGCCCCCGTCGCGCTCAAGCGCACCGGCACCGACTGGGCGCTGACCGAGCCGCTCGAATGGCCCGCCAACCCCCACGCCGTCACCCGCATCGTCAACGAGCTCCAGTTCCTCGAGCACGAGTCGAGCTTCAGCGTCCGCGACCTTGAACAGAGCGGCCAGTCGCTCGTCGACTACGGCCTGGCCAACCCGCGCATGACGGTGACCTTCACCTCCGGCGGGGAAGGCGGCCGCGAGGTCACCCTCCGGCTCGGCGATGAGACCAAGGCCGGCAACCTGCTCTACATCCTCTCGCCCGACGGCCAGCGCGTCCACGTCGTCAACCTCAGCCTCGCCCGCAGCCTCGCGCTGCCGATCGAGGAACTCCGGGCCGACACAATCTTCTCCATCCCCTACTTCGAGGCGCGCTCCCTCACCCTCCAGAATCCCGCCAACCTGCGCGTGCGCCTGCGCCGCGAGGGCAGCAACCGATGGGCCTTCGAGGCGCCCATCATCGCCCGCGCCAACAAGACCGCCGCCGAACTCGCGATCAACGCGCTCAACACCCTCCGCGTGCGCTCCTTCACCGCCCCCGGCGCCGAGCCCGCCCTGGGCGCGGCCCCGGCGCTGCGCATCACCCTCGAGGGCAACAACCGCCGCGAGACGCTCATCCTCGGCGCCGAGCTCGGGACCACCGCCATCGCCGAGGCCGCCACAGGCGGCGGGGCGGCCCATCCCGACACCGAGTTTTCCGCCACCCTCGAGGGCAAGTCCGCCGCCTTCACCGTCGCCTTTCCCGGGGCGCTGCTCGACCTCCTCCGCAACGCGCAGGAGACGCTGCGCGAGAGCCGCATCCTCGACTTCGAGCCGGCCGCCGTCACCGGCGTCACGCTGGGCGCGCCCAACCAGCCCGAGCTGATCCTGCAGCGCGATTCCGCCGCGCCCGCCGACGCGCCCTGGCAGCTCGTGCGCCGCGACCCGGTCCAGGGCCCGCAGACGCAGCCCGCCGATCCCGCCGCCGTGCAGCGCCTGCTGGAGCAGCTCGCGCTCCTTGCGGCCGTGAAATTCCAGAGCGACGCGCCTTCGGATGCCGACCTCGAGAACTGGGGCTTCAACCAGCCCGAGCGCGAAGTCACGCTCACGGTGGCCGCCTCGCCCAACTCCACCCGCACCCTCCGGCTGCAGATCGGCCTCACGACGCCGCGCGACGGCCGCGCCTACGCCCGCCTTGCCGGCGAGCGCTTCATCTACGCCGTCCCGCCCGCCATCCTTGACGAGGCCTCCGTTTCCCCGCTGGGCTACCGCGAGCGCCTGCTGCGCGAGCTGCCGGCGACCGCCACCGTCACCGCGATCCGCATCACCGACCGGCAGAACGGCGCCGTGGTGGTCGAGCGAACGCTGGCCGACGAACCCGCGGACTCGCCCCTCCAGGGTCTCGCCGCGCAATTGCGCACGATCCGGGCGCGGCGCTTCGTCGCCGACGGCTTCGCCGAGCCCAACATGGTCGGCGGGGAGGAGCGCCCGTGGCGCTACCGGATCGATGTCACCGTCGCCCTGCCCGCCGGGACCGGCACGCAGTCCGAGACCGAGACCTGGCACGTCACCGAGCGCGTGGCCGGCACCCTGCAGCTGGGCGGTTCGGAGCGCTTCGCCGCCACCTTCGAGCTCGAACAAACCCTGCTCGACGCCCTCTGGCGCGTGACCTACGCCGACCGCGATCCCGGCCCGCCGGCCGCGAGCCCGGCGCCAGCCGCAACGGAACCCAAGAGCTGACGCCGGTCGCGCCATGAGACCCTGGCTGAAGTTCTGCTGGCAGGGCACGCGCTTCTGCGCCGCCTGCCTGGCTTCCTTCTGCCTGTGGACCCTCTGGCTCGCCCTGACGATCCTGCTCGCCTTCCAGATCTACATCGCCAGCACGCGCGAACTGGCCGTGCCCGACTTCCTCCTGCGCTCGCTGGAGGAGCGCCTTGCGGCTTCCGGCGTGCGGGCCGAGTTCGGCCGCGCGCGCTTCGATCCGGCCGGGCACGTGCTCCTCGAGCAGGCCCGGCTCCGCCTGCCCGCGCTGCCCGATCCGGTGTTCACGGCGCGCTCGGTCTTCGTCACCCTCGACCCCTGGGCGCTGCTGCTCGGCCGCTTCGAGCCCCGCGAGCTCGAGGTCGACGGCGCCAACCTCTACGTCGCGGCCATGCTCTCGCCAACCGGCCGCAGCGAACCGCTGGTCCGCGACGTCGCGTTCACGCTGATCCCGGGCGACCAGCATTTCGGGTTGCCGCACTTCGCCGGCCACCTGGCGCAGATGCCGGTGACCGCCCGCGGTGACTGGCAACTGCCGGTGCGCCGCGATCGGGCCCAGCGGCTGCCCGAACTCCTGGCGCGGAATTATCCCGCGATCTGCCGGCAACTGATCGCCCTCGGCAATCAGTTGGCGGTCCTCGATTCCCCGGTGCTCGATCTCACGTTGACGAGCTCGGAAACCCAGGCGGCGGTGGCGGAGATCGAGCTGCTCGCCCAGAGTATGAGCTTGGCTTCGCCCCAGCCGATCGCGACCGGCCCCGTCCGCGTCACCACCCGGTTGCCCCTGCGCGGCGACCGGCCGGTGGCGGTGACGCTGGCGTTGGCGACCGATGCCGTGCGCGTCGGCACGACCGCCGAGCTCGGTCGCGTCAAGGCCGTGATCCGGGGCCGGATCAACCCCGCGCAGCGGGGCTTCGCCTTAGAGCGGGTTGAGGCCTCGGCCGCCACCGTCAGCGGGGCCGGGCTCACCGCCAGCCCGGTCACCCTCGCGGCCGCCGGCACGTGGCCGGTCCTGCACATTGAACTGGCCGGCCGCGTGCAGGCCGAGCCGGTCGCGCTCGCCGGCACCGTCGATTTCGCGCAGCGGAGTGCGGCGCTGCGCGTCGCCGGCCGCTTCGCGCCGGGATTGGTCGACGACCTGGGACAACGTTTCGGGCGCGACCTGCGGCGATTCATCGCCTTCCGGAGCGCGCCGGTCTTCAACCTCGCGGTGGATTTCGCGCCCGGCTGGAAGTTCACCGGGCTGGAGGGCCGCGTCGCGGGCGACGGCGTCGACGCGCATCAGGTGCGGATGGACGCCTTTGCCGGGCACATCGCCTTCGACGGCCGGCATTTCCGGGCCACCGACGCCCTGGCGTGGATCGGCGACAATTATGCGCGCGGCAGTTTCGAGCAGGATTTCACCACCCGTGAATTCCGCTTCCTGCTCACCGGCCGTCTGCATCCGCCGGCGATCGCCGGCTGGTTCCGCGGGTGGTGGATGAGTTTTTGGGACGATTTCGACTTTGCCGCCGCGGCGCCCGAGGCCGACGTCGACGTGCGCGGCCGCTGGGGGCACGGCCCGGAGACGACGGTGTTCGTCTTCGCCGACTGCACGCGGCCGGTGATCCGCGGCGTGGCGCTCGACCATGCGATCGCGCGCCTGTTCATCCGGCCCCACCACTACGATGTGCTCGAGGTCTTCGCGACGCAGGGCGGCAACGCGACGCGCGGCCAGTTCATGCGGCGCACCGCCCCGGTCGGATTCGTGCTGGACCACATGGAATTCGATTTCGACTCGACCCTCCCGCTGCCGGACGCGGCGCGGCTGGTCGGCCCGGAGCTGAGCGAGGCCCTGAAGCCGTTCGTGCTCTCGGCGCCGCCGACCGTGCACGCCCGCGGTCGCATCGACGGTCCGGCCTCGGCCGGCGGCAGCAACCGGCAGATCCAGGTCAAGGGCCACGCCACCGGCGCCTTCACGCTGCACGATTTCCCGCTGCAGCATCTCAACTTCGAGGCGACGCTGGAAGGCGACCGGCTGGTCGTCGCGCCGGTCGAGGTCGGATTCGCCGGTGGCACCGTGACCGGCAGCGTGCAGGCGTGGGGCCCGGAGGACGGCCGCCGCCTGAGCTTCGCCCTGTCGCTGCGCGAGGGTTCGGTGCGGGAGGCGGCGACGGCCCTCGAAACCTATTCGGCCCGGCGTCGGGGCGTGCCGCCCACGGCCAACAGCGCCTACATCGAGGGCACGGCGCAGGTGCGCATGGCGCTCGACCTCGAAGCCGAGGGCGACGCGGACGACCCCTACAGCTTCAAGGGCAACGGCCACGCGAACCTCAGCGGCCAAGGCCTGGGGCGCGTCCGCCTGCTCGGCTTGCTGTCGGAGCTGCTCAACTTCACCGCGCTGCGCTTCGACGCCCTGCGCACCGATTTCACGCTCGAGGGCGACAAGCTCAATTTCCCGCACGTGAATCTCACCGGCCCGGACGCCGCGGTGACCGCCCGCGGCACGTACCAGCTTGAGCGCAAGGAACTCGATTTCTACGCGCGGGTATTCCCGTTCCAGGAAAGCCGGTTCATCCTCAAGAGCGTCGTCGGTCTCGTGCTGACCCCGTTGTCCGGCGTGCTCGAGGTCAAGCTGACCGGGCCCTTGGACAAGCCCCAGTGGGCTTTTGTCATTGGCCCCACCAACTTTATCCGTTCCCTCTTCGCACCCGGAAAGACCGAACCCACCCCTGGTCCCACGCCTCCGCCCGCCCCTCCCGCCCCTCCTGCGACCAGTCCATGAACCTGCCGCCTGCTACGGATTTGCGCTGGAATCGGGATTGCTCCATTGGTGAAATGATCCATCCCTAGGGTGAATACCTTAATGGAGTCTTTGCCCACACTTCCGCGCCGCTCCTGGTCGGAACGAGTTATGCTCGTTTTGACGGCAAGCCTCGCGGTCGTGGGCGGGCTCGCCCTGGCGGGCTGGGTGTTTCATTTTCCGGTGTTGGTGCAGCCGTGGGCAGACCTGGGACCGATCAGGTTGAACGGTGCCTTCACGCTGTTTGCACTGAGTCTGACCCTCACCGGCTACCTGATGGGCTGGACCCGAACCCTGTGGTTCGCGCTGCTGCCGATCGCCACGAACGTCCTCGCCTTCGTGCACCTCACGACCGGGCAGTTGTTCAACCCCGATGGCCTGCTCGATTCCTCCTTCCTGCCCGGTGCGCCCGCCCAAGTTGAGCCCGCCTCGCTCGTGGTCATCGGCTGCCTGTTGCTCGCCAGCCTGGTCCTGCTGCTGCCGGCCACAGGCCGCCGGCTGCCTCTTCCGCTCCGCACCTGCTCCTTTGTCCAGGCGGTGGTCGCGTCCCTTATCTCCGCCGCGGGCGTCACCGCCATCATCGGCTACCTCGCAGCCCTCCGCCCGGTCTACACCCTCGGCGGATCGACGCCGGTGTCGCCGGTCATGGCGCTCGGCCTCTGCCTGCTGGGCGGTACGATCCTCCTGCTGGCCTGGACCCGGATTGAAAAAGTCGAGAAGGTCACGCCCGCCTGGGCCCCGCTGCCCGTCGTCATCGGCTGCGTCACGCTCACGCTGGTGCTTTGGATCGGCCTGCGCGACCGCGAGGAGGCCTACCTCGGCGTGCGCACGCAGACGTCGCTCGAGACCCTCGCCATCCAGGTCAACGCCGAGTTCGACCGCCAGAGTGCGGCCTTCGAGCGGCGCGCCCGCACGTGGGGCGACAACCTGCCGACGCGGCCGGTGTGGGAGACCGACGTGCATACCCAGTGGCTCGAGTCGAGCGCGCTCGGGGCCAAGTCCTTCGCCTGGGTCCGACCCGACGGCCGGAATCGCTGGGTGTACCCGCTCCAGGGCAACGAGGACGCGATCGCGTTCGACCACGCCGCCGACCCGGTCCGCGCCGCCACGCTCGAGGCCGCGCGCAAGGAGCAGAAACCGATCATCTCCGGCACCGTGGGCATCGGCGGCCTCGGGCCGGGCTTTGTCATCTACACGCCCATCATCCACAAGGGCGAGCTCACCGGCTACGCCGCGGCCGAGTTTCTCTATGACCGCTTCTTCGCGACGCTGACGACGGCGCGGCTCAAGCTCGTCGACGACTATCACCTGAGCATCGTCATCGGCGGCGACACGGTCCACACGACGGTTCCGGCCGGCGTCGACCTGCAGGCGGGGCCGGTGGTGGAAAAGACCTACACCATCCAGGACCGCCGGATGCGGATCAGTCTCGTCCCCACGCCGGACGCCCTCGCCCGCGACCGCCGCTTTCTGCCGGAGTTCGCCCTCGCGGCCGGCATCGGCATCACGTTCCTGCTCGGCCTGAGCGTGCACCTCGCCCGGCGGGCCCGCGCCGACCAGCACACCGCCGAGGAATCCAACACCCGCCTCCATGCCGAGAACGAGGAGCGCCGCCGCGTCGAGACGCGCCTCAAGATCGCGGATGAGCGCCTCAACCTCGCGCTCGATTCGACCCAGATCGGCATCTTCGAATACCAGCACGCCAGCCGCCACGTTCACTACAGTCCCGGCCTCTGGATGATGCTCGGCTACGACCCCACGCGCATGCCCTCCACGCCCGAGGCCTGGCGCACGCTGATTCACCCGGAGGACATGCCGCATTACCAAGCGCGCGCGGAAGCACAGCTCACGGGCCAGGCCGCGTTCATCGACGCCGAGTACCGCGTCCGCAACCAGGCCGGCGACTGGCGCTGGATCGCGATGCGCTCCAAGACTGTCGCCAGCGACGCGGCGGGGCGGCCGGTGCGCATCATCGGTACGATGCAGGACATCACCGCGCGCCGCGAATCGGAACAGGCCCTCCGCACCAGCCAGGCCGAGACCCGCAAGCTCTCCCTCGTCGCGGCCAAAACCGACAACCCCGTCGTCATCGGCTCGCCCGACGGCCGGATCGAGTGGGTCAACGAGAGCTTCACCCGCGTCATGGGCTACGCCCTCGAGGAGGCCGTGGGCCGGCACCTGCTCGACCTGATCACGGTGCCCGAGACCGACCCCGCCATCACCGGCCCGATCCAGGCCGCCCTGGGCGAGGGGCACCCGCTCTCGACCGACTTCCCCAGCCAGGCAAAATCCGGCCGCAAGTATCACCTGCACCTCGAGATCCAGCCCGTGCTCAACGACAGCGGCGGGCTCGCGCACTACATCGTCATCGCCACCGACATCACGGCCCGCGTCGAGACCGAGCAGCAGCTGCGCCGCGCCAAGAGCGAGGCCGATTCGGCGTCGCGCTCCAAGAGCGACTTCCTCGCCTCGATGTCCCACGAGATCCGCACCCCGATGAACGGCGTCATCGGCATGACCAGCCTGCTCATCGAAACCCCGCTCACCGGCGAGCAGCGCGAATACGTCAACACCATCCGCACCTCGGGCGAGGCCCTGCTCACGATCATCAACGACATCCTCGACTTCTCCAAGATCGAGTCCGGCAAGATGGAGATCGAGCACATGCCCTTCGAGTTGTCGCTCTGCCTCGAGGAGGCCTTCGACCTCTTCGCCCTGCAGGCCTCGTCGCGCAAGCTCGAGCTCACCTACCACATCCGTCCCGACGTCCCGGCCTGGATCCTCAGCGACGTCACCCGCCTCCGCCAGATCATCGTCAACCTCGTCAACAACGCGGTCAAATTCACCCCGGCCGGCAGCGTCTCCGTCGAGGTCGCCCGCCGCCCCGCGCCGGCCGGCGCCGCCGCAGGTGCCTTCCACCTCGCCTTCACGGTGCGCGACACGGGCGTGGGCATCCCGGCTGACCGCCTCGACCGCCTCTTCAAGGCCTTCTCCCAGGTCGACTCGTCCACCACGCGCAAGTACGGCGGCACCGGCCTCGGTCTCGCGATCAGCCAGCGTCTGGCCACCCTCATGGGCGGCGACATCTCGGTCACGAGCATCATGGGCGAAGGTTCGGCCTTCACGTTCACGATTCTCACGGAGTCCGCGGCGCTCGACCAGGAAAGCGCCCCGCCGACGATGCCGCTTGCCCTGCGGGCGAGCCCCATCCTCATCGTCGAGGACCATCCCATCACCCAGGCCCGCCTTCGCACCCAGCTCAGCGCCTGGGGCCTGCGCTGCGAGGTCGCGGCGACCGCGGCCGAGGCGCTCGAGGTCGCGGCACGGCTGCCCCAGCCCCCTTCGCTGCTCCTCATCGACGGCGATGAGACCGAGGGTCATTCGCCGCTCGAGCAACTCGCGGCGATCCGCGCACCCCGCCTGCTCATGCTTCCCTTCGGCCAGGCGCCGGCCGAGGCGCCCGACGACGGCCTCCCCTTCGGCACGATTTACAAGCCGATCAAGACGCCCGCCCTGTTGCACGCGCTGTCGCACATCCCCGATCCCGCGCGGCAACCCGCCAAGCCCGACATCACCCCGCCCCGGCGCCCGCTCGCGGAAGAGATTCCCCTCAGCGTGCTGCTGGCCGAGGACAATGCGGTCAACCAGAAGGTCGCCCTGCGGTTCCTCGAACGCCTCGGCTACCAGGCGGACGCCGTTGGCAACGGACTCGAGGCCGTCACGGCCGTCGAGTCCCGGCACTATGACCTTGTGCTCATGGATCTGCAGATGCCGGAGATGGACGGCTTCGAGGCCTGCCAGCAGATCCGCCGCCGCCTGCCGCCCGAGCAGCAGCCGGTGATCATCGCTCTGACCGCCAATGCCATGCAGGGCGACCGCGAACGGTGCCTCGATGCAGGCATGGACGACTACATCAGCAAGCCCGTGAAGATGCACGAGATCGTGGAGGCCATTCACCGCCAGTTCATCGTGGCCGACCCGGAGTCGGTTGAACCGCCCCAGGCGCAGGAACCGGAGTCGGGCGCATCCTGAGCGAACACGATTCGGTCGTGTACTTCACCAAGTAGGTTATTTCGGATAATAATATTAGGCCTATTCAGGCTTATATATATCCCGACTGCACTGAGGGTTAGGGTTTGCAGCTCAGCACAAACCGACCTATCTTTCGGCTCACCGAGCAGCTGTTAGTCCGAATGCCCGGTGCGATCTCTCCGAGACTCCACCGGGCGAGGTCAAAGTCACATGCATCCGTATTACAAGACGCTCGTTTCCGGAGCCTTGGCGACGGCCCTCTGGGCCGCCAGTGCGGGCGCGTTGCGGGCGCAGGTTGTCTGGGACGGTGGGCATGCCTCCCAGGACAAGTGGACCCTTTCCCAGAACTGGAATCCGAACGGCGCCAGCCCAACCAACGACGGGACCGCAAATGTGATATTCGCCGGCAGTATTCGACTGACGCCGGACTCGAACGGCGACTGGAACCTGAACTCCATCACCTTCAATAGCTCGGCGGGGGCATTCACCCTCGGCGGCGGTACCGTGACCCTCCAAGGCACCGCCGTGACGTATGCCATCGAGAACCAATCCGCCGAGACCCAGACGATCAATCACCCATTGATTCTGGGCGCCGCGCAATCCTGGGCCGCGAGCCAGGGCGACTTGGCTTTTTCCGGCACGATAAATCTCGCGACGTACGCGCTGACACTCACCGGCGCGAACGATATCAGCGCCTCCGGTGTCATCAGCGGCACCGGCGGTCTCGCCAAGGCGGGCAGCGGCACCCTCACCCTCACCGGCGCCAACACCTACTCCGGCGGCACCACCGTCTCCGCCGGCACGCTCGTCGGCAACGCCACCTCGCTCCAGGGCAACATCACCAACCAGGCGGCCCTCGTATTCAATGAAGCGGGCACAGGCTCCTATGCCGGCATCATCTCAGGCGCGGGCACCTTCGCCAAGCAGGGTGCGGGCACGCTCACGCTCACCGGGAGCAACACCTTCACCGGCACCACCACGGTCTCGGCCGGCACGCTGCAACTCGGGACTGCCAATGCCCTGGCGGACTCCACCGCGGTGACGATCGATTCCGGCGCCACGTTCGGCCTCAACGCCGCCAACGAAACCATCGGTTCCTTCGCCGGCTCCGGCAGCATCAATCTCGGCAGCTACACCCTCACCGCCGGCGGCACCAACGCCTCCACCGCGTTCTCCGGCGTCATCAGCGGCACCGGCGGCCTCGCCAAGGCGGGCAGCGGCACCCTCACCCTCACCGGCGCCAACACCTACTCCGGCGGCACCACCGTCTCCGCCGGCACGCTCGTCGGCAACGCCACCTCGCTCCAGGGCAACATCACCAACCAGGCGGCCCTCGTATTCAATGAAGCGGGCACAGGCTCCTATGCCGGCATCATCTCAGGCGCGGGCACCTTCGCCAAGCAGGGTGCGGGCACGCTCACGCTCACCGGGAGCAACACCTTCACCGGCACCACCACGGTCTCGGCCGGCACGCTGCAACTCGGGACTGCCAATGCCCTGGCGGACTCCACCGCGGTGACGATCGATTCCGGCGCCACGTTCGGCCTCAACGCCGCCAACGAAACCATCGGTTCCTTCGCCGGCTCCGGCAGCATCAATCTCGGCAGCTACACCCTCACCGCCGGCGGCACCAACGCCTCCACCGCGTTCTCCGGCGTCATCAGCGGCACCGGCGGCCTCGCCAAGGCGGGCAGCGGCACCCTCACCCTCACCGGCGCCAACACCTACTCCGGCGGCACCACCGTCTCCGCCGGCACGCTCGTCGGCAACGCCACCTCGCTCCAGGGCAACATCACCAACACCGCCGCCCTCGTCTTCGACCAGTCTGGCACCGGTTCTTACACCGGCGTCGTCTCCGGGACCGGCAGCGTCACCAAGCAGGGCGCCGGCACCCTCACGCTCACGGGCGCGAACACCTACTCCGGTGCCACCACCGTCGCCTCCGGCACGCTCGCCCTGGGCGCCAACAATGCCGTCGGCAGTTCCAGCGCGCTCACCCTGAGCTCGGGCGCGACCTTCGAACTCGGCGGCAGTTTCTCCGTTTTGGTCAATTCCCTGACCTACAACAACGCCATCCTCGAATACGGCACGGCGGGATCGGCCAGCGCATTCCTCTTCAACATGGCGGGCACCGGCACCGGCATCCTCACCGTCAACAACTGGGAGTCGGGCACCGACATCCTCGCCTTTGCCACCGGCAACACGCCGATCACCAGCTTCATCGAGAATATCTATTTCTCTGGCATAGGCTCCGGCACGCTCGGCGCGACCGGCCAGACCGTCTCCGGCTACGGCGGCACCTGGGACTTCATCGTGGCCAACGCGGGCACGTTCTTCACCTGGGACGGCGGCGCCACCTTGGGCGGCACGGCGAACAACTTCAACAATGCCGTCAACTGGTCCACGGATATTGCCCCAACCTCCGGCGCCACCACGAAGATCGCCATGGCCGGCACCACCCGCCTGTCGCCCGACCTCAACGTCGACTTCACCCTCAACTCGCTGAAATTCGACAACACCGCCAGCAGCTTCACGCTCAACGCCAACGCCGGCCGCGAGTTCACCTTCGATGGCATCGTCCCGAGCATCATCCAGGACTCGGCCAACAACCAGCTGGTCAACGCACCGATCATCCTTAACAAGCTCACCTTCGTCGAGACCTCCGGGGCCGGCGACCTCACGCTCGCCGGCGTGATCTCCGGCACCGGCGGCCTCAACAAGCTCGGCACCGGCGGCGATCTCGTTCTCAGCGGCGCCAACACCTACACCGGTGTCACGACGATCAACGAGGGCACCGTGATCGCCGCCAACAGCACCGCCCTCGGCTCGACCGCCGCCGGCACCACCGTGGCCAGCGGCGCGACGCTGGCCCTGCAGGGCGGCATCACCATCGGCGCCGAGGATCTCACCCTCAGCGGCAACCTGATCAACACCGCCGGCGCCAACTCCTACGGCGGCGCCATCTCGGGCACCGGCGCCGTGACCGTCACGGGCGGCACCCTCACGCTCGCGGGTGCGGCGGCCAACACCTACACCGGCGCGACCGCGGTGCAGGACGGCACCCTCGCCCTGGCCAAGACCGGCGGCGTCACCGCCATCGCCGGCGGACTCACCGTGGGCGACAGCACCGGCGCGGCCTCCAGCGCCATCGTCCAGCTCGGCGCCGCCAACCAGATCGGCGACACCGTCGCCGTGACGCTCAATGCCGACGGACGCCTCGATCTCAACAACTACTCCGACACCATCGGCTCGCTCGCCAGCAGCTCGTCCGCCGCGAACGTCCAGCTCGGCTCCGGCACCCTCACCACCGGCGGTAGCAACGCCTCCACCACCTTCGCCGGCACCGTCGCCGGCACCGGCGGCCTCACCAAGGCCGGCACCGGCACCCTGACGCTCTCCGGCACCAGCACCTACTCCGGCGCCACCACGATCAGCGAGGGCACCGTGATCGCCACGAACAGCAGCGCCCTGGGCTCGACCACCGGCGGCACCACCGTGGCCAGCGGCGCCACGCTCGCCCTGCAGAACAACGTCTCCATCGGCGCCGAGGCCCTCAGTCTCAGCGGCAATCTCGTCAGCACCGCCGGGACCAACACCTACGGCGGCGCCGTCTCCGGCACCGGCGCCGTGACGCTGACCACCGGTTCGCTCACGCTCTCCGGCGCTTCCGCCAACACCTACACCGGTACGACCACGGTGCAGGACGGCACCCTCGCCCTGGCCAAGACCGGCGGCGTCACCGCCATCGCCGGCGGACTCACCGTGGGCGACAGCACCGGCGCGGCCTCCAGCGCCATCGTCCAGCTCGGCGCCGCCAACCAGATCGGCGACACCGTCGCCGTGACGCTCAATGCCGACGGACGCCTCGATCTCAACAACTACTCCGACACCATCGGCTCGCTCGCCAGCAGCTCGTCCGCCGCGAACGTCCAGCTCGGCTCCGGCACCCTCACCACCGGCGGTAGCAACGCCTCCACCACCTTCGCCGGCACCGTCGCCGGCACCGGCGGCCTCACCAAGGCCGGCACCGGCACCCTGACCCTCACCGGAGCCAACACCTACACGGGCACGACCACCGTCGCCGCCGGCACCCTCGCCCTCGGCGCGAGCAACCGTATCGCCGACACGAGCAATCTCACCCTCGGTTACGGTAGTACGTTGCAGCTGGGCGGCGCCTTCTCCGAACGCGTCAACATCCTGGCCTTCGACACCGCCACCGTCGACTTTGGCACGACTGGCACCGCCAATTACTTCCTCTTCGGCGACGACGGGGCGTTCGCGGGCTCGCTCAACATCGCCAACTGGACCGTCGGCTCCGACGTGGTGGGCGTCGCCACCAATGCAGTCAACCAGGCATTCCTCGACAGCCTCTACTTCACCGGCATCGGCGTCGGCGTCGGCGCCGAGCTCTCGCTCGCCACCCAGGCCGTCGGCAGCTACGGGAATTACTACGTCATCACCCCGATCGAAACCTTCGTCTGGGACGGCGGCCAGAACTCAGGCACGGTCGCCGACCAGGACAACTGGAGCAAGGGCAACAACTGGGCCGGCAACATCGCCCCCGCCACCGGCGCCGCCAAGGCCATCGTCATGGCCGGCAGCGTCAAGACGACCAACGACATGGATGGCGCATACATCCTCCATAGTCTGCTCTTCCGCTCCGATGCCGGCGCCTTCACGATCAACAGCAGCACTGGCGACACGATGACGATCCGCGGCGGCGGCATCTACAACGAGTCCACCAGCACGCAGACCGTCAACGTCAGCATGGCCCTCGGCGCCAACCAGGCCTGGAACGCCGCCGCCGGCGACCTTGTCTTCGGCGGCGCGAACATCACCAACGGCACCTACAATCTCACGATCACCGGCGACAACGACACGCTGATCTCCTCGGTGTTCGGCGGCGGCTCCGGCTCGCTCACCAAGGCCGGCACCGGCACCCTCACGCTTTCCGGGGCCAACACCTACACCGGCGCGACGACGGTCTCGGCGGGCACGCTCATCGCGACCAACAACACCGCGCTCGGCACGACCGCGAGCGGCACCACCGTCGCCAGCGGCGCCACGCTGGCCCTGCAGAACAACATCACGATCACCGGCGAGGACCTCGCCCTGAGCGGCACGCTGCGCAGCGACACGGGCACCAACACCTACGCCGGCACCATCTCGGGCACCGGCAATGTCACCGTCGGCGGCGGCTCGCTCACGCTGGGCGGCGCGGTGGCCAACACCTACACCGGCGCCACCACCGTGCAGGACGGCACCCTGGCCCTGGCCAAGACCGGCGGCGTCACCGCGATTGCCGGTGCGCTGAATGTCGGCGACGGCACCGGCTCCGCCTCCAGCGCCATCGTCCAGCTCGGCGGCGCCAACCAGATCGGCGACACGGTCGCCGTGACGTTGAGCTCTGACGGCCGCCTCGATCTCAACAATTTCAGCGACGCCATCGGCTCCCTCGCCAGCAGTTCGTCCGCCGCCAACGTCCAACTCGGCTCCGGCACGCTCACCACCGGCGGCGGCAACGCGTCCACCACCTACGCCGGCACGATCGCCGGCACCGGCGGCCTCACCCAGACCGGGACCGGCAACCTCACCCTCGCGGGCACCACCGCGAACACGTTCACCGGCGCCCTCTCAGTCAACGCGGGAACCGTCACCCTCGAGAAGACGGCCGGCGTCAATACCGCGGGCGGCAATGTCGTGATCGGCGACGGCGTCGGCGCCGCCAGCACGGCCAACCTTGTCTACCACGCCGACAACCAGCTCGCCGACACCGCCGACATCACGATCAACTCCGACGGTCGCCTCCAAATGGGCACGTTCAGCGACGCCGTCGCCACCCTCAACGGCTCCGGCCTCCTCGACCTCGGCACGACGGGCAAACTGACGATCACGGGGACCGACACCGGCCCCGCTTTCACCGGCACGATCACCGGCTCCGGTAATCTCGAGATCTCCTCCGGCGCCACCATCGCCCTGGCCTCCACCATCAGCTACACGGGTTCGCTGACGCTCGCGGGCGGCACCCTCAGCCTCGCTGACAACAGCCTGTCGGTCACCAACCTGATCATCACCGGCAACTCCACGATCAGCTTCGCCGGCGTCGGTTCGAGCCTGTTCGCCACCAACCTGATCTTCGCCAACACCAGCGTGCCGC
>CAYHEW010000014.1:0-89313 GCA_964355715.1 uncultured Opitutaceae bacterium | reverse complement strand
GCTTCACCTCGTCGTAGATGCGGCCGAGGTATTCGCCGAGCACGCCGATGCCGATCAACTGCACGCCGCCGAGGAAGAGGACGAGCACGGCCAGCGTGGTGAAGCCGGTCTGTGCGTGTTCGATGCCGAGCAGCCGCCGCGTCACGTAAAAGGCGCCCAGGCTGAAGCCGACCCCCGAGATGAAGAGCCCGGAATAAGTCAGCAGGCGCAGCGGCAACCGCGAGAAGCTGAAGAGGCCGTCGAGGGCATAACGCACGAGCCGGGTAAACGTCTGCTGCGGTTTGCCGGCCGCCCGCTCCTGGCGGTCGTAGGGGACCTGAGTCACTTCAAAGCCGACCCATGCCCGAAGGCCGGGGAAGAAACGGTGGCGCTCGGGCAACCCCAGCAGCACCGCCACGGCGGAACGGTCGAGCAGGCTGAAGGTCCCGGCGTTGGAATCGATGAGCGGCGTGTCGGTCAACCGGCCGAAGCATGCATGAAACGCTTCCATGCCCAGCCGACGCAGGCCGGTCTCCTGCCGGGTGCGGCGCACGGCCAGCACGACCTCGGCGCCCTGGCGCCAGGCGTCGACCAGCGCGGGGATCACCTCGGGCGGATCCTGCAGGTCGGCGTCCATCGTCACGACCGCGTCCGCGCCGGCCGCCTCGGCCAGGCCGGCGGCCAGGGCGGCCTGGAAGCCGAAATTGCGCGAGAGCTCGACCGTCTGGAAGCGCGGATCGGCACCTTCTTGCCGGCGCAGCAAGGCGAGACTGCCATCGCGGCTGCCGTCGTTGACCAAGATCGCCTGCCATCGGCACTGCGGTTGGGCCGCGAACAGCGCCGTGAGCCGGGCAAAGGTCTGGGGCAGGACCGCCTCCTCGTTGAAGACGGGCATGACGACGGCGATGAGCGGGGGTGATGCGGACATGTCGACCGATCAAGACTAGGCCGGCCGCAGCCGGCAGTGCGAGCGAAAGCCGTTCCTACCTTCCCGTCGGATAATCCTCCGGCAGGTACAGCATCGATAGAGGCGGATGATCCGGGAGCTCGGCGGGACGGTCCAGTCGGATGAGACGGATCGACAGGTCGTGCTGGCGCACGAGGGCGCGCTCGCGCGGCGTGTGGCACTCGTATTGGAACGGCTTGTAGGCCAGCGGATGTGCGAGGCGCAGGAGGGTCTCGCCCGCCGGCAACGCGAGGACCGAGCGGACGGGGTAGAGCAGCTGCGCGTTGGCCAGGGCAAGGTCGGGCCGGCTGACTGGAGCGGCGAAAGGCACGTAGAGCGATCCCGCGATGCTGAGCGTGCGCTTGGGATTCCCGTAATGGCGCACCACCACGGCCTCGACCTCGCGCGGAAAGACCCGACCAAAATGCGGAGCGAAATTGAACGCCGCCCCGAGCACGAGAGCTGCGATCGTCACCCGCTGGAGCTGCGGCCGGCCGGCGAGCAGTTCACCCAACGCCCAGCCGCCCAGCAGGGCGAGGGCTGGGATGAACGGCTTCACCGTGCGGGCATAGACGACGAAGATCTCCAGGACATGGGCGAAAACCAGCAGCAGCAAATAGGCTCCCGCGAAGGCGAGCGTCGTGAGACCCACCCACGGAGCCGGCCGCGAGCGCTGCCGCCAGTGGCGCAAGGCGGCGCCCGCGATCGCCAGGACCACCGCCACGCCGAGCGCGCCCTCCGCGTGCCAGAGGTATTCCCAGGGCAGGGACCAAGCCTCGTCGAACCGCCCCAAGGTGACCGAACGGCTGAAACTGCGCAGGGCGGCCCAGTAGCGGTCGCCCCCGAGCGTGGCGCCCACGACGATTGGCACCAGCAGGCCCGTCGCGGTGCCGAGCGCGCTCCCGAGCATCAGTCGCCACCGGTTGGGTTCGCAACGATGGGTGACGGCATGCACCAGCCAGATGACCGGCACCAGAAACCAATAGCCGTTGTAGAGCCCGTAGGTCGCGCCGACCAGCAGGCCGCAGGTCCAGGCCGCCACCGGCCGGGTGGACCGGACCCCGATGATCATTGCCAGCAGTGCCGCGCTGATCGCGCAATCGTACGGCAGCAGGTGGCGGGCGTGATAGAACGCCGTGTTCGATGCGGCCATCAGCAACAGGGCCCACCCGGCCGCCGCCTCGCCTGCGCCGGCAACCAGCGCCAGCCGGTGAACCAGCCAGAGGTTGAGCACCGAAAAAAGCGCGAGCAGCGCCGCGCCAAGCCACATCGTCTGGGCCACGTTCTGCGGCTGGGTCCAATCGCCATGGGGCGTGAATTGCGCCAGCAGGTGCTGGCCGGCGGTGACCAGCGCCGTGAGCCACGGAAACAGCGCATGCTCCGGCAGGGCGGCCAGGGTGCGCACCTGCGGTACGTCACCCGCCACCAACGCCTGATACAAGGCGACGCCACGGTTGTACCGCTCCTCGTCGCCGAAGTAATACTGCCCGCCCTGCGCCACCAGCACGAGCCGCAGGAGGAGCGCGATCGCGAGCAGGACCGGCACGTGGACCCGCGGCGAGCGCAGCTGCGAGAGCGGATTCATCGGCGGTCGCGGGCCCGCCAGAGTGCGGCGGCGAAGATCAGGCCCAGCAGTCCGACCGTCACCGGGCCGGCCGGGGCAAACGCGTTGTGGAAGGTGTCGAGCCGGTTCACCATGAGCCCGATCAGGTTCTTCAGCGTCTGCGGATTATAGCTGTCCATGATCTCGAAGGCCGTGCGTTCGGGCGTGAGCCACCGGTCGAGGGCGTGATTCTGCACGGCAAAGTGCAGGGCGATGCCGGCGATCAGGTCGAGCGTAGCCCCGCCGATGGCGGCCAGCCGCCAGCCGCGCCCGAGCTCACGCCAGCCCGCAGCCAGCAGCACGAGGCCCAGAAGGATCAACGCGTGCAGGCAGATGTGGGTCAGGCCCCAGAGGTCGCGGGCACCGTGCGCGGCGACACCGAGCACCAGCACGACGGCAAAAAAGATCACCCAGAACCGCCGGATCGCGGGCGCGGTCCCGGTCCACTGCCGCCCCACGGTCCGCAGGATCACCACCCAGCCCACACTGCCGCAGGCGAGCGGGAGATTGAGCTGGTAGCACTGGAAGAACCAGTCGCGGGCGTAGCCCCACGGACTCGTCTGGGCGATCAGCGCCGGATCCGGCGACCGCAGGAAATGCGGCACGAGGGTGTCGCGCAGGTTGAGCAGGACCCGCATCAGCTGGCCGCCCGCGTCGGGCGCGACAGTCGTGACGCTCGTATTGGTGCCGAGCGTCCCCGCAATCCCGTAGGTCGCGATCGCCCAGCCAAACCACGTTGCCAGCAGCACCAACCCCGCGAACGCGGCGCCGGCCGTCACGCGCCAATACGTGGCGGCGCTCCATCCGGCCGGCCGCCAGATCAGCCAACCCAACCCGAGCGCGATGGCATAGGGCGCGGCGGAGTAGTGCGCGAGCAGGGCGGCCGCGAGGCACGTGGCAAACAGGAGCGCGGTCGTCCACGCCGCGCCGCCCTCCCGGCTGCGCAGGAAGAAGTGGAGCGCCGTCAGCACGAGGAGCGCGGTGGGCAGCTTGGTCCAGGAGAAGGCCGCGTTCTGGACGAACAGCGGATTGACCATGAACAGCACGGCCAGCAGCGCGACCGCCGCCGGCTCGGCGCGCCACCGCGTCAGCAGCACCGCCGCCGGCAGGAAGGCCAGGCTGCCCAGAAGCGTGCTGAACAATTGGTAGTGGGGGAAATCCACCGCCGTCAGGTGCAGCCAGGCGGCGGTGACGACGTTGGCGAACGGCGGCCGCGCGGTCAGCGCGTAGATGTCCAGGAAGCGGTTGTCGGCGGCGCCGCGCTGCAGGAAAAAGACGGCGCGTTCCCAATGCTCGAACCAGTCGCTCGTCCACCCGCCGCCCGAGTAATTTTGGACGAGGGCGAGCCAACCGACGCACCACAGGGCGACGAGTCCCTGGGCAGCCAGGATCCCGCGGGCCACCGGATCGCGCACCACCGCGGCGAAGGCGACGTGCCCGCGAACCAGCGCCCAGGCGGCCAGCACCGGGAGCAGCCAGAGCAGGTTCCACGGCAGGCCGGTCGTGTAGACCAGCCAGCCCACGCCCCAGATGGCGATCAGCGAACCCGCGAGCGCCGCGGCCAGTTTTTCCGCCGGCGCCAGCGGCAGCCGCGCCGCCAGGGGCCACCCGAGGCCGAAGAGCAGGAGCCCGGTCAGGAGCAGGCAGCGCAGGAATTCGAGGAGCATGGCGTGGGGCGGGAACCGGGCGGACGCATCACACCCGGGGCTCGCGGGCCTGACAATCCCTTATGCGGGGCGGGGCCGATCGAGCAGCCTGCGCCGCAGCCAAGGTGTCAGCCGGCGTTCCACGAGCCAGGCCAGCCCCAAGGTGACCGCGGCCAGGACCGCGAGCCGGACCGCAAAGGTGAGGGGCGTGCCCGCAAATCCCGGCCAGAGGCGCTGCACGGCGAATTGGATGGGCAACGCAAAGGCGTAGAGTCCGAACGACACGCCGCCGAGCGGGGCCAGGCGCGCGAGCCAGCCAGCCCCGGGGGTCCAGGAGCGGAGCCACCAGGCACCCAGCAAGGCGAGCGTGGCCACGTAGGCGGAGGGCTCGAGCGGTCCGCGCCAGACGGCGATCCCGACGCCGGCGGTGGCGAGCGCGAGCGAGAGTCGGCCAAGCCAGAGGCCCAGTCCCGGGGCGCGGCCGCTCACGGCGAGCAGGCACCAGGCACAGGCCGGCAGGAAATCGATGCGATGGAGCGATGCCGGCGTCAGGCCCATCAGGCCGTACCATTCCAACTCCACGACCACGTGGCGCAACGGCGCGAGGGTCCAGAGCGCGTAGGCGCCGAGGAGCGCCGCGGGCCAGGTGCCGCGCGTTGTGGTTTCAGGCGCAACCGGCGGCGCCATGCGCGCGATCGCGTAGCCGGCGAGCCAGTAAAGGCCGCCGCAGGCGTAGTGCGACAGGGCCGCGGTGCCGGGGATGCCAACCGGTGCCGCAGCGGCGAGCGCGATCAGCCCAAGCCAGACCCAGCCGAGCCGCGCGACCCAGAGCCAGAGCGGGATGAACGCGAGGTAGTACACGACCTCGTAATTGAGGCTCCAGAGATTCGTATTGTTGGGCAGCAGGTCGAACGCCAGGCCGCCGGGGTAGGGGACGCTGTTCTGGAGGAAAAGCAGGTTGGCGAGCACGGCGCGACCGTCGTTGGCGGGCTGCAGGGCCCAGGCCAGCAGGACGGCGACGGCGTTGACTGGCAGCAGGCGCAGCGCGCGGCGGCCGAGGTAGCGGCGGATCGCCGGGCCGGTGGCGGGCCCGGCGGTCGTCAGGCCGATCACGTAGCCGGAGAGGGCGAAGAACATCATCACCGCCGCATAGCCGAGGTTGAACCACCAGAAGGCAGTCGGCGGCGCCCAACGCGGGTCGAGCGCCGTGGTCGGCGCGAAGGCGTGGGCGTAAAACACCAGCGCGGCGCACAGACCGCGCAGGCCGTCGAGCGGCAGGTCGCGTCCGATTGAAACCGGGGCCTGGGATGGGTTGGGCAAGGCGGGACCGTCAGCCGCCGGCGGCGCCGCGCCGGATCAGCGGAACAGGTTGTACTTCAGGATCGCCCACAGTGCGCGGAAGCCGTCGCGCCAGCCGATCTTCTTTCCCTCGGCGTAGGTGCGGCCGTAGTAGCTGATGCCGACCTCGTAGATGCGGCAGTTCGGCAGCCGGGAGATCTTGGCGGTGATCTCGGGCTCGAAGCCGAAGCGGTCCTCCTCGAGGGGGATCTGCTGCAG
This sequence comes from uncultured Opitutaceae bacterium, assembly GCA_964355715.1. Taxonomy (GTDB): domain Bacteria; phylum Verrucomicrobiota; class Verrucomicrobiia; order Opitutales; family Opitutaceae; genus UBA2377. The sequence continues at coordinate 83,582 of CAYHEW010000014.1, read as the reverse complement.
GATCTCGCGGCGGAAGAGTTTGTAGCAGGTCTCCATGTCCGTGAGATTGAGGTTGGTGAACATGTTCGAGAGCAGCGTCAGGAAACGGTTGCCGATCATGTGCCAGAAATAGACCACGCGGTGGGCCTCGGCGCCCATGAAGCGCGAGCCGAAGACGACGTCGGCCTTGCCGTCGAGCACGGGCTTGAGGAGCCGCGGGTATTCCTGCGGGTCGTACTCGAGGTCGGCGTCCTGCACGATGACGACGTCGCCGGTGGCGGCGGCAAAGCCGGTGCGGAGGGCGGCGCCCTTGCCGCGGTTCACCTCGTGGTAGATGACCTTGTCGACCAGCGGCGCGATCTGCGTGCGGAGGAGGTCGCGCGTGCCGTCGCGCGAACAGTCGTCCACGACGATGATCTCCTTGGTGGCGACGGGCGCGGCGCGCACCGCGTCGACGATCGCGCGGATGGTGCGCGCCTCATTGTAGCAGGGAATGACGATGGAGAGCTTCATGCAGGGAGGCCGAGGCAGCCTAGGGGGCCGAGCCGGCGGGGGAAGGATTTTCCGGCGCCGCCGGACGGCGGGCGAGGGCGAGCAGGTGCAGCGGCCGCACGCGCTCGCAGGCGTCGACCTCCCAGCCGGCGGCCGCGAGCGCGGCGCACATCAGGTCGAGGTCGAAGACATGGTGATGCAGGCACCGGTTGGCGGCGTTGCGCTCCGAGCGGGCGCGGAATGCGTCCGCGGTCCCGGCCCACGGATCGCGGCGCAGGTCGTGCAGCGCCAGGATCTCGTCGAGGTGCGTAAGGTCGTCCTCACCGGTGCGATTGGCCAGGTCCGCTTGGAGGTGGGCCAGCGTCGTGACGGGGCGCCGGTGATCGAAGGTGCAGACGCGGTCGGGCAGGAGCAGAATCAGGGCGCCGCCGGGTCGCACGATGCGGCGCCATTCCGCGAGGGCGGCGAGCGGGTTGGCCACATGCTCGAGGCAGTGCGACGAGAGGACAAAATCGTAGGTGGCGTCGGGCACGCCGTGGAGGTCGGTCGCCTCGCGCAGGTACTGGCGGCCTGGCGGGCGGCGGTCGTCGAAGCGGAATTCACCGCCGTCGCGCAGGTCGGACTCCCAGGCGGTGACGCCGGCGAAGTTCACATTGTCGATGCGGGCGGCTGTTGCATAGACGGGCAGGAGCTTGCCGCGGGCGAAAACCCGGCTGGGTCCGCCGATCTCGAGGCCGGTCCGCCCGGCGGTGGCGGCGAGAACGGCCGCGCGGAGGGCAGGGCGCGCCGGCCAGAGGCGGTTGTAGACGGCTGAGGCGAGCGTGCGCGCCTCGGCGTGGCGGAGCCGGCGCAGGAAGAACTGAAGGCGGGCGAGGGAGGCCACGCGGGTTTTCTGGCGGCGCGCGGTTGGGGCGGCGAGGATATTGTCGGCGTCGCGGCTTCGGGCAAAGGCTGGGAGGGTTTGACCCCGGCCGGCGTGCCTGCTGAATGGCAGCACTCCATGTCCGACGTCGCCACCCGCCCCAGCATTCGCATCCGGCCTGCCGGCGCGGGCGGGCGCGAGCGCTGGGGTGAGCTTTGGGCATACCGCGACGTGCTGTTCATGCTGGCCGTGCGCGACGTGAAGCTGCGTTACAAGCAGACGGTGTTGGGGGTGGTTTGGGTGGTGCTCCAGCCCCTGGTGGCCGGGGCTATTTTTGCGGTGATTTTCGGCCGTTTCGCGGGTCTGCCGAGCGGGGACCGGCCCTATCTGCTGTTTGTCTTCGCCGGCCTGCTCGCCTGGCAGCTTTTCGCCGGGATCCTGCAGCGGGCGGGCAACAGTCTCGTCGGCGAGGCCCGACTGATCACCAAGGTTTATTTTCCCCGATTGTTGATTCCCGGGGCGGCGGCCGCCGCCGCGCTGGTGGATTATGCAGTGTCGCTTGGGGTCATGGCGGTGCTGCTGACCTGGTTCGGCGTGGCCCCGGGCTGGGAACTGATGCTGCTCCCGGTGGTGACGCTGCTGACGCTCGCGCTGGCGGTCGGCATCAGCCTCTGGGTCGCGGCGTTGAATGTGCGCTATCGCGACTTCATGTATGCGCTGCCGTTTCTCATCCAGGTGTGGATGTATGCGTCTCCGGTGGTCTACGGCCTGGAACTTATCCCGGGGCGCTGGCAGGCGGCGTTCACGCTCAATCCCCTGGTCGGCCTCATCGAAGCGCATCGTTGGGCTCTCCTCGGCGGAGCCGGTTCACTCGCATGGTTGGCGGGATCGGCCATCGCGGCGGCAGTGGCGCTCGGGTCGGGCACTTGGTTCTTCCGCCGCGTCGAACAGGATTTTGCCGACAGTCTCTAAACTATTCCATGAGCGAACCCGTCATCCGCTGCGAAAACCTGGGCAAGCGCTACCGCCTGCATCAGGCCGGTGCGCGGCCGGGTTACCGCACGCTGCGTGACGACCTGCGGAGCCTGCCGAGCCGCCTGACCGCGTTCTGGCAATCGGGTCGGACGCAGGAGGCATTCTGGGCGCTGCGCGGGGTGAATTTCGCGGTGAACAAGGGCGAGGTGCTGGGCCTCATCGGCCGCAACGGGGCCGGCAAGAGCACGCTCCTGAAAATCCTGAGCCGCATCACGGCGCCCACCGAGGGTGGCGTGGACCTGCGCGGGCGCGTGGGTTCGCTGCTGGAGGTGGGCACGGGATTTCATCCCGAACTGACCGGCCGTGAAAACATCTTCCTGAGCGGGGCGATGCTCGGCATGCGCCGGCAGGAAGTGCGCGGGCAATTCGATGCGATCGTCGCCTTCGCCGAGGTCGAGCAGTTCCTCGACACGCCGTGCAAGCACTACTCGAGCGGCATGTACACCCGGTTGGGGTTCGCGGTGGCGGCGCACCTGAACACGGACATCCTGCTCGTCGATGAAGTCCTGGCGGTGGGCGATGCCAGCTTCCAGCAACGCTGCCTTGGCAAGATGGCCGAGGTGGCGGGTGGCGGCCGGACGGTGCTGTTCGTGAGCCACAATCTCGGGGCCGTCGGCAGCTTGTGTTCGCGCGCGCTCTGGCTCGACCGCGGTGAAGTCCGGCGCGACGGGCCCAGTCGCGAGGTGATCGCGGCTTACCTGACCGATGTGGCGAACCAGTCGGGCAGCGCCGCCGGCACGCCCCGTGGGGGCGAGCCGGCGTGGCTCCGGTCCGCCCGGCTGGCGGATTCGACGGGTACGACGCGCCTCGCTTTCAGCATGACCGAACCCCTCCGGGCTGAGTGCGAATACGAGGTGGCCGAGGCCGGGGCCTATACCCTCAGCGTGCAGGTGAAGGAATTCGACTTCTCGCCCGTGGTGCACTGCCCGAGTGGCGACGCCGGCTTCGCCGTGCCCGGTGCAGCGGGCCGGCACCGGGTGGCGGTGGAGGTGCCTGATCTGCAGTTGTATCCTGGGCGCTACTGGCTGCGTCTCGCGCTGACCCATGTGGCAACGGGCGTGCAGCATGAGATCGATCGCCTCGGTTTTCAGATCGAGCAGGACTTCGCCCTCTGTGCCCGGCCGCTTCCCCGGCAGGCAGGCCTCGTTTACCGGCCGGCCCGGTGGAGCGTCCTGCCGCCATCCCCACCGGCATGAATCGTCCCGCCGCCAAGAAATTCCTGGTGATCACCAGCATCGCCGAGCCCACCCCGGCGGTGCTGGCCTATGCAGCCTTGCCCGGCTGGCGGGTCGTCCTCGTCGGCGACCGCAAAGGGCCGGCGCGGGTGGATGATCCTCGGATCGATTTCCTCGACCTCGAACGCCAGAGTCGGCTCGGGTTGGCCTACGCAGCGCATTGCCCGGAAAGCCATTACGCCCGCAAAAACATCGGATATCTCTATGCGATCGCCCAGGGTGCGGAGATCATTGCCGAGACGGATGACGACAACCTGCCGCTGCCCGGCTGGGGCGAAAACCTGGACTTCAGCCCGACGGCCGTCCGGCAGGCGACGGGCGGACGCTACTGCAATGTCTATCGGCATTTCACCGATGAGCCGGTCTGGCCGCGGGGATTTCCCCTGCGCGAGATTCTGAATCCGGCCGGCGCCGCGGTCGAGGGCACGCCGGCGCCGGCGGAAGTGGCGGTCTGGCAGGAACTCGCGGACGACGATCCCGACGTGGATGCCATCTACCGTCTCACCCGCGGCGGCCGGGTGACCTTCCGACGCGCCGAGCGGTTTGTTCTCGGGGCGGGCGTTTACTGTCCTTTCAACTCGCAGAATACGTTCTGGCGCCGCGAAGCCTTCGCGGCGCTGTTTCTCCCCGGCCGGGTCAGCATGCGCTACTGTGACATCCTGCGCGGCTACGTCGCGCAGCGGCTGTTCTGGGCGCGGGCGCTCCGGCTTGGTTTCGGGCCCGCCTCGGTGCGGCAGCTGCGCAATGCGCACGACCTCATGCGCGACCTGGCGGATGAGCTGACGATGTATCGCGAGGTCGAGTCGGTGGTCGCCGTGCTCGAGGCGCTGCCACCCGCCGGCTCCATGACCGGCCATCTGGTGACGGCCTATGCGGCCTTGGCCGGGGCGGGTCTCGTTCCGGCGGCGGAAATGGCCGCGGCGCAGGCCTGGTCTGAGGACGTCCGTCGGCTCGCGGCCGGAACATGAACGGGGATCCCGGCATTCTGCTGGCCTGCGACACGCTGCCCGAGAACCCATGGGCGCGCGATCGGCTGCCGGCAATCCGAGCGGCGCTGGCCGGCCGACGGCACCAGATTGTCGACATCTATGATTTTGGCTCAACGGCGGAAGCCCACCGGCTGCACCGCACCCGGGCGCAGGGGTTTTTCGAGGCGCACCGGCTCGGCGAGTTGAACCAGGTCTTCCGCGACCGCGTCCTTGCTTCGGGCTGCCGGGTCGTGGTGCTGGGGACGGTGGACAACTATGCGCAGTTCCTCCTGCCGGCGACGATCCGGGAACTGCAGGCGGCCGGATGCTTCGTTGTCGGCATCCTTGGGGACGACGAGTTCAACTTCGATCGGAACTGGCCCTGCGTCTTCCTCTTCGACCGTGTGGTGGCGTACGTGCAGCCGATGGTGGACCGCTACAATGCCTTGCGACCGGGTTGCTGTCTTTATCTGCCCAACAGCTGCCATTTCGCGGAGAAGGATTTTGCCGCCCTGCAACTGCCGGAGGAACAAAAGCGGCACGACGTCGCCCTCTTTGGCTCGGCCTTCCCGGCGCGCCGGCGGCTGGTCGAGCGGCTCGCGGCCGCCGGCGTGCCGCTCTCGCTTTTTGGGGGGCGCGGCTGGCTGGAGTCGCCGCAACTGGCCGCCGCTTACCGCGGCTTCGTCGCCTCGGCGGATTTCGACCGCACGGTGCGCGAGGCGCGGATCGTGTTGGCGCCGCTGGAGGATCACCTGACCGGGGCGCTCCACATGAACACCAAGATATGGGAGGCCGTGCGCAACGGGCAGATGTGCGTCACGAGCCGCTATGCGCCGCTGGTGGAGCACTACGGCTTGGTGGAGGACGAGGATATCGTCTTCTATGACACGGCGGACGACCTCGCGGCCAAGCTGCAGCACTACCTTGCCTGCCCGGCGGAGCGTCGGCGGCTGGCGGAGAACCTGTTCCGCAAGATCGCGGACCGGTTCGATTACCTGGAGTTGTACCGCGGCTTGTTCTCCCGACTTGAATCGGCCGCGGCCGCACCGCGCGTCGCTGGCGGGGAGGCAAACCCGCCCGCGGTCACGCTGCTCGGGTCACCGGATGCCGCCGACGAGGCTGCGGGCTTCCCGGTCTGGCGTTTCCCGCGGCGGGCCGGCTGGCGTCGGCGGGTGGCGGCGGAGTTCAGGACGAGGGTGGCAACGTCCCACGTGATCCTGACCCGGGGTCAGTTCCGCTACGACAGCGCGCTGCACGCCTGCCTCGCGGCCGAACCGGCCAGGATCGCGGGTGGAGTGGGGCGGCTGCTTTCCGCGGGCGCGAGTCCGCTCGGGCCGGACACGCTGTTGTGGGATGCGGCGACATTTGAGGCGGTCATGCTTCGCGGCTCGTGGTGGCGACGCATGCAGGCGCGCGCGGCGCAGGTGATTTTCCCGGCGGTCTGGCTGACTGCGAGGCCGGATCCGGCGTCGGTTCCGGCTCGCTGGGTACGACGCACCGGGGCAGTCCTCGCTCGCTGCTATCGGGCGCTTTGGCAACGGGCGGTGCGCTGGCGTCTTGCTAAGGCCGGCTGTGGGGTGGTTGGCTAGGCCATGACCTGCGAGGGCACAATGCGACCGGGGCTGCGGCAGCGACTGGCGCACTGGAAGCGGCGCGTGCTGGGGCCGGAGGATCCCAATCTCCTGGCTGCCCGCCAGCACCGCTCCTTTGACGCCATGTCGGGCGTGCTGGGCTGGATGCTTGGGCTGGCCAGGCAGGAACTGGGCCCGCTGGCGCTTTCCGGCCGGGCCCTGGAAATCGGCACGGGGCAATTCATGGCGCATGCCGCGGGCCTTTACGTGTGCGGATTCGACCGCGTGCTGACGTTGGATCGGTACCGGCAAGTGGCACCCTCGTTGGTGAAGGCGAGTCTCGCGAACCCGGTGCTGGCGCGCCGTTTTCTCAGTCCATTCGTGAGCCACGACCGTTTCATGGAGCGCTGGCGGCGGCTGGCGGCGACCGGTTTTGCACCGGCATCGTTGGCCGCGGCGGGTCTGGAGTACCGCGCGCCGCAGGAGGCGGCGGCCTTGCTGGCCGAGCCGGAGCGGTTCGATTTCGTTTTCTCCTACACCACGCTGGAGCACGTGCCCCCGGCGGAACTGCCGGGATTGCTGTCCGCGGCTGCCGGCCTGCTGGCCCCGGGCGGTGTGGCGCTGCACTTTGTCGATCTCGAGGATCACCTCGATCCGCGCAATGCCCCCTTTGCCTTCCTGGCGCCTTCTCAGGCTTGGGGCGCCGACCAATGCGGCGCACGTGGCAATCGGCTGCGTTTCTCGGGCTGGCAACGACTCTTCCAGGAATCCACCGGACTCGACTGGCGGTATCCCTACGTGCCGGTGCGCCATGATGCGTCGCTTCCACCCACGATTGACCCGGCCATCACGCTTGCGGGTGACGAAGATTTGCGGGTATCGGCGTTCGTCGCGGTGGCCCGGGCTCCGGGCGGGAAGGCCGGCAACCCATGAGCGCCGTGCGAACCTACGTGATCCCCGGTCTGGCCGTTGTCACTGTGGCGGCCGACGTCACGGAACTGCTGCGCGACTCGATCGAGTTTCAATTGGGGCACTTCGGGTCGTTGCCAGACGTGGCGGTGCCGGACGGACTCGCCGGCATCAAGGTCGAGCCCTACCGACGTTTTGTCGCCCCCGCCGAGACCATCCGCTACCAGGATTGGCGCGCGGTGCCGGGTGTCGTGCTCTTCTCGCCGGCGGAGCGGCACGCCACGCGGCGCCGCGGCGATGGATTCGAGGTTTTCAGCGATTCACCGGTCGTGCTCATCAACCTGCTGCTGCAGGCCGTGGCGTTGCGGCAGGGGCGCACCTTGCTGCATGCCGCGGGTTGGTGCGATGCCGCGGGCGACGTGACGCTGCTGCCGGGACCCGGTGGTGTCGGCAAGACGGCGCTGTTGGCCGCCGCGGTCCAGCGCCACGGGGCGCGTTTGCTCGGTGACGACCTGATCTTGGTTGGCGCTGGAGGGGCGGCGGCATTTCCCCGGGATTTTGTTTTGAAGGATTATCACCGTGGTTTGTTCCCGGCGGCTTTTGCCACCGCGCAGGCGGCGCGGCGCGGTCGTGACCGGTGGCGCCCCCTGGTTGCTTTCGTCCGCGCGAATGCGCCGTTCCACGGCCTGCTGAAATCCGCGTTTCGCCGGGCGGGCCGGCTCGAGCACGCCTCCGCTTGGCTGCAGACCCGGTCGACGCCACCGGAATACCTCACCGTGCCCGTGGCGAAGCTCTTTGGCGCCGATCGCATTGCCGTGGGCGGTCCGGTCCGGCGCGTGGTTTACCTGGAACGGCATGACGCGAGTGAGTTCACGCATGGCCCAATGGACCTGGCGGATGCCGTGCAACGGTCGCTGGCCGTGCTGCATCACGAGTGGTCTGATTACCTGCGATGGTTTTGTGCGTTGGGTGCGGTGGACCTTGTGGATGTGGGCGCGCATTTTCGGCTGACCGAGTCCGCGCTTCGCACGGCCCTGGCCGGCGCGGAATTGACCCGACTGCAGATTCCGGCGGGCGCAACGCCGGAGGCACTCGAAAAGGCATTCGCCGCTCACCTCGGTTTCGGCGACAGCCCGGCATGAACGCGGGCACCCATGCTGCGCGGCCCATGGTCTCCGTCATCATGGCGGTGCGGATTGGCGGGCCGTTCCTCCCGGAGGCGATCGCCAGCATCCGGGGTCAGCAGTTCCGCGACTGGGAGTTCGTTGTCGTTGACGATGGTTCGACCGATGACACGGCGGCGGTGCTGCAGGAAGCGGCGAGGTCGGACGACCGGCTGCGTCTGTTCCGGCAGGACCCCCTGGGGTTGGTGCCGGCCTTGAACCGGGCGGTGGCTGAGGCCCGGGGGAATTTTCTGGCGCGGATGGATGCAGATGATCGCGCTCATCCAGAGCGCCTCGGCCGGCAATTGGCGTTTCTGGCTGCGAACCCCGGAGTTGGCGTATTGGGCACGGCCGTCCGTCGTATTGGGGCGGGTCGCGGAATCTGGCAGCGGCCCACGGATGACGCCGCCCTGCGCGCAGCGCTGCTGTTCGAGGCGCCGTTTGCGCATCCGACGGTGATGATGCGGCGCGAGGTGTGGGAAAAATCGGCGGGCGGCTACCGCCCGGATTTTCAGGCGGCGGAGGATATCGACCTCTGGGAGCGGCTCGCCTCGGAAACAGAGTTCGCGAACCTGTCGACGCCCCTGCTCGAATACCGGATCCATGCGGGGCAGGTCACGTCGATCGCGACACCCGAGATGGCGCAGAACGGTGCGCGCGTGCGCCGCCGCTGGTTGCAGCGGGTCGGTCTCGAGCCCACGGCGAGTGACATGGAGCACCATGAAGCCGTGGCGTGGCTGCGGACCGGTTCCATCGGTGATCTGGCCGGGGCGGCGGCCTGGCTGATCAGCTTGCAGGAGGCCAACACGAACTCGGGCTGGCTGGATGAGACGGCATTGTCCCGGCTGATCGGGCGGCGGTGGTTCGAATACTGCAATGCGCATTCGCGCCTGGGCCTGGCCGCGTGGCGCACGTTTCGTGGATTCCCGGTGGGCGATCTCGTCCAGGTACCGCGACTCCGGCGGTTGCGTTTCGCCCTGCTGTGCGCGCTGCGTGCGCCGCTGGAGGGAGGCGGCGATGCCTGACTGGGCTGACCGCTGGCTCGTGCTGGCGCATGAGGCGACGAATTCCGGTGCGCCGCGAATGCTGCTGGAGATCCTCCGCGCGGTCCGCGCCGCCCGCGGTCCCCGGTGGCAGTGCGAAATCCTGCTCGACCGCGGTGGTCCGTTGGCAGGGGAACTGGCGACCTTCGGGCCGTTGCACCGGCTCACGCCCGCGTGGGCCGAGGGTTCGGAGCCCTTGGCGCGCTTGCTTCGCGGATGGGTCGATCGACCCTGGCTGAAGCCGCGCCGGCTGCGGCGGATGGTTCAAGCGTGGCGGCGGCAGGGCGGGGGTGTGATCTACAGCAACACGGCGACCAACGGCCGCCTGCTCGCGGCCCTGCCAGCGGGGGCGGGCCCGGTGGTTTCACACGTCCACGAGCTGGAGTACGGCCTGCGGCGCTTCAATCGGCCCCGCGATCTCGCGGCAACGCTTGCGCGCACCCAGCGGTTCGTCGCGGTATCCACGGCGGTGGCGGCCGACCTGCGGGCCCGCGGGATCCCGGCGGAGCGCGTGACGATCGTGCCGAATTTCCTGTCCTCCCTGCCGGCGCCGGCGGCGGTGCCGGCGGCCCGGGCGGAGGTTGGCCGGCGCCTGGGCTTGGCATCCGCCACGCGGATCGTCGTGGGCTGCGGGCATGTCGACCCGTTGAAGGGCACGGATCTGTTTGTGGACATGATCGCGCAACTCGCGACGCAGCCCGGCGGCCCGGTGATGGGCGTCTGGCTCGGCGGCGACATCGACCGCCACTTTGCGCGGCATGTCCGTGAGAAGGCGGGCCCGACCGTGCGGTTTGTCGGCGAAGTCGCCGATCCGGATCTCTACTATGCGGCCAGCGACCTGGTGACGGTCACTTCCCGGGTGGAGAGCTTCAGCCGCGTGGCACTCGAGGCCGGGGCGTTGGGGCGACCGGTACTGGCCTTTGCCGCGGCGCGAGGCCCCGCGGACCTTCTGCCTGCCGCGGCGCTCGTGCCGGAGTTGACGGGCGCGGCCATGGCCGCCGCCGCTGCGCGCCTCCTGCAGGATGCGGCGGCTGCCGGGTTCCTTGGCGAGGAGCTGCGGGCCAGGATTGCGACCGGCTTCCTGGCGGAACACTGGACTGAACACCTACTGCAGGTGACCGCGGAGGCCGAAAATGGCTGAAGAGTCGCATGCTTCCCTCCCGCTTCCGCCGCTTTGCGCTGTGGTGGTGACCTACCGCGCGGACGATGAAGCGGTGGAGAATCTCAAGGCGGTGATCGCCGAATGCACTCGCGTGTTGGTGGTCGACAACGGTTCGCCCGCGGCCATCACGGCGGCGATGTCGTTGCTGCCGGGCGTGACGGTATTGCCGCAGGGCGAGAACATCGGCCTGGCCGCGGCGCTGAACGTCGGTCTCGAGCACGCGGCGAATCTCGACTGCAAGTGGGTGGTGACCTTCGATCAGGACAGCCGGCCTGAACCTGGCATGGTGGCGGCGATGCTGACGACCCAGCGGAATCATCCTCTGGCGGCAGTGATCGGCCCGCAGATCCATGAGGAAGGCTCCGATCCCGCCCGCTACCGCTGGGTGGCGCGGCATGGGGCTTTGCCGTTTCTGTTCCGGCGCGTGCCTTGCACCGGTGCCGATCTGCCCGCCGTGACTATGATGGTGACCTCAGGCTCGATGGTCGAGGTGGCGACCTGGCGCCGGCTGGGCGGATTCGACGCGGCGCTGTTCATTGACTACATCGACACGGATTTCTGCCTGCGCGCGATTCGCGCCGGGCGCAGCGTGGCAGTGGCGGGCCAGGCGGTGTTGCGGCACCGCCTCGGGGCGCGCCAGACGCGCAAAGTGCTGGGCCGCGACTTCCGTCCCACGCACCATGCCGCGTTCCGGCACTACTACATGGCCCGCAACCGCGTGCGGATGTGGCGGCGGCATGCGTGGGCGGTGCCGCACTGGGCGGCGTTCGACCTGAGCTTTGCGCTCTACAACTATACGCGGGTGCTGCTGTTCGAAGACCAACGCTGGGCCAAGGTGAAAGCCATCGTCCGCGGCACCTGGCACGGGCTCTGCGGCCGCACCGGGCCGATGCCGCCATGAATCCCGGCGATCCACCGCTGCTCTCGGTCATCATCGTCGCCTACCAGTCGCGCGACGAATTGCCGGCCTGCCTGGCTTCCATCGCACGCCGGATTGCGGGTCGGTCGGTCGAGATCGTGGTCGTGGATAACTCGCGCGACGCCGACGGCGCCGCGACCTGGGTGCGGCAGGAATTCCCGTGGGTGGAATGCGTCGTGCCGGACACCAACCTCGGCTTCGGTCGCGCCAACAATCTCGGGTTTCGCCGCACGTCGGGCGAATGCGTGCTCTTCCTCAATCCCGACACGGTCATCAACGAGGCGGCGCTCACGCATTGCGTTGAACGGACGCTGGCCGAGCCGGATCTCGGCCTGATCTCGCCGCGGCTTGAACTCGCTGATGGCAGCATGGACCTCGCCTGCCGGCGCTCCGTGCCATCGCTGTGGGACGGATTCTGCCGCGCCACGGGTCTCGCGGCGGCGTTTCCGCGTACCGCGTTGTTCGCCGGTTACAACCTCACGCACCTGCCGGCCGACGGCACGTATGACGTCGGCATGATCAACGGCGCCTTCATGCTCGGTCGTCGCGCGTTCCTCGCCGACATCGCCCGTCCGGACGGGGCCGTGTTCGACGCGCGCTTCTTCATGTACGGCGACGACATCGACCTGTGCATCCGCGTCGGCCGGGCCGGCCGGCGCATCGTGTACGACGGCCGCGTGCGCATCACGCACCTGAAGGGCGTCAGCGTGGCGAAGGAATGCGAGGCCATGTCGGCCGCGATCTTCGACGCCAACCGCGATGTTTACCTGAAGCACTTCGGCACGACGACCCTCGCGCGCTGGAAGTGGCGCCTGGCATTCGGTGCGTGGAAGCTCGCCGCGCGGTTGCGCGCGACTTTGCGTGGCCGCCGGCGCGTTCAGCCGGTGTAGGCCGTCAATTCCCAAACCGTTCTACAGGAGGTAACAGAGGAAACGGAGGCCGTGGATCGGGCTCTCTGTTCCCTCTGTTTCCTCCTGTAAAATCCGGTTCGGGATTCAGTACGCGTTTCGCCAGCGCACGAACGTCAGCGCCAGGATCTGCAGGTCGAGCCAGAGCGACCAGTTCTCGATGTAATAGATGTCGTGCTGGATGCGCTGGGCGAGGTCGGTGTCGCCCCGCAGGCCGTTGACTTGCGCCCAGCCGGTCATACCGGGCTTCACGAGGTGACGCGGCAGGTAGTGCGGGATCTCGTGGGCGAGGCGGTCGACGTGCACGGGGCGCTCGGGCCGCGGGCCGACCAGGCTCATGTCGCCGCGCAGGACGTTCCAGAACTGTGGGATCTCGTCGAGGTTCCACTGCCGCATGAAGGCGCCGAGGCGCAGCAGGCGTGGATCGTTGCGGGCCGTGCTCTGGCGGGCGTCGTCCTGGGCCGCGGCCGCGGGTTGCATGCTGCGGAGCTTCCACAGCGTGAACGGCCGGTGGCCCGAGCCGACGCGGGTCTGGCGGAAGAACACGGGCCCGTCCGGCGACTCGCGCTTGATGAGCACGGCGAGCAGCGCGACGACCGGAGCGCCGAGGACCAGCCCAAGCGTTGCGCCGAAGACGTCGACCCCGCGCTTGAGCGCGCGGTTGAAGAGCTGGTTGATGGCGAGTTCCTCGACACCGAGGACCGGCAGCCGGCCGATGGTCTGGAGGCGGAGTCCGCTCAGGAGAATCTGGAACGACGACGGGATGACCTTCCACTCCGTGTAGGTGCGCTCGCAGGTCTCGACGGCGCGGACCATCAGGTCGCGGGGGAGATCCGAGCGGGCGGCGATGAGGACGTCGATCTGGTGGGTGCGCAACGCGGTCTCGAGTTCGGCAAACGTGCCGATCGCCTCCGTCGGGGCGGCTTCGCCCGGTAGCGGAATCGCACCGCAGAACCGGTACGGGTGCGACGGCGCCTGATCGAGTTCGGTGGCCAGCGCGCGGGCCTCGTCGTTCCAGCCGAGGACGGCGACGCGCTGCCGGAGCCGGTCGCGCCAGGCCGAACGCGTGAGTGCGCCATAAAACAAAGTGCGCCAGGCGAACATCACCACGATCACGCAGACATACGCGATCGCCACGTAAAGCCGTGAGATGGGCGGCTCGAACTTGAGCACCAGCGACAGGCCAAGGTAGGCCGCGAACCAAAGCGTCGTGCCCTTGATGATGAGGCTGATGCTTTGGAACTTCCGCAGGAGCAGGCGCTCGGTGTAGAGGTTCAGCTGCGCATACGCGCCGATCAGGAACGCGACGCCGACCAGCAGCAGGGGCAGGTAGGCCCCAAAAGTCGCATCCGGCACGTCGAGGCCCAGGCGCCCGAGTGGCGAGAGATAACGCAGCCAGTAACCGACCGCGAGGGCGCCGAATGCGACGAGGGTGTCGCCGAGCACGAGGACGGCGGGGAGGACGACCTTGCGCAGGCGGGCGGCTTGCGGCGCGTTCATGGGTTGGAGGGTTCGGCGGGCAGCCGCGCGAGGAGTTCGCGGGCCGGGAGCCAGCCTCGCGCCGGAAACACCGTGGACGCAAACGCGGAAACCACCCGCGGGCGGGTTCGCACCGCGAGGTCGGTCAGCACCGGGCCGTCCGGGTGGAGCGCCAAGACGCCGTAGCCCGAGCGGGCCGATTGAATCGCTGCGACCAGGTTGTCCTCGCCCTCCGGACCGGCGGTGAGGAAGCCGCGGACATCCGGCGCCGGATGGCGCGCCGCCCGGCGGGCGAGCGCGGCACTGAAGGCGGAATCGCGTCCGGCCACACTGCTGAAATCTGTCGGAGAACGCTGCCAGGCCGCCAGCAGCTGACCCCACGCATAAGCACGGACCTCCGGCGGCAGGGATCGGTTTTGTTGCAGCGCCGTCAGGCCGCTGACGAAGTCCCGCGTTTCGCGCGTCGGCGTGGCGGACGGCAACGGCTCACCGCCGTCCCACCAGCGCCACAGCGTGTCCACATAGGCCGCTGTCGGATGGGCCGGCGCGAGTTCGGCGAGGATCGCGGCGGCTTCGCGGGCCACGCTGGGCCGGAAGATCGCCAGCTCTGGGTGCCCCCACTGGGGCGAAGTGGCGGCGGACGGATCGTTGATCCATTCAAGGGCGAAGGCGCGGACCGCGGCGGCATTCTCCTGTTGGGCGCGCAGGGTGAGTCCCAGTCCGAAGTACGCGCCGCTGCGGTGCGGGGCCAGGGCGAGCGTCGCGCGGAAGTGGTTCGCCGCCAGGCGTGGGGCGTCGGATTCAAGGGCGAGCCACGCGAGGTTGAAGTGGGCGAATTCCGTAAAGCAGCCGGCGGCGAGCGAAAGCCGGAGGTGCTCCGCCGCGGCCGTGGCGAGGCGTTCGCGCTCGGTCGCGTCGGAAGTGGCGGCACGCATTGCCAGCAGGCGACCTGCCAGCTGGTGCCGGTAGTAGGGGTCGTACGGTGCGCGCTCGGCTGCACGCTCGAGGGCTGCGACCGCATCCCCGATTCGATTTTCGCCGAGCGCGGTGAGCGCCTGCTCGTAGGCAAACCGGGCGGAGAGGTCGCGAACCGTCTGGGCGCCGGGCACGAGCAAGGCCGCCGCCACGAGCCAGGTCACGGTCCGCCGCGTCCAGGGGCCGACTTCCGGCTGAGCCGCGGGTGCGTTGCAGAGGAGGCAAAGGTTGACCGCGAGCGCGGCGGTGAAAAAGGGCAGGTCAAGCTGGTGGTCCGTGAGCGCGAAGCTCCCGTACGCCAGCAACGCGAACGCGGCCGTGAGCGCGATCGGCTCCGGTGCGCGCGCGAGGGCGGCCAGGCGCCGGAGGGCGTCGCCCAAAATGAGGCCCAGGGCGGCCAGACCGACGATCCCAAGCGTGGCCCAGAGTTGCATCGGGGTGTTGTGCAGCTGCAGCACATTGTCCACACCGCCAGCCAGTCCGGCTCGAACCTGCGGATAGGCCAGGGGCACGCTGCCGGGACCCCAGCCCAGCAACGGGCGTTCGGCGCCCAGGCGCCAGCCCGCGGCCAGCATCGCGCCGCGCTGTGCGTTGCTCTCGCGGGCGATTTCGCTCCAACCGCCGCCGCGGACGAGTTCGCGCAGGCGCGGATTGGCGGCGATGCCTCCGGCCACCAGCAGGCAGGCGACGACAACGATGAGGCCCTTGGTGCGCCGCGACCACGGGGCGCGGAAAAGTGCGCAGGTCACCGCCACCGCGCTGGTGCCGCCCAAGGCGAGGACGGCGGCGCGGCTGCTCGTCGTCAGCAGGACCGTGCCGGCCGCCACCGCGGCCAGGCCCCAGGCAAACCGACGGAGCCCGCGACCCTGCCAAGCCGCGTAAACCAGCCAGGGCAGGCCAAGCAGCATGGCGCCCGCCGTGTAGATGGAGTGTCCGAACGGGACGTCGTTGCGCACCAGCCAGCTGACACCGGCCGACTGCCAGCGCCAGCCCACCAGGCTGACGATCGCGACGACGGCTGCGGTGCCGGCGAGCCCGGCGGCCAGCCGCTGGCTTTTCAGCGGTGCATCGCCCTGCGCAACCCAGGCATGCAGCCAGAAAAACAACGCGATGCCGCCGACCGCCGGCCAAACCCGCGGCAGGCTGAGCGCGGCAAAGGGACTCAGCGCGGCCGCGGTCAGGGTCCCGGCGCCGAGGAGCAGCAAACCGGTGGTCAGGAACCGGCCGGGATGGCGCCACGGGTGGCGGTCGGCCAGGAGCGCGATCACCGGGGCGAGCCACAGCAGCCACATCAACGGATGCCACGGCCAGGTGAATTGCCGCGTGCCGGACGGGTGGGCGAGGGTGAGGGTCAAGGCGCCGGCGGCGGCCACCGCCAGCAGACGGGCGGGCCAGGTTCGGGCGAAGGGCAGCGGGGGCATGGTCACTCGGCGGCGCGGAAACGTTCCGCGCCGCAGTGTCGCTACTTGCCCCGGCCCGGCGCAAGCGCGGAGCAAGGCAACCTTGACGGTCGGGTGCGGCGCACCGCAGGCTCCGGACATGACCGCAACCGTCCCTGCCAACCGCCGACTCAAGCTCGCGATCCTCGCGCTCATCGGCGTGGTCGGGCTCGTCGGGTTGTGGGCGATCTGGCGCGTCTACGGGAGCGACCTCAAGCCGCTGTTCCTGCAGGCGCTCGAGCGCGTCCGGGCCCTGGGGCCGTTCGCCTTCTTCGGCCTGATGACGCTGCTGCCGGCGGCGGGCTGTCCCATGTCGGTCTTCACGCTCACCGCCGGCCCCCTGTTTGGCCCGGTGCTCGGCATGCCGGTGGTGCTGCTGCTGGTCTGGATCAGCATCGCGCTCAATCTTTCGCTCTCCTACTGGCTGGCCCGCTACGCGATGCGTCCCTGGCTCACCAAGATCTGCGGCTGGCTCGGATACAAGCTGCCGGAGATCCAGTCGGACGACCTGCGCGGCGTGGTCATCCTCGTGCGGGTGACCCCGGGTCCGCCCTATGCGTTGCAGAACTACATGCTCGGCCTGGCGGGCATCCCGTTCTCGGCCTATTTCCTCACCTCCTGGGTGATCACGTCCCTGTATTCGTGCGCGTTCGTGATCTTCGGCGACGCCATCATGCAGGGGCGCGGGCGGATGGCCCTCATGGCCTTCATGCTGTTCACGGCCCTGACCGTCGCCGTGCAGCTGCTGCGTCGGCATTACCAGAAGCGACCGAAACCGCAGCCATGAGCCGGCGGGAGGAGTCGTTGTTCGGCGGGACGGACGACCGGGTCGAGTCGGTCACCGAGTTCACCCGCCGCGTGAAGACACTGCTGGAGGGCGGCATCCGGCCGGGCTGGGTGCGGGGCGAGGTGTCGAACCTGCGGGCCCAGGCCAGCGGCCATGTGTACTTTTCGCTCAAGGATGCCGGGGCGCAGTTGAGCGCGGTGCTCTTCCGCGGCGACGCGGCCAAGCAGTCGGTGAAACTGCGCGACGGCCTGCAGATCGTGGCCTACGGCGAGGTCAGCGTGTACGAGGCGCGCGGGCAGTACCAGTTGATCGTCCGCGCGGTCATCGAGGACGGCGTCGGCCGTCTGCAGCGCGAGTTCGAGGCGCTGAAGCAGCGGCTGGCGGCGGAGGGTCTGTTCGATCCGGCGCGCAAGGTGGCCATTCCCGAACTGCCGGTGACGGTGGGCTTTGTCACCTCCCCGACCGGGGCGGCGGTGCAGGATTTCCTCCGCATCCTGACGCGCCGCGGCTGGCGCGGCCGCGTGGTCGTGCTCCCGGCCAAGGTGCAGGGTGAGGGGGCGGCGGCCGAGATGGCGGCGATGCTGGCGCTTGCGCAGCAATTGGGGATCTTCGACCTGCTGGTGATCGGCCGCGGTGGCGGCAGCCTGGAGGACCTGTGGGCCTTCAACGAGGAGCCGCTTGTGCGCGCGGTCGCGGCCTGCACCGTGCCCGTGATCTCGGCGGTGGGGCACGAGATCGACTTCACCCTCTGCGACTTCGCGGCCGACGTGCGTGCCGAGACCCCGAGCGCGGCGGCGGAGCTGATCTCGAGTCACTTCGTGGCCGCGCTCGAGCGCGCGACCCAGGCCCGACAGGCGCTGGGCAGCGCCGTGGATGCCGCGGTGGAGCGGGCCACCGAGCGCCTCGACCACGCGCGCAGCCGGCTGCGGCTCCTGAGCCCGGCGGCCCAGGTCGAGCAGGGCCACCTCCGGGTCGACGACCTCGCCAACCGGCTGGGCAGCGCCCTGCGGTCGGCGGTGCAGGGCAAGCGCCAGACGCTGACCGAGCTGCGCACGACCTGGCAGCGCCACGCGCCGGATGCCCGGGTGCAGCTGGAGTCGCACCGGTTGCTGTCCCTGTGGAAGCGCCTCCAGGCGGCGAGCCCGACCTCGGTGCTCAACCGCGGATTTATCATTATCAAGGATCGGGCCGGCCGGCCCGTGACGCGGGCGGCGGCGGTGACCCCGGGCCAGCGGCTGACGGCGGAATTCGCCGACGGCCAGCGCGGCCTGACGGCCGACGATCCGGCCTGATCCGACCGGTGGCGGGGTGGACGTTTTACGTGAATTTTGGGCTTGGCACGCGGCAAAATTAATAAATATAAATAAACCGTCAGCCGCCTTCCCCGTCAACCCAACCCCGTTACCGTCCCCATGACTACCCCGTATTACCAACCCCGCGGTGCGCGCGCCGGTCTGCTGGCGTTCGCGTTCGTCGCGCTCATTTCCGCGGCCCCGGCCCAGCCGGTGGCGCGCGCTGACCAGGTCGAGGCCGAGGTGGTCAAGCTCGCCGACTTCCAGGTCACGACCACGCTCGACCAGGGCTATCGCGCCGGCAATTCGGTATCGGCCACCCGCATTGACACGCCGATCAAGGATCTCCCGTTCTCGATCAGCGCATTCACCGAGCAGTTCATCGAGGACATCGGCGCGCTCGAGCTGCTCGACGTCGTGACCTACGCCCCCGGCGTGACCAGCGGCGCGAAGGAATTCACCCAGGGCAACAACCGGTACTCGATCCGCGGTTTCGACGGCGACGTCACGCCGCAGCGCAACGGTTTCGTCGGCAACCGCTATGTCGACTCGGGCAACATCCAGCGCGTGGAAGTGGTGAAGGGCCCGTCCTCGCTGCTCTACGGCCAGATCACCCCGGGCGGCACGGTGAACTACATCACCAAGCGCGCGACGGACAAAAACTTCGTCAAGGTGAAGGGCTCGGTTGGCACCAATGAGTTCTGGCGGACGGAGCTGGACGTGAACCGCACGCTGGCCGACGGCCGCTTCAATGCCCGCCTGATCGGCGCCTACGAGAACACCCTCGCGTGGGCCAACCCGAGCGGCGGCGACTCGCAGCTCCTGGCCGGCAGCTTCGAGATCAAGCCCCTGCCGAAGGTTTCGCTGATCCTCGAGTTCGAGAAATACGACCGCGAGCAGACGCCGCTGGTCGGCATGAGCCCCAATCTGTCCATCTCCGGCTTCAACTCGGCGTCGGCGACCAACTATCCGGTCCTGACGGATCGCGCCCGGGCGCAGGCCTACGTGGACGTGGGCAACCTGAACCTCGGTTTCCTCAACTACCCGCCGTTGCCGGATGACTTCAACTACGTCAACCGGAACGACTATCGCGATTCGTACTTCGACTCGGCCAACGCCGAGCTGAACGTCCAGATCAACGACAACTGGCGGGCGCGCGCCAACTTTGCCTGGAATGATTTCAAGATCAGCAACAAGCTCACGGGCCTCGCCGAGTTCACCGTCACGCCGGCCGCCGCCTACCTCGCCACGGCCGGGAAGAGCCGCTTCACCTTCCGCGACGAGCTGCGGGCCGATCCGGCGGGCGTGCTCGCCGACCCGACCAAGACCGCCACCGCGTTGCTCACGCGCCGCAAGCGCCTCGAGGAGTCGATGGGCGACTCGACGGCCTATCAGGTGGAGATCGTGGGCCGCATCGAGATCGGAAATCTCACGCTCAAGCCGCTCTTCGGCGCCTACCTCAGCGAGGTCGGGACCGGCAGCTTCCGCCGCGAGAGCACGGCTGCGCCGGCCGCCGGCGTGGCCAACGCGGCCACGACGCCCAGCCAGCATTTCCAGCCGTGGAACTACAATGACCGCTCGACCTGGATCAACACGGACGACTACGACGTGAACACGATTCCCGGCATCAATTCCTACAACGACGCCGAGGGCGAGGAGAGTGCCTACTACGGGGTGCTCACGGCCTCGCTGTTCGACGACCGCCTCACGCTCATCGGCGGCGCCCGCTACAATGAGACCTGGACGATCAACACCAACCTGCTGCCGACGACCGCAACGCCGGCCGGCGCGGCGGTGGTGGGTGACAAGTTCGAGGCGACCAAGACCACGCCGCAGTTCGGCGCCGGCTTCAAGATCCGCCGCGACCTCCTCCTGTTCGCGAGCTACTCGGAATCATTCTTCATCGAGGACCGCAGCCTCACGTCGTTCAATCCCGACTACAACCCGGCGCTCCCGTCCGGACCGACCAACCGCGTCACGCGCAGCGAGCCCGCCCAGCCCACGACGGGCAACGGTTACGAGGTCGGCGTGAAGACCGATTTCCTCGACGGCCGCGTGTCGTCCACGATCTCCTGGTTCCACCTCGAGCGCGAGAACCGCGTGCTGCGCTTCCGCGAGACCGCCCCCGACGGCACGTTCCCGACGATCACCCGCCAGGGCACCGTCGACCAGAGCGAGGGCGTCGAGGTCGAGCTCACCTGGTCGCCCATGGACAACTGGCAGGTCTACGCGACGGTCAGCGCGATGGACATCAAGACCATCAAGGGCACGTTCCCGGCGATCATCACCTATTCGACCGACGCCGCCGTGCAGGCGGCCTATGTCGCCGCGTACAACGAGGCGAAGGGGCTCATCCTCAACGCCGTGCCGGAAGGCTCCGCCGAGAAGCTCGCCACGCTGTGGACGCGCTACAGCTTCAAGGGCGGGGCGCTCGACGGCTGGTGGATCGGCGGCGGCTTCGTGCACACGGGCGACAAGGCCCAGCGCACGGCGAACCCGACGCTCTTCCTGGATGCCAGCACGACCTTCGACCTGACCGTCGGCCGCGACTGGAAGTCCGCGGGTGCCAGCTGGTCGGCGACGCTCGCCTGGAAGAACATCGAGGACGAGGTGTACTACAACGCGAACCAGTCGCGCGGCACGCCGGGTCGCGTGATCGCGACCCTGAGCACGAAATTCTGAGGCGTGATCCCTTGTAGCCGGGGTCGCTGACCCCGGTCCGGCCTCAGCGAGGCCGGCTACAGCTCAAACACAACTACACGTATCTTTGGTGAGTTTTCTCCGCACGTTCTCCACGCTGGGTTGCCCGGAGTCTAACCTGGAGGAAGTTCTCGCGCTGGCGAAGCGGCACGGCGTCGCCGCCGTGGAGCTGCGCTGCCTGGCCGGCGCGATGGACGTGCCCGGTCAACTGGCAGCCGCGTACGGCTCGCCCGACGCCCTGGCCGCGCGCCTCGTGGCCGCATCCGTGCGGATCGTGGCGTTGGATACCTCGCTGAAGCTGGCCGGAGGCACGGAAGCGGATTGGGCGGCGATGCAGCAGTTCATCCCGTGGGCGGAAGCCTTGGGTGGATTGCGTCTCCGGGTCTTTGATGGCGGCACAGCGGGCGACCCCGCGGCTCCGCTCCAGGTGGCGGCGGGTTGGCGGCGGTGGCGTGAGCTTCGGCTCGGGCAGGGTTGGAAGTCAGACCTGATGGTCGAGACCCACGACTCGCTGTTCGATGCCGCCCGTATCCAGGCCTGCCTGCACGAGGCGCCGGATTGCGCGATCCTGTGGGACAGTCACCACACTTGGAAAAAGGGCGGGGAAAATCCGGTCGCGACCTGGGCGGCGATCAAGGCCAGCGTTGTTCATGTGCACATCAAGGACAGCGTGGATCGGCCCTCGGCCCGGCATCCCTATACCTACGTGCTGCCCGGCAAGGGTGGATTTCCTTGGTTTTCTCTGCGCCCGGTCCTCGCCGCGGAGTTCGCCGGTCCGGTAAGTCTCGAGTGGGAACGGCAGTGGCACCCGTACCTGCCGCCGCTGGAGGAAGCGCTGCACGCGGCAACCCTTGCCGGCTGGTGGTGAACGTCAGCGGATGCGGGGCTCACCGGCCCAGAGGTCGGCGTTCGACCCCAGCGCGGTTTTCAGCTCGTCGGTGGCGCGATTGAGTTCATCCATCGTCGTCGCATCGAGCTGCAGGCGGCTGGCCGCCAAGTTTTCGTTCACCTGCTGCGGGGTGCGGGCGCCGAAGATCACGGACGAGACGCCGGGACGATGCAGGAGCCAGGCCAGGGCGACATCGGCCATCGGCTGTCCGAGGCGCTCCGCCACGGCCCGGATGCGGTCGAGCGTGGCAAAAGTGAGGGCTTCGCAGCCGGCACCGCCGTGCCGCGACATCGGCCGGTCGGCCCGGAAGTGGCGGGTGCGATGGCGGCCCACCGGAACCTCCTCCGGCGTGCGGAAACGACCGGTGAGGAGCCCCTGCTGCAACGGGCTGTAGCAGAGGATGCCAAGGCCGTCGCGCTGGCAGGCGCCGACAATCTCGAACTCGATCGCGCGCCAGATGAGATTGTACGGCAGCTGGTTGGTGATCCATCCCTGGCTGGCGGCCCGCATGCGGCCCAGGCTCTGGGCGCCGAAGTTGCAGACGCCGAGCGTGCGCACCTTGCCGGCGGCCCGAAGGCCTTCCATTGCGGCGATAACGTCTTCCAGCCGTTCACCGGAGCCGAGCCAGTGAATCTGCAGGAGGTCGATGCAGTCGGTCTGGAGGCGGTGCAGACTGGCCTCGCAGGAGGCCACGGTGCGTTCGGGGGTCAGGTCGGCCTCGCTGATTTTCGTGGCCAGCAGCGCTTGGTCGCGTCGCCCGCGCAGGGCCCGGCCCACGATCTCCTCGGACAAACCGTCGCCGTAGGCCGGCGCGGTGTCGATAAGCGTCACGCCGGCATCCAGCGCCGCGTGAATCGTGGCGATGGAATCCTGCTCGGCCTGGGCGCCCCAAAACTTGTCGCCGGCCAGCGCCCACGTGCCGAGGGCGAGGGGTGAGATCGGAAGGGGCAGGGCGGCGGGATGCAGCGGCTTCATGCGGGGATCATTCGATAGTCAGGTGTTCGTCGTCGAGGCGTATGACGTCGGTGCGGCCATCGGGCCGTTGCACGATCAGACTGCGGTCGGCGGCGAGTGCGATCGACATTTCTTTGGCGGGAAACCCCTCACGCTCGGGCCAGAGCACGGCAAAGAGCGTGTGGCGGGCACGGGCGACATCGACCTCGGCAAACAGGTGGCTCTGCTCCTCCCATCCGCCCGTGGTGGTGTAATTGACCGCGGTCCCCTTGGCGTAGGCGGGATCCACCGGCACGTCGGCGCGATCCCGCACCCGGCCGGTGAATCCGGCGTCAGGGGTCGCGAGGCGCACGGTCAGTGAGGCGCGACCCGACTCGATAAGGGCGATGGCCTCCGCCGCTCGCCACGTGATCGGCTGCAGGGCGTGCAGCGCGAAGGTGAGCCGGCCCGGGTCGGCCAGATGGACGACGTCACGGATGACGACGTAACGGCGGTCGACGAAGACGAAGTCGCGCGTGACCCGCTGCACGCGGCCCGGCGGCTGGAGCAACGCGTACGCGGCGGTGGCGTCGCCCGTGGCCCAGGCGTAGCGGGGCGCCTCGACAAAGCGCGTGATCGCGCCCGTGGCTTCCTTCGACTTCGGCTGCTGGCCGAGCCCATCGATCAGGATCGCGTTCTTCGACTTGGTCAGCCGCGTCCAACCCTCATGGTGCGGGGAATTGTGCCATTCGCGGTAGGCACCCGTGATGGCGAGGTTCTCGCCGTACGCATTGAGGACAAAAGCATTTTGGTGCGCGTGCGAATGGCTGTAGCTGCCGTAGGGTGACGAGATGAAAGTCGCGTGGATGTCCTCCGTCGGCTGACCGAGGGCGCTGTGGAGCGACACCCAGCCGACGTCGCGGAAATGGCGGTTGGCGGGCAGCTCGGACAGCGGCGCAGGGGCCGGCAACGGGCGGGTGGAGGCGATGAAATTGCGGACGAGATACTCCGGGCCCGTGGGATAGACCCGGTCGAGTCCCTGCAGGCCTCGTCCATCGGGACGGGCACGCGGGTCCGCGCAGAGCTGGGCGTAGCTGACGAGCTGGCCGTTTTGCTGCACGCGGGCCAGGTGCAGCATGAACGCGGCGACGCCCGGCTCGAGGTTGAACATGCCCGCGTTGGAGAGGTCGCCGAACTGCGTGTGGCGGTACGGCTGCACGTTATAGACCTGGAAGTACGGGGTCTGGCGCCAGAACGGCGTCGCATAGGCGGCTGGATCGCCCAGGGCCAGCAGGGCGTCCTGGAAGGCGGCGTGTTCCATGACCCCGCGCCAGTAGGCGACGCCCTCGGCCCAGCCGCCGTCGTCGCCACCCCAGGGCGGGAAGCGGTCGCGGTAGAAAGCTTCGGCGAACTCCCACCAGGCACGCGCCTCGGGCAAATCGTCCCAGAGCGCGAGCCCGGCGAGACCGGTCATCGGCATGAAGCGCACCGGATGGCTCGACGGCTCAACCACAAGGGAGTTGTAGCGGAGATCACCTGTTCGCGCCTTCTGGATGAATTGCAGCGACTGGGCGCCACGCGCGCGGTAATGGGCGAGGAGCTTGGTGCGCTCGGCTGCGGTGAGCTCGGTCCGGATCTGATCGTAGACCAACGGGAGTTTGCGCCAGAGGCGGAAGTGGGCCTCGTCGTTGTAGCGGATGCTGGTCGCGCCGCGACTGGGGCCCTTTTTCCAGCCCGAGGCATCGAGGCTCCATTCCGTCTCGGCGAGGAGGAAAGCCTTCGCCTTCGCGAGGTATTTTTCTTCTCCGGTCACGCGCCAGAGGAGTGCGGCGGCCTCGGCAATGCCTGCGACCCGGCCGCAGACATCCTGTGCGGCGCGCCACTGGTCGGCGGCGGCCTGTCCGCGCTGGGCGGGACTCGGGTCGCCGTAGGTCAGGGGTTCGTCCGGAAATGGGTAGTCGATCCAATCGCGGTCAAAATCGGCCTTGATCCGGGCAAACGCGGCCGCGCCTTCGCCGCCGGTGACGTAGGCGCGGAACGCCTCCTCCTGGCCGGCCGGCACCAGCGTGCGCGGCGCCTGGGCGGGGATCGTGGCGGCAGTGGTCAGGACGGCGCCGGCGAGGGCGGCACCGAGCAGGGCGGCAAGCCGGGTCAGGGTCAGCGTGCAGGGCAACATGAGGGAGCGGTTTTCGGTGAGGCCGAAGGTTAATGTGAACCGTCGGCCGAGGGAAGACCGGGCAGGGCCCAATGCTCGACCAGCCAGGGACCAAGCATCGGGTGCTGCAATTCCCAGCGGCCCGGGCGGGCGCGGACGAATTTCCAAGGCTGGCCCTCGGCCCGATCGCGGCCGGTCCAGGCAAGGGCGGCGAGGAAGAAGGCGCCGGCAGGGCGGTCGGTCTTCAGGATCGGACAAACATGGTACGGCGCATGGATATGGGTGCGCGGCGTGGCGTCGCTCGTGCGATTGTCCCAGTCACCAGTCGTGAAACCGTGCAGGTTCTGCAGCACGGTCCCGCGTCCGTCGGCGGCAAAGAAGGCCAACGGTGACACCGTGTTGTCCGTACTCGGTGCCACGGTCGCACCGGGTTCGCGCAGCGGAAGGGCATAGCCGCCGACTCGGAATACGGCGGGCTGGCGGGCCTCGAGGTGATGCACGTGGAGGATCCAGCCCGCGCGCCACCAGACGAAGGACTCCACGCCGGTGTTCACCTGACCGACCTTGAAGCCCATGCCGTGCGCGTAGCCCACGTGCTGCTCGTCCATCTCCACGCAGACCGTGGAGTGCCGGCCGTAGACGCGGCCATCGGCCAGTTCCTGGGTGAGGGCGCTGTCGAAGGACCAGTCGGTGGCAAAGTCCTTTTTCTTCGCCAGCATGAAACTGACGCCGGTGCGGTAGGCGAGCTTGCTCCACTTCCAGGCGCCATAGCGGAGCTGGGTGTTGCCGACCATGGAGCCGGCGTTGAGGATCTCGACCTCGCCGCCGACGCCGCGCACGAGGAGGCCCGCGGCGGGGATGGGATGGGCGAAATCGCCCCGCTCGCTCGGCAGCGGCTCCTCGGGTGCGTGCCAGAACGGGTGATCGGGCGGCAGCGTGAGGGCGGCGAAGCCCTTGGCGCACCAGTAGGGCGAGCCGCTGCAGGAGTACGCCTCGGCGATGGGCTCGAAGCGGTCGGTGAAACCGAAGGCGAGGCAGCCCTGTTCCTGCGTGATGGGTTGAGCGAGGAAGAAATCGAGGTTGCGCGTGCACAGACGCCGCAGGCGGCCGAGGGGCAGGTCGGTGCTGGCGGTGGCGACGGCGAGACCGAAGACATTCACCGCGTTGAAACGGTACGTGATCGAGCGCCCAAAGGCGGGATGCTCGCCGCTGGCGGCGAAGAAATGCTGGTAATCGCGCACGAACAGCCCGGCCCACTCGCGCCAGCGCCGCGCGCGGGCGGGGTCGCGCGACCCATGCAACCGCACCCACCAGAGTCCGTAGAAATGGAAGGCGTAGGCGTTGTAGTGGTCGAAGGCCTGGTTGATGCCGTCCTCGAACCAGCCGCCGCCGCGGTGCATGGTTTCGAGCTGGCGCAGGTGAGTCTCGACCACGGTGCGGTCCGTCGGCCGGGCGTAGCCGTGGCGCCCGAGGAACTCGAGGATGTGTACCGACATGAACAGGTGGTTGTTGTTCACGATCCCGCCGCCGCGGCAGGTGCCGAACCAGCGGGCCACCTGGTCCTTGCCGGCCGTCGGCAGCGGATCCCACAGGTCGCCGGGGGCGATCTGCAGGGCGATGGCCATCAGGCCCATCTCGACGTGGTGCTGGTGGTAGGAGGCGTCAGGCCCCCAGTAATGCGGGCCCGCGGGATCGGTGCCGGCGAGCAGGCCCTCGCGAAACCATCGCGCCAGGAATTCGCGCAACGCAGCGTCATCCGGATGCGGCATCGAGCCGAGGAAATGGGCGGCGAGGGTCAGCGGCCGTGCGAAGGTCTCCAGCCGGTCGGCCTGCGCGTCATGATCGCTGGCCGGACCGGCGATCGGGATCGAGGCCTGGCCCGGTGCCATGAGGCGGGCGAGCGGCTCGAGCAGGCGGCGGGCCTGCAGTTGCCAGTGCCGGTAAGCGGCGGGAACGGGCGGCGACATGGCGGTCACGAGGAGCGGTCGAAAACGAACGGGGTGACCACCGCCTCCAGCGGTTCGCCGGCGACGTAGGCCTTCAGGTTCTGCAGGCCGAATGCGCCGGCGTCGCGGCGGCGGTCGGTCGTTGGGCCGGCGAGGTGCGGCGTGAGCGTGACGTTGCGCAGGCCGCGGAAGCCGCTGTCGACCGGCAGGGGCTCGTCGGCGAATACGTCGAGGCCGACCTGGATCCGGCCCTCACGGGCGACGCGCAGGAGCGCGGCCTCGTCGACCACGGCGCCGCGGCCGACATTCACAAAGACGCCGCCGGGCCGGATGAGGCGCAGCAGTTTCTCGGTCACGATGCCGACCGTCTCCGGAATGAGCGGGGCGAGTTCGACGATAATATCGTTCTCCGCAAACAGCGCCTCGAGCGAACCGGCGCGGCGGACGCCCCAGGTGGCTTCCGCCGTGGCATCGACGTCCGGGGCGAAGACCTGCACGCGTGTGCCGAAGGGTTCGAGCAGGCGGACGAATTCGCGCGCCACCATGCCGAAGCCATGGATGCCGATGCGGCGGCCGAAGAGCGAGGCGGTTTCGGTGCCGCTGTTCTTCCAGCCCTGCTCGAGGTGCATGGCGAGCGCCCAACTCGTGGCGCGCCGCAGGCAGCACAGGACATGGAAGAGCGCCCACTCGGCGACGATGCGGCTGATGGAGCCGCCCCAGTTCGTGAGCAGCAGCCCGTGATCCAGCTGGGCGCGGGTCACCAGCTTCTTCACCGAACCGCAGAGATAGCACACGTAACGCAGACGCGGTGGCAGCGGGTGGGGCAGCGGGCGGGTCTTCCAGGCGGCGACGATGACCTCGGGATCGAGGTCGCGCAGCAGCTGTTCGGTCTGGGCGGCGTCGAGGGCTAGCGGGTCCTGGTGGCGGAAGGCGCCACCGAGGGCGCGAAGTTCGGACCACATGGGCTCGGGGAGGAAGTCGCGGACTTCCTCGGCGGTGAGCAGGGCTAGGACAAAGGCGGGCTTGGGCATGAAAAGGGGAAGCGGTTCAAACGGCGCCGGGAGGATAGCACTCGAGCACCGTGCATGCGGGTTCAGGTTCGAAGGTGACGGCGCCGATACCGGCTGGGAGAAAATAGCGGCCGCCGCGGCTGAAGCGGTGGACTTCGCCGCCGGCGCGCAGCGTGCAGGCGCCGGTCGTCACAATCCCGATATGGGCGGAGGATTCGGTCTTTTGGGTGGCGGCATTCAGCGTGGAATGCCGGACGCGGAAACAGGGCGTGCGCTCCGGACCGATCAGGTCGTCCTGCCAGGAATCGGGGCCGAGGGCACGTCGCCGACGGGGCGGGCAACCGGCCTCCACGTGCACGCGGCCGGGCGACCACGGGGAGCGGTCGAAGACATCGAGGCAGAACTCCAGGCCGCGGTTCATGAAGCGCGCGCTCTCTGGCAGCACGTGGCCACCCCGTTCGAACTCGAAGCGGACCACGAGGTCGCTCGGCTCCTGGACCTCCACGAGGAACAGGCCCTCGCCCAAGGCATGCGGCAGGCCGCCCGGCACCACGTAGGTGTCGCCCGGCTTGACTGCCACGCGGTTCATGGCGGCGAGCAGTGCGCCAATGTCCTGGCGCTCGATCAGGTCACGGAGGCGATCCCGGGTGGGTGGTTCTCGAAAACCGAGATAGATCGCGGGGTCACGCACCTCGGGGCGCACGTCGAGGATGTGATAGGCCTCCGTCTTGCCCGATGGCGCCTGCATCCGCTCGCGGGCGAATGCGGCGGAGGGATGGACCTGCAGATGGAGCCGGATCGACGGGTCGAGGAATTTGACCAGAACGTGCGGATGCGGGCCGTGCCGGGCCACGTGATCGGCGCCGAGGAAATAATCCGGGTCGCCCGCCAGCAGCTTGGCGAAATCATGTTCCTGCCCTCCGACCACGACAGTGGCGGGGCCTTCCGTGATGGCCTCGCGACCGACGTTGATCGCCCGGGTGGTCGAGGCGATCCAGTCCTCCGGGAAATGGCCGTCGGCCGGCGCCGCTGCTCCCGCCAGTTGATCGAGCGTGCGGCCGCCGGTGTAGCTGCGCCAGACCCGGTTGGGCGGCAGCAGGACGATTTTGCCGCGGTGGGTCATGATTTGGCAGGTGCAGGCCGGCGCGCCTGCTTCACCAGCAGCCAGCCGATGAACATCACCACGCCACCGCAGAAGACGAAGGCCAGGCGGCCGACGGGCGGATTGGGGATCAGCGCCATCAGGCAGACGAAGGCGCCGTAGGGCAGGCACAGCCAGCCGATCAGCCAGGACTGCTTGTCGTCGGTCGCAGCGGCGGTCTCCTCCTTCGCGTAATCGACGGGCGTCGCGAGGTTGCGGCAGAACTGGTCGATCGCGGCCTTCTGCTCGGGGTGCTCCCGGTCGTAGAACAGCTTCGTGAAGAGGAACCAGGTGAGGCCCGAGCCCAGGATGGTGAAGACGCCGATGCCCTGCTCCCAGTTCTGGCGCTCCCAGTGATTGATGCCGTCGGTCGCGCCGAACGTGCCGATCGCCCAATTGATGCCGAGGTAGCGGTCGGTGAGGAAACTGACGACAAAGCACACGACCACGGTCGACCAGCCGGCCCAGCCAGGCGTGCGGCGAATGATGAGGCCGAGCACGAGGGGCACGATGTAGGGCGTCGAGACGAGGATCTGGAACTTCAGCATCAGCTCGAAGAGGGTCAGGTCCTTGATCGTGCTGTAGAAGACCGCGACCAGGATCACGGTCAGGCCGAGCACGACGGTGGTGAGCTTGCCGGCACGGAGCAGTTCGGCTTCGCCGGCCTTGGGCCGGAGGATCGGCTGGTAGAAATTCTTGATGAACACGCCCGCGTTCTTGTTCAGGCCCGCGTCCATCGAGGACATCGTCGCGGCGAAGATGCCGCTGACGAGCAGGCCGGTCATGCCGACGGGGAAGACGGCCTGCGCGATGGCGAAGAACGAGCCCTCCGACGGTTCGTTCAACCGGGGGAAGGTGGCGCCGAGGTCGGGGTGGGTGATCGTCGCCAGCATCGGGGGCAGGAACCACACCACGATGCCGCCGAGGAACAGGCTGCCCGCGAGGAGCGCGGCCCGGCGGGCATGTTTGCCGTCCTTCACGCACAGGTAGCGCGAGGCGTCGTTGATGTTGTTGGTCGAGAGGAACTGCTTGAACAGGATCGCCACGCACCAGAAGAGCAGGAAGTCGTCGGTCGCGAGCTTCTGCAGGTTGAGCGTGGTGGCGGAAAGCCGCTCGACGGCCACGGACCAGCCGCCGACGTGGCTCACGGCCAGGAAGGTCGTGACCACCGTGACGGGCATCAGAATCAGCACCTGGATGAAATCGCTGGCGAGCACCGCCCAGCTGCCGCCGACGAGGGAGATCAGGAGCACCGACACGCCGGTGACGGCGATCGTCAGGCGCACGTCGATGTCAAAGGCCGCCGAGAAAAACGTGCCAAGCCCGTACAGCCAGATGCCGGCCGTCAGCATCTGCAGCGGCAGGGTCACCCACGTGAAGGTCTGCTCGCTCGCGCGCCCGAACCGCTGGCGCACGGCCTCCATCGAGGTGATCACCCGCAGCTGGCGCAGCTTGGGGCCGAACCAGGCGGCGTTGCCAAAGAAGCCGATGGCGTTCGCCAGGTAGATGACCGCGATCGGCCAGCCGTCGGCGTAGGCGCGGCTGGCCGCGCCGGTGAACGTCCACGCGCTGAACGAAACCATGAAGGCCGAGCCGCCCGCCATCCACCACAGGACCTGGCCGCCGCTGCGGAAATAGTCGCTCACATTGGTGATGAACCGCCGGAAGACCCAGCTGATCACCAGCATGAAGGTGAAGTAGAAGGCCAGGACAGCGTAGTCGTAGACGGTCATGGGGGTGGAGCGGTGATCAGGGTTGGCTAATAATTATTAAATGCCAAGCCCAAATGCTCGGGCTTGCTGATCTCGGCCCGATGAATCCTTGCTGTAGCCGGGGTCGCTTACCCCGGTCCGGCAGCGGACGGCAAACCCGGGGTCGGCGACCCCGGCTACAGCCGAGCTGGTCCTAGGAGCGGGCCGGACCGGTGGATTCGCCGACGTAAAGCTGCGAGGGCAGGATGACGTCGTGGAAGCTCTCGTCGGGCTCGCCGGTGGCGGTGAGCACGAGACGGGCGGCGGCCTGGCCGAGTTTCTCGGCCTCGCAGCCGGCGGCCGTGATGCGCGGCTGCTCCTGCTGGGCGAGGGGAGAGTAGTCGGCGGCGGCGACGCTGACGTCACCGGGGACGCTCAGCCCGGAGCGCAGGAGGGCCTGCACGGCGCCGATCGACATGTGCAGATTGTAGGTGATGAAGGCGGTGGGGAAATCCTTCCGCGTGCGCAGCGGCAGCAGCTGCAGCATGGCTTCGGTGCCCTCGGCCCGGTCGCCCTGCTTGAGAAAAACGGCGTACCGCTTGTCATCGGCCAAACCCGCGGCCTGCAGCGCCGCCTGGTAGGCCTGGTAGCGCGCCTCGTGGCGCCCCAGCCCGACGTTGCCGCCGAGCCAGCCGATCCGGGTGTGCCCGAGTTTGGTGAGATGCTGGACGAGGGTTTCGAGCGCCTGCGGCTCGTTGCCCAGCACCGAGTGGCAGCGGCCGGTGTGGCGGGCCGAGACGGCCACGACCCGCGGCTCGATGCGTTTGAGCTGCTGGAGAAAGGTCCCGCGGACCTCGCCAAACATCACCAGACCCTGGATGCCGTGCCCGGTATGGAAGAGCTGGCGCAGACGGCTGGGTTTGAGGCCGTCCTCCGAGCCTAGAAAAACCGTGGCGTATCCGCGTTCGGCCAGCTCGGAGTGCAACCCGTGGAGGACGTGGTTGAAGTAGCTGCCCTGCGTGTGGATGTTGAGCCCCGAGCGGAGCACAAAGCCCACTTGGCGCATGCGCGCCTCGCGCGGCGATCGCTCCATCCGCATGCCCTTCGGCTGGTAGCCGAGACTGATGGCGTGGTCCCAGATCCGCTTGTAGGTGTCGGCATTGATGCCCTCCCGGCGTCCATTCAGGACGAGTGAAACCAGGGCTTGGGAGACGCCGAGGTCCTTGGCGAGTTTGGTCTGGGAAATGCGAGCGGGCCGGGCCATCGCGGCCATTTTTGCAACGCCACTCGCAAACTCAACCATGGAGTGGGTGCCGGGCTGCGCCCGGAACGTTCAACGCTGAACGTTCAACGCTGAACGTTTAACGCTGAACGCTCAAGTGGACCGACGCAGACCGGTAACGGTAGGCCGCGAGCTTGCTCGCGCCCAAATCGCAGCGACTGCCCAACGAGCGCCCGCAAGCGGGCGGCCTACAGCTGCCTGGTTGATTGAGCGTTAAGCGTTCAGCGTTGAATGTTGAGCGTTCTTAAAATTCTCACCCTTGCGGTGGAATTTTCCGCATTCCTCGCTACTCCTATCCCATGCATGAAAACGCGCCCGCTCCTCATTCCCCTTGTCGCGGTCCTGGCCGTCGGATGGCTTTTTGCCGCTGACATGAAACCCACCAAACCCTCCGCCGCCAAGGATGCCCTCGAGTGCAAGCCCGGCGAGATCTCCGCCTGCGGGCTGCCATCCGAGGTCGTCATCGACATGAGCAAGGCGAAGGTGCAGCGCACCGACACCGAGTGGCGCCAGCGTCTCACGCCACGGCAGTACCAGGTCGCGCGCAAGCAGGGCACCGAGCCGCCGTTCCAGAACGAGTATTGGAACAACCATGCCGACGGCGTCTACGTCTGCGTGGGCTGCGACACGCCGCTGTTCGACAGCGGCACGAAATTTGAAAGCGGTACCGGCTGGCCGAGCTTCTGGCAGCCGATCGAGAAGTCGTTCGTCGGCGTGCAAACCGACGTCAGCCACGGGATGGTCCGCGAGGAGACGCACTGCAAGGTCTGCGGCAGCCACCTCGGCCACGTCTTCGACGACGGCCCGCGACCGACCGGGCAGCGTTATTGCATCAATTCCGCCTCGCTGAAATTCGTGCCCCGCGCTGAGTATGCCGCGTGGGTGGCGCAGGGCGCGGCGCGGAAATAAGCGCGGCCCTGCCGGGAGGCATGGAACCTGGGCTCGGTTGACAAGCTCTATGGTCGGCATCGTCCTTCCCTCATGAACTTCAAACCCTTTGTCCGCGGGTGGCTGCGTTTGGTGTGCCTGTCCGGTCTGCTGGCAGGCCTGCCGGTTTTCGCCGGGCAACCAGCGGACGCCAAGGGGGCGGAGGAGATCGTTTCAACGATCCCCATGCGCCTGGTGGCGGAGGAGGGCGCGGGCGTGCACGGGCAGCTTGTCGTGGCCCGCGAAGTTATTGGCGACGCGCAGGGTAACGATCTGGTCTATACGATCACGGTCGAGCCCCGGTTCGGACAAGTGGGACTCGCCGGCGGGGATGATGCTGATTTCTTCCAGAACAAGTCCGCCCGCCTCGGCTATTTCGCCTACAAGCCTTCGCTGGGCTACGCCGGCGAGGATTCGTTCACCTACACCGTGCGCAATGAGACCTCGGGCCTGATCTTCCGCAATGAAGTCGTGATCGAAGTCCAGCCCCCGGCACCGGTGGTCCTGGAACGATTCGAGGTCACCGAGGACCGGGAGCGCATCATGGCCGAGCGCGCGGTCGCGTTGAAGACCCGCCCGAACCTCGCCGTCACGCAGCGGGTCCCCAGCCATGAGGATTTCATCCCGGTGACGGACCGCGCTGCGACTGCCAACCGGAAGGTGGTCTATGCCCTGATTGACGAAGCCAAGCCCCGGCACGGCACGGCTCGGCTCGAGCGCGACACCGGCGAGCTTACGTATGCGCCCAATCCCGGGTTCATCGGCGAGGACCGCTTCCACTATTACACATACGATGAAAGCAACCCCCAGCTCGGAATGGAAAATGTCGTGGTGGTCACCGTCGAGCCGATCCGCGAGGTGAAACGCCTGAGCGCCGACCGCTCCAAGAGCCGCCAGGTGGACCTCGTTTTCGTCATCAACAACTCGCCCTCGATGGCCCCGCATCAGGACCGCATCGCGGCCAATCTCCGCCGCTTCCGGCAGCTCTTCGACGCGCGCGATCTCGATTATCGCATTGGCGTGCTCACGACCGATTTCGTCAACGTGGCGCCGGGCCAGCGGTCGGAGCCGTATAAGTCCGTCCGTTCCGTGGTCCTCGACGCCGCGGGCAACCCCGTGCTCGACGGCAAGCAGCGGCCGCGGTCGATCAAGAAGCCGGTGGCCAGCAACGGCCGGCTCGTGACGCTGCCGGTGTTGCCCCAGCCATGGGTGACCCCGCAGACACCGGACGGCATCTTTGCCGAGCTCGTGAAGGTGGGCACCAACGGCGACAGCAATCGCACGGCTTTCACGGCGGTGTATAACTTTGTCGCCGGCTTCCAGAGCAACCAGCACGCGATGTTGCGGCCCGACGCCACGACGATCGTGGTCTTTTTCATGGACGAGGAGGAGACCCGCATGGCGACGTGGCAGGACCTGCCGGATGGCGGGCGCGAAGCCAAGTGGATCGAAGACGGCAAGCTGCCCAAGCTGCTCAGCGAATACAACCGGCAGCGCCCGGCCCAGCGTCTGACCCTCGACAGCTACATCAATTACTGGGTGGTGCGCCCCTTCATCATCGTGAAGGGCAACAAGCGCGGGAAGATCGAGATGCACGCCGTGGTGTCACCGGCCAACGTGTCGCACCGCCGCGCGGCCGAGCTCACCGGCGGCACGGTGCTGAACATCGAGGACGATTTCTCCGCCCCGCTCGCGGCCCTGGGTGACCGTATCGCCGACACGGTCGCCGTCGCGCTCGATCCGGTCGCGCCCGGCTCCACCCTCTATAGGCAGAGCCTGCGCGTGTTGGTGGACGGACAGGAAGTGCCGTCCAACCCGGACAACGGCTGGATCTACGACGAACGCACGCACAGCATCCGCTTCCAAGGCACCGCCAAGAAGCAGGCCTTCGCCGCCAAGATCGAGATCACCTACGAGGAACATCGGTAGGCGCACACGCGATGAGGCCCTGACGGGTTGTGCGTCAGGGCGAATCCGCGCGATCTGCGGGGAAAAGCCGGCTCAGACCTTCGGGAACTTGAGCCACTTGGCCCCGAGCTTGGAGCTCTTCACCACGGTCTCGATGAAGGCCATGCCGTAGACGCCGTCGTCGGCCGTCGGGTAGTCGAGGTCCTTGGGCAGCGGCTTGCCGGTGAGCTCCGCCTCGATGGCGCGGAAGGCCTCGAGGTAGATGTTGGCGAAGGCCTCGAGGTAACCCTCGGGGTGGCCGGCCGGGATGCGGGTGAACTTCTTGCCCTGGTCGCAGATGTAGCCGTTGCCGCGGCGCCAGATCTCGCGGGGCTTGTCGCCGTACTTGACGACGAGCTCGTTCGGGAACTCCTGCCGCCACTCGAGTCCGGCCTTGGTGCCGTAGACGCGGATGTTGAGCATGTTCTCGTCGCCGATGCAGATCTGCGAGGAGTGCAGCACGCCCTTGGCGCCGCCCTTGTAGCGGACGAGGATGTTGCCGTCGTCGTCGAGCTTGCGGCCCTTGACGAAGGTCGTGAGGTCGGCGCACAGGGAATCGATCTCGAGGCCGGTGATGTAGCGGGCGAGATTCTCGGCGTGCGTGCCGATGTCGCCGATGCAGCCGGCGGCGCCGCTGCGCTTGGGATCGGTGCGCCAGGCGGCCTGCTTCTGGTTCGTGCCCTCGAGGAAGGTGGACAGCCAGCCCTGCGGATACTCGACGACGACCTTGCGGAGGTCGCCGACGGTGCCGTTGCGCACGAGCTCGCGGGCCTGCTTGACCATGACGTTGCCCGTGTAGTTGTGCGTGAGGACGAAGACTTTCTTCGACTTCCTCACGATGGCGCGCAGCTGCTTCGCCTCGGCGAGGTTGAAGGTCGCGGGTTTGTCGAGGATGACGTTGAAACCGGCCTCCAGGAAGAGTATGGCCGGCGGGAAGTGCTGGTGGTTGGGCGTGACGATGACGACGAAGTCGAGGCGCTGGCCGGGCGGCAGCTTCGCCTCGGCCTTGACCATCTCCTGGTAGGAACCGTAGGCGCGGTCGGGCTTGACGAACAGGTCCGCGGCGGAGGCCTTGGAGCGCTCGGGGTCGGAGGAGAAGGCGCCGGCGACGAGGCGGGCCTTGCCGTCCATGTGCGCGGCGATGCGATGCACGGCGCCGATGAAGGCCCCGCGCCCGCCGCCGATCATGCCGTAACGAAGTTTACGATTCATAGTAGTAGCGAGTTGGGCGGGAGTAGCGAGTAGCGGGTAGTGAGTAGCGAGTAGGATTCTAGCGGAGGCAGAAGTAGGGGGTAGCTACGAGCGTGAGCGAGTGGATGGATCCATGCTCGCTACTCACTACCCGCTACTCGCTACTGATGCCGCTCGAAGGCGGCATCAAAAGCGACGGCGCTGGAGGGGAAGTCGACCTTGCGCACGAAGGCGGCGGCCTCGGTGGCGCCGTGGACGCGGTCCATGCGGATGTCCTCCCACTCGACGGAGAGCGGGCCGCGGTAGCCGACGTCGTTGAGCGCGACGATGATGTCCTCGAACTTGATGTCGCCGTGGCCGAGGGAGCGGAAGTCCCAGTGGCGGCGGGCGTCGCCGAAGCTCACGTGGCCGCCGAAGACGCCGACGGTGCCGTCACCGTGGCCCCACCAGACGTCCTTCATGTGGGCGTGGTAGATGCGGTTGCCGAAGGTGCGGATGAACTTCACGTAGTCCACGCCCTGGTAGCCGAGATGCGAGGGGTCGTAGTTGAAGCCGAAGCGCTTGTGGCCCTTCACGGCCTCGATGGCGCGCTGCGAGGAGGCGATGTCGAAGGCGATCTCCGTGGGGTGCACTTCGAGGCCGAAGTTGACGTTGACCTTGTCGAAGGCCTCGAGGATCGGGCCGAAACGCTTGCCGAAGTCGGCGAAGCCCTGGTCCCAGTACGCCTGCGAGGTGGGCGGAAACGCGTAGATCGAGTGCCAGATCGAGGAACCGGTGAAACCGTTGACGACGGCGGGAATATCATCGGCGCTGCGGCGGCCGGGCTTGGCGTCGAAGAAGGCGCGGGCGCCGCGGGCCGCGGTGATCATCTTGCGGGCGGCGCGCTTGCGGACCCCCTCGGGGTCGCCGTCGCCCCAGACGTCAGGCGGGAGGATCGCCTGGTGGCGCTCGTCGATGTTGTCGCAGATGGCCTGGCCCACGAGGTGGCTGGAGATTGCGTAGCAGGTGAGGCCGTGGGCCTTCAGGAGCGCCCACTTGTCGTGGACGTACTTCTTGGAATTCGCGGCGGCATCGACGTCGAAGTGATCGCCCCAACAGGCGAGCTCGACGCCGTCGTAGCCCATTTTTTTGACCAGCGGAGCGAGTTGTTCGAGGGGCAGGTCGGCCCACTGGCCGGTGAACAGGGTGACGGGTCTCGGCATAGGATTGGGGGTTGGACTGGATACCAGCGCGTGGCGCCGGGCGCCCCGGATTGTTCCGCCGACCGGCCCAAGGCGGCAAGGGCAAACTGGCGCGGGCGGCCCGCGCCAGAACGCTTAACGCTGAACGTTCAACGCTGAACGCTCAAATTCCGAATCGGCGGATGTAGCTACGAGCGTGAGCGAGTGGTTCCGAGGTAGGGCCGCACTTCGAACTTCAACGTTAAGCGTTGAGCGTTAAACGTTCCCCGGCCTCCGGCCGGGACCGGGGCTACGTTTGCTGGTCGAAGACCTCGGGCGTGATGAGGGCGGACAGCGGCTGGCCGGCGGCAAAGGCGCGGAGGTTGCGGAGGGCGTGGCGGCCGGCGTCGGGGTAGCGATCAACCGTGGGGCCGGCGATGTGCGGGGTGAGGCTCACGTTGCGCATCCCGCGAAAACCGTGGTTGGGCGCCAGCGGCTCGTCGGCGAAGACGTCGAGGCCGACCTGGATCTTGCCCTCCTGCGCGACCCGCAGAAGCGCGGCCTCGTCGGTGATGCCGGCGCGGGCGACATTGACGAAGACACCGCCGGGCCGGATCAGGCGGAAATGGCGCTCGGTCACGCTGCCGCGCGTGGCGGCGATGAGCGGGGCGAGTTCGACGATGACGTCATTCTCGGCGAAGAGCGCCTCGAGCGAGGCGGCGGGCTGCGCGCCGGTGCGGGCGGCCGCGGCGGCGTCGAAGTCGGGTGCGCAGACCGAGACCTGGCAGTCGAACGGGGCGATCAGCCGAATGAATTCCTTGGCGATGGCGCCGTAGCCGTGGATGCCGACGCGGCGCTCGAAGAGCGAGGCCACCGGGGCGTGCTCCGGGCGCCAGCCACCCTCCTGGTGCATGGTGAACGTCCACTGCGTCCCGCGGCGCAGGCACGCGAGGATGTGGTAGAGGGCGCACTCGGCGACCGTGCGGCTGATGGCGCTGCCCCAGTTGGTGACGAGCAGTCCCTGGGCGATCTGGGCGCGGGTCACGAGGTGCTTCACCGAGCCCGCCGTGTGGCAGAGGTAACGCAGCCGCGTCGGCGCGGGCTCCGGCAGGCGCAGGGTGTGCCAGCAGGAGAGCACGGCATCCGGCGGGTTGGCTGCGAGCAGCTGCGCAAAGGCCTCCGGCTTGACCCCGGTGGGATCCAGCAGCCGAAACTCGGGCGCGAGGGAGCGGAGTTCATCGAAGAGCGCGCCCGGATAGAAGTGCGCCTGTTCCGCGGGGTTCAGGACGGCGAGAAGCGACTGGAGGCTGGGCATGATCTGGATTCTTGAATACGAGCCGGCGCCTGCCAACTCGGTCAGCATCCTAACTGTATGGAGGCGACCTAACGTGAATCTGGCGTGCCTAGTAATACAGCCAGAACTTGCGGCTTTGCTGACGGTAGATGGCGTTGTGCGCCTGCCAGTCGCGCACCCAGGTCGCGGCGTTCACACGCGCGCCGTCACGCTTGAGGGTCTCGTAGAAGGCGGCGGACCCCATGTGGCGCAGGAAGCCGCTGGCGTCGCCGGCACGGAATGGATTGGGGTTCTTCGGATCGAGCCGGCAGGCGAGGACCATGAGGTGGGCGCTGAGCTCGGCGGGATTCCAGTCATCCCAGTCGCTGATCTCGACGAACACGCCGGTCTCGGGTTTGCCGTTCCGCCCGGGCACGCTGATGCGGCGGTAGGAGAGGCCGGGCAGTTTCAGGGCGCGCAGCTCGCGCTCGAGGATGTCGCTGCGCACCGTCCGATGGGAGAGTCCGCGGAAGGCGTAATTGGCGCCGACGCCGTGGCGCAGGCCGAGGTCGAAGCCGGCGTTGGGATCGAAGTAGGTCCCGAGGCCGACCATCGCGTAGCCGACCACGGCCGAGAAATCCTGGATCATCGGCGACGTGGGGATCCACGGGAGACCGGTCTCGGACCAGCGCATGCTGCGCCGCCAGCCGCGCATGGGGATGACGGTGAGCTTGCCCTTGGCGCGCACGGCCTCGGAAACGTTGATGGCGTTGGGCACCTGCAGGACGCCCGGCGACTCCTTGGCCATGCGGGCAATCTCACCGATGGTGAGACCGTGGACGTAGGGGACGCGGATGGCGCCGACGTAGCTCTTCCACTGCGGGTCGAGCGGCGGGCCGTCGACCTTGTTGCCGCCGAGGGGATTGGGCCGGTCGAGGACGATGATCTCGACGTGATTCTCGAAGCACGCGGCCATGGTGTACAGCATGGCGCTGACGTAGGTGTAGCTGCGGGTGCCGACGTCCTGCAGGTCCACGACGATCGCATCGAGACCCTTCAGCATGTCTTTGGTCGGCTTCCGGAACTTTCCGTAGAGCGAGTACACCTTCAGTCCGGTGCGGGGATCGGTGCGGTCGCCGATCTTCACCTCGGCTTTTTCATTGCCGTAGATGCCGTGTTCGGGACCGAAGAGGGCGACGAGTTTCACGCCGGGGGCGCGGCGGAGGACGTCGACGGAGCTTTCGCCGCGGCGGTTGACGCCGGCGGGGTGGGTGAGGAGGCCGATGCGCTTGCCCTTGATCGCGGCGAAGCCCTGGGCCTCGAGGACGTCGATGCCGAGCATCACCGGGAACGGCACGGCGCTCGCGGCGGCGGGGGCGCCCTTTGAGGTGGTAGCCGGGGCGGGGGCGGACCCGCGGGTGGCGTTGGCCGCGGCCGGCCGCGTCGGGGGCTGGCTCGCGCTGCAGCCGAACAACCCCAGCGCCAAGACGAACCAAGCCAGCAGGTTTTTTAGGGGCAGGGGACGGTTCGGACCAAACATGTCGCGCGTTACTTTGGCGGCGCCGGGTCTTCCGTCGAGCGGGAAGCGCGGACGACGGCCGGATGTTTGCGCGCATAGTATTCCGCACCCAGGCGCCAAAGGAGGTCGAGGAGCAGGCCGAGCAGGGCGCCGCTGATGACACCGCCGATGACCAGTGCGTTGATCGCCGTTCCGACGCGCCGTCCCCAGTGCATCTCGTGCGGCGGGGGTGGGGGCGTGACCTTGGCCGGTGCGAATTGTGGCGGCGCCTCCGGGGCCGGCGCGGTTTCCAGCGCGATGGGCTCGACGGTCTCAAGGCTGCTGCCGAAGCCGGAGGCCTCGATGACGGTCTTCCCCAGCTGGTGCGTCGCGTAATAGATCGGCGCAGCGGTGAAGGGATTGGTGATGAACTGCAGACCGCCCATGACCATGAAATTACCGCGCAGCAGCAGGCAGAGCAGGAACGCGAGCGGCAGCTGCACGCCCATCACAGGCAGCAGCGAGAGGATCGACCCGGCGTAGAACGAAGGCCGGAGATGCGCGGTCTTGAACGACCACAGGTAGGCGCGCTTGCGGGCGGCGTCCGCGAAGCGGCCGATGAGCGGGTATTTGTGGAAAACCGCCCGCCGCGGCATGAAGCGCAGGAACTGCTTCAGGCGCCGCAGCCGGGCAAAGCGTTCCTCGCGGGCAATGTGTTCTTCCGGGGGCATGGGTCCTCAACAGTGTTGGCGAACGCTCGCGGCGAGCAAGTCGGGCGCCGCTTTCAAGGCCTCCGCGAGCGGAAGGCCGGGCGGGGTGATGGCATGGAGACGGAGCCCCGCCGGTGGTTTGGCGGCCTGCACCTGGCCGGCGAAAACCTGCACGGGCTTGCCGAGCGCCAGCGCCCGGGCGGCGACGGCCCCGGGGCCCTTGCCGTTCAGGGAACTCTCATCGAATCGGCCCTCACCCGTGATCACGAGGTCGGCGGCGGCCAGGCGCGGCCCGAGGTCCAGCCAGGCATCGACCAAGTCGACTCCCGAAAGCAACTTCGCCCCGGCCCCGACCATGAGCCCGAAGGCAATGCCGCCCGCCGCCCCGGCCCCCGGCGCGTCGAGCGCCGTGTCGGGTTGCCCGCAGTGGTGACAAAGCATGAGGCCCAGGCGCGCGCCGAGACCGTCGAGTCGGGCAAGGTCCGCCGGGCGCAGACCCTTTTGCGGACCGTAAACGGCCGCGGCGCCGCGCGGGCCGAGCAGCGGGTTGCTCACGTCGCAGGCGATGCGGATGGGCGGCAGCGGCGGCGAGACTTTCCCCGTCAGGCGGGTCACTTCAGGCCAACGCGCCGGGACGGGTGGGTGGACCGGGTTGCCGTGATTGTCGGTGCAGCGAAGCCCGAGCGCATTCAAGGCACCGAGTCCGAGGTCATTCGTCGCGCTACCGCCGACGCCCAGCAAGATGGCGGCGACGCCTTGGCTCGCGGCGGCGCGGATGAGTTCGCCGGTGCCGGCCGTGGTCGTGTGCCAAGGGTCGCGGTCGGCAGGTGCGAGGAGGGCCAGGCCGCTCGCGGTTGCCATCTCGATCACCGCGAGGGTGGCGTTGGCCGGGGTCTCAGCCGGCAGATCGAGCCGGGCCCGGGCCGCGGCCGGGATGCG
The DNA here is from genome assembly GCA_964355715.1 of uncultured Opitutaceae bacterium. Classification (GTDB taxonomy): domain Bacteria; phylum Verrucomicrobiota; class Verrucomicrobiia; order Opitutales; family Opitutaceae; genus UBA2377. The sequence continues at coordinate 41,972 of CAYHEW010000014.1, read as the reverse complement.
GTCGAGCGCGACCAGGCCGAATCCCGCGGAATGGGGCGTGCCGCGGGGGCCGGTGACGGTGAGCGGCACCATGCGCCCGCCCGCTGCGCGCGTCAGGATGTCGGTGAAGCCCTCGCCGCCATCCGCCAGCGGACAGACGTCGGACGTCCAGTCGGGGTGCACCGCCTGCAGCGTGGCGGCGATCACACCGCAGGCCTGCGGCGCGGTGAGGGCATCCTTGAACTTGTCGCAGGCGATGAGGACGCGCATGGAAGGTCAGGGGCCGACGTAGGCGAAGCGCGGCACGGTGCGGCCGGCCTGGGTGATGGTTTCGACGAACATCGCCTGCGGTCGGGTCCACAGGCCGCGCTCCCCGTAGAGCGCCTGGTAAACGACGAGCGGCTCGAGGGTCTCCGAGTGCCGGGCCAGACCGAGGACGCGGTACTCGTTGCCCTTGTAGTGTCGGTAAAGACCGGGGCGAGGTTCGGCGGGAAGCGGCGGGAGCGACTCCATGGATCACCCGAATGTGGCGGGTGCCGGGCCCGACGTCGAGACCCTCCCGCGCCGGCGGTGCAGGGCGCCGACGCTTGGGCACAAAAAAGCAGGGCCGGCCGAAGCCAGCCCTGCTGAAGGTCGTTGCGGGGGCGTCAGAACTTCGCGCCGTCGGCCTTGGTGCCGCAGAGCGAGACCTCGAGCCCGAGCTCGGCGGCGAGCGCGGCCTTGGTGTACATCGCGAGGTCGGCCTCCTTGGCGCTTTTGGCGTAGGCGACCTGGATGTGGTTCGCCTTGTGGCGGGCCATCATCTGGTCGCGCGTCACGCCGTAGGTGACGGCGTGCATGATCGGCCACTGCTCGGTGGTTTCCTTCCAGCGGCGCTCCGTCTCGGCGCGCGGCAGGGTGATGACTTTGGCGCGGCCGAGGTCCATCTTGAGCTTGCCGTTCTCGAGGAAGATGCGGCTCCAGACGATCTCGCCGGGCTTGGCGATGCCGCGCACGGTGCCGCCGCCGAGGCGGAAGTACATGTAGGGCTGCCGCAGGGAATCGGTGCCCTTGTAGCCGTCGATGTGGTGGGCCGGGGGCGCGCTGCCCGAGATGAGAAATACCCAGACGTATTCCTTCGTCGTGCCGCTCTGGTCGATGTCGCCCCAGCGCAGGTCGTGCAGGGTGTTCTCGACGGGCTGGCTGAGGGCCTGGTGCACACGGTTGGTCAGCAGGCCGTCGAGGCCGGCGCATTCGTCCACTTCGTTGAAGTGCGTGAGGGGAGCGCCGTCGCGGATGATCTCGCCCTTGGCGTTGGCGACCGGCGGACGGTCGGAGTTGTTGAGGATGCCCTCGACAAGGTCGGAGGCGGGGAGCAGGTCCTTGAGGCCCTGCTGATACTGGATGCCGATGGACTCGCAGCCGAACTCGTCGGCGATGCGGAGCGCGGCGACGTAGGTCTTGCACTGCCAGAGCACCTGTTCCTCGGTGAGGTCGGTGTCGGGATTCGTGCCGAGGTGGAACTTCATGCCCTTGGCCTTGAGCCAGTCGAAGATGGCGCGGGCCTCGGCGTCGCTGACCTGCGTGGCGCCGTAATAGAGGGCCGATTGCGAGAGGCGTTCCTTGTAGACGCCGGTCTTGAAGAGCAGTTCGTCGGGGATGATCGCGTTGTACATGCCCATGCAGCCCTCGTCGAAGATGCCCATGATGGACTTTCTGCGGCGGAGGTCGTCGGCGATCTTCTTGGCGAGCGAGCGGGCCTTCGGCGGCACCGTGCTGCGGCTGATGGCCTTGACGTGGGTCGTGGCGTGCTTGACGGCACCGGTCTTCAGCCACTTGGCGAGATTGGTGAGGAAGAAGTCGTCGGTGAAATCGGCGCTCCAGAGCGTCGAGTACTTCACACCGGCCTTGGTGAGGGAGCCGTTGAGGTTGAGCATGCCCACGAGACCGGGGGCGGTGCCGGACCAGTTGGCCACCGTGAGGATGGGGGCCTGATGCGAGATGAGTCCGTGGAGGATGTGGTGCGAGTACTGCCAGACCGCCTCGGCGACGATCAGGGGTGTGTTCGGATTGATGCCCGCAAAGACCTCCATGCCTTCCTTCTGGGAGGCGATGAAGCCGTGCTTCATGGCGGGCTTGTAGGGGTGGGCGCGCACGAGCTTGTAGCCGAGGCGGGCGACGGCGGCGGTGAGCTGTCTCTCCATCGCCTCCTGGCCGGGCCAGGTCTTCTCGTTGGCGGATTGGCGCAGGTCGCCGTTGGCGACGAGCAGGATGGTCTTGGCGGGGGATTTTTTCATGACGAATACGGGTTACTAGATAAAATCGGCGGCTCTGAGGCCGCCCGGAAAGCCGGCGGAATCGTGATTATGCGCTGGCGCGATGGCATCCGGAATGGATACTTTGCGAAAAGGCATGGATAAAATCGGCAATACCGGGACTCGCGCCCTCCTGTCCCAGCAGGTGAGCCGGGCGCGGTATTTCTTCCTCAATCTCGCCCCGGCGCGCGGGGCGCGCACCGGCCCGGCGCTGGGCGGCCGGGAGTTGTGCAATCCCGACTACCGCGTCGACCGCGAGGCATACGCCTACGCCGGTCTCGAATACGTGGCCGAGGGCGCCGGACGGGTGGAGCTTGACGGGGTCGCGCACGCGCTCACCCCCGGTGCGGTCTTTGCCTACGACCGGGCCACCCGGTGCGCGATCCACACCGATCCGGCGCGCCCGATGGTCAAATACTTCGTGTGCCTGGCCGGCGCGAAGGCGGGCCGCCGCCTTGCCCAAGCCGGTGTCGCCCCGGGCCGCGTGCTGTTGCTGGCAGCGCATGCGGAGCTGCGCGGCCTGTTCGAGGACCTGATCCACGAGGGCGAACGTCGCGGGCGGCTGGCCAAGGCGCTGTGTGCGACGCGGCTCGAGCTCCTGCTCCTGAAGGTCGAGGAACACGTCCGCCAGGGCGTCCACGGCGGCGACCCGGCGCGCGAGCGTTTCCTGCGCTGCCGCACCCTCATCGAGGAGCGGGCGGAGCAGCTGGCCACCCTGGAGGAGATCGCCGCCGCCGCCGGCCTCGAGGTGTCGAGCGTGTGCCGGCTCTTCCGTCGCTACCACGACTGCAGCCCCTACCAGCACCTCCTGCGCCGCAAGATGACCCTCGCCGCCGAGCACCTCGTCGAAAACGGCGGTCTGGTGAAGGAAGCTGCGCAGCGCGTGGGCTTTGCGGATCCGTACCACTTCTCCCGCTGCTTCAAGGCGGTCCACGGCGTCGCCCCCCGCGACCTCCTCCGCTACCGCCGCGCGGGCTGATCGCGGTCGGACGGTTCGGAGGGCGCATTCGGGCATTGCCCGGCGTGCAGCGGACCGTTTCGCTGGACGGCCTATGGCCCAGAAAAACGCTCTTGTCACCGGCGCATCGCGCGGCATCGGCCGCGGCATCGCCCTCGAACTCGCCCGCGCGGGCTGCCGCGTGGCCATCAATTATGCCGGCAATGCCGAGGCGGCCGCCGAGGCGCTCGCGCTGGTCAAGGCGGCGGGTGGCGACGGGTTCACCGTGCAGGGCGACGTCGCCGTGGCCGCCGACCGTGAGCGGCTGGTGGCCGAGACGGTGGCAAAGTTCGGGCGTATCGACGTGCACGTGAACAACGCCGGTGTGGCCCCCAAGGTGCGCGCGGACCTGCTCGACGCCGGCGAGGAGAGCTTTGACCGCCTCTACGCGATCAATCTCAAGGGCCCGTTCTTCCTCTCGCAACTCGTCGCGAAGCAGATGCTCAAGCAGGCGCCCGACGCCGAGGGCTTCCGCGGCCGCATCGTCAACATCACCTCGATCTCGGTCTACACGGCCTCGATCAATCGTGGCGACTACTGCATGGTGAAGGCCGGGCTGGCGATGATGACCAAGCTCTTTGCCGACCGCCTCGCGAACGACGGCATCAACGTCTATGAGATCCGCCCCGGTGTGATCGCGACCGACATGACCGGCGGCGTGAAGGAGAAGTACGACAAGCTCATCATCCACGACGAGCGCGGCATCACGCCCATCCGCCGCTGGGGCAAGCCCGAGGACATCGGCCGCGCCGTGCGCGCGATTGCCGAAGACCGTTTCCCGTTCTCCACGGGTGCGTGCTTCGACATCGACGGCGGCTTCCACCTGCACCGGCTGTAAGGCGAGCCACCGGCGGGTCCGATTTGTCCGCTGCGGCGTGTGCACCTGTGCGCATTTTGTCCGCCCTATTAATGCAAGTGGGATGGGTTCCCGGGTAAAATCCAGTAATCGTGCACGATTTGGTATTACCCGGGATAATTCTTCGCCGCCACAATAGGTAGGTGATTGACGCAATCGGCACCACAACCAGTAGTGGTGCTCCTCGATTAGCTCTTTGGCCAAACTGCTCCGGGAGGGGCGTTTCCAAACGTCGGTCACCCATGTTCACACCCTCATTGTCCACCCAAACCAACCCAGGCGCCGCGACGCGGCCACCGGTCGGTCGGGCGTGTGAAACCGGTCATCGAACTTTGCCGATTGGCCCGGGCAAATGGGCCGCCGGTCCGGGCTGGTGATCCAGCCTTCGGTCGCGACCTTGCCCCCTTTGCCAGCGTGTGAACCTGTCCGCCCTTTTCCCATGAATTCCACTCAACTTTCCGACCTCGAAGAACCCGAAACTGCCAGCGCGAGCCAGCCCGAGCTGGAACGCAAGGGCGCCGAGCTGCTGAGCCGCGCCATCCCCGCCGCCGCACGGCTGGTGGCGAAGCGCGATGGGTCCCGCATGCGTTTCGACCTGAACAAGATCACCCGCGCGATCGCGCTCGCGTTCCACGAGGTCCGCACGGACAACGCCCCCAACGCCTACCGCGACGATGCGCTGGCATGCTACGGCCTGCAGAGCTCCGACTTCGCCGAGGTGACCCGCATCGCCGCCGGCGTCTCGCAGATGCTGGAGCTGTTCTATCGTGACGGCCGCCACCCGACGATCGAGCAGGTGCAGGATGCGGTCGAGAAGGCGATCGCCGGTGCCGGCCAGTGGGAGGTTGCCCGCGCCTACATGCTCTACCGGGCCCGCCATGCCGAGCGCCGCCTCACGGCGTACGCGAACAACGGCCTGTCCGACTACATCGCGATGGCGAAGTATGCCCGCTACCGCCCGGAACTGGGCCGCCGCGAGATTTTCACCGAGGGCGTGGAGCGCGTGCGCGACATGCATCTGCAGTTCTTTGCCGCCAAGCTCGAGCGGCGCCTGCCGGCCGAGCTGCCCGCCGACATCGCCGAATTGGCCGGCGCCAAGGCCGATCTCCTCCGGCGCGCCTGGGGCGGGGTGGATCTCGCCAGCATCATCCGCGACGCCTTCGCGCAGGTCGCGGCCAAAAAGGTGCTGCCCAGCATGCGCTCGATGCAGTTCGGCGGCGAGGCGATCCTCCGCAACCACAGCCGGATGTTCAACTGCAGCTTCTCGAACGTCGATCGGATCGATTTCTTCCGCGAGTATTTCTACCTCCTCCTGAGCGGCTGCGGCGTCGGCTTCTCGGTCCAGAAGCACCACATCGCCCTGCTGCCGGCGCTCCCGGCGCGCGCGCCCGAGCATGACCTGCCCGTGGTCCACCACCACATCGAGGACACCATCGAGGGCTGGGCCGACGGTCTGCATGCGCTTTTCCAGTCCTTCCTCGAAAGCACCAAGGTCGAGTTCGACTTCTCCGCCATCCGTCCGCGCGGCTCCCCGCTGCGCACCTCCGGTGGCAAGGCTCCCGGCCACCTCCCGCTCAAGAAGGCGCTCGCCCGCGTCGAGGGCATCCTCGAGCAGGCCGCGGGTCGCGCGCTCCGGCCGATCGAGGTTTACGACATCTGCATGTTCATCGCCAAGGCCGTGCTCGCCGGCGGCATCCGCCGCTCGGCCACCATCTGCCTCTTCTCGCCTGACGATGAGGAAATGATGAACGCGAAAACCGGCAACTGGTTCGAGCAGAACCCGCAGCGCTCCGCGTCCAACAATTCCGCCGTCCTCGCCCGCAAGGACGACAATGCGGAGAACTTCCGCAAGCTCTTCAAGGCCCAGAAGGAATTCGGCGAGCCCGGGTTCTATTTCTGTGACAACCCCGAAGCCGGCTGCAACCCGTGCGCCGAGATCAGCCTCCTCCCGGTCGTCGACTGGGAACTGTCGCCGGCCGAGCTCGGCGATCTCTACCGCTACGGTTACAAGGGCGACCTCCCCGGCACGACCCGCCTCTCCGGCTTCCAGCACTGCAACCTGACGACCATCAACGGCCACGCCGCCGTCTCCGAGACCGCGTTCTACAAGGCCTGCCTCGCCGCCACCGCTATCGGCACCATCCAGGCGGCGTACACGGACATGCCGTACCTCGGGCCGGTCACGCGTCTGCTCAACGAGCACGACGCGCTCCTCGGCGTGTCCATCTGTGGGTTCATGGACAACCCCGGCGTGCTCTTCGACCAGCAGATCCTGAAGCAGGGCGCCAGCCTCTGCCGCGCCGCCAACAAGCTCATCGCGAGCCTCATCGACATCCGCCCGGCCGCCAAGATCTGCACCTGCAAGCCCGAGGGCACCGCGTCGCTCATCCTGAACGCCGCCTCCGGCATCCACCCGCACCACGCCCGCCGCTACTTCCGTCGCGTCCAGGCCAACCGCAAGGAGCCGGTGTACACGTTCTTCAAGTCGGTGAACCCGCAGATGACCGAGGTCTCCGTCTACAATCCCGACACCGACGACGTCATCACCTTCCCGATCGAGGCCCCCAAGAAGGCCATCCTGCGCAAGGACCTCACCGCCGTGCAGTTCCTCGAGCTGGTCAAGCTCGTGCAGACCTGCTGGGTCATCCCGGGCGGCGACACGGCCTCGCGTTCGCCCAGCCTGCACCACAACGTCTCCAACACCTGCAACGTGCGCGCCGACGAGTGGGACCTTGTGGCCGACTTCATCTGGAACAACCGGAGGTTCTTCACCGGCATCTCCCTGCTTCAGGACTCCGGCGACAAGGCCTACGCCCAGGCGCCGCGCGAGGAAGTCACGACCGAGGGCGACGTGCACAAGTGGAACTCCCTGCGGCCCTACCGCGTGGACTACACCCAGATGCGCGAGGTGTCGGACGAGACCGACCTCAAGGCCGCCCCGGCCTGCGCCGGCGGCGCCTGCGAGTTGGTCTGAACGGATTGAGTCGACGGTAGGCCGCGAGCTTGCTCGCGCTCGAAGGGCGTGCGCACGTCTGCCAAGCGCCCGCCAGCGGGCTGCCTACCTTGGCGTCCTCCCGGACGGGCGTCCGCACATCCACCTTACACCTTAATTGGGATCGACGCACCAACCGCCCGTCCGCCACGGTTCGTAGCCATGCTGATCACCTGCCAGGCCGGATTTGAAGCCCTGCTGGTCCGCGAACTCGCGGCCGGCGGCGCCAAGGTCTTGGCGCAGGGTCCGGGCTGGGTAAGGGCGGAGTCGGCACCCGCCGAGCTCGCCTTCGCGCATTGGACAATCGACGGCGAAAGCCCGGTGCAGGGCGATTCGGTCAACGCGCTCGCGCAGCAGGTCACCGATTCCTTTCTCCAGAGCCTGCAGGGTGAAAAGGTGACCGAGCCCTGGCCGTGCGTTTTCGGCGGACCGGCCGAGCTTGTCGGACTGGGGCGTCGGATCAGCAGCGTCGAGGCGGCGTTCTTCGAGCGGCTCAAGAAGCGCATCGCCCGCGTGGCCAAACTGGCCGTAGCCGACCTGCCCCGCGGCTTGGCGACGTCCCGCGGCCTGGGCGTGTGGTTCACGGATTTCGGGACGGCCGTGGCGGGACGCAACCTCCGGACCAACGGCCCGCGCCGCATGGCAGACGATCCGCTCGCGCCCTCCCGCAGCTACCTCAAGGTCGAGGAAGCCTACGTCGTCCTTGGCCGCGAGCCTGCCGCCGGCGAAACCGTGGTCGATCTCGGCGCCGCTCCTGGTGGCTGGAGCTACAGCGCCGCGAAGCGCGGCGCCCGGGTTATAGCGATCGACAACGGCCCGCTGAAGGGCGGGGCCCTTGATCACCCTGCGATCGAGCACCGGCGCGAGGATGCATTCCGGTTCGTGCCGGCCGCCGGCACGACCTGCGACTGGCTCTTTTGCGACATGGTCGAGGAACCGCATCACGTGCTCCGCCACATCGTGGAACCCTGGCTCGAGCGCGGCTGGTGTCGGCGATTCGTCGTGAACCTCAAGTTCGGTCGGGTGGACCCCATCGCGCTGCTCCAGGAACTGCGCGCGCCGGGCTCCGTCCTGCAGCGCAGCGCGCCGGGCGTGCGCATCCGGCACCTTTACCACGACCGCGAGGAATTCACCCTCGTGGGCGAGGTGGCGCGGGATTTGCGTCGGCCGACGTCTGGTCGGGTGTGAAGGAAACTTATGCGCCCGCTGCCTGCGGCTGAATGTTGGCGCTTCCCGGCGGAACCCGTCGACACAGCCCGGGCTTCGGCACAGGGTCGGTCCGACATGAAACGCCTCCGCATCGGTCTTCTCCTCGTTTTGATGTTTCCTTCCCTGGTCGCAGCGGCAGCCGATCCCGGTCTCGCCGGCCGCTGGCGACTCGATCCGGCGCGCAGTTCCGCGCTCGACGGCTGGCACGCCGCCGATCTGGTCATCGCCTTGGACGGAACCAAAGTGGCGCTGACCTACGACATGACATGGCGCACGACGAAATTCTCCGCCACCAACACCGTCGACACCGCGCAACCGCTGGCGGTCCGGGATTTCTTCCGCATCGAGCAACGCCACATGGCCGTTTACCCGCGCCCGGGCGAAAACGCGCAGGTGACCGCCGCCTGGCTGGATGCCGGCGAGACACTGCGCGTCGAGACCTCGGTGCCGGTCGGAATTTCGCAGGGCGAGGGGACGATGCGCGTCTACAATGAATTCCGCCTGCTGGAGGGCGGGACCACCCTGCTGTTGATTGAGCTGCGCAACTCGCGGCACCGTCCGCTGGTCTACACATTCACCAAGGTGCCGGCGGAGATGGCGGCAAAATAAGCCCATGAAAACCCGAACCTTTCTTGCCTTCCTGGTCCTGAGTTTCGCCGGCGGCTTCGCTCCGGTGGCGGCCGAATCCGCGTCGCCCGCGCGCGAGGCGTGGATCATGCATTTCAACGGCGACTGGAAAAACGCCAGCGGCCTGCCCGAGAAGGCGATGCTGATCGGCCTGCAGGGTCTGGCCAACCGCACGGCCCCGCGGCTCTACATCGCCCATGCGGCCGACTTTCCGTGGGAGATCACGGTGCCCCTGGCTGATTTCTACACGCGCAAGCACGGCGTGAAGTTCACCGAGCTGAAGACCGCCGACGAGGCGCTCGCGCAGTTCGCGACGAGCGCGAAGGGCTATGTCGTCTGGGACACCGCGGTCATGCCGACCCTGAACGTCGCCTACACGATCGCCGGCCTGGAGGACGCCATCGTCGTCACCTCCGCGCTCATCCCGCTGGCCGAGCGCCACGGGTTGAAGCAGATTGACGACCTGCGCGGCCGCTACGACGGCCGGACCGACACGCAGATCTACGCCGACGCCAAGGCCCGCTACTTCGCCCGCTGCAACCCCGACATGATCATGCTCATGGGCGGGCACGCAGGCGACATGCGCATCCCGGGCATCGCCGACTGGGGGGTGCGGCAGCGCATGTTCTTCCACGACCTGTCGGGCAACCCCGCGCACGCGGACGAGGTGGCGCTCGCCATGGAACTCTACGGCGCGATGAACCCTGGGGCCTTCGTCTTCGGCTGGCACTCGTACGTGAAGGACACCGAGGAGCAGCACACCACGCTCACCTCGACCTTCGGACTGCGGATGGACGGCCTGCAAAGCCTGCCCAATCACAGCTTTAACAGCCAGTTCACCTTCACGCCGGGCTTCAAATTCAAGAACCAGCACCACGTCGACTGGGACACGAAGCTCGTGGCGGAAAAGAAAGTCTATCTGGCCTTCGTGCAGTCCGACGGCATCGGCCTCGGCGTGTGGACCAAGCCGGGCCGCGGGCGGCTGCAACTCGCCTGGGGCGCCATCCCAAGCTGGCTGGAATTCGCCCCCGCCGCCCTGGAGTATTTCCAGGAATCGGCCACGCCGGCCGACTACTTCATCGGCGGGCTCTCGGGTCCGTCCTACATGTATCCCAACCACATCCCGGCCGATCGTTTCGACGGCCTGATGCGCGAGGCCGTGCGCCAGATGAAGGTGCTCGACGAGCGGATCTTCGAGATCCTCGATAACTCCGCCGCCGACGGCAATGTGGGCAACGCCGACCTGACCAAGGAGACGGTGGACCGCTACTACGCCGCGTTCCCGGACGTGATCGGCTTCATCAACGGCTACGGCCCGGCGCGCACCTTCGATGTGCGCGACGGCGTGCCGATGATCTCGTACGACTACTACATCGACCCGCGGCGGCCGCGCGAGGAAGTGGCCGCCGACCTGCAGGAGTTGATCACGCTCAATCGGACCCGGCCGTATTTCTGCCTGGTGCACGTGCGCGAGTCGAACGACGTCAACAGCCTGGTGGAGGTGACCAAACAGCTCCATGGACCGATCGAGATCGTGCCGGTGGACACCTTCATGAAGCTCGCGGCGGGCAATCCGACCTTCAAGACCCGCTATCAGCTGCCGACCGATCCCAAGCACTTCGAAGGTTTCCGGAGAGAGTGAAGTGTGGCGCGGGCCTCCGACCCGCGCGAAGCGCCGCTGAATTTTCGCGAACTTTTTCGCGGTTCGCGTGGACACATGCCGCGCGGCCGGGTTAAGTGGCCATTCCCTATGAACCTGACCGCATGCAAACGATTGATCGCCGGCGGGCTGCTGGCCCTCGGGCTCGCCTCCGCCGCAGTGGCGGCGAATCCAGCCCTCGCCGGACGTTGGCGTTTTGAGCCCGCGCTGAGCACCGCCCTCGACGGCTGGCACAAGATGGACCTCGTCATCGCCCTTGAAGGCACGACGGTCGCCGTGACCCACGACATGCTGTGGATCCGCAGCAAGGTCGTCGCCACGAATGCCTACGACACCGCCCGGCCGGTCGAGGCGAAGAATTATTTCCGCGTCGAGCAGCGTCACATGGCCGTCTATCCGGCGAAGAGCGGCGTCACCACCGCAACAGCGGCGTGGATCGACGGCGACCGCGTGCTGCGCACCGAGGCGCTCACGCCCGTCGAGGTCTCGCAGGGCAACGTCACCATGCGCATCACGAGCGAATACCGCGTCAGCGAGACCGGCGACACGCTCACCGTGATCGAGCTGCATTCCACGCGAAACCGTCCGCTCGTCTACGTCTTCAAGAAGGTGCCGGTGGAGGCGGCCGCGAAATGATTCCCATGAATAAGCTGCTCTCTTTCCTGACCCTCGCCCTGGCCACGGCCAGCGTCGTCCCAGCTGATGAACCGGCCGCCACCGTCACTGCGGCGGCCAAGCCGGCCTGGTCCATGAAGTTCGACCTCGATTGGAACGTTGCCGGCGGCCTCCCCGAAAAAGCGCTGCTCGTCAGCCTGCAGGGCCTCGCCAACCGCGCGTCGCCCCAGCTCTACATTGTGCATCCTCCGCAGTTCCAGTGGGAGATCACCGGCCCGCTCTTCGAATTCTACCAGCGCAAGCACGGCGTGAAGTTCACCGAGATCTCCACCGCCGACGCTGCCCTCGCGCAGTTCAAATCGGCCGCGAAGGGCTATGTCGTCTGGGACAAGACAGTCGGCGCCTCCCTCAACGTCGCCTTCACCATCGCCGGCCTCGAGGATGCCGTGGTCGTGTCCGAGGAACTGATCCCGCTCGTCGAGAAGCATGGCCTGAAGCCCATCGACGACTTGCGCGGCCGCTACAACGGCAAGACCGACGACGTCATCTACCAGGACGCCTACGACAAGTACTGGGCGCGCTGCACCAAGGACCGCATCATGCTCATGGGCGGCCACGTCGGCGCGGTGCGCATGCCGGCCATGGCCGACTGGGGTGTGCGCGAGAAGATGTTCTTCCACGACCTCTCCGCCAACCCGAAGCACACCAAGGAACTCGCGCTGAATCGCCGGCTCCTCTCCGAGATCGAGCCGGGCGGCTACGTCTTTGGCTGGCATTCGTACGGCAAGGACACCGAGGAGCAGTACACCACGCTCCTCTCGACCTACGGCCTCCGCATGGAGGGCCTGCACAATCTCCCGAACCTGAGCTTCAACTGCCAGTTCACCTTCACCCCGGGCTTCAAGTTCACGAACAACCACCACGTGGCGAAGGAAGCCAAACTGACGGCGGAGCCGAAGGTCTACCTGGCGTTCGTGCAGTCTGACTCGATCGGCATCGGCGTCTGGACCAAGCCCGGCCGCGGCAAGCTGCCGTTCGCCTGGCAGGTCACGATGAACTGGACGGAGTTCTCGCCCGCGGCGCTGGAATATTTCCACGAGTCCGCCACGCCCAACGACTACTTCATCGGCGGCCTCTCCGGTCCGGGCTACATGTATCCCAACCACATCCCGCCGGAGCGCTTCCCGCTGCTCATGGAGCGCGCCAACAAGCTGATGGCGATGCTCGACGAGCATGTGATGGAGATCATGGACAACTCGGCCGCCGATGGAAACGTCGGCAATGCCGACCTCACGAAGGAAACCGTCGATCGCTACTATGCGGCGTTCCCGAACGTGATCGGCTTCATCAACGGCTACGGCCCGGCCCGCACGCGCGACCTGCGCGACACGCGGCCGATGATCTCGTACGACTACTACATCGACCCGCGCCGTCCGCGGGCCGAGGTGACGGCCGACCTGAACGAACTCATCGCGCTCAACGCCAAGCGGCCTTACTTCCTCCTGATCCACGTGCGCGAGTCGAATGACGTGAACAGTCTCGTCGAAGTCACCAAGCAGCTCGAGGGCCCGGTCGAGATCGTGCCGGTGGATGTCTTCCTGAAGCTCGCGGCGAGCAACAAGACCTACACCACGCGTTACCAGGACCCTGACGAGCCGAAGCACTTCACGGGTTACCCGAAGGGGTAGGCTTCAAGTTGGGCGGGTCAGGGCCCCGCCCTACTTGGCATTGCCCCGGGCGCGGGCGGTCCCATGCTGCCCGCATTGAAACCCAAGGAACTCACGATCTGTGGCCTGGCGGCGGTGCAGGCGCGCTTTCAACGCGATGCCGCGTCGATCCAGCGGTTGTACTTTGACTATGCGACAGGTCGGAAGCTCGGCCTGATGTGCAAGGCCCTGGCGGCGTTGCGGAAGGTCTACCGCTGCGTTGAGCCGGCGGAACTGGAAAAGATCGCCGGTTCCGTGCACCACGGCGGCGTGATCGCGGTGGTGACGGCACCGATGCTGCGCGCACCGGCACCCGGCGACCTACGCGGCTGGGCCGCCCGCCGCGAGCCGGTCCTGGTGCTCGATCGCATCGGCAACGCGCACAACCTCGGGGCCATCGCCCGGACGGCGGCGTTTTTCGGCGTCAAGCACCTGGTCGTGCCCGACGATCCGGCGGCAGCCCGGCCCAACGATGCGGCCTTTCGCGTGGCCGAGGGCGGACTGGAGGCGGTAACATCTTGGCTGGTCCCTGATCTGCCGGGGTTTGTCCGGGCCTTGGCCGGTGCCGGGTACGAAGTGGTGGGCGCTGCGACCCGCGGCGGCCGCCCCGAGACGGGGCGCCCGGCGGGCAAGCCGGTCGCCCTCGCCCTGGGCAATGAGGAGCACGGCTTGGCGTCCGCCGTGGCCCAGGCCTGCACCCGTCTCGTGACCATACCCGGCTCCAACCAGGTCGAGTCGCTCAACGTCTCGGTCGCTGGCGCGGTGTTGCTCTGGGAGCTGATCGGTCGCTCGCAGCGAGGCTGACCCTGCGCTAAGGCCGCCGCCGCAAGCTGCCGTTCGCCGGCCCCGGAGCGTAGGGGCTGACCGACGGCTGGCGTTCGCGGGCGTGCCGCTGAAGGACTTCGTAGACCTGGTTGGGGTCGTCCGCCGTGCTGAACGCGCGTTCGCCGGGGCCGTAATCGCGGGTCACGGTGCAAAGATAGAGAAGATTGCCCGGGCCGGGCGGGGTCTCGCGCGCCTCCGCGTTGCCGGGCGACAGCGGCGGCCGCAGCAGCCAGGCCGGCACGGCGATCGCGCAATTCTCGAACAGGTTGTCCCGGGTGCCCGCACCGTGGAACCTGAGATCGATCTCAAAGCGCGAATCGGCCACGACGTTGTAGCGACACGGCGCGCCTGCGGGACCGCCGTGGACGACGAAGGTGTTGATGTCCCGCACGCGCAGGCCGGAGAGCCGGACGCCGGTGCTGCGGGCGAGGTTGAGCAGGCCGGAGCCCGGACCGCGGTTGTGGGCGCCCTCGATCACGACATCGTCGACGGTGATCCGTTCGCAGTCGCTCAGGACCAGCGGATGTGAGCCGGAGTTGAGGATCAGGCTGCGCGCCAGCCAGCAGTCGCGCGCCGAGGTGATCGCCACGGAGACGACATGCAGGTCGCGGCGACCGGCCGGATCGTCCCCATAGGCGGCCTTGGTGCGGCGGGGGTCAGTCGGCGCCGGCAGCGTCGGATCGAAGATCACCGTCACCTCCTCCAACCCGGCCCGTTCGACGGCCGTCAGCTCGACCCCGCTGGTCCAGGCGGCGGGTTGGTCGATCGCCGCGCCAGCCGGCCGGGATGCGCGCAGCAGCAACACCAGGCGGGTCCGGACCCGGTCGGTGCCTCGAATGATGACGCCCGAGCGCAGGTGCAGCGTGCGGTGCAGCGGATAGTCTCCCTCTTGGAGAAGGATGACACCGCCGGTGGACGCGGCGGCGTCGACCGCGGCCTGCACGTCATCACCGGGTCGCAGCGTGGCGACAATGGGAGCGGAGGCCGAGTTGCCAGCGGCGGCGCCGGCGCGGGCCCACTCCGACGTCGCCGGAAAGGGAATGGCGGATGCGGCATCCGGCCCTTGACCTGCCCAAGTCGAGAGCGGGGCGAAAACCAGGAAGATGGCGGTGAGGCGATGGCGGATCATGAGACGATCAAAGCAGGCGCTTCTCGGCCGTGACTTCGCTCAGGGTGACGGCAGCGGTTGGGGATTGCATGGCAGGTGAACCGATGGCGCCAGCCGGGCCGGTGGCAACAATGCAATTGCCTGCGACCGGGCGGTGGTTCTTTTTCGGGGCACCCCATTCCCCACCCATGAGAAACTGCGTCCTCATCTGTACCCTATACCTCGCGCTTGCCGCCAGTGGACCGCAGCTGACGGCCAAGGCCGATCCGGACAATGGCGGCGAGGAAATGACGGAACTGGGCGAGCACATGGATCGCCTGAGCGGCGCCTTCCGCAAGCTGCGCCGGCAGGCCGGCGATCCGGCCCACAACGCCGCATCGCTCGCCTTGCTGGGCGAGATGCGCGAGGCGGCCCAGGCCGCCGGGAAGCTCATTCCGGCCAAGGCGGCAGACCTGCCCGAGTCCGAACGCGGGAGGTTTACGGCCGCCTATCGCAAGCAGATTGGCCGGCTGCTCGCGCAGGTGGCTGACATCGAAGCTTCGCTCAAGGCCGGCGACAACCCGGCGGCGCAAAAGCGGATCGGGGAGCTGGCCGACTTTCAGAAGGCCAGCCACCGCGAGTATCGCAAAACCAAGCCGTAGCCGGCTCCGCCCGGCTCAGCCCGGACCGCGGTTCGAATCCTCGGGCGATGGCGCCGTTTGGTGCACGAGGACGCCGGCCTGGGCGAGCTCGTGGCGGATGGTGGGCAGGAAGCGGGCGCCCATTTCCTCGAGCTGGAACGTGAACTCCACGGCGCGGGGATCCTCCGCCAGGAAGGCGAGGATGTCGGCCAGCTCGACGATGTCCTCGTCAGTGAAGTGTTCCTCGATCACGGCCTGGCTGCCGGTGCGGGCCAGCAGAAACGGCCAGGGCCGGTCGCCGGCCGGGTCGGCGAGCTGAAGCGTGACTTCACCGCGCAGGCGGGCGCGGGCAATGCGCTGCGCCCAGTCGTCGAGGCGTTGCCACGCGAAGGCGAGATTGGCCAGCCGGGCCTGCTGCAGCAGGACGGCGCGTTGGAGGAGAAGCTGGTGGAAGTTCATGGTGGTGGGAGTTTGGGCCCCGCGGCTGGCTGGCCGCAGGGTTGGTTGACGTTGCGGGGGAACGAACTCCACGGTCGGATCGTGCCTGACCTCTCGCTGGGTCCCAAACGCCGTAGCCGACGCTCGAACCCAAAGCTGCGTTTTCCTGACGTTGCCTGACCTCGCTAACCGGACGAGTCGCTAACGCGGAATCTTACGCTGTCGTTTGCTGCCTGACTCAAATCACGATCTCAACCGTGCATCTGAACTGACATCCGACGCTGGTAACGTCGCCGCTTTTGGCGCTTTGGCAAGGGACATTTTCAGCCCAGCAAGTCCGCCGATACCTGCCAGCGCACCAGCCAGCGGGACTCGATGCGCTCCAGGGTGAGGATGCTGCATTTCTTGCAGACGAACACCGGCGGATGGGTCCGGCCCGTGACGAGGAGGGAGGCAAGGGCGCTGAGGTGCGGCTCGTGGCCGACGAGGGCGAGGGACCGTCGGCGACGGCCGAGGCGGGCGGCGATCAGGGCCGGATCGTCCCACGGGGCCAGGCCTTTCACCGTGCGCCGGGGCGTCCGGGAGCGCAGTCGCGCGGCCAGCAGTGCAGCCGTGTCGGCGGCACGCACCAGGTGGCTATGCCAGTATTCCGCCGGGACGAACGCGTCCGTCTCGCGCAGCCAGCGGGCGAGCGTGCGGATTTGTTTCCGACCGCGCGGACTCAGCGGGCGGATCTCATCGAAGGCCGCTTCTAGGGCGTGGGCGTGCCGGATCAGGTACAGTTCCATCGGCTGCGGCAGCAGGATGGCACGATGAGCGGTCGCGGGCAAGCCTGCCGCGGGACCGGGCCGGGGTAACTGCAGCATCGACCGCGGCGCCGGCTTTGCCATCGTGGCGCAGACGCATGTACCGGCTGGCGATCAGGCACGCGACCTTTGGCTGGCAACCCCGCATCTGGGTTGTCGTGGCCGTCCTGTTCCTCGCCCCGGCGGCGTTGGCCGAGGCGGCGCCGGCGCGCATTCCGGAGGGGGCCAAGGTGGCGACGCTCCCGGTGGGGCGGACCGTTTACCACGACGTGGTCATCAAGGCCGTCAACGCCCGAACGGTGGTGTTCACCCATCGCGGCGGCATGGCTTCGATCAAATTGCGCGACCTGGCGCCGGAGTGGCAGGCGCGGTTTGGCTACGATCCCACGGCCGAGCAGGCGAGTGACGAGGCGCTCCGGCGGGCCACGGCGGAGCGGCAGGCGCAGCTGGCGGCCGCGGCCGCGAAGGCCAAGGCGGCGCCGCCGGCGTCGCGCTCGCGGTTCGAGCAGGTGCTGCAGCAGTTCGGGCAGGCGGCGGAGTTGCGGGCGGAGGTGGACCTGCGGCCGCGGTTCCGCGAGTTGGAGCTGCACGCGAAGGACCAGGGCCGCCGGCCCAGCTGCGCCGTCTTCGCCGTCGTGGGCGCCATCGAGTTCCTCAATGCCGAGAACACCGGCCGCGCCGAGAAATTCTCGGAGGAGTATCTCATCTGGGCGACGCGCCGCACCCTGCAGCGGCCCGCCACGCCGGACGCCGCCCGGCAGGGCGACGATGCCGACGAGGGGTTCGCACTCACCGAGGTGGTCATGGGTTTGCGGACCTACGGCATCCCCCTCGAGCGCAGCCTGCCCAACACGATGGGTCGCGACCTTGCCGCCGTCGGCGAGCCGCCGGCGGAAGTGGTCGCCGAGGCCCGGGCCCGCACGCAGGGCGCGGTGCACGCGGTGCCGGGCCGCGACCAGGCCACGCAGCTCAACAACATCATTCATGCGCTCAACGCCGGCATCCCCGTGACGATCGGCACGGGCTGGCCGCGGTTCTTCAACATGCGCGCCGCCCTCCTCAATTCGCAGACGCCGAGTTACAGCCACGCCGTCACGCTTGTTGGCTACCGTTGCCCGACCGGCCGGATCGAGGATGCCACCTTCATTTTCAAAAATTCATGGGGCGCCAACTGGGGCGCCAACGGTTACGGCTACGCCACGTTTGCGTACCTGTCCCAGCACCTCCACACCGCGATTTTGCTGGAGATCAATTTCAAGGACACCTGACGGATCGGCCCAGTGAAACCGGCATTGTCAGCGACGGCTCTCCGGGTCAGACGTTGAACCCATGTCCACCGTCCTCGGGCTTGATATCGGTTCGTCTTCGGTCATCGCCGGCATCCTGCGCGGCCGCAAGGTCGAGCGGGAGGCGCCCCGGGCGTTCTTCCGTTCGCGGTGCACGGGTCCGAACGTCGAGGTCGATCCCGAGGAACTGTTGCGCGCCGTGCGCACGGCCATTGCCGGCCTCGAGGGGGTGGCGGCCAAGGTCGACGCGATCCACCTTGCGGTGATGTGCCCGGCCTGGGTCGCACTCGACCGGCAGGGCCGGGCGCTGACCCCGATCGTGACGCACCAGGACCGCCGCAGCGTCGCCCAGGCGCAAGCGCTGGAAAAACGCATCGGTCAGGCCCGCCACCTGCAGATCTGCGGCTGCCGACCGTTCCCGGGCGGGATCAGCTCGACCACGTGGCGCTGGTTCCTCGAGCACCAGCCGCAGCGGCTGCGCCGGGCGGACCTCGTGGGCCACCTCAACACCTTCCTGCACCGCCGCCTCACCGGGGCCCGGGTGATCGATCCCTCGAACGCCTCGTTCACCGGGCTCTACCGGACGCTCAAACTCGATGGCTGGAGCGACGAATTGTGCGCCAATCTCGGCGTCAGCCGCTCGCTGCTCCCCGAGGTGCACGAGGCCGATCGCATCGGCGGCGCGATCACGCCGGAAGCGGCGCGCGCCTTCGGCCTGCGGGCCGGCACGCCGATGATCGTCGGCCTGATGGACGGCAGCGCCGGGATGCTGCTGGCGGGGGCCAAGGTCGGTCAATTGTTCAACGTCTGCGGCTCGACCGACGTGCTCGCCCTGTGCACGGATCGGCCGAAGCCGCATCCGCGCCTGTTGACGCGCGCGCTCGGCGTCCAGGGCAAATGGCTCCAGGTCAGCACGCTGGCCGCGGCGGCCTCGGCGATCTACTGGGTGCGCGACCAGTGCTTCCAGGGCATGCCGATCCAGGAGTTTCAGGCGGAGTTCCACCGGCTGAGCCGGCTTGGCCCCAAGGCGGCGGGCACCGTGCGCTTCGAGCCGTACATGGCGGGCGAGCGGACGAGCATCGAGCAACGCCAGGGTGCCTTCACGGGCCTGACGCTGGCGAGCACCCGGACGCACCTGCTCTCCGCGGTGATCGAGGGCCTGACACGCGCCAGTGCCGAGCGGTTGCCGCTCCTCGCGGCGTCGGGGACGAGGTTGTTGCACAAAGTGGCCGTGTCGGGCGGGTCTGACCGGCTCGACCGGCTCATGCACCGCGACTGGCCCGGCCACTGGACCTTCCGGGCCGTGACCGATGCGACGATGCGGGGCTTGGCGATGCTCACGCCCAAGGCGCAATGATGGCGGCCGCCTGCCCATGAATGTCGCCGGCCGACCCATGCGCACGATCTGGCCCGCCGCCGATGGCGTGGCGGTGGAGATCATCGACCAGACCCGCCTGCCACACGCGTTCGTCGTGGCGCGGCTTGGCACGGTCGAGGACGCAGCCCATGCGATCCGCGCGATGCTGGTGCGAGGCGCGCCCCTGATCGGGGCGACGGCGGCGTGGGGCGTCTGGCTGGCGCTGCGAAAGGATCCCGCCGACGCGAATCTCGCCCGGGCGCACGCCCTGCTCCTCGCCACGCGGCCCACGGCGGTGAACCTGCGCTGGGCGCTGGATCGTTGCCGTGCGGAGCTGGGGATGATTCCGCCCGACCGGCGGTTGGCGGCGGCGCGACAGCTCGCCGAGACGATCTGCGAAGAGGACGTGGCGCTGAACCGCGGCATTGCCGCTGCGGGTCTGCCTTTGCTTGAGGCGATCGCGCGGCGCAAGGGCGCCGAGGCGCCGGTCAACGTGCTCACGCATTGCAACGCCGGCTGGCTGGCCACGGTGGATGTTGGCACCGCGACGGCGCCGATCTACGCGGCGCACGCGGCCGGGTTGAAGGTGCATGTCTGGGTGGACGAGACGCGTCCGCGCAACCAAGGGGCCAGCCTCACCGCCTGGGAACTCGGGCAGGCGGGCGTGCCGCACACGGTCATCGCGGACAATGCCGGCGGCCATCTCATGCAGCACGGGCAGGTGGATCTGGTCATCGTCGGCACCGACCGCACGACGGCGACTGGTGACGTGTGCAACAAGGTTGGAACGTATCTGAAGGCGCTCGCGGCGCACGACAACGGCGTGCCGTTCTATGTCGCGGCGCCTTCGCCGAGCATCGACTGGACACTGCGCGACGGCGTGCGCGAGATCCCGATCGAGGAGCGGGACGCGCGCGAGGTCTCGCATCTCGCCGGGCGGCTGGCGGACGGCACGGTGGCGACCGTGGCGCTGCTGCCTGAGGGTAGCCGGGCGGCGAATCCAGCCTTTGACGTGACGCCGGCGCGGCTGATCACGGGCCTGATCACCGAGCGCGGCGTGGGTGCGGCGAGTGCGGCTGGCCTGCGCGGGTTGTTTCCGGAAAAGTCAGGCGGGCGCGGCGGGCCATGAAGCAGCCCGACCGGGATGAGCGGAAACGGATCTGCACGCGCAAACGGCGTTATCGGACCCAGGGCGACGCCATGCAGGCGGCCATGCTGGCGGGGGTGGAGCGGGGGCGAACGGCTTATCGGTGCCCGCTCTGCGGACTTTGGCACCTCACATCACGGTGAGATGCGGGGAACGGGAGGTCAGCTGACCCGGCGGTACTTTTCCGGTGGGATCTTGAATCGGTGACCGGAGTCGAGGTCGGTGAAGATGTGCCAGTGCGAGTCGTGCGTGTCGTGCACCGCGACTTCGATCTTGTGGCCGGCTTCGTAGGTATACTCTTCCATCGCGAAGCCATGGTCCTCGTGGAGGATGGCCTCGCCCAACTCCCCGCTGTGCGGTTCGGTGATCTCGATTTTCCAAGTGGTCATGAGGGGACGAGTTTCAGGGTTGACGGTTGACTGACGGGATTGGGCGTCACTTCGCGGCGGCGGCCATCGCCTCGCGGCGCGCCTTGAGCTCGGCGAGGAGCTTGGGCGCGAATTCCGCCGGGAGCTCGGCGTAGTGGCTGAATTTCTCCGCGTGGCGGCCGCGGCCGCTGGTGAGGGAGCGCACAACGGTGCTGTAATGGTAGATTTCCTTCTGCGGCACCTGGGCGCGGATGATCTGGAAGTGGCCCTCGGTCTCGACGCCGAGGATGTGGCCGCGACGGGAGGAGAGGTCGCCCATGATGGCGCCGACGTATTCGTCGGGCACGGTGACGGCGATCGTGTAGATGGGCTCGAGCAGGCAGGAGCCGGCGGCGGTGCAGGCCTCCCTGAAGGCGTGGAAGCCCGCGACCTGGAAGGCGATGTCCTTGGAGTCGACCGGGTGCATCTTGCCGTCGTAGAAATCGGCCTTCACGTCGGTCACGCGCACGCCGGCGAGTTCGCCTTCCTTGCAGGCGGTCATCACGCCCTTTTCAACGGAGGGCACGAAGACGCGGTCGACATTGGTGCCGACGAGGGACTGCTTGAACTCGACGCCGCTGTCGCGCGGGCCGGGCTCGACGCGGAGCCACACCTCGGCGAACTGGCCCGCGCCGCCGGTCTGCTTCTTGTGGCGGTAACGGGACTCGCCCTTGCTGCGGATGGTCTCGCGGTACGGGATGCCGGGTTCCTCGAGGGTGACGACGACGCCGAAGCGGCGCTGCAAACGCTCGACGATGACCTGCAGGTGGATTTCGCCCTGGCCGGACACGATGGTCTGGTGCAGCTCGTCATCCACGCGGTAGTGGAAGGTGGGATCCTCCTGGTGCAGCGCGGCGAGGCCGACGGCGAGCTTGTCCTCGTCGCCGCGGGAGCGAAGGCGGAGGGCGCCGTGGATGTTGGGGGCGGGGTACTCCACCTTCGGCAGGATCACGGACTGCTTCGGGCTGCTGAGCGTGTCGCCCGTGTGGGTGCCGCGGAGTTTCACGACGGCACCGAGGTCGCCGGCACCGAGCTGCTGCACGGCGGTGCGCTCGTGGCCGTTGAGGACGTACAGCTGGCCGAGGCGTTCCGAGAGGTCGCGGGAGGCGTTGCGCAGCTCGAGGCCGGTGCGCAGGACGCCGGAATAGACGCGGAAGAGCGAGAGTTCGCCGACGCCCGGCTCGTTCATCGTCTTGAAGATGAAGGCGACGGGTTCGGCCTGGGTGAGCGTCACGGCCACTTCCTTGCCGGCAGGATCGTGGGCGGGGACCTCGGCGCGGTCGAGCGGCGAGGAACCGTACTTGGCGATGAAGTCCATGAGCCGGGCGACGCCGACGTTGGTCTCGGCGGAGACGGCGAAGAGCGGGACGAGGACCTGCTTCTGGATCGCCTGGTGCAGGCCGGCGCGGAACTCGTCCTCGGCGAGGATGCCCTTCTCGAAGAAGCGCTCCATGAGCGTGTCGTCCGATTCGGCGACGAACTCGATGAGCTGCCTGTGGTATTGCTGCACGAGCTCGGCGTCGGCGCCGGTGGCAGGGGCCTCGGCGTATTTGCCGTCGCCACCCGGCTTGTAGGTGACGACCTCGTTGCGCATCACGTCGAGCACGCGGCTGAAGCCGGGGCCGGCGTCGAGGGGGATCGCGAGGGGGAGCACGTTGCGACCGAAGTGGGCGCGCGTGTCGGCGAGGATGGCGTTGAAGTCGATGTTGGCCTTGTCGAGCGCATTGACCACGAGCATTTTTGGCAGGCCGAAGCGCGTGGCGTAATCCCAGACGGCATCGGTGCCGACGCCCAGGCCGTGGGCGGCGTTGATCACGATGAGGGCGAAGTCGCCGACGCGCAGCGCCCCGAGGCCCTCGCTGATGAAGTCCGCGTAGCCGGGGGTGTCGAGGAGGTTGAACTTGCGGTTCATCCACTCGAGATTGAGCAGCGAGGCGTGCACCGAAATCTGGTGCTGGTGCTCGCTCGCGTGGTAGTCGGAGGCCGTGGTGCCGGCGGCGATGGAGCCCATGCGGCCGATGCGACCGGCGCAGGCCAGCATGGCTTCGGCGAGCATGGTCTTGCCGCAGGAAGCGTGGCCCAGGACGGCAAAGTTTCTCAGGTCTGAAGAGGCGTATTCTTTCATAAACCGATGAGGGGGGTTGGGGAAGGGTGCCGCCCGTTGGCGGCTTTTTGCCGGTTGCAGCCTAGCGGACCGCGCTGACGCTGCCTCCGCGTCTTTTGCGGGGATTCCCGCGGATTTTGCTTAAGATTGCAATCCCGGTGCCGGAAAGGGCCGGTGAGGGGGTCAATTTTTGCGCAGACTTCCCCATTTTCTGACCAGCATGTGGTGTTGCTCCGGGCGGCGCGGGATTTAAGTTCGCGGAACCTATGAAGACTGCAGCTTCAGACTACAAGAGCCGCGCGGTATCGGCGGCCGAGGCGGTTGCGCATGTTCGCAGCGGCACGAATATTTACATCCACGGGGCCGCGGCGACGCCGACGCCCCTGATTGAGGCCTTGGCGGCGCGCACGGATTTGGAGGGCGTGCGGCTCTACCATCTGCACACAAACGGCCCGGCGCCGTTTGCGGAAAAGGGACGCCAGAAGGAGTTTCGTTCCGTCTCGCTGTTCACCGGGGCGCCCCTGCGCCCCGCCGTGCAGGAGGGCCGGGCGGACTTCGTGCCGATCTTCCTGTCGGACGTTCCCGGGCTCTTCCTCTCGGGCCAGGTGAAGCTGGACGTGGCGGTCCTCCAGCTGTCGCCGCCGGATGCGCATGGTTTCTGCACGCTGGGCACCTCGTGCGACTCGAGCCGCGCGGCGGCCGACACGGCCCGGATCGTGATCGCGGAGATCAACGAGCAGATGCCGCGGACGCACGGCAACAACATCGTGCCGCTCAGCCGGATCAGCGCCTTCATCACGACGAACCGCCCGCTCCAGTCTCACCATACCGAGGCCGAGTCCGAGGTCGAGGCGCGCATCGGCCAGTTGATCGCCGACCTCGTCGAGGACGGCTCCACGCTGCAGATGGGCATTGGCGGCATCCCCGACGCGGCGCTTTCGCGCATGAAGAACAAGCGCGATCTCGGCATCCACACGGAGATGTTCTCCGACCGGATCGTCGAGCTCGTGGAGGTCGGCGCCATCACCAACAAGTACAAGCAGGTGGGCCGGGGGCGCATCATCACGAGTTTCATCAACGGTTCGCAGAAGCTCTTCGACTTTGTGAACGACAATCCGCTGGTGAGCTTCTATCCGTGCGATTGGACCAATGACACGTCGGTCATCCGCAAGAACCCGAAGGTCGTGGCCATCAACTCTGCCATACAGATCGACCTCACGGGCCAGGTCTGCGCCGATTCGATCGGTTACAAGGTGTTCTCCGGCATTGGCGGGCAGATGGACTTCATCCGCGGCGCGGCGTTGTCGCCCGGCGGCAAGCCCATCATCGCGCTGCCTTCGCGGGCGATGGGCGGCAAAGTCTCGCGCATCGTGTCCACCTTGGCTCCTGGCGCGGGCGTCGTCACGACACGCGGCCACGTCCACTGGGTCATCACTGAGTACGGTGCGGTCAACCTCCACGGCAAAACCATCCGTGAGCGCGGCGAAGCCCTTATCTCCATCGCGCACCCCGACTTCCGCGCCGACCTCCGCCGCGAACTCGCCGAAACCCGCCACATCTGAATACGGGGTCAGGCCTCAATTATTTAATTGATTCAAGCGGTCGTTGCGCGCCACTCTGATCGGGTGGCGCGCAGACCTCGTTTGCAGTTCAAAGGGGCGATCTATCATGTGATCAATCGCGGCAATTACCGGCGCGATGTCTTTGAGTCCACCGGGGCGGCGATGGCGTTTGAGCAGTGCCTGTTCGAAACCTGCGAGCAGGCTGGGTGGCGGATTTTCGCGTATGCGATCATGCGCAACCATTTTCACCTGGTGGTGGAAACACCGCGGGCGAACTTGGTTGAAGGGATGCATTGGCTACAAAGCACCTTTGCGGTCCGGTTTAATCGGTTCCGCAACGAACGCGGGCATCTCTTCCAAAGCCGCTACAAGGCGATCTTGGTCGAGCCCGGGCCGCATCTGGCGCGAGTGGTAAATTACGTACACCTCAACCCGCAACGTGCCGGCATTGTGCCGTTGGAGCAACTGACGCAGTTTCGCTGGTCAAGTTACCGGCGCTTTCTGCGCGGTGACCGCCCGTCATTTCTCGAATGTGCCCAGTGGTTGCGTGAGTTGGGCTTCACCGATTCGGCTGCCGGCTGGAAGGGCTATTTCGAATACCTGCAATGGCTGGCCGCTG
Organism: uncultured Opitutaceae bacterium; assembly: GCA_964355715.1. Taxonomy (GTDB): domain Bacteria; phylum Verrucomicrobiota; class Verrucomicrobiia; order Opitutales; family Opitutaceae; genus UBA2377. The sequence continues at coordinate 16,758 of CAYHEW010000014.1, read as the reverse complement.
ACACCGAAGAGCAACGGCGGCAGGCTTTCGACCGCATGTCGAAGGGATGGGCTATCGGCGACGATGCGTGGCGGGCCTCGATGGCGGACAGGTTCGCCGGCGATCTTGCTCCGGCAACCTTGCAGGGTTCGGAAACCGATGAGCTCAGGTCGGCGCGTTGGAGTGCGATCCTTGACCAATTGCTGGCGGCGGCGCGGCGTACCCGAACGGATCTCGCACGGGCGGCGAAGGGCGAACCTTGGAAGGTGGCATTGGCCCTGAAGCTCAAGGGCAAGACCATGGCGCCGAATGCCTGGATCGCTCGAAATTTGGCGATGGGAACACCGGGATCGATAAGCGTCTATCTGAGTAGAGAAAGGAAAATAATTAAGAAATTGAGGCCTGACCCCGTATGATGAGAGTGCTTATTTTGTTTTTGGTAATAGGGTTAGCTTACTTTAATTCCTTCACTGGACCGCTGGTGTTTGATGATAAGCCGGCGATCAGTGGGAATCCGACGATTCGGGAGTGGGGGACGGCGTTGGTGCCGCCGAACACGGGGAGCAGCGTGACGGGACGGCCGTTGGTGAATCTCTCGTTTGCGCTCAACTATGCGATCAGCGGGGTGGAGGTTTGGAGCTATCATGCGTTGAACCTGCTCATCCACGCCGCGGCTGGTTTGGCGCTGTTCGGCGTGTTGCGAAGGACGTTGCGGCTGGAGTCGATGCCGGGACGGGTGCGGACGGCGGCGGACCTCCTGGCGCTGGCGGCCGCAGGGCTCTGGTTGGCGCATCCGCTGCAGACGGAATCGGTCACCTCGATCGTGCAACGGACCGAGTCGCTGGTCGGGTTGTGCTACCTGCTGACGCTCTATGCCTTCGTGCGCTTCCTCACACCCGGGCCGGCGACCCGAATTTGGGCGGCAGCATCGATCAGCGCCTGCCTGCTGGGCATGGCGGCGAAGGAGGTCATGGTGACGGCACCGGTCATCGTGCTGCTCTACGATCGCACGTTTGCAGCGGGTACTTTTCGCGAAGCCCTGCGCCAACGTGGACGCTATTATGCCGCACTGGGCGCGACCTGGCTGCTGCTTGGCTGGCTCCTCTACAGCGCCGGCGGCAGCCGCGGCGAGGCCGCCGGCTTCGGATTGGGAGTGACGCCGTGGGCCTACGCGCTCACGCAATGCCGCGCCCTACTCCTGTACCTGCAACTCGCACTCTGGCCGCATCCGCTGGTGTTCGATTACGGCACCGAAGTCATTCGCGATCCCGCCGCGGTGTGGTGGCAGATCTTGGCGCTCGGCGGTTTGGTCGGGGGCACGATCTACGCGCTGTGCCGTCATCCGCGGATCGGTTTCCTCGGCGCGTGGTTCTTCGTGATTCTCTCGCCCAGTTCGAGCGTGGTGCCGCTCGTGAGCCAGACCATCGCCGAGCATCGCATGTACCTGCCGCTGGCCGCGGTCGTGAGCCTCGTGGTGATCGCGGGTTTCCACCGCTTCGGCCGCCCCGTGCTCATCGGCTCCTTCATCGTCATTCCGGTCTGCGTGCTGCTCACAGCGCAGCGCAACCAAGTCTACCGCAGCGAGGAGGCGCTTTGGGCCGACACCGTGGCCAAGATGCCCGACAACGCCCGCGCCCGCACCAATCTCGCCGAAGTCTACCTCAACCAGCGCCGCGCCGACGAGGCCCTCGAGCAGGCGCTCGCAGCCGTGCGCCTCCGGCCCGGTCACGCGGAGGCGCAGACCAACCTCGGCATTGCCTACGCCCTGCTCGGCCGCCAGCCCGAAGCCCTGAACGCCTGCGGGCGCGCCGCCGCGCTGCGGCCAGACTACGCCCGCGGACGCAGCAATTACGGCATCGTGCTCGCCCAATCCGGGCGCTGGGACGAAGCCGTCGCCGAGTTCGCCGCCGCGCTCGCGCTTTCAACCGATACCGGCGAAGCCCTCGCCATCCGCGGCAACCTCGCCCGCGCCCTCCTGCGCGCCGGGCGCCTGCCGGAAGCGATCACGCAACTGGAGTCCGTGCTCGCAGCGGACCCCCAATCCACCGAGATGCGCTATCACCTCGCCATGGCGCTGGGCATGAGCGGCCGGGAGGCCGAGGCGGTGACCGCGCTCGAGACGGTCCTCCGCCTTGACCCCGGCCACGCTGCGGCTCGCGCCGCGCTCGACGCGGCCCGCGGTGGGCGCTGAGGCCTGAATACTCAGCGTGGTCCTTGACGATGTCAGCCACGCCGGGGTTGCAGCGCGTGCAGCCGTCGCCCAACAACGAGGCATGGCAACATTTCCCGAACGCTTCGTGTGGGGCGCGGCCACGGCCGCCCATCAGATCGAGGGCGCCTGGCTCGAGGACGGCCGGGGCCTCAGCATCTGGGACGCCTTCACCCACACGCCCGGCAAGACGCACCAGGGACACACGGCCGACGTGGCCTGCGACCATTACCATCGCCTCGAGGAAGACGTCGCCCTGATGAAGGCGATGGGCCTCAAGGCCTATCGCTTCTCCATCGCGTGGAGCCGCCTCCTTCCGCAGGGCCGCGGGGCGGTGAACGAAGCCGGCATCGCCTTCTACAACCGCCTCATCGATGCCCTCCTGGCCAACGGCATCACGCCTTGGGTCACGCTCTATCACTGGGATCTGCCCCTCGCGCTGCAGCTGGAGCTTGACGGCCTGCTCAACCCGGAGATCGCGGACCACTTCGCGCGCTACGCGGAGCTGTGCTTCGAGCGCTTCGGCGACCGCGTGAAACACTGGATCACGCTCAACGAACCGTGGTGCAGCGCGGTGCTCGGCCACGGCATCGGCTACTTCGCCCCCGGTCGCATCAGCCAGACCGAGCCTTACATCGCCGCGCACAACCTGCTCCGCGCCCACGGCAAGATCGTCGACGTTTACCGCCGCAAATTCCAGGCGACGCAGCGCGGCGTGATCGGCATCACCAACAACTGCGACTGGCGCGAGCCGAAGACCGACACGCCGGCCGACCGCGCCGCGGCCCAGCGCGGCCTGGAGTTCTTTCTCGGGTGGTTCGCCGATCCCGTCTACCGCGGCGATTACCCCGAGTGCATGCGCGCGGCCGTGGGCGAGCGCCTGCCGCGCTTCAGCGCCGCCGACCGCGCGCTCGTGCAGGGGTCGAGCGATTTCTTCGGGCTCAATTTCTACGGCGGCATGTACGCCGCCGAGCCGGCGCCGGGCGAGTCCATGGCGGGTCTTGCCCCCACCGGCAACGGTGGCATGGCCGCGGACCAACGCGTGGCGTTGTCGGACGATCCCACCTGGGAGAAGACCGACCTCAACTGGAACATCGTCCCGCAGTTCTGCCGCCAGATGCTCGGCTGGATCGACTGCCGCTACGGGCATCCGCCGATCTACATCACGGAGAACGGCATCGCCCTGCCGGGCGAGGATGACGTCAGTGTCGCCGTCAACGACACCCGCCGCATCGACTTCATCCGCCGTTACCTCGCGGCCGGACAGGCGGCCATCACCGAGGATGGCGTGGACCTGCGGGGATATTTCGTGTGGTCGCTGATGGATAACTTCGAATGGGCGCTCGGCTACAGCAAGCGCTTCGGCCTGCACCATGTGGATTACCGCTCGGGCCGGCGCACGCCGAAAGAGTCCGCCCGCTGGTACGCCGGCGTCATCCGGAGAAACGCCCTTTGAAGCCCGCCGTCGCGCCCCGGCTGCTGACCGGGCTCTGTTACGCGGCGATGATGAGCCTTTCCATCGGGCTCAACCTGCTCCCGGTTTTCCTCACGGCGCTGAGTGTGCAGTACGGCGGCGCGGCCGGCCTCACGCAGGAGCAGTTGGGTCGACTCGGGGCGATCACGTTTGCGGGGCTCGTGGCCGGCATCCTGGCCGCGGGCCCGCTGGCGGATCGCTGGGGCGCGAAGCCCTTCACGCTGCTCGGCAACGCGCTCATCGCACTCAGTCTCGTGGGTGCGGCGTTCGCGCCCACGTACGCCTGGCTCGGCGCGGCGATCTTTGTGCTCGGCCTCGGCGCGGGCATCCTCGACATGGTGCTGAGCCCGGTCGTGGCCGCGCTCAATCCCGAGCGCCGCGCGGCGGCGATGAACTGGCTGCATTCGTACTATTGCGTCGGCGCCGTGGTCACGATCCTGACGGGTACGCTCGTGCTGCAGGCGGGCTTGGGCTGGCGCGCGGCCTGCCTGATACTGGTTCCCCTGCCGGTGGGCCTGATGTTCGCGTTTGCGCCGCTGCATTTTCCGGCGCTCAGCGTGGCGGGCGGGCGGCTGCGCCTCCGCACGCTGGTGCGGCATGTCTGGTTCTGGGGCGCGCTCGCCGCAATCCTCCTCGGTGGTGCGACCGAGGCTGGCATGGTGCAATGGCTGCCGGCCTACGCGGAGACGGCGCTCGGTTATCCGGTGTGGCTGGGCGGCGCGGGCCTGCTGGTCTTTTCGATTTTGATGGCGGCCGGACGCATGGTGGTGGGCGCGGCCGGCGCGCGGTGGGATCCCTACCGGGTGATGGCTTGGGGCTGCGCGGTGTCGGTGCTGTTGTTCATCGGCGGATCCTTTCTGCCCGTGCCGGCGCTGGCGCTCGCCGCGTGCATCGCCGTGGGTTTCACCGGGAGCTGCCTGTGGCCGACGATGCTGGCGGTGACGGCGGACCGCTATCCGGATGGCGGGGCGAGCATGTATGGTGCGCTGGGCGCGGCGGGCAACTTCGGCGGCATCTGCATGCCGTGGCTCGTCGGCGTCGTGGCCGACCGTTCCGACCTGCATTGGGGCCTGTTCATCTCCGCCCTGGCGCCGGCGGTGATGCTTCCGCTGGTGCTGGCGCTGCGGCGCTCTGGGCCGGCCTGAACGCGGCTTGCGGCGACGAATCGCGCGACAATAATAAACTTTCCGGTCGCCAATTTTTATCATGAGCCAACCTGCTCGCTTCGCCCAGGCCCTGCCGGTCTGGCCCGCCGCCTTGGCGGGAACCATGAATTGCTGGATCAGCTTCCACGCCACCGTGGAGTTGCCCCGCCCGGCGCGCGCGACCCTGCGGATCGCGGCGGCGCAGGCTTATCGGGTCTGGGTCAACGGCCGATTCGTCGGTCGGGGTCCGGCGCGATCGGCGCACGGCCATGCACGCGTCGATGCCTGGCCGGTCGAAGCTGACCGCGCAGGTCGGCTCGAGCTGGTGATCGAGGTGATGCGCTATGGCGTGCCGACCTTTTGCACGACCTTAGAGCCGGCCTTCCTGTGCGCCGAGCTGGTCGCGGGGCGGCGCGTGCTGGCCTGGACGGCGCCGCGCGGCGGCGGTTTTTCAGCGGAGCGGCGACCGGAGCGCGTGCAGCGCGTCGAGCGCTACAGTTACCAGCGTGCGTTTGTGGAGGCCTATCGCTTCGGTGCGGCAGGCCTTGCCTGGCTCCGACCATGCTACCGGCCGGCGCGTGCACTGGTCCTGACGCGGGTGCGCCACCGCCGCACGTGGCTGGAGCGCGGTGTCGCGATGCCGGACCATTCCGAAGTCGTCCCCAACTCCGCCGGCCGGCGCGGTCGTTTCACGTTCAGCGCGGCCCGGGCGAAAGCCTATCGTCGCCATCGCCACATCCACGAGGTGCCCAAGGTTTCGGCCGGCTATCCGCCGCGCCAGGTCGAGTGGTCGCTGTACGGGGAACTGGCGGGCATGCGGTTCTCAGGCGACCGGCGCATTCGTCTTGGCGCCGCGCAACCGACGGCGCTCGCGGCGGGGGAGTGGGTGCGGTGCGATTTCGGCCGGATTGTCACCGGTTTTCCGGCCCTGCAATTGGCGGCGCCGCGGGGAGCGCGCGTTCTGCTGGCGTTCGAGGAAATCCTGCTCGACGGGCAGCTCGTGTTTGACCGGTCCTCGTGCGTGAATGTGATCGGTCTCGATCTCGCTCCCGGGGCGACGGTCGATTTCGAAGCCTTCGAACCCTACACGCTGCAGCACCTCCAGGTCATCGTCGCCGCGGGTACGGTCGAGGTCGGCACGATCCGCCTGCGCAACTGCGTCAACGCCGAAAAAATCCGTCCGGCACCGGCTGGGTTGCCGGCAGCGATGGCCAAGGTTCGGACGGCGGCCGTCGCATCCTTCCGGCAGAATGCCCTCGACCTGTTCATGGACTGCCCGTCGCGCGAGCGGGCGGGCTGGCTGTGCGACAGTCTCTTCACGGCCCGGGCGGAGTGGCATCTGGTCGGCGACAATCCGATCGAGCGCGCCTTCCTCGAAAATTACCTGCGGCCGGCCGCGTTCAAGGACCTGCCGCGCGGCATGGTGCCGATGTGCTATCCGGCGGAGGCGTTGCTGCGGCAGTTCATCCCGAACTGGGCGATGTTCCTCATCGTGCAGCTCGACGAGGCGGTGCGGCAGCGCCGCGTGCCGGCGACGTGGCGGCCGCTGATCGCGCGGCGGGTGCGCGGGTTGCTCGGGTATTTCCGGCGCTTCGAGAACGAGCTGGGCCTGCTCGAAAAAATGGAAAGCTGGGTGTTCGTCGAGTGGTCAAAGGCCAACGCGTTCGTCCAGGACGTGAACTTCCCGACCAACATGCTGTACGCCGCGACGCTGCGGGCGGGGGCGCGCCTGCTGCGGGAACCGGCCCTGGCCGCCCGCGCCGGCCGGATCGAGGCGACCATCCGCGATCTCGCCTGGAGCGACGGGCGTTTCGTCGATCACGCGGTGCGGGATCGGCGCGGGCGGCTGGTCGTTCAGGCTGACGCGACCGAGGTCTGCCAGTATTACGCCTTTTCCTACGGCCTGACCACGCCGGCGCGCGAACCGGCGCTCTGGCGCCGGTTGGTCCGCGGCGATTTCCACGGACTGCACCCGGCGAACGCCTTTATCGGCAAGCTGCTGCGGCTCGAACTGCTCATCGCGCACGGCGAGCCGGCGGCGGCGCAGCGGGAACTCATGGCCAATTTCGCGCCCATGGCCCGCCGCACGGGCACGCTGTGGGAGCACCTCAACGACAGCGCGAGCTGCAACCACGGCTTCACGTCCTACATTGCCGTGCTGATCGACCGGCTGCACCGGGCGGCGCGCGCCCGGCGCTGAGCCGGCCTGGATCTCAGAACCGGTAGTTGACGGAGGCGCCCAGCCCGAAGTCCGGGCTGGCGTCGGTCAGGCCGGTCAACGCGTAGCCCTGCAGGCTCCAGCGTTCGTCGAGGTGATGGGTGGCGAACGCGGTGACCTCGCAGGCCGGGTCGCCGCCGGACACGACGCGGGCGCGCCAGTCGACTGCAAGGCCGGCCTGGGTCGGGCCCGACAGCTGCCGCACGAAGCCGGCGCTGAAGTACGCGCCGTCGCGCAACGGATAGACCGCGTTGGCCCCGAGCCAGCGGTAGCCGACGGTAAGATAGGGCGTCGTGGCGCCGACGGTGCGGCTGAAGTTGAACTGGGCGTAGTAATCGTTTTCACCGGTGCCCAGGCCTTTGTCCTCGTTGGCCGTGCCGACCTTCATGCGTCCGGTGAAGGCGACTTCAAGATCGGGGCCGAAGGGCAGGCTGCGATAGGTGGCGCCGAGCCAGAGGTCGCCGACGCCGGATTCGCGGCTCGATACCGGCCGGCCGGCAGCTCCGCCGGCTTGGGCGCCGGTCAGCACGACGCTGGCGGGTCCGTCGACGCTGAGCCAAGCCTGGCTGACCTGGAAGCGCCACGGACCCGTGGCGTACGATACGGTCAGCGGCACGGCGAAGACTTCCGTCTCGGCGGCGAAACCGTAGTCACCGCGACTGTAGTCGAGACCGGTGCTGAGGGTGACTTCTGCCGGGGGCGGGGCGGCCGGAGCCTGTGGCGGAGTCGGCGTGGCGGCATCCTGGGCAATCGCAGCGGTCGGCAGCATGAGGAGGCAGCGCCAGCTCGCGCGGAGGAGCGAGGGAAGGGAAATCATGGTTTGGAAGGCGGAAGGTGGCGGTAAAGGGGCGGCGCCCGGCGCTGGCCCGGGCGCCAGGCGGTTTCAGGGTTGGGTTTCGGTCGTCGGTTCGACCTTGGTGGTGGCTTCCGCGCGGGCCACGGCCTCCGTGTAGGCCGTGTAGTCGGCGGCGAGTTTGGCCTGGGCCTCGGCCTGGGCTTCACCCGTGGCCTTGCGGGCGGCGCGCAGGCTGCGGCGCACGGTCTTCTCGGCGGTCTTCACGTCCTTCATCGCGGCCTTGAAGTTGGCCCTGGCCTCGCCTTTGAGGTGGCGCGCCTGGCGGTTCAAGTCAGCGGTGATCTGCCCGCCGACCTCGATCTGCGAATCGACCCGCTCAAGCACGACGTCGCGGTTGGCGTGGGCGGCAGTGCGGATTTCCTCGGCGGTAGCGCCGCCGCTGGCGAGCGCTGCGACCTTGAGGCCGCGGTGCTGGGCGTTGACCGAGGCGTGGGCGCCGGCCTGGGCATTGAGGCCGGGCTGCGTGCGGACGGCCGGCGTGGCATTGGTCGCTGCCGTTGCGCGCACGGAGGCTGCCGGCGGAAGCGTGGGGCGCGAGGCGGCGGCCCGCACGGCACCGCCCGCTTGGACGGGTTGAGCCGCGGCGAACGGCGCCAGCAATAGAACGGTCAGCGTGGCACAGGCTAGACGTTGCGGTGTGGATTTCATGATGATGTCTCCGGGGTTGAGGTTCGCCGCAATAGACCGCGTGACGGCGATTGGTTCGGATATTGTCCGCGAAAATCCGTCAAACCGTTGTGCCCAAACGGAAAAAACTTCCGCGACCGGCGCGGATTGCACCGTGGATTCTATGCCCTCAACGCGTTTTCCTACGCGGCGGGCGACCAACTCGGCGACGGCCAGTTGTAGACGAAGCGGGGATCGTGGAGGGTCCACGCCACGGTGCGCGCGTGCGGCCGGCGGACGCCGGGAATGGCGGCGATCCGATCGGCCAGTTCACTCCATGCGTATTCCACGGCAATCTCGGCCGGCAGGGGTGGCTGCCAGGGTCGGGCGGCGGCGCGACCGCGGATCGCGGCGGCGACGTCGGCGCGGATCCGCGCCCGCACGGCGTCGGTCGGATAGAGTTCGCAGGTCGCCCAGCCCGTGCCGCGCTTCGTGGCGGTCGTCGCGACCCAGGGGAACAGCCGCCGGGCCTCGGCGCAGAGGGCCTCGTCACCGGAGACGTGCAGGAGGGGCGCGCCCTGGGCGCCGGCGTAGAGCGCGAACTGGCTCATCTCGCCGTGCTCGGTGCCGCCGATCCGGAAGCGGCAGATTTCCTTTGGGCACTGCGTGTGGTCGAGAAAGCCGTGCAACGTCCCGGCCATCGCGTGCTGGCCGACCATGAAGACGCCGGCGACCGCCGGGTCGAGGCCGTCGAGGCTGAGTGGCGCCCCGGGAACGAGCCGGACCGGACGGGCGCGCGGGTCGAGCGGAACGCGGGCGAAGGCCTGCTGGCGATTGCGTCCGTGCCCGTCCCAGACGCAGACTTCGGTGGCGCCGGCGTCAAAGCACCCGGCAACGGTCGCGTTCGTGTCGGCGGCGAGTTGGGCGAGCCCGTGCCGGTAGGCGGGCGCCGCATCGTCGGTGGCGTAGCATTGGTCCCAGTGATCCACCCCGGCCAGACCCTCCATGTCGGTGACGATGCAGAATTTCATGCGCGGTGGGTCCGATTTCGCCGATCAGTCTTAGCGGGGCGATGATATTTATCGCAGTGTCGGGTATGGCTAGGCCTGAATGAGCGGGGCTTTTTGTTCGTGCGAACGTGCAGAATGTGAGGATACTGTCCCACAGGATTAAGTTGGGGCAAAAAGTGGGCCGGTTCTTAACCTCGGGCTTGCCAGATAAATAAAAGCACTGATTCTCAATTCTGAATTTTGACCACACCTCTGCATATTTCCCCGAAAACCCGCGCCAATGCCGCCTCAGGCAGGTCGCGTGGGTTCACTCTGGTTGAGATTATGGTTGTCATGGTCATCATCAGTCTGCTCGCCATGTTGAGCATACCCGCCTTCCAGAAGATCCAGCGGCGGTCGCGTTCGACGACGATAGCCAGCGACTTCCGAACTTTTGGCGCGGTTTTCAACGCCTATGCCCAGGAACATGGCAGCTGGCCGGTCGACACGGATCCCGGCGAGGTGCCGACCGGGCTTGAAGGCCAGTTGAACAGCACGGCCTGGGCGCGGGTCACCCCGATGGGCGGGCGCTACAATTGGGAGCAGGACCAGCTGCACGCCGGCACGCGTTACAAGGCCGCGATCGCGATCTCGGGCACGTCCGACGCGCCGCTCGTGGTCGACGCCAACCAACTCGTCGACATCGATATCGTGATCGATGACGGCAACCTTTCCACCGGCAGTTTCCGCACCGGAGCCAATGGCGACGGCCTTTTCATCGTCGAACGTTGATGACGCCCGCAACCTTCAAACTCAATTTCCGCCACCTGACTCCCGACGGCCGGGAGCTCGGGGTGCGCCATGCGGACAGCGAGTTGGCTTCGGTGGATGCCGCGCAGCTGCGCGAGATCCTGCGCGCCATGGAAAAGGCCGTGACCCAGCAGTCGCCGTCGGACCCGGCGGCGCCCGAGATTCGCATCACGAGCCCGCACGGCGTCTTCATGGTCAAGGCCGCCACCGGCCGCCTGCGCCTGCACAGCTGGAGCCTGAAGTCCGGCACGCGGGAAATGACGGTCGACGAGATCATCGAGACCGTGGGCGGCAAGCCGGCCGAAGTCAAAAATCACCCGCACCCGGTCGCGCATGCGCCGGCGGCCAAGAGTTCGGACAGCCTGCTTGGGCGGATCCCGCGCTGGGTCAAGGTCGCCCTGCTCGTCGTGCTTTTCGGCGGCATCAACGCGGTTTCCGGTTGGATGCTCATGCGGCCGCCGCCGGACCTGCTGCCGCCGCACGAAATGCTTTCCTCCGCCGCCACCGAACGCCTGCTCGCGACGGTTGCCGGCGAATTCGAGACCGGCTCGCGTCCCGGTGACCGGTGGATGACCATTGTCCGCACCGGCAACATCCGCGTCGTCAAGTACGGGCCAAAGCCCGACGAGACCCTGCTCACCGCCCGCGCGGCGGTGATCAACGGGCAGGAAGTCCTGATCACGAACGCCCGTTCGATGATCGAGATCAAGGACGCCGACACGCTCGTGCTGTTCGGCGACACCTATAAGCGCATGAAGCTCTGAGCGGCCGCGGCCGCGCCGAGTTTCGCCTCGTGCCCGACCGGTGGTTTGCCAGTCTTCGGCCATGTCGAAACGATTCCTTTGCTGCCTGGGCTTCGTCCTGGCCGCCGTCGGAGGACTGCAGGCCGGAACGTATGAGGATGAACTGAACGCCGAGCGGGCCGCGCGGGTCCAGCGCCTCACCGCCCCCGACGGGTGGCTGTCGCTCATCGGCCTGCATTTCCTGGCCTCAGGTGACAACACGGTGGGCAGCGCGCCCGACAACCAGGTTGTCCTCGCCGCCGGTCCGGCGCGCCTGGGCAATGTGGCGGTTGACGCCAGCGGCCGGGCCCGCCTGCAGGTCACGCCGGGCGTGGAGGTCCGTGTGAACGGCGCGCCGGTGCTGGCAGCGGAACTCGGCGACGGCCGGACCGGCCGGCCAGTGACGGCGACCTGCGGGACCGTCAGCTTCTTCGTCATCGAGCGTGGCGGCCGGCTCGCGTTGCGCGTGCGCGACACCGAGTCGAAGCGTCGCCAGGAGTTTGCGGGCATCGAGTATTTCCCGGCTGACCCGACTTGGCGCATTGATGCGGTCTGGGAACCGTACGAACGGCCGCGCGAGGTGCCGATCAAGAACATCCTCGGCCAGGAGTCGAAGGCGCTCGTCCTGGGGCGGGCGGTGTTCACGCGCGACGGCCACACCATCGGGCTGCTGCCGCTGCAGGAATCGCCGGACGATCCGCTCTTTTTCGTCATCTCCGACCTGACCAGCGGCGAGGAAACCTATGCGGCGGCGCGCTTCGTCTATGCCGACCCGCCGCGCGACGGGCGCGTGGTGCTGGATTTTAACCGCGCGATCAACCCACCGTGCGCGTTCACGCCGTTCGCCACCTGTCCGCTGCCGCCCAAGGAGAACGAAATGCCCATCGCGGTGACTGCCGGCGAGAAGGACTACCGCGGCGAGCACTAGCGACGGCGGGGCTCAGCCGTCGACAAGGGCCTGGAATTCGGGATGGCGCGAGGCGTAGCGGGCCACGTAGGAGCATTGCGGGACGATCCGCCGACCGGCGGTGCGCGCGTCCTCAAGGGCGGTGCGGACCAGGAGCTCGGCGATGCCGCGGCCGCGCAGTTCGCCCGGCACGAACGTGTGGGTGAAGGTCTGACGTGTGCCGTCGCCGTCGAGGGTATATTCGGCGACGGCCAGGTGCCCGTCCACCGTGGCTTCGTAGCGGCTGGCGGCGGGATTGTGGACGACCGTGACAGCGTTGGGCATGGACAGAAACGTGCGCGTCGGCGGGCTCGCCGCAAGGCGTGCCGCGATTTCAGGTGTCGAGGACGTTGAGCGGCAGGCTTGGCGGCAGCGCGGCCGGGCGGGCGACCGTGGACTTGAGCCGCACGTGGCGGCCGAGGCGGGATGAGCGCTCGAAGGCGGCCATGATCTCGATCACATGATGGGCCAGTTCGCCGCTGCAGCGGTGCCGGCGGCGCCGGCGCCGGAGCGTGTAGGCGAGGTCGGCCACGCCGGTGCCACGGAGGCGCTGGTCGGAGTGGGTAAGCGGCATTTCCGCGAAGGTGGCATCCGCGCCGCGGCGCACCTTCACCGGCCCGGTGAACGTGTTGGGGTCGGGCACGATCATCGTGCCCTCGCTGCCGTAAATCACGATGCAGGGCTGCTGCGGGATCGGATAGGTGTCGAAGCTCATGATGACCGTGGCGACCGCACCGTTGGCGAACTCGGCCGTGCCCGAGTAGTGGGTGGGCACCTCGACTTTCACCTTCTTGCCCGCGAGCGGCTGGCTGGTGATCAGGCGGTGGGGGAACGAGGCCTTGGTGACGGCGCTGACGCGACGCACCGGGCCGAGGAGGTTGACGAGGGCGGTGACGTAATACGGTCCCATGTCGAACATCGGGCCGCCGCCGCGCTGGTAGTAGAACTCCGGCGCGGGGTGCCAGGACTCGTGGCCGCGGCAGAGCATGTGGGCGGTGGCGGCGAGCGGACGACCGATCACACCGTCGTCCAGCAGTTGGCGCGCGGTCTGGATGCCGCCGCCGAGGAACGTGTCGGGCGCGCTGCCGACGAGGAGCTTTCGTCGCTGCGCGAGGGCAAGCACGCGGCGGCTCTCAGCCACGTCGAGGGCGAAGGGCTTCTCGGTATAGGCGTGCTTGCCGGCGCGCAGGATGCGTTCGTTCAGCGGGGCATGGGCCTGGGGGATGGTGAGGTTGATGACGATCTCGATGGCCGGGTCGGCCAGCAATTCATCCACCGTGAGCGCACGGACGCCGTGTTTCTCGGCCTTGGCCCGGGCGCGGGCGGGATCGAGGTCCGCGCAGGCGGAGAGCTGGAGGATGTCGTAGCGTTTGCAGCCGGCGAAGTAGGCTTCGCTGATGTTGCCGCAACCGATGAGGCCGACGTTCACGGGACGGGACATGGGGGAGGGGATGGGTTGAGTTTGGGAAGGCGGATGCCCGGCGTTCAGCTGGCGGGTGGCTTGCCGTGATGGACGGCATGGGCGGCGTAGGCGGCGGTGTCGCTCAGCATGGCGTCGATCGTGGCGGCGAGCGGCTCGAGGTGCACGAGGCCGGAGAACACAGCCTTGTCGCCGATCGCGTCGGTCAGGACGAACGCCGGGCGCTGGTCGATCTGGTGGGCAAAGAAGGTGGCGGTGCTGGCGGCGACGCGGGCGCGGACCGTCTTGGATTCGGCCGCCTGGCGCAGTTTTTTGGGGTCAAGCTTGCCGGCCTTGGCGGCCACCGTGACAGCCGTGGCCAGATCGCCGATCTTGCGGCCTTCCTGCAGGGCCGCTTGGGCGAGGGCGAGCCGGATCCGGTCGTCGGTGACGCCGAGTTCGCGGCCGGCCTCGGCGACGTACCCGGCCGCCTCATAGCGGCCGCGGCGCTCGGCCTCGAACCAACCCGAGTTCAGCATGTACGGCGTGTGCATGACCGTGCCGCCGCTGCGCCGGTAGAACCAGTCACACTGCGTGCGCGAGGCCGGGAAGTCCTGCGGGCGCATCAGGGCGATCTGCCATTCAAATTCCGCCCGGCCCGCATAGCGCCGCTTGAGTTCGGACCAGACCGGTTCGGTGTAGTAGCACCAGGAGGAAAGGATTTCCAGGTAGTAGGTGACTTTCATGGGCGGGGGCTTACTTGCCGAAGAGCTTCTTGATGCCTTCGCTGGTCTTCTTCGCGGCGTCCTTGGCAGCCTCGGCGGCGGCGGCGCCGGTGGTGGCGCCGACTTTGCCGACGGCCTGGGTCGTGGCGGAGACGATGTCCGACAGGACGCTGCGCATGATGACGTCGGCCAGTTGGTCCGGCGTGATGCCGCCCTCCTTCACGCCGATGTTGTCGAGGGAAATGGGCGGCAGCGGCAGGGGGATGGCCCCGGCGCCGATGCCCAGGCGGACCGTGCCGTTGGTGAGCCGGAATTTCTTCACGACGAACTTGATGGGCTTGCCGGATTCGCTTTTGGGCTCCTCGCCACCCTTGCCGGTGAACTCCTCGATGTTCTTCAGCAGGTCCTTGATGTTGCTCGAGACAAGTTTGGTTTCGTACAGGAACTCCGGCTGATCGATGATGATCTCGTTGATGACGATGTGGTCACCCAGCACGGAGAACGGTTCGACGTCCACGTGGATCTTCCCGAGGTAGAACGCATCGGCCTCGCTCCAGCCCTTTGGGTTGGCCACGGCGAGGCCGCTCAGGGTGCCGGAGCCGGTGAGCGGCGAGATGTTGGCGCCCGCGAGCACGACCTTCGTCTGCGTGAGCTTGGGGCCGAAGGTGTTGACGCCGGCCTTCACGACCGAGCCAAGGAAAAACGTCAGGCCGAGGTAGACCACGAGCGCGATGCCCGCCACGATGCCGAAGGTGAGGGTGAGTTTTTTGTTCATGAGAGGGTGGGGAGTGACCGCAGCGTAGACCGCTGACTGCGGCCGGCAAGCGCGGGTGAGCAAATCCGCAGCGTCCCGGCCGGATTTTCGCTTGTCACGCGCCGCGGCGGCCCGACGCTCTGCGCCAACCCTTCCAAGTTTCCGCAATGGCCCAAGCCTACACCGAAGCCAGCATCAAGACCCTCAGCTCCCTCGAGCACATCCGCCTCCGCCCCGGCATGTACATCGGGCGGCTGGGCAACGGCAGCCATGCCGAGGACGGCATCTACGTCCTCATCAAGGAGACCATCGACAACTCCATCGACGAATTCACCATGGGGGCCGGCCGCAAGATCGAGGTCGAGATCACTGACCGGACCGTGCGCGTGCGCGACTACGGCCGCGGCATCCCGCTCGGCAAGCTCGTGGACTGCGTGTCGATCATCAACACGGGCGCGAAATACGACTCGGAGACCTTCCAGAAGGCGGTCGGCCTCAATGGCGTCGGCCAGAAGGCGGTCAACGCCCTGGCGTCCAATTACCGCGCCCAGGCCATCCGCGAGGGCGAGACCAAGGTGGTCGATTTTGAGCGGGGCAAGCTGAAGTCCCAGTCGCGGGTCACCAAGACCACCGATCGCAACGGCACGCTGATCGAGTTCACGCCCGACGAGCAGCTCTTCGGCAAGGACTTCCGGTTCCGCACCGAGTTCATCGAGGACATGCTGTGGAACTACGCCTTCCTCAACCGCGGCCTCACCCTCACGCTCAACGGCAAGCCCTTCAGGTCGGAGAACGGCCTCAAGGACCTGCTCACCAAGGAAATCTCGGGCGAGCCCCTGTACCCGATCATCCACCTCGAGGGCGAGGACATCGAGGTCGCGTTCACCCACGGCAACCACTACGGCGAGGAGTACTGGTCCTTCGTCAACGGTCAGCACACCACCATGGGCGGCACCCACCTGGCGGCATTCCGCGAGGCGCTGGTCGAGACCGTGCGCAACCACTTCAAGAAGGATTACGAGGCGGCCGACATCCGGCAGTCCATCGACGCGGCGGTCGCCGTGCGGGTGCAGGAGCCGGTGTTCGAGTCGCAGACCAAGACCAAGCTCGGTTCCACCGACATCGGCCCCCAGGGCCCGTCCATCCGCGAATTCGTCGGCAAATTCCTCCAGCAGTCGCTCGACACCTGGCTGCACAAGAACCGCGAGGTGGCCGAGACCATCAAGCGGAAGATCGAGGAGAACGAGCACGAGCGGAAGGAGCTCGCCGGCATCCGCAACATCGCCCGCGAGCGGGCGAAGAAGGCCTCCCTCCACAACCGCAAACTCCGCGATTGCCGCCTCCACCTCGGCGACCGCAACGAGCGCGCCGAGGAGAGCACCCTCTTCATCGTCGAGGGCGACTCCGCCGCCGGTTCGCTCACGGCGACGCGCGACGTGCAGACCCAGGCCGTCTTCGCCCTCAAGGGCAAGCCGCTCAACACCTACGGCCTCACCAAGAAGGTCATCTACGAGAACGAGGAATTCCACCTCCTGCAGTCGGCCCTCAATATCGAGGAGGGCATGGATGGCCTGCGGTACAACCGGGTCGTCATCGCAACCGACGCCGACGTCGACGGCATGCACATCCGCCTGCTCCTGATCTCGTTCTTCCTGCAGTTCTTCCCCGACCTCATCCGCAACGGCCACCTCTTCATCCTCGAGACGCCGCTCTTCCGCGTGCGCAACAAGAAGGAGACCATCTACTGCTATTCCGAGCAGGAGAAGCAGGCGGCGATGGCGAAGCTCGGGGCCAGCCACGAGATCACCCGGTTCAAGGGCCTCGGCGAGATCTCCGCCGGCGAGTTCAAGGATTTCATCGGCGAGA
>CAYHEW010000013.1:9975-89384 GCA_964355715.1 uncultured Opitutaceae bacterium | reverse complement strand
GAATTTTGATTGGGGGTCCCAATCAATCGCACAAAGTAAATTTCAAAGAGCTTCCCGTTAGGGAAAGAGTTCCAGAAAGAATTTTTTGGAACCGTCCGTCAACACTATTTCGAAAGATTTTCCGAAAATTTTTGAAGGACTTTTAAAGAGCCTCTCGCAGCTCAGAGCCACCGTTTCGGGCGCTCATCGTCGCGAGGGAGGGCGGAACATGTAAGCGCGCACAAATGGATCAAGATATTTCTGGGTTAATTTTAAAAACAGTTATTAATATGATGGTGATTAATGTATTACAGAATTCTTGGCGCTGCGAAACAGATGCGATACCACCCTAACGCCGACGCCCCTTGCACCCATCCCGAAGGCTCGTTCGCGTTGGTATTCGAATGTTTGATACATCCATACCGCCCTGCCCACTCGCTCAACCGCCGGTCCGGGCGCCCGGTTGGCTACAGCTCGGCCTTGCGCCACCCCTGAACCGCACGCTAGTTCGAGGCCGCCCTGGGGACCCAGACACCTAACACCTCCACAGTGGGACCGGAGCTCAGCCAGCAATTTCCTACCCAGAGCCTTTGCCCAATTTACTCAAAGTGCTGACCTAAACCGCTGCTCGCCCCGAGTGCCGCGGGCATCAGCCCCACTTTCAGCCTTGGAGCCTCCCCATCCGGCCGGGCCTGCGGCACTTCGCCTAATCAATGAGGGGCGTCCCTACATTCTAGGATACCCCATGGGGGCTCGATGCCTCATTAGGATTGCTGAACCCTGCATTCCAGAACGGGAGATCGAACCCGCCCGGCCGTAGATGGTCGGGTGCGCATAGGCCCGCGCGCCGCGTTGCCGCCAGCAGTCCTGCTTAGGGCTTTCGGATCTCTGGCACTTAGGAGCATTCCTCATGCGCAAGAACATCCAAGTCCCAAAACTTCCAAGGCCGGTCAGACCATGGCCGCGCAACGTAAGCATGCCAAGGTTTACCGACGGCTCCCTTCCAGCAATTCCAGAGGACGCTTTGACGCCATCCAGCATGGCCTCGTCCGCATTCGGCGACATGAAATCTGACGGAATCCCCCAAAATCTTGCACGAATTCCCGAAATTTCGTCAAATACCCGGCGATTTCGATAGAAATGTCGTGCTATTCCGGCCTCTCACTTCAGCAAATTTCCCACATATCGCCATTCACCGGCGATGATTTTTGCCCAATTCTACTCAAAAACAGGCTCATTTTTCGCAGTTTTCAGCATTTCTACGTAAAAATAAGCCAAACAGCGGAGATTTTAAAGAACAGTAGGATTGCTTTTCACCGCCATTTCTTTGAACGCTATGCCTCCGATCATCACTAACCCGTCATCAGCTCAACTCAACCAAGGCACAATTTGGACCTCAAACAAATCAAGCAGATCATCGAACTGATGAAGCGCTCCGAGCTCTCGGAATTCGCTGTGGAGGAAGAAGGTTTCAAGCTGAAGATCCGCAGAGGCGGCAATGGCCTCCCCGTGGTTTCATCCACGAGGTCAGGCTCAACTCACCCCTTTGCCATCGCCGCCGAACCTGCCCCGGTACCGGCCACCTCGGCTCCCGCGGCCGCTGCGACGACGGCGCCTGCTCCCGCCGCGCCAGCAAAAGAAGAGGCCGATGTGATCTACATCAAGTCACCCATGGTCGGCACGTTTTACCGTGCGCCTTCGCCCGAAAGCAAACCGTTCGCCGACGTCGGCACCAAGGTGACCGAGACTTCGGTCTGTTGCATCATCGAAGCCATGAAGATCATGAACGAGATCCAAGCCGAGTTGAAGGGCACGGTGGTGGAGGTCTTGGTCGAGAACGGTCAGCCCGTCGAATACGGCCAGCGTCTCTTTAAGGTCAAACAGGGCTGATCAGCCTCGGATCTAGCCACACCACTGCGAGCTGCTAACCATTTATTGACAATGGTTAGTGAAGGAAAGCCCATCCATGATTCAAAAAATCCTCATCGCAAACCGCGGTGAAATCGCCCTTCGCATTATTCGCGCCTGCCGCGAGCTTGGAATTAAAACGCTGGCCGTATACTCGGAAGCCGATGTCCAGTCGCTGCATGTCCAGTTAGCGGACGAGGCTATCTGCATCGGTGGTCCACGCAGCGCTGACAGCTACCTCCGCGCCGATCGGATCATCAGCGCCGCCGAGATCGCGGATGTGGACGCGATCCATCCAGGCTACGGATTTCTTTCGGAGAATGCCAAGTTCGCCGAGCAGTGCGAATCGTGCAACATCAAGTTCATCGGCCCTAAGTCTAAATCCATCAAGATGATGGGCGACAAAGCTGTCGCCAAGGACACCGTTCGCAAGGCCGGCGTGCCCACGGTGCCCGGTTCCGACGGCCCCGTTGAAAGTGAAGCCGAAGCCGTGAAAATCGCCCGCAAGGTCGGATATCCGGTGATCATCAAGGCAGTCGCCGGCGGTGGTGGCCGTGGCATGCGCATCGCGCACAACGACGTCTCTTTCGCCAAGGAATACCACGTGGCCCGCAATGAAGCCGAAAAGGCCTTTGGCAACGGGGCGGTGTATATCGAGCGTTACATCGAAAGGCCGCGGCATATCGAGTTTCAGATTCTCGCCGACTCCCACGGTAAGGTCCTGCACTTGGGCGAGCGCGATTGCTCTGTCCAACGACGCCACCAAAAGCTGATCGAGGAATCCCCTTCACCGTTTCTTACCCCGGATTTGCGCAAGAAAATGGGCAAGGCAGCAGTGCGCGCCGCCGAAGCGGCCTCATACGAAAACGCCGGCACCATCGAGTTCATCGTCGATGCCAAGGGTAACTATTACTTCATTGAGATGAACACTCGGATTCAGGTTGAACATCCTGTCACCGAAGAAGTTACGGGCATCGACTTGATCAAGCAACAGATCCTCGTGGCCAACGGCCAGAAGCTCGATTTCGACCAGGGCGACATCAAGTTCGAGAAGCACGCCATCGAATGCCGCATCAATGCCGAGGATCCCGCCCGCAACTTCATCCCCTCGCCCGGCACCATCACGCTCTACTACGCGCCAGGCGGTCACGGCGTGCGCGTCGACTCGCACGTCTACTCCGGCTACTCGATTCCTCCCTACTATGACTCGATGATCGGCAAGCTGATTTGCTACGGGCGGGACCGCAAAACTGCGCTCGAGCGCACCTACCGCGCCCTCAGCGAATATCTTGTCCGCGGCATCAAGACCACGATTCCGCTCCATAAGGCGATCATGGCCGATCCCGTCTTCATCGAAGGCAAGGCAACGACCGCCTACATGGAAGAGTTCATGAGCCGGACGCCGACGGACCTGTTCTCCTGAGCTGTCCGTTGGATCGGATCCAGCCCGGCTTTACCGCCGGCGCGTCAGCGTCAGGTCACACCACTCGCCCAGGGTGCGGCCCTCGATTGCCCACCCTGGAGCCGCAGCCGCAAAGGCCTGTCGGACCTTATCGGCCTCTATCGCGAGGATGCCGCTGAGCACCAGGACGCCACCCGGTGCCACCGTTGCGACGAGCCGGGCGGCAAACCGCATCAGGACGTCGGCCTGAATATTTGCCATTAGTAGATCAGCCTGGGGTCCCGCCAAACCGCTCTCAAGATCGCCGACGAAAAACGTCACCGCACCCTGCATGCCATTGAGGGCGGCATTCTCCTGGCTGACCCGGACCGCTTCCGGATCATTGTCGAATCCGGCGATATCCTTGAATCCCAGCAGGGCCGCCGAAAGCGCCAGAATGCCGGAACCGCATCCCGCATCGATCACCCGGCCAAGCGTTCCGTGCCGGAATGAAAACGCGACCAATCGCTCGCAGCACAGACGGGTGGTTTCGTGATTCCCGGTTCCGAACGCCAGTCCTGGATCGAGCCACAAAGCCACGTCTCCCGGCGGCACGGCGTAGGTTTGCCGCTCCCAAATCGGCACCCAGTGCAGCCGGCCCGAACGCCAAGCCTTGAAATGTGCCTTGTAGCTGTCGCGCCAGTCCTGGTCCGCCAGCGCCCGAATCACCGGTTCAGCGACCGAGGACAGTTGCGGCTGCAACACGGCCCACGCCGAACGCGCCGACGCCTCATCCGTAAAGACCCCAACCACCCACGCCCGCTGGGCAATCGCGTCCTCCAGCAGGCTCCAGCCCTCCACGCCCAGTTCCTGCAGCAGAATGTCGGTTCCCTCCACCGTCGCGGCAGGGATCTCGGCCTTGATTTCAGTCAGACTCATCCTGGAACCGTCCTGCCCGGATCTGCCGGCTGCAACGCCAATTCCGCCGTCGCTCCCGCTCACCCCGGCCGCTGCGTCTCGCGAAACTCGCGCGGACTAAGTCCGGTCGCCGCGCGAATGGTCTTGTTGAAGAAATGCAGATCCGGCAACCCCACCTCGGCGGCAATGGTCTTCACGGCCATCGTGGTGTGCTTGAGCAGGTGCAACGCCCGCTCTGTTCGGCGCTGTCGGATGTAGCCCTCAGCCGTCAGGTTGAACTGGGCTTTGAACAGGCGCGTGAGGTGATTGTGCGAGATGTCCGCCTTCCGCGCGATTTCGGGGATTGAGATCGGCTCGGCCAATTGCACTTCGATCTCCCGCACCGCCTGGCTCAGCGCCGGGTGTAGGAGCTTCCGCGGGGTCTTCTCCGAAAACGGGTGGTTGACCAGTTGCCAGAGCACTTCCCAAAGCCTCACCGACGATCGGCACGGCATCGACGGCAGCCAGCCGGCCGCCTCGTCCATTGCCCGGGCAATCCCACCGTAGGCCGCGCCCAAGTCCTGCATGACCCGCATCGGCACCAAGTCACCTTTGTCTTCCAGCCGGAAGTGCGCGAAACCATGCCAGGACTCGCCGTGAAACCGATAGACGATCCGGGCATTTGGCGGCGTCACGCTGGCGAAACCCGGCTCGATCGGGAACTCCGTACCATCCACCGACAGTGTGCCGTGATAATTGTAGAGGTGCAGGCACCAGAGCTCGGGCAACTGGAACTTCTCTTCCTGCTTCCGCCGTCCATGCACGGCCCGGCCGGCCACCACGAGCTTGGGCGGGTTCTTCAATGGCATCTGCCAGACGACCGTGCTCATCGTCTCGGTACCGCCCGTGCCAGCCCTCAACTCGCGCTCAGCCGCGCGACCACGGCCGGCAGCAACGCGTGCTCCGCCGCGTGCACTTTCGCAGCCAGGGATTCGAGCGTGTCGCCGGCCTCGATGTGCACCGCGGCCTGGTCGATGATCGGGCCACCGTCTACCTCGGGCGTGACATAGTGCACGGTGCACCCCGTGACCTTCACGCCCCGACGCCAGGCCTGCCCGATGGCATCAAGCCCGGGAAAGCTGGGCAGCAGGCTCGGATGCAGGTTGATGATTTTGCCCGCAAAGGCGTGAAGGAAGCCGGGCTTGAGCACCCGCATGAATCCCGCCAACACCACCAGATCCGGCCGGCAGGCAGCGATGGCCGCGACGTAACGGGCCTCACCCTCGCCCTCCAACTTGGTCTTGAACGGCGCCGGATCGAGGAAGGCGGCCGGCACGCCAAAGCGCGAACCGTGCACCAAGATGCCGGCGTCCGGAACATCGGCAAAAATCTGCACCACGCGAGCCCGACCCAACCGGCCTTCCGCCTGGGCGCGCAACAGCGCCTCGGCATTCGAACCGCGCCCGGAGCCCAGGATGACAACTCGCATGGCCGTCAGCATTCCCCGGCCGCCCGAATCTTGGCGATGAGATTCGTCGTGCTGAAACCCGGGAGAAACGGCATGAACTTGATCTGCGCGCCGACGGCTTCGAGCGCAGTCCGCTCCTGGGGATTCAGCTTCTCGAGCGTGTAGTCACCGGCCTTGCAATAGACGTCGGGACGCAGCGCCTGGATCTCCGCCGTGAGGCGCGGCTCGCGGAAGATCACGATGCCATCGATGCACGTCAGCGCCGCCAGGGCGTACGCCCGCTGCTCCTCGTTCATCACCGGACGCAGGGGGCCCTTCAGGGCCTTCACGCTCGCGTCACTGTTGAGCGCGATGAACAGCGCGTCGCCCAGGGCGCGCGCCTGCTGCAGATAAAAAAGATGCCCCGTGTGCAGGAGGTCGAAGACGCCGTTAGTGAGCACCACTTTGCGCCCGGCCGCCCGCAATCGCGCGCGGGCCGCCACGGCCTGCTCAAGGGTGAAGAGCTTGGGATTCTCGAGGTTCACGATGGGGCGCGAACCTCGCATGGGGCCCGGCGGATGTAAATTCCGATCCGGCTCGCACCGTGAATAACCACCGCCCGCGGCCGGGCGTCAGAAGAATTTCTTGGCCTTCTCGAAGAAGCTCCTGGACGTCGGCTCGTTGGCATCGCCGCTGACCCGGCCAAACTCCTCGAGCAGCTTGCGCTGCTCGGCCGTCAGCGAGGTCGGAACCTCGACGTGCACGCGCACGAGCTGGTCGCCCTGGCGGCCGCCACGCAGCGAGGGCATGCCCTTCTCGCGCAGGCGGAAGGTCGTGCCGCTCTGCGTCCCGGCGGGAATCTTGAGGGAGGCCTTGCCGAAGAGGGTCGGCACCTCGATCGTGCCGCCGAGCGTCGCGAGGCTGAACTTGATCGGGATCTCGCAGAAGAGATTGTCGTCCTGCCGCTCGAACAGCTCGTGTTCCTTGACGCTGAGCACGATGTACAGGTCGCCGGCCTGACCGCCGGCGAGTCCGGCCTCGCCATTGCCGACCGAACGCAGGCGCGAGCCGTTGTCGACGCCGGGCGGGATGCGCACGTGCAGCTTGGTGGTCTTCGGCACGCGGCCCTCGCCTTGGCAAGCGCTGCAGGGCTTCTCGATCTTGGTGCCGGCGCCGCCGCAGGTCGGGCAGGTCTGGGTGAAAGTGATGATGCCGCCCGAGCGGCGGATCTGGCCGGCGCCGCGGCAGGTCTGGCAGGTGACCCGCTTCGATCCGGGTTCCGCCCCGGATCCGTCGCAGCGCTCGCAGGACACATTCTTGCGGAACGAAATCTCCTTCTCGGCGCCGCGGGCGGCTTCCTCGAGGGTGATCTCGAGGTCGTAGCGGAGGTCGGACCCATCGCGGCTGCCGTCGCGCCCACCGCCGCCGAACATCTCGTCGAAAATGCCGCCGCCGCCGCCCTGGTTGAAGACCTCGCGGAAGATGTCGAATGGATCGTGGAACCCGCCGCCCCCCCCGCGCGGACCGCCGCCCGCGCCACCCTGTTGGAAGGCGGCATGGCCGTAGCGGTCGTAAGCGGCGCGCTTGTCGGCATCGCTGAGAACGTCATAGGCCTCGGAGACCTTCTTGAACATCTCCTCCGCGGCCTTGTTGCCTGGGTTCTTGTCGGGATGATACTGCACCGCCTTCTTGCGGTAGGCTTTCTTCAGCTCGTCGGCGGTGGCGCTGCGCTCGACCCCGAGCAGCACGTAATAGTCTTCCTTGGTGGCCATGGCGTGTTGCGATCAGGCCTTGGCTGGGCCGCTGGAAACCACGACGGCGGCGGGACGCAACAGGCGGCCGTTGAGCGCGTAGCCGATGCGGACCACGCTTGCCACGCTGCCCTCCGGCACCTCCGCGCTCGGCTGCTGCGAGATGGCCTCGTGTTGGTGGGCGTCAAAGGGCTGGCCCACGGGATTGATCTCGGTGAGCCCGTGGTTGCCCAAAGCGCTTTTGAGCTGGTTGAGCACCATCTCGACGCCCCCAACGAGCGTCTTGATGTCGGCACCGGGCTGTTTCGCCGCAGCGAGGCCGAGCCCGAGGTTGTCGAGCACGGGGAGGAGTTCCTCCAGCACGCGACCGGCGGCATACTGGCGCAACTCGTCCTTCTCGCGGGCGGTGCGCTTGCGGAAATTGTCGAGGTCAGCCATGGCGCGCATGTAGCGGTCGTAATGCGACGCCGCCTCGGCCTTGGCTGCGGCCAGCTGTTCCTCGGGGCCCGGTTTGGCCGGCGGCGCCTCCGGGGTCGCGGGCGCAGCGGCAGGTGCCGGTGCGGGTTGGACCGGGTTGGCCTGGTCGGTGACTTCGGGATCGGGACTCGTCATAGGAAAACACCAACTAAACTACGGCTTTTGCATTCTTCAAGCATGGCAGTGCAGGCTGGCGTGCGCCGACCATGACCGGGGCGAGTAGCGCCCAATCCGGTAACGGCGAGGCACCAAGGCCCGACCAGGGCGGTCAGGCAAAGTTTTCGGTGATCAGCAGGATGCCTGGCTCGCGCGCTTCGACCGCAAACTCGCCGGCGTAGGGGACCAGCGCGTTGTCGCCGCGGCCCAGGGTTCGCCCGCCGCATTCGAGGCGGCCGCTGGCCACACTGAGCAGGCGCGGCTGCTCGTCCCGGTTGAACACGATCTTTTCCCCGGGGCTCAGCACCACACGCCGGATGCGGAATTCGTCGCATTCAGCGATCACGGCGGAGGTGGGCGCACCGCGGACCGGCGTCGGCTCGAAGTCGTCCCACTGGATGCACTTGAGCGACTCGGCCACGTGCAGCGGACGCGGTTTGCCGTCCAGGCCAGTGCGCCCCCAGTCGTAGACGCGATAGGTCGTGTCGGAGTTCTGCTGGATCTCGAGGATGAGGTTGCCGGCGTCGATCGCGTGCACCTGGCCGCTGTGGACCAGAATCGAGTCGCCTTCGGCCACGCGGAACTTGTGTACGCAGT
This sequence comes from uncultured Opitutaceae bacterium, assembly GCA_964355715.1. Lineage (GTDB taxonomy): Bacteria > Verrucomicrobiota > Verrucomicrobiia > Opitutales > Opitutaceae > UBA2377. The sequence continues at coordinate 80,791 of CAYHEW010000013.1, read as the reverse complement.
TTTCGACCGTCTGCTCGATGATGGCGCGCTCGAACGAGGCGCGGGTGACGCCCTTTTTGAGCCCCACGATCAATTGGGCGCCGGGGGCGGTGTCGGCGATGTACCAGTTTTCCGTCTTGGGCTCGCCGCCGAGCTGGCCGGCGATCGCCGCCGGCGGGTGCACCTGCAGGCTCAGCCGCTCCCGGCAATCGAGCCATTTGATGAGGATTGGAAAGGGTCTTTCGGCCGGCCATTTCGGCCCCATGACCTGGGTGCCGTGCTTTTCGAGGAGTTCGCGAATCGATTGGCCGGCAAAGGCGCCGCCGCGCACGACCGATTGGGCCTCAGTCCGGTCCACCACCTCCCAGCTTTCGCCGATGGGCCGACCAGCGGGCAGGTCCCGGCCGAGGGCCGAAGCCAAGGCCTGACCGCCCCAGACCCGCTCCTGGTAAATGGGCTCAAAACAAAGAATCTCGCGCATAGGTGAAAGTGCTGGTTGTCGGTCACCCGCAGGGGGTGTTTACATTTGACCGCCCGGATGATTAGCGTGGGAATCCGCAAGACTACCGAGGGTCCCCACACAAATGCCGAAGACCGAGACTTCAAACCCAAATAACGGCCCGTCCTATCAGGCTCCCCGCTACCGGCCCAATTGGGTCTCGGCGGTCACCTGCTTCATCTTGGGGACGCTCCTGATCGTGGCCTTGGTGGACTACGCGCCGAACCAAAGCAGCCTGGCCACCACGCATCCGACGCTCACGAATCTCGTCGGCCTGTGGGGAGCCAACGCGATCTGGATCCTCCTGTACACGATCGGCCTGAGCACGTGGCTCATTCCCATATTTGTCCTGTGGCTGCTTTACGTCTCGGTGCGCAATGCGCGCCGCCTCGCCGGGACCCGCCTGGTGGCGATGGCGATCTGCATCGCCGCCCTCTCGGGACTCGTGGCCATGTTCGAGAGCTTCGGCAGCAGCGACTATTTCCCGCAGGGACCGGGCGGCTGGCTCGGCGGTGTCGTGTACAAACACGGCCTGCGCGACACGCTCGGCGTGTTCGGCTCGGGCCTGTTGTTCGGCACGGTCTACCTCTGCGGCCTGATGTTCATTTTCACCAAGGACATCGGCGCCGAGTTCGAGCGCTACATCGCCCTGTTCCACGCTTGGCGCGAGGAACGGGCTGCGCGCAAGGCCGCCCTGGCTGAGGCCCGCGCAAAGGAACGTGAATTACAGCAGAAGCAGAAGGCCGCCGAAACCGCCAAGGCCGCCGCCGCTCCGGCGCCGGCCGCCACGACCGCAAACGCCATCGGCGCCGCGCCCATCGGGCCCGCCGCCGCCAAGAAACTGATCGTTCCCGCGTCGAAAGAGGACCCTCTGGCCAAGGCACCCGTGCCGCGGGCGAACATGCCGGTCGCGGACGAGCCGCCGCCGACACCCGTCAGGGTTGCGCCGAAGGTCGAAAAGGCCACGGCACCCGAAGTGGCGAAGCCCGCCGCGGGCCCCAAGGGCCCCGTGGAGCTCAACATCGTCAAACCGGAGGAAACGAAGAAGGCAAAGTTCACCCTGCCGCAAAGCGACGACGCCAATTACGAGTTCCCGCCCCTCAAACTGCTGCGCGAGCAGGTGAAGCCTTCAGCGGCCGACAGCGACGAGGAACACCGCCACAATGCCGAGAATCTCCTCCGCATTCTCGGCGAATTCGGGGTCGAGGTTTCCCTCGGCGAGATCCACGTCGGTCCGGTCATCACGCGTTACGAGGTCGTGCCCGCCCCGGGCGTGCGCGTCGAAAAGATCGCCGGTCTCGACAAGAACATCGCCCTGGGCATGCGCGCGCAATCCGTGCGCATCCTCGCGCCCATCCCCGGCAAGGCCGCGGTCGGCGTCGAGGTGCCCAACCAGAAACCGACCCCGGTCGGCATGCGCGAGATCCTCGAGAGCGAGGACTGGGCCTCCGGCAAACCCGAGCTCCCCATCGCCCTCGGCAAGGACGTCTCCGGCAAGCCGCTCATCTCGGACCTCACCAAGATGCCGCACCTGCTCATCGCCGGCGCCACGGGCTCGGGCAAGTCGGTCTGCATCAACTCCATCGTCGCCTCCATCCTCTACTCCAAGAGCCCGAAGGACGTGCGCCTCATCATGGTCGACCCCAAGGTGGTCGAGCTGAAGGTGTTCAATCCGCTGCCCCACATGCTCATCCCGGTGGTGACCGAGCCAAAAAAGGTGCCGGGTGCGCTCAAGTGGCTCCTCAGCGAGATGGAGCAGCGCTACCAGCTGTTCGCGCATGTGAATGTGCGCAACATCCTCGGTTTCAACAATCGCAAGAAGAACGCCAAGCCCGATCCCGCCGAGGAGGCCCAGGCCAAGCTGGCCGGCGTCGATCCTGCCGCCACCGAAGGCATGGAGATCCCCGATCACCTGCCCTACATCGTCGCCATCATCGATGAGCTCGCCGACCTCATGATGGTCGCACCGGCCGAGATCGAGAACTCCATCGCCCGCCTCGCCCAGCTCGCCCGCGCCGCCGGCATCCACCTCATCATCGCCACGCAGCGCCCGTCGGTGAACGTCATCACCGGCGTCATCAAGGCCAACCTCCCCTCGCGCATCGCCTTCCAGGTCGCCTCGCAGGTCGACTCGCGCACCATCCTAGACGTCAAGGGCGCCGACACGCTCATCGGGCGCGGCGACATGCTCTTCTCGCCCCCGGGCTCATCGCGCCTCGTGCGTGCCCAGGGTGCGTTCGTGGCTGACGACGAGATCATGGCGATCGTCGAGTTCCTCAAACGCAACGGCCCCCCGCAGTACGCGCAGTCCGTGCAGCAGCAGATCGACCGCGCCGCCGCCGAGGACGACGAGGACGGCGACGAGAGCGAGGGCTCCGAGGGCGACCTCGGCAACGACGAGGAGCTGTTCCAGCAGGCGCTGGCCGTGTTGAAATCCACGCGCCGCGCCAGCACCTCGATGATCCAGCGTCGCCTGCGCATCGGCTACAACCGCGCCGCGCGCATCATGGACATCATGGAGGACAAAGGCATCGTCGGGCCCGAGAACGGCTCATCGCCTCGCGAAATCCTCGTGGACCTCGACGCCTACGGTGAGGGCGACAAGCCCTGACGTCTCCCCACCCCGGGGCCCTTTCCCGGCATTTCACTCTTTCCCTGACCCGCCAAACCCCCTAACTGATTGCACCCATGCAGAACATCGGCGAACGCCTAGAGGAAGCCCGCAAACGCAAAGGCATCTCGATCCGTGAAGCGGCCGAGGCCACGAAGATCCGCAGCGACTACCTCCACAAGTTCGAGAGCAACCAGTTCGACCTCAATCTTGCCGACATCTACGTGCGGGGCTTCCTGCGCAATTACGCCACGTTCCTGAAACTGCCGGCCGAAAAGATCCTCAACGACTACGCCGCCCTCGGCCGCGGCGATGCCAAGATCCGCCAGCCCAGCCGCGAGATCTACGGCCGCATGGAGGTCTCCATCGCCTCAGCCGACGAGCGCAACGCCGAGAAAGCCGCGGCCGCTCCCGAGCCTCAGGTGGCCGCCGAGCCGGCGCCACGCCCCAGCGGGCTCGGCCGCAGCGGCAGCAGCCTGCCCGCGGGACCGGCCATACCGCCGCAGCTGATTTTCCGCGGGGGCATCGCCCTCGTGGCCATCATCGTGCTCCTGCTCGTGGTCTGGGTGATCAAGGCCATCGTCACCGATCCGACCCCCGTCACGAGCCGTTCGACGCCGACGACCTCCGCTCCCGTGCAAATGACGACGGATTCCACCGTGACTCTCATCGCCCTCGACACCGTGCGCGTGAAGGTGGTGCAGGACTCCGACAACAAGGAGCTTTTCCAAGGCACGCTCGCCCGCGGCCAGACCCAGGTCGTGCCGAAGCGCGGTGCGATCTACATCACGGCCAGCGCCGGCAAGAACCTCGAGATTGAGATCAACGGCAAGCGCTACCCGATGCCGTTCGAGGGTTACGACCGCGCGAAGATCAACTGAGGCGGCGTCGGGAAGCCGCGCGCCTCAGCGCAGCCCCACCGGCGGCCCCAGGATCTCCCGCAGCACGATCGCCCGGCGCAGATTGCGGCCGCCATGCAGGTCGGACAGCAGGCCGGCGTTGCGCTCCGACGCGGCCGCCGGGGCAAACACCGCCGTATTGGCCGCGACCGACGCTGCCCGGCGCTGGGCCGCCTTGCGGGCGGTTTCCAACTCGCGCATCTGCTCTTCAAGTTCGCGCTGCCGCTCCAAAATCGCGGCCGCTGAGGCCTGAAACGGTGGCGGTTGCACCATCGGCTGCGGCTCGGCCTGGCGGGTGAACTCCCGCTGCGGCAGGGGCGCGGCCACGGGACGCGGCGCCGAAGTCTCGGTACGGAACAGCGGCGGCGGCTCGGGAGCCGGCGGTGGTACGGTGATCGGCCCGCCTCCGGCCCGCTCGGCGATCTTGCGCCGGATCTCCTCCTGGATCCGGCGGGTTCGCTCCGCCTCCTCGGGATCGGCATTGAAGTCGCGCACCGGCGACTCGGTCCGGTCCTCCTCGCCGTCGCCCGTCTGCGCCTGCCGACGCTGGTTCAGCCAGTAGGCAATCGCGGCGGCGACCGCGATGATGATCTGCAGATGGTCAAAGATCCATTCCATGACGGTGGATCCCGTTTACTTCTTGGCTTCGGGATCGGCGATAGACTTGCGCATGCCGGTGTCGGCCTGGACGTTTTCCATGCGGAAGTAATCCATGACGCCCAAACGACCGCTGCGGAACGCCTCGGCCATGGCGAGCGGCACCTGCGACTGGGCCTCGACGACTTTGGCCTGCATCTCCTGCACCCGGGCCTTCATCTCCTGCTCGAGTGCGACCGCGGCCGCGCGGCGGATTTCCGCCTGGGCCTGGGCCATGTTCTTGTTCGCCTCGGCCTGGGCCTCCTGGAGCTTGGCGCCCACGTTCTCGCCGACATCCACGTCAGCGATATCGATCGAAAGGATCTCGAACGCGGAGCCCACGTCGAGGCCGCGGGCGAGCACGGTCTTGGAAATGCTGTCCGGGGATTCGAGCACCTTCTTGTAGGTCTCGGCCGAACCGATGGTCGTGACGATGCCCTCGCCCACGCGGGCGATGATGGTCTCCTCCTTGGCGCCGCCGACGAAGCGGTCGAGATTGGTGCGGACCGTCACCCGGGCCTTCACCTTCACCTGGATGCCGTCCTTCGCGACGCCGTCGATCGTGGTGCGGCCGCCTTCCGGATTCGGGCAGTCGATGACCTTGGGGTCGACCGAGGTGCGCACCGCCTCGACGACGCTCTTGCCTGAGCCCTTCGTCGCCAGATCGATGGCGCACGCCCGATCCCAGGGCAGCACGATGCCGGCCTTCTGCGCGGCGATCAGCGCCTGCACGGTCGGGACGACGTTGCCGCCGGCCTGGAAGTGCGAGGCGATCTGGTCGGCCGAGACGTCGATGCCGGCGCGCACCGCGGTGATGCGCGCGTCGACAACCAGGCTGTAGGGGATGCTGGCGAGCTTGAGGGCCACCAGTTTGGACATGGACACCGACGCCCCGTTGAAGAGCGCCTTCACCCAGGCTCCGATCAAGCTGAAGACGATGGCGCCGATCACCAGGAGGACAATGGCGGCGAATACGAGTGCGATGAGGGTCAGGTTCATGAGGTTTCCTTGATTTGGGTTACAATCAGACGAAAGGTATCGGTATCAACCACCTTGAGGCGGCTGCCCACCTCGGCCAGGCCGGACTGGCTGAAGGCCTCATAGCGGCGGCCATCGAGCGTGACGACTCCGCTCGGAGCCAGTTTTGTCACCGCCACGACTTCGCGACCGATCACGGCGGTCCGGTCGGCGACCTCGGGCTGGCTGCGGCCGGCGACGGTCTCGGACATCGTGAATTTTTTCGCGAGCCGGGTCTTGGGCAAAATGACGAACTCAGCGTAAATCGTGACGGCGCCGATGAGCAGGGCCAGCGCCGACGCGATCGCACCGCCGGTGGCGCCAAACTGGTTGAATGCGGCAACCACGCCAGCCAGCAGGCAGAGCCCGCCAACGAGGCCCAGCAATCCGCCGGGCACAAGGATTTCGAACGCCACCAGCACGATGCCGATGGCAAACAGCACGGTAATCGCAGTCATGGCGCAACGACCTCCACGGTGAGGCCAAATTCAGTGTGACGTACGACGCGGACGCGTGCTCCAGCCACGGCGGAGCCAACTTCGAGCCGCGCCTCGTAGCGCCGCCCGTCGATCTCCACGTGGCCGCTCGGGAACAGGGCCGTCGCCGCCACGCCCTCGCGGCCGACCAGCGAATTCAGCGCCTCCTCCACCACGGGTGCGATGCCGGTGCCCTGCACGGCGCCACCGACCGCGAGCCGCGACCAGAACCAGCCCTTCGGCAGGAACCGCGCCACCGCGACTGCCAGCACCACCGCCAGGGTGAGGCCAAGCAGCAGATTCTGGGCGGGGACGAGCAGCAAGTCGCCGGAAATCCGGATCGGCTCATTGGGCCAGATGTCCGCCATCGACCAAAGCAGCGAACCCAGCATCAGCATGACACCGGTCAGCGCCATCACGACGATGCCCGGCAGGAAGAAGATCTCGACAAATACCAGCAGCACCCCGAGCGCGAAGACGAGCATCGGCTCGTGCCCGGACAGGCCCGCGACAAAATTGCCGAGGAACACCACCGCCAGCAGCGCGATCCCGGTGATGCCGAAGATGCCGAAACCCGGCGTCTTGAACTCGATGAACAGCGCGAGCAGGCCGAGCCCCAGGAGCACCGGCGAGATGGCGTTGAGCCAGACGGCCAGCTGTTCGGACCAGGTAACCGACAAAGTGCGGATCGTGTAATGATCGGAACCGAACTTCGCCTTGAGCAACTCGTCCACGTCTTTCGCAATGCCGGCGGCCAGCAGCGGCTGCGGCGGGTCGCCAAAGGTCTTGCTCGCCTCGCTAGCGGTCAGCGACAGCAGCTCGCCCTTCTCCTTGATGACAACGTCGCCGATCTTGAGCTCGAAGTCCTCGTCGATCATCGCGGAGATGACCTTGCCGCGATAGCCCTTGCCCTCGGAGATCGCACGGACACGCGCCTTGAGGTAGCTGACGATCTTGAGCTTCATCGACTTGTCGAGTTCGGCACCCGTGGCCAGGACGGGGGCCGCCGCGCCGATCACACCGTCGGGGGCGAAATAGATCTCGTCGGTCACCGCCGAGATGAACGCCCCGGCCGAGATCGCCTCGGTGTTGACGTAGGTGATGGTCTCGCCCGGAAACTTGTCGAGCGCCTCCATGATTTCGAAGGTCACATCGAGCGCCCCGCCCGGCGTCTTCATGTCAAGGATCACGACATCCGCCTTCTGCTCGATCGCCTCCTTCAGGCCGCGGCGCAGGATATAAAACACCGGCTTGGCGATCTGCTCGCGGATTGGGATCACCACGACCTGCTTGCGGGTAGCAGGGCCGGGCGTCGGGGCCGTCGCGGCTGGGCTCTCCGGTTCAGCCCGCAGCATGCCGGTCGCCAGGAGGGCCAGCAGGAGGAAGCGGACAAGGGATGCCATGACGGGCAGCTTAGGATGCGGGCGACAACCTGCAAGCGTCACGGCACTGGAATCCGCACCAATCTTTTCCAGAAACCCGTTGCGCGCCGCTCACCGGACTGATTTCACGACAGGCATGGAAAAGATTCCCTATCTCGGGGCGACGCTCACGCGCTGGCGGGTCGGCCAATCGACGTTCCTCGCCTGGCCGGAAAAGGGCGCGCGACTCATGAACTGGAATCTCACGCTCGGCGACGGCTCCGTGCGCGACGTGCTTTACTGGCCCGAACTCCAGAACCTTGACGACTTCCACCGCGTGCGCGGCGGCAATCCGATCCTGTTTCCGTTCAACGCCCGGGTCTTCGACCAGGGCGACATTCATTTCTGGCGCGCCGCCGACGGCGTGCGCCGCGCGATGCCCATGCACGGGCTGGCCCGGCAAGGCGACTTCAAGATCGTCAATTGCGACGCCGCCGGCTTCACCGCGCTCTATCAACCGGATGAGGCTGCGCGCGCGTGCTATCCCTACGATTACGAGTTCACCGTGCGCTACCGCTTCGAACCACTGGGCCTCGTGTGCGAACTGAGCCTGCAGAATCGCGGGACCACACCCCTGCCCTGGAGCGCAGGCCACCACTTCTACTTCACGCTGCCGTGGTCCGAGGGCCTCGGTCGCAGCGATTATTCGATCCGCCTGCCCGCCACGCGTCGCGTGCGCCAGGACGCCAAGGGGCAGCTCGGGCCCGGGCCGACGCTCAAGGAAATCGAAAACCTCGACAACCCGGAGCTGATCGACGCGATCCACCTCGGGCTCAAGGACAACACCGTCATCTTCGGCGAACGTGGGCATGCCGGGGACGTGGTGATGCGCATCGGCACCGCCAAGTTGCCGCCGCCGGACGCGACCTTCGTCACCTGGAGCGAGTCGGCCACCGCCCCGTACTACTGCGTCGAACCCTGGATGGGCCCACCCAACGCCCCCGAGCACAAGACCGGCCTGCATTTCGTGCCGCCGGGCCTGTCGCAGACGTTTACCGTCACGATCGCCATCAAGTAAAGACGACCACCACCCGCGCCATGCCCCAACGCCATCCGGTCACGACCCTCGACACCCTCCCGCCCGGCGCCAAGAAGGCCTTCAAGGTCGGCGACCAGCGCATCGCCGTCTGCAACATCGACGGTCAGCTGCACGCCATCGACGATGTGTGCCCGCACGCCGGCGCGTCGCTCGCCGCCGGACCGTTGCGCGGCACGACACTCACGTGTCCGCTCCACGGCATCGCCTTCGACGTCACGAGCGGCGCCGCTGTCTGCCCGAAGAACCTCGACCCGGTGCGCCGCTTCCCGGTCTTCGTGAACGGGAATCAGGTCGAAGTGGAGGCATGAAAAAACCGGCGGGGTGCGCCGCCGGTTTTTGGGTGATGTGGGGAAGAAGGCCTCAGCCCGCTCAGTGGAGCGAGCCCTTCCAGCCTTCGCCGCAGGGGCCACCCGAAGTCTGAGGGGTCACCTCAAAGGAGGTGCCGTCCATCCGTGTGAGCGGATGGTAGCCGCCGGAAATCTTGCGCACATCGCTGCCGGTGTAGTGGCAGATGAACGAACGGCGGAAGCGCTCCTTGGAGCGATTCGGGCCCGAGCCATGGATCAGGCTGCCGTTGAAGAACAGCGTGTCGCCCGCCTTCATGTTCACGATCTGCGGCTTGAGTCCCTTGGGCACCGGCACGAAGTGCGTCGTGTAACTTTCGCCGCGATCCGCGGAGTCTGGACAAGCGATCGGGGCGTCGTGCGTCTTCGGCACGATGTACATGCCGCCGTTCTCGACGTCACAGTCGTCGATCGCGGTCCACGCCGCGATGCAGGTGCCCGGTTCCACCAGCAGGTAAAACTGGTCCTGGTGCAGCGCCTGCCCCCGGGCGCCGGGCGGCTTGAAATAGAACATGCTCTGCGCCGCGACGGGTTCCAACCCGAAGAAGGCGCGCAGGTGGGTGGCCACGCCGGCGTGCAGCATGTAGTGCTTGGCGCGCGCATTGAACCGGTGGGGCATCATCACTCGCGGAAACTGGTAGAGCGGATCATCGGGGTTCTCGACGCCATCGTGCGGCTTCGCCGGCTCGTAATGGCCGGGCACGCCCTCGGCGTGCATCTTGGCGAACATCGCGCGGATCTCCTCCACCTCAGCAGGCGAGAAAAGACCGCGGGCCAGAGCAAAGCCGTCGCGGGAAAATTGGTCGGCCAAGGCCGAGACTTTGGCATCAGCAATTGGGGCGGTGTCGATAACCATACAAATATCCTAGCATAGTTTCGCTCGCTCAGCCATAAAGCCAGCCACCGAATACCTATAAGATTCTCCTGCCATGGCCCGCCCCCTCGAAACCCCCGCCCCGCCCGCCGGCTCGCTCGTGACCGGTCATTTTGTCAAGGGACCGCGCTATGCCACCTATCGCGAACGCGGCACGCACGACTGGTTGCTGGTCTATACGGCAAGCGGGCACGGACGTTTCGGCCACGCCGGCGGCGAACTCGTGACGAATCCCGGCGACATCACGCTGCTCAAGCCCGGTGTCCTGCACGACTACGGCACGGCCCGCGGCCAGCGCCAATGGGAACCTTTCTGGGCACATTTCATCCCCAGGCCTGCCTGGCTCGAGTGGCTCGACTGGCCCGAGATCGCGCCGGGGCTGCTCCACCTGTCTCTGGCCGGCGACGAGTCGCGCTACCGCATTGTGCGCCGGTTCCGGGAACTTGTGCGCCTCAATGCCGGCCCCAGCCGCCTCCGCGAACCGCTGGCCTTGAATGCCCTCGAGGAAATCCTGCTGCGCTGCGAACAGGCCAACCCCCGGGGCGCGGCGGCGCGAATGGACAGCCGGATCGCCCGGTCGCTCGCCTATATTTGCGACAACTTTGCCGGACCGCTGACGGTGCCGAAGATCGCCGCGCAGTGCAGCCTGTCCCCCTCCCGCTTCGCGCACCTCTTCCGCGTGCAAACGGGCCAGACGCCGCAGCGCTACCTCGAACTCCAGCGTCTGAACCGCGCCCGTCAGTTGCTCGAGTTCACCCAGGAACCCGTGTCGACGATCGCCCGCCAGGTCGGATTCGAGAACCCGTTCTATTTCACGCTGCGGTTCCGCCGCCACCTCGGCGCCAGCCCGCGCGAGTGGCGCCAGCGACAGGGCGGCCGGGGTTGAATCGCGACTTTTCTCCGTTACATTCGCCAGGCGACTTCCTCAAGATGATCCCATGAGCACCTGCCACAGCACCCTGGCCTTCATCGAGGGCATCGGCGGCCCCGAGCTGATGATGATCATGTTCGTGGTGCTGCTCCTGTTCGGCGGCCAGAAGCTGCCCGAGCTGGCCAAGGGTCTCGGCAAATCGCTGCGCGAGTTCAAGAAAGCCGCCAGCGGCGTCGAGGATGAGTTTAAGCGCGCCATCGAGGAGACGCCCGACACGCCGGCGTCACCGCCCGCCCGGCCCAAGACCACTCCCGAACGCCAGGAGCCGCCGCACACGTGAACCTGCCGGACCCTGAGCACCCGCCGGTGGTCCTGCCCATCACGGGTGAGCTGGACCTGCACACCTTCCGGCCGCAGGACCTCGGCGAGCTCATTCCCGCGTACCTCGAGGCCTGTGCCGCCAAGGGCCTGCGCGAGGTGCGCATCATCCACGGCAAGGGTACCGGAACCCTGCGCACCACCGTGCATGGTCTCCTCCAGCGCTCCCCCAGGGTGCTCCGCCACCGCCTCGGCGACGAGACCAGCGGCAGCTGGGGCGCGACCATCGTCACTTTGCGAACATGAGAACATCGCCCCGCAATCGATGGGTTGGATTCCTGGCCTGGCCGCTGCTCGGCTTCGGCCTCGTTCCGGCGGGCCTCAGTGAGGAGAAAAAGGAAGTCCCGCCCCTGATCCTGATCTCGCTGGACGGTTTCCGCTGGGATTATGCCGCGAAGTATCCGGCGGAAACGCCGAACCTGCGCCGGCTCGCGGCCGAGGGCGTGCAGGCCACGCGCATGATCCCCGCGTTCCCCTCCAATACCTTTCCCAACCACTACACCCTGGTCACAGGCCTTCGCCCCGCGCACCACGGGATGATCAACAACGACATGACCGACGCCGCTACGGGCGACGTGTTCCATTACCGCAATCCCGCCGCCAACCGGAACCCGCGCTGGTGGGGCGGCGAGCCGATCTGGATCACCGCCGTGCGGCAGGGTCGCCGCAGCGCCTGCTACTTCTGGGTGGGTTCGGAATCGACGAATCACGATCTGCGCCCGTCCCACTGGTATCCTTACGATTACCGCGTGGCCTTCGCCCAGCGTCTCGAGACGGTCGTCTCGTGGCTCAAGCTGCCCGCCGCCGAGCGGCCGGCCGTCATCGCGTTCTATCTCGAGGAAACCAACAGCGCCGGACACGCCCACGGGCCGGACTCGCCCGAACTCGCCGCCGCCGTGAAGCTGCTCGACGGCTGCGTGGGCGCAATGGTCGACCGCCTGCAAGCCGAGCGCATCGCGGCCAATTTCGTCATCGTCTCGGACCACGGCATGACGCCCTGCACCCGCGAGGATGTGGTCATCCTCGAGGATTGGATCGACCCGGCGACCGTGCAGGTCGACTTCACCGGCGCCGTCGCGGGCCTCCGGGTCATCCAGGGTGATACCGCGGCCCTCGTCACCCGCCTCCGCGCGATGCCGCATGTGCGCGCCCTGCTGACGGCGGATCTGCCGCCCCACCTGCACATGGCCGCGACTGCGCGCACGCCCGATGTTTGGCTTTTGCCGGACGAGGGTTGGCACGTGCTGCGTCGCGCCGAATACGAGCGCAACCAAAACCGATTTCTGCGGGGCGACCACGGCTACGATCCCCTGCTGCCCACGATGGGCGCGGTCTTCATCGCCCACGGTCCGTCATTCGAGGCGGGTGTCGTCATCGAGGAGTTCGAGAATATCCATGTCTACAATCTGCTCTGCGCGACGCTGGGCCTGGAGCCGTCCGCCAACGACGGCGACGACCGGTTGGTGCGGACCGTGTTGCGACCCTGAGGCCGCCGCCGCTCATCCTGTGGCCGAACCGCTCCTCTAGCCGGAGCGGTTTTTTGTAACTTCTCGGGTCCGACGGCGTTCTAGTGGCATCAAACAACTCATCATGAACCGCACCACACCTGCCATGAAACTTCTCACCTACACTGCCGCCGCCGCCCTCCTCGGGTTGGTCGTATTCACCCTCAGCCTCGCGCTCGGTCTCGATTCGACCGCGACCTACGCCGCCCTCGCCGGCACTCTCTTCATCAAGGGAGTCGTCCGCGACTATTCCCCGCGCCGCCCGAACTGGGAGCCGAGCCGCCGCCTCGGCCTGGCCCACTTCCCGGGCCGCGCCCACGTGATTCGCCACCGCCGCACCGCCAGCAGCCTTGCCGCCTGAGCCGGGCGCGACCTAACTTCGAAGCATGAGCCAACATCCGCCCGTCCTGAAGTCCGTGCCCGCCATGCATGAGATCGATTACCGGATCCACGGTGACGACATGCAATATGTGGAGATCGGGCTCGATCCCGGCGAGGCCACCGTGGCCGAGGCCGGCGGGATGATGTACATGGATGACGGGATCGCCATGGAGACGATCTTTGGCGACGGCTCGGCCAAGAGTTCCGGACTCATGGGCGCACTCCTCGGTGCCGGCAAGCGCCTGCTCACCGGCGAGTCGCTGTTCATGACGGTCTTTCAAAACCAGGCCACCACCAAGCGCACGGTCGCCTTCGGCGCGCCGTATCCGGGCAAGATCATCCCGGTCCACCTGGCCGAGCTGGGCGGCGAGCTCATCACCCAAAAGGACTCCTTTCTCTGCGCCGCCAAGGGCGTCAGCATCGGCATCGCCTTCCAGCGCCGGCTCGGCACGGGCCTCTTCGGCGGCGAGGGCTTCATCATGCAACGGCTCACGGGCGACGGCTACGCCTTCGTCCATGCTGGTGGCACACTCCTCGAGCGCCAGCTCGCCGCGGGCGAAACCCTGCGGGTCGACACCGGCTGCATCGTCGCCTTCCAGCCGAGCGTCGATTACGACATCCAGCTGGTGGGCGGCATCAAGACCGCCCTCTTCGGCGGCGAGGGTCTGTTCTTCGCGACGCTGCGCGGCCCGGGCCGCATCTGGCTCCAGTCCCTGCCCTTCTCGCGCCTGGCCGGCCGCATCGTGGCCGCGGCGCCCAAGACCGGCCGGGGCGGACGTGAAGAAGGTTCGGTGCTCGGCGGCCTCGGCCGCCTGGTCGACGGCGACAATTCCTGACCGGGCCTTTCGCGGCCGGGTCGAAGCCGCTGCTCAAGGCGCGGCGCCGCCGGTCACTGCGCGGTTGTTTTTTGGCCGGAGGCCCGCATGCTCCCGGCAATGAAAACCCCCCTCACCTACGGTTTCATCATGACGCTCTGCGGGGCGTTCGTCGGCCTCGGGCTTTATTTCTCCGGCCTTCACTCCGATCCCGAAAAGCTCAAGCTGGCCCAAACCATCGGCCTGGTCCTGGGCGTGATCATCAGCGTGTCGTGCACGCTGCTCGGCATGCGCGAGAAGCGCGCGAACACGCCGGCCGACAAGCCGTGGGGCTATGGCTCTGCCTTGGGCACCGGCGTCATGATCGGCCTGTTCGCGACCATCTTCGGCGCGGTCTACAACTACTGTTATTTCGCGTTCATCGATCCCAATTTCCAGGAAGTGGTCCTGCAGGCCCAGATCGCCGGGCTCGAGGCCAAGAACCTCTCGCCCGCCCAGATCGAACAGGCTGAACCTTACATTCGTCCGTGGCTGAGTCCCGGTGCGATGACTGCGACGGGCGCCGTCATGGCGTTCATCTGGAATCTGGTGATTTCGCTGATTGTCGCCGCGTTTGTGAAGGCCCGGCCGGACAACGCCACATCCGTCCTGCCCGTCGCCTCAGCCTGACCCAGGCTGGAAGCAGACAAAAAAGCGGCGCCTTCACGGCGCCGCTTTTTTTGTCGTTCTGCAATGCGTCGGCTCAGAGGGCGCGAAGCGGGCGCTCGGCCTGTGGCGCCGTCGCCGGCATGGGCAGCGAGATTCCCTGGCCCAGCGGGCGCACGACCTTGACTTCGCCGCCCTCGAAATCCTCACCGGTCTTGAAGGAAAAGCCCTGCATGTTCTCGATCTTTTTGAGCCGCTCAGCGACGTCAGCCGGCAGGCCCTTGCGCTCCTCGGGTGTATTGATCGGCCCGGAGAAGATCGTCGCGCCCTTGGGGTCCTTGGCGACCAGCTCCTTCTTCCCTTCCTCGATCGTCAGTTCCAGCGATCCCTTGTCGTCGCTGAAGTTCATGTTGCTGTCGCCGGTGTTGACCGTGACCGAGATCACGCGGTCGCCCGCGAGCTGGTTGTGACGGACGATGTGCGGAGCCCCGTCCTTGCCGAGGTCGATCAGGCCGAGCACCCGGTCGACTTCCTCGCGGGCCACCGGAGCATGGCTTGAGGTCCAGGTCATCGGACCGCCCGCAGGCGAGCCGGTCCGCAGGTTGAAGGCGGCCATTTTCGGCACCTCATGCCGGCCCAGTTTCACCTTGGCCGTGGCCTCCTTGCCGGCGCGCAGGTAGGTGAGCGCGACGTCGTCGCCTTCCTTGTGGTTGCGCACCAGCACGCTGAGCTGATGCGGATCGATGAGCAGTTGGTCGTCGAGCTTGACCAGGACGTCGTGCACCTTGAGCACACTTGCGGCCGGGCTGTCGGGCACCACGTCGGTCACGACCAGGCCCGTGCTGCGCGGCAAGCCGAGTTGCGCCGCCAGCGCCGGATCGGCGGGTGCCGTCTGGACGCCGAGAAACGCCACCTGTTCGAGTTCGAGGGGTGCGCCGGCGTGGATGAATTTCATGCGGCGATGCGTTTCGGGCATGCCCGGCGCGTCGGCCGCGTCCTTGGTGACGACGCGAATCTCGCGCTTGACCTCTTTAGGCGGAGCTTCGGCCTCACTTGCATCGAGCGGCAAGACCGGCATGGCCAGCACGAAGCCGGCGATGGGAATGATCTGACTCAGGGTGGATTTCATGGGATGGTTAGGGGTTGGATGGTCTACTGGAAATTGACCGGAACGACGCGCACCTCGTCCCGGGGCACGGACCACTTCAGCGAAGCGTTCGTCCGCGGGTTGCGCCAGGTGATCGTATCCACATAGGATCGGCGCACGCGGCGGGCCTGCACGCCGTCGGCCAAGGTGATGACGCCCTCATCACGCGCGGCGTAGAGCAGATTTTCCGCGGCCACCGGCTGGTATTCATCGGGCGTCGGTTCGGGTGCGGAAACGGGTGTGGCGGCCACTGCGACCGGATCAGCCTCGGACGCCTGTCGCCAGGGCACCAAGGCAAGCGCGAGGGCCGCGGCCAGCGGCAAGGCCACCCACCAACCGACGGTGACGCGGCGGCGGGCCAGGTCGGCCGCCACCCGCGCTTCCAAGCCCGGCGCGAGGACGCGCGGACGCAGGCGCTTCAGTTCGGCTTCGAGTTGCAGGTTGTCGTCATCCATGGCAATCGGCGGCGCTCAATTCGCGGCGCAGGGCCGCAAGTGCGTAACGGTACCGCGAGGCGGCAGTGTTGAGGGGAATGTCCAACTGACGGGCGATCTCATCGAAGGTAAGCTCGCCCCAGATCTTGAGCACGAGGACCTCGCGCTGTTCGGCCGGAAGCCGCCGCAGCGCGACCTCGATCGCGCGGCGTCGGTCATCCGCCTCGCCCAAAGGTTCGAAGAAACTGTCGGAGTCATCCCCTCCGCTCTCGGCAAGTTCTTCCCGGTCCGTCCGGCGGCGGTTGCGCCGGGCCATATCAAATGCTGCCCGGCGGATCGACGTGAGCAACAGCGCCTGAGGATCGCCGCCGAGGGAACGCTGGCGGCGCCAATAGCGCACGAAGGCATCCTGGACCACGTCCTCGGCATCGGCCAGCGAACGGGTCCATTGCCGGGCGCAAAGCAGCAGCTTCGGACCGTGCAGCCGAAACCAACTCTTCCAGGATTCATCATGGCTGATTGCCTCCATTCGTGGCGGGGTGCGGGACTTTTGCCATGGAAGCGCCATCGGGGTCCCTTTTTGTCTAGATCGCCGCAAAAATGTTTCCCAGCCAGGATGCTCGATTTCCGCCCACGAAAAAGCCCGGGGTCTCGCGACCCCGGGCCTCGTTTCCCCTATAACTACACTGAGAGGCTTATTCGCTCAACGGACGGCGCCCGTGGAGGCGGTACTCAATGGCACCGACTCCCGCGACCGTAATGACGGTACCGAAGCCAATCAGGCTGTCGGCTTCGATCGGGAGGCGCACGTTGTAAAGGAGCAAGCCGGCCAGGATCAGGCTGAGGGCAATGGCCGAAGTAAGGATGTATTTGTTATTCATAGCTTTATTGTCGTTTGGTGTGGATCGACAGGCCGCTAGGATAACTCATCTTTACAATAATAAAAATAGTGATTATCTATTTATGTCATCATTTTTTCTTATGGAATTATACCAACTCCGTTACTTGGTTGCCGTCGCGGATACCGGCAATTTCACCCGGGCGGCCGAGAGGCTATTTGTCACTCAACCAACTCTGAGCCAACAAATAATAAATCTGGAGCGGGAGCTCGGTCACAAGTTGTTCCATCGTCTGGGTCGAAAGGCTGTCCTGACGGAAGCCGGAAATACTTTCCTCGAGCGCGCCCGTCGCATCCTGTTTGAGGCCGACAATGCTGCCAAGGAGCTCCAAGACGACCCCGGGCTCGAACGCCGGATCAACATCGGTGCGATTCCGACGGTGGCCCCGTACCTCTTGCCGTCCCTGATTGCCCATTGCCGGGAGCATCACCCCAACCTGCAGATCAGCGTGCGCGAGGATTTCCGACCCCAGCTCGTCCGCGGGGTGCTCGAAGGCGAGCTGGACCTGGCCATCACCGCCCAACCGGTGACCAATCGCCAGGTCTCGGTCGAGAGCCTGATGAGCGAACCGCTGCTGCTGGTGGTCGGCTGCCAGCATCGGCTGGCCCAGCAGAAACAAGTCACCTCCGCCGATCTCGGCCGCGAGACCTTTGTCCTGCTGGGCAACGCCAGCTCGGTCGCAGAGCAGGTGCAGAACTTTTGCGGCGACCACGACATCGAGCCGCGGGTCGGTTTCCGCTGCGCGCAGGTGGCCACCGTGAAGTCCCTGGTCGCCATCGGTGCCGGCATCTCGATCCTGCCGCGGGTCACCCGAGCCCGGGAAGATGCCGGGACCCTGGCCTACATCGAACTCGCCGATGGCTCGCCGACCCGCGAGCTCGTGGTCATCCGGCACCTGCAACGCTACCAGAGCCGTGGCGCCGAGCAGTTTCTCAAACTCCTGCACGAAAGCGTGCAACAGCACCTGTTGCCCTGAATTCCGTCCGGCAGGGTTGCCCTTTGCCGGTTCGGCTTAATCGTGTGGCCCGCATGCCGTCCGGATCCCGCGCCGCCCTGTCCGCCCAGCATGAGCGCACGCTGCTCATGACCCTCGCGGCCATCCAGTTCACGCACATCTTGGATTTCATGATCATGATGCCGCTGGGGGCGAGCCTCATGCGGGTCTTCAACATCACCCCGGGCCAATTCAGCCTGTTGGTCGCGTCCTACGGCCTCGCGGCGTCCGTCACCGGATTTCTCGGCGGCTTCGTGCTCGATCGCTTCGAGCGGCGCACCGCCCTGCTGACCCTCTACACCGGTTTTGGTCTGGCCACCCTCGCCTGCGCCCTGGCCCCGAGCTACGCCTTCCTGATCGGAGCCCGCCTCGCCGCGGGCGCGTTTGGCGGGGTCGCCGGCTCGCTGGTGCCCGCCATGGTTGGCGACGCCATCCCGCCCGAGCGCCGAGGTCGTGCCATGGGCACTGTCATGACTGCCTTTCCGCTGGCCTCGGTGCTCGGCGTGCCCTTGGGCATCGCCCTCGCCACCTGGATCGAATGGCACGCCGCCTTCTTCCTGCTCGCCGCCCTGAGCGCCATCATCCTGACGGTTGCGATTCGCATCCTGCCTCACGTGTCCACCCAGCGGAGCGAAAACCATCCGCTCCGGCAGATGTATGAGATCCTGACCCACCGCATCCACCTTCGCGCCTTCCTTCTCAGCGTGGTCCTGGTCTTTGCCGGCGCGGTGATCATCCCCTTCATGGCCCCTTCGATGGTCGCCAATGTCGGCCTCAGCGAAAGCCAGCTGCCCCTGATCTACTTTTTCGGCGGCGCCTGCACGTTCTTCACGACGCCGTGGATCGGCCGCCTGACTGATCGCCATGACAAGCTATACGTCCTGACCAGCCTCTCGGTCGCCGCCATCATCGTGGCCCCGATTGTGACCAACCTCGGCGTGACGCCGCTGCCAGTCACCCTTGTCGTCACGACGCTGTTCTTCGTCGCGATGTCCGGGCGCTTTGCCCCGGCCATGGCCTTGGTGACGAACGCGGTCGAAGCCCGCTACCGCGGCGGATTCATGAGTGTGAACTCCGCCCTGCAGCAGGCCGCCGGCGCCCTGGCGAACGTCACGGCAGGCCTGATGATCCACCGCGATCAGGCCGGCCACCTCGTCGGGTACGCCCGGGCCGGTTACGTCTCCCTGGCGGCATTTATTCTGACCGTGGCCCTGGCCGCCTGGCTGCGAGCCGGGGCCCCCCACGCCGCCCGCAATCCGACCCCGCCTCTGGCCGGCAACACCTGAAAACGCCCTCTTGGGGCTTTACGTTGTTTGGGATATCATCCGGCATGGGCATCATCGTCAGGATGCATACCGCCAACCAGACCGCTGCGCTTCCCATCGCCCCGACCCTCCGCCGGCCGGAGCTGCTGGCGCCCGCGGGCGACTGGGAGTGCGCCCGCGCCGCCGTCGAGAACGGCGCCGACGCGATCTACTTTGGTCTCGAGCGTTTCAACGCGCGCATGCGGGCAAAAAACATCACGCAGGCCGACCTGCCGGCGCTGATGGCATTCCTTCACCGGCGCGGCGTAAAGGGCTACGTCACGTTCAACACGCTCGTCTTCACCAACGAGCTCGAGGACGCCGCCGACTACCTGCGCACGATCATCGCGAGCGGCGTCGATGCCGCGATCGTGCAGGATGTCGGCATCTGCCGCCTCATCCGCCAGCTGTCGCCCGACTTTCCCATCCACGCCTCCACCCAGATGACCGTGACCAGCGCGGCCGGCGTGCAGTTCGTGAAAGACCTCGAAGCCCAGCTCGTAGTCCTCGCCCGCGAAAATTCCCTCAAGGAAATCCATGCGATGCAGGGTGTGCTGCAGGCCGCTGGCGCCGACCTGCCGCTCGAGGTGTTCGTGCATGGCGCCTTGTGCGTCGCCTACTCCGGCCAATGCCTCACCAGCGAGTCATTGGGCGGCCGCTCCGCCAACCGCGGGGAGTGCGCCCAGGCCTGCCGGCTGCCGTACGATCTCATCGCCGACGGTCGCAAGGTGGAGCTCGGCGACCGCCGTTACCTGCTCAGCCCCCAGGACCTCTCCGGTCTCGAGGTGCTCCCGGAACTCGTGCGCGCCGGCGTCGCCTCGCTGAAGATCGAGGGCCGGCTCAAGTCGCCGGAATATGTCGCGAGCATCACCCGCGTTTACCGCCAGGCCCTCGACCAGGTGATGGCCGAGCTGACGGGAGCGCCCGTCCCGCCCTTCGCGCCCAAGGTCGCCCGCTACGAACTGGAGATGAGCTTTTCCCGCGGACTCTACACCGGCTGGTTCCGTGGCATTGACAACCAGACGCTGGCCCATGGTCGCTTCGGCACCAAGCGCGGCGTCTATCTCGGCGAGGTAATCCGCGTCAGCGGCTCAGGCCGCAGCCTCGGAGTCCACCTGCAGCCAGTCGCACCGGTGAAGCCCGGTGACGGGATCGTCTTCGACGCCGGCGCGCCCGACAAGGGCGAGGAAGGCGGCCGCATCTACCAGGTCGAAACCCACGGCAGCGAGACCGTCCTGCGCTTCGGCGAGGGCGACATCGATTTCCGCAAGGTCCATGCCGGCAATCGCGTGTGGAAGACCAACGACCCGGCACTGGACCGCGAGCTGCGCGCAACCTTTGCGGGCGACAAGGTCCGCTTCCAGCGCCCAATCATCCTCGAGGTCCACGGCCGCGCCGGCACACCTTTGACGCTCATCGCGAACGACGGCGAGGGCCACGTGGTCCGCGTGGACTCCGCGGTACCGCTGGCCCCGGCCGATAAGCAACCGCTCTCGCCGGCCCGGCTCGAGGAGCAGCTTGGTCGCCTCGGCGGCACGCCTTACCGGCTGGGCAACCTCAGCTCGCGTCTCGATGGCGACGTCATTCTGCCCGTCAGCGAGCTCAACCGCCTGCGCCGGGAGGTCACCACCGCGCTCGACGAGCGGCGCACGGCACCCAAGCGGTGGACCCTGACCGATTACCGCCTGCCACCCCCGGCGCCGCGAACCGCCGAACCCCGGACTCCTGAGCTGATCGCCGTCATCCGGGACCTGCCGCAGCTGGATGCCGCGTGGTCCGCCGGCGTCCGCACGGTCTACTGCGAGTTCGAAAACCCCAAACACTACCGCGCTGCCGTCGCCTGCTTCCGCGAGCTGCAGGCGGCGGCCGGTCACGCGTCACCGGACGCACCGTCGTCGATCTGGGTCGCGCCGCCGCGCATTTTCAAACCGGGTGAGACGTGGATCCTGGAGCAGGTCCGGTCGAGCGCCGCAGACGGTTACCTCGTGCGCAATCACGAGCACCTGACGTATTTCTCGGGCGAGCGGCGCCGCGGCGATTTTTCGCTGAATGTCGCCAATCCCCTGACGGCCGATTACTTCCTCGCCCGCTACGGGCTGGAGCGGGTCACGGCCAGCTACGACCTCAACATCACCCAGCTCGAGGCCCTTCTGCAGGGCGCACCCGGGGGCTGGTTCGACATCACGATCCACCAGCACATGCCGATGTTTCACATGGAGCACTGCGTGTTCTGCGCGTTCCTCTCCACGGGACACGATTACCGTGACTGCGGCCGGCCCTGCGACCACCACAAGGTCGCGCTGCGCGACCGCATCGGGGCCGACCTGCCGCTCCGCGCCGACGCTGGGTGTCGGAACACCGTGTTCAACAACCGGGCGCAAACGGGCGCCGAGTACGTCGCGCGCCTGCTCGAACTGGGCGCCCGCAGCTTCCGCGTGGAGTTTGTCGACGAAGCGCCCGAGGAGGTCGGGCGCACACTCACCCGCTACGGCCAGTTGCTGCGGGGCGAGATTGGCGGGGCCGAGCTCTGGCGGGAACTCAAGCTGTTGAACCAGCTCGGCGTGACCCGGGGTCAGATGGAGGCCGCTCCGCAGGTGATCCTGCGCAAGGGCTGACGCTTCAGCGCCGCGGCTGGCGCAGGGCGAGCAGCACGCCGACGAGGATGAGGGTGCCGCCCCCGACGTAGTACCAGACGTGCTCCGGAAGGCGCGCCTTGCCGTCCCAGGCATTGGCCACCTTGGTGCCGACGGTATCCGCGACGCCGGTCGCCGAATCCGACCGGCGGATTCCGACGGCGATGACAAACACTCCGAGCATCAGGGCAAGGATGGCGGGGGTCAGGCGGTGCATGAGAGGCACATCACTCAACCTGTCGCCGCGGGCAACAGGAAATGGAAGTCGCTCCCGACGCCCGGCGTGCTGTCACAGGCAATGCTCCCGCCGTGGGCGACCACAATTTCGCGGCAGATGGCCAGTCCGAGTCCGGCCCCCTTCACCGCCTGGCCGGGCACACGGTAGAATTTCTCGAAGATCCGCCGCCGGTGCTCCGGCTCGATCCCCGGTCCGCCATCGCGCACGCCGAAGCGCAGGAAGCCCTCGTCGGCACGCTGCGCATAGAGGAGGATCTCGCAGTCCGGCGGCGAGTATTTCGCGGCGTTGGTCAGCAGGTTCATGAAGATGTGGCGGACGCCGGCGGGATCCGCCTGCACCGCCGTGCCGGCGAGGTCGTGTTCGACGCGCAACCGGTGTCCGGACGCCGCAAAGAGCCCCCGGGCCTCGTGCGCCACACCATCGAGAAGGCTGGCGATCGGCACGGTTTCGAGCTGCGGGGCGGCCACGCCACCCTCGATCCGGCTGAGGTCAAGCAGTGTGTCGAGGATCCGCAGCAACCGGTCCGCATCGTCGCGGGCCTGCACCAGCAATTCGCGTTGTTGCGCCGTGAACGTGTCCGGCGGCGCCTCGAGGAGCAGATAGACCGCGAGGCGCAGGCTGGTCAGCGGCGTCTTGAGCTCGTGACTGACGGTGCCGACGAGATTCGTCTTCGCGTCGTCGAGCAGCCGGAACTTCGTGACATCCTGCAGCACGATCGCCGCGCCGCGGAAATCCGCCAGGGGGTCGCCGATCGCGAGGATGCGCGGCAGGTAGTGGCGCCCGGCCACCGTGACCACCCGCTGGTAGTCGGTTGGCAGGTAGTGGTTCCCCGTGGCCAGGACTTCCTGCAGCGGCAGGCACAACGCCTCCGGGAGGCCGCCGCCGAGTTCGGGCCCGGCCGCCAGGGCCGCCGCGGCGGGGTTCGCGACCTCGGGCGTGCCGTCCCGCGTGACGAGCCAGAGCGGATCAGGAGCAGAGGTGAGGGTCGCCTCCATCGCGCGCTGCGCCCGGAGGGCCTTGGCGGCCAGGGCATCGCGGTAGGCCCGCAACCGGGCGGCCATGGTGTTGAAGGTCCGTGCCAGCTCGCCGAGCTCATCCCGCGACGTCACCGGCACGTCGCGATCCAGGTTGCCCTCGCCCAGCGCCGCGGCCGAGGCCGTGAGCTGGCGGATGGGATCGAGGAGCGCCCGCCCCAAAGCCCAACCGAAGACCAGTGCGAACAGAACCGCCACCATGACGCCGGCGCCGAAGACCGCGGTGGTGCGGGCGGTGAGCCGCCGGGCCTTGTCCTCGGCGCTCTGCACGTCGGCGGCATCGTACGCCGCCAGGGCGTCGATGCTCTGGAGGACCCCGAAAAGCGCACCTTCATCGGCCTTCATGAGTTCGAGCGGTCGCAGGTTGGCGGCCGTCGACGAGTCCACCTGCTCGGCCAGACGGGTCAGGGCCGCTTCGAGTTCGGCAACCAAACCGGCGCGCTCCGCTCCCCCGCTGGCCGCAGCGAGGTGCTCGCGCAGAAAGGCGCGGCCAGCCGCCAGTTGCGCCCCGATTTCCGCCCGGTGACCCGGCGTGTCAGCGCTCCGCAGCTGGCGCAAGGCCGACCCGAGGCGGTTGATGTCGGCCTTGAGCTGTTGGGCGGCGACGAGCCCGCGCGCATTGGCGGCGATCGCGGTGGCCACCGAGCGTCCGAGTTCGCGCGTCGTCCACACCGCATACGCACCCACGGCCGACAGCAGCACGAGGAGCAGGAAAAAACCGAGCAGCAGGCGGGTGCGCAGCATGGCGGGTCAGATCAGACCCAGTTTCTGGCGCTTGCGGTAGAGCGTCGCTGGGTCGATGCCGAGCGTCCGGGCGGCCTCGTCGAGGCTGCGCGCGATGCCGAGGATGCGCCGGATGTGTTCCGCCTCGAGGGCGTCGAGCGTGACGCGGGCCCCGACCGCGATGGCGGGATCCGCGGCGGCGGCGAACTGCTCCGGCAGGTCGCACGATTCGATCGATTCGCCCGAACAAAGGATGACGGCGCGTTCGACGACATTCCGGAGTTCGCGGAGATTGCCTGGCCAGGCGTACCCGGCGAAGGCCGCCTGCACGGCCGGCGTGAATGCCCGCACGGGCTTGCCCAGGCGAGCGGCGAAGAATTTCCGGTAGCCCTCCGCCAGTCGCGCGAGATCGGCCGGCCGTTCCCGCAGGCCCGGCAGCGTGACGCTGATGACGTTCAGCCGGTAAAACAGGTCCTCGCGGAAACGTCCCGCCTTCACCTCGTCGGCCAGGTTGCGGTTGGTGGCGGCGATCACCCGCACATCCGCCCGGCGGGTCTGCGCCTCGCCCACGCGCTCGTACTCGCGTTCCTGGAGCAGACGCAGGAGCTTGGGCTGGATGGCCGGCGGCAGCTCCCCGATCTCATCCAGGAACAGCGTGCCACCCTGCGCGGCGGCGACCTTGCCCATGGATTCGTTGACGGCACCGGTGAAGGCGCCGCGGACGTGGCCGAACAGCTCGCTCTCGAGCAGGTCGCGGGAGAGGCTCGGACAGTTGACGGTGACAAACGCCTCCTCGCCGCGGGCGCTGCGCCGGTGCACTTCGCGGGCGAGCACGCTTTTGCCCGTGCCGCTCGGGCCGAGCAACAGAACCGTGGCCGGGCTCGCGGCCGCCTTGAAGAGCACCTCGAGGGCGCGCTGCATGACCGGCTCGGGCGACTCGAGGTCGAGCGCGGGCGT
The DNA here is from genome assembly GCA_964355715.1 of uncultured Opitutaceae bacterium. Classification (GTDB taxonomy): domain Bacteria; phylum Verrucomicrobiota; class Verrucomicrobiia; order Opitutales; family Opitutaceae; genus UBA2377. Next base: position 56,038 of record CAYHEW010000013.1, on the reverse strand, counting down.
CTCGTCCGCGAGCTGACCCTCGAGCGATTGCACGCGGTTTTGCAGGGCACGCGTGCGCTCGATGCGGGCGAGCACGGCCCGGATCTGGTCGGGCGTGAAGGGCTTGGGAATGAAATCATACGCGCCGCGCCGCATGGCCTCAACCGCCGTGGAAATGGTGGCGTAGGCGGTAAACATCACCACGGCGAGGGCCGGCTGGACATGAAGCAGCTTTTCCAGGACCACCAGTCCGTCGTCTGCGCCGAGCTTCAGGTCGAGGAAGCAGGCATCGAAGGCTTCCTCGCCCAGCAGGGCCAGAGCCCGGGTGCGGTTCGGCGCCTCGACGCCCTCATGCCCGGCAGCCTCCACGGCCATGCGCGTGGTTTTGCGGATGCCAGGCTCGTCATCAACGATCAGAACGCGCATGAGGGTGGTCAGGGGATAATCGCAGGCCCAGGCCGGGCCAATCTCAAAAGCCAAGGCGGGGCCGCTCGCGCGGCCCCGCCAGGTCCAGCTTCAACTTGCAAGGCCGCCAGCCGGGGCCGGCGGTGACTTGCAGCACCTTCGACCGGGTGGCCCGGCGGCGGTTCCGCGGCGAATTGTTTTGCCCGGGGGATATTCTGCGATGGAATCCGGCGACACGGTCCCACACCATGTCTTCCGTCAACCCCGTCCAGCCTTCGGCTTCCACCCACGCCGGCAATCCCGGGAAGCTCACCGACCTTGAGATCAAGGACGCCCAGCTGATCTTCAATTCGGCGTGGGAAGACGTGGTGACGGATATCGGCCGCGACAACCTGCGCTTCCCCAAGGAGATCATTTTGCTCGGCGGCGCACCGGGCGCCGGCAAGGGCACCAACACCGCCTTCATCGCCAAGACCCGCGGCCTCACCTGCCCGCCGATCGTGATGAGCGCCCTCCTCGATTCGCCGGAGGCCAAACGTCTCAAGGACTCCGGCAACATGGTCGGCGACCGCGAAGTCGTGAGCCTCTTGCTGCGCGAACTGCTCAAGCCCGAATTCCGCGACGGCGTCATCCTCGACGGTTTCCCCCGCACGCAGGTGCAGGTCGAATGTCTCAAGCTGCTCGTCGACCGCATGCACCAGCTGCGGCGGGAGTACTACGGCACGCCGCTCAGCATCCATTTCCGCCAACCCACGATCCACATCATGGTGCTCTTCGTGGACGAGAAGGAATCCGTCGCCCGCCAGCTCAAGCGCGGTCGCGAGACCACCATCCACAACGAGGAGGTCCGCCGCACCGGCGTCGGCCAGCTCTGGGAGGACCGCCCCACCGACCATGACGAGACCCTGGCCCGCCGGCGTTACCGGGTTTTCAAGGAACAGACCTGGGACGCCCTCCAGTCGCTGAAGGAGATCTTTCACTACCACTTCATCGACGCCCAGGGGCCGATCGCCGAGGTCGAGCAGAACATCCTCAAGGAGCTGCAGTACCAGAGCACGCTCGAGCTGGATCCCCGCACGCACGACCGCCTGCGGGGCATCCCGGTCGCCAGCGAGATCATCGTCCACGCCCGGCAGGAACTCGTGAAGCGCCTCGACAGCTACGAGCTCGAGCACACCGCCATCTTTGCCAAGGTCGCCAGCTTTGTAGAAACCAAGATCATGCCCATCGTGCTCAAGCACGCCATTTCGGGCGTGGCCTTGATGAACACCGAGCACGTGCTGCTCGATGACCCGCTCGCGCTGGCCATGGTGATCGATATCTTCTCGGAGCGCGGCTACCACGCCGTCGTCGACATCCACCGTATCGAAGTGCCGGAAAAGTTCGACCTCGCCACGGGGGCCATCACCAACCGGGTGAAGAAGGTCTACCGCATCCAGATCCGCTTCCAGGGCTCCGAGATCCGCCGCGGCTGAGGGCAGCGCCCGGGATGCGGCTTGCGGCGGCTCCCGAACGCCGTTAGGGAAAGGGACGTCCGGACCCGCCGGGTCCACGTTTCAACTCAACCCCGCATCCCCATGGCATTCCTGATCCTGCTCGTCGAGCTGGCGCTCATCGTCCTGATAATCGCCGGTCTCTGGAAAACGTTCGCCAAGGCCGGTCAGCCCGGCTGGGCCGCCATCATCCCGATCTACAACGTCTTCATTTTGCTCAAGATCGCCGCGCGTCCGTGGTGGTGGCTGCTGTTGTTCCTGATCCCGCTGGTCAACATCGTCATCGCCTTCGTGGTCGCAATCGACGTGGCGAAGGCCTTCGGCAAGGGTGCGGGCTTCGGCATCGGCCTGGCCCTGCTCGGGTTCATCTTCTACCCGATCCTGGGCTTCGGTGCCGCGACCTACACCGCGCCGGTCCGGACCTGACCGGTTAGCTGCTCCGCCCGGGAACACCACCCGGGCGGCACCTTATTCGTAACGGAGCGCCTCGATCGGGTCGAGGGCAGCGGCCTTCCAGGCCGGATAGAAGCCGAAGCCGACGCCGATGCCCGAACAGACCAACAGGCCGATCCCGGCCCACATCCACGGGAAAATGACCGAGGCCTTCATCCACACGGCGAGGCCGTTGCCGGCGATGACGCCGAGGACGATGCCCACGAGGCCGCCGATCAGCGAGATCGTGACCGCCTCGATGAGGAACTGCGTGAGGATGCTGACCTGCCGCGCGCCGATGGACTTGCGGATGCCGATCTCCTTGGTGCGCTCGGTCACGCTCACGAGCATGATGTTCATGATGCCCACGCCGGCCGCCAGGAGGGCAATGCCGCTGATGACGAAGGAACCGGCCGCCACCGCATCGGCCACTTTCGCAAAGGAGGCGATGAGCGACTCGTTGGAAAAGACCTCGAAATCATTCTCGTCCTCGGGCTTCAGGCCGCGCGCGATGCGCATGGCGGTGATGGCCTTGTCGAGCGTCTCGTTGTAAACCTCCTGGGAGAGGGCCTGGGTGGCGATGTTGAGCGACTGGCGCTCATTGCCGAACTCCATCGCGAACCGGGAGATCGGGACGATGATGATGTCGTCCTGGCTCTGCCCGAACGAGGTGCCGCGCTCGGCGAGGACGCCGATGACGGTGTAGGTGCGGCCGCGCACCTTGATGCTCTTGGTGATGGGATCCTCGGAGGGGAACAGCTTCTTCACCACGCCCGCACCGACGACACAGAGGGGCCGCGCGAGCTCGATGTCGCTCTCGGTGAAATTGCGGCCCGTCTCGATCGCATACTGGTTGGCCGCGAGGTAATGCTGGTTGCCGCCGCCGAAGGTGAGGTCGGGCGTGGTCTTGCGGTTCTCGTAGGTCGCCTGCGTGCCACCGCCGCCAAAGTCGTAGAGCTCGAGGCTGACCACTTCCACAATCCCCTCCATCAGCTTTTGGTAGCGCTGGCCCTGCTCGACGGTGAGGTTTTTGCGCAGGCGGTATTTGCGCATATTGTTGCCGGTGTTGAAGCCGGACGGGAATTTCTGGAACTGAAAGGCGTTCGAGCCGAGGATGTTGAGGCCGGACTCGATGGAGCCGCGCAGCGCCGCGACGGTGGTCATCACGCCGATGACCGAGAACACGCCGATCGTGATGCCCGACATGGTCAGGATCGACCGCAGCTTGTTCACCGCGAGCGAACCCAAGGCCATCCGGAGGATTTCAGAGAGATGCATCGGGAAGGGTCCTCACTCGTAACGCAGGGCGACCACCGGATCGAGACGCGAAGCGCCCCACGCCGGCGCGAAGCCGGACACGATGCCGGTGGCGACGGCGACGATCATGCTCACGATGACGAGGTTGAAGGAAAAGACCACCGGGAGGCTCGGCATCGTCGTCTGCAGCAGCAGGCACAGGCCGAACGTGAGCGAAAGGCCCACGGCCCCGCCGATGAGGCAGATCGAGACGGCCTCGATCAGGAACTGCAGGAGAATCGTGCGGCGGCGGGCGCCAAGCGCCTTGCGGGTGCCGATCTCCTTCGTGCGCTCCTTCACCGAGACGAAGGTGATGTTCATGATGCCGATGGCACCGACGAAGAGCGACAGGCCCGTGATGAACAGGCCCGCGAGCGCGATGCCCGACTTGACCGGCTCCAGCTGCTCGCGGAAGGCCTGCTGCTGGTTGATGGAGAAATTGTCGCGCTCGCCCGGGAGCTGCCCGCGCACGCGGCGCATGGCGCCGATCAGCTCCTCCTTGGCCTCGTCCATGCGGTTTTTGTCCCGCACCTTGACGCGCAGCTGGGCGCTGTTGGTGTGAAGCCCGAAATACTTGCGGTAGGCGTTCAGCGGCATGATGACCTGCGAGTCGAAGCTGAAAAGACCCAGGAAGGACCCCTGTTTGGCCAGCACGCCGATCACCTGGAAGGGCTGGCCCCGGATCAGCACCGTCTGGTCAAGGGGCGAAACCGCCGGAAACAGCGCCTCGGCCACGTCGAAGCCCAGCACGCAGACCTGGCGCCCGCCGGCCGCCTCCGCATCGTTGAAAAGCCGGCCGTCCTTGAAATCCGCCGACATCATCCGGGCATAGTTGCCGGTGGTGCCGAACACGGTGACGCCGTTGATCTGGTTGGCGCCGGCCTTGACCGAGGCGCCGCGCGCCGCGACGGGTACGGCGACCTCCAGGAGCGAGCCCGGGGAGTCCTCGATGACCTGGTTGAGCCGGTCGGCCTGCTCGGGCCGGATGATCGGACGGTTCTGGTAATTCCACCAGTCCTCGACCGGGCCCCAAGGCCACTTCTGCACGTAGAGCACGTCGTCGCCGAGCATCGCGAGGCTGTTCTGGAACCCGCGGTCGATGCCGTTGATGGCCGTGCCCATCAGTGTGACGGCCACGATGCCGATGATGACGCCGAGGGCGGTCAGCACCGAGCGCATCTTGTTCGCCCGGATCTGGGCGAAGGCGATGCGGAAGGATTCGGAGAGTTCGTACAGGATGCGCTGCATGGGGCGAGGCGGCCGGCCGTCAATCGCTGGCGGGGCGGTCGCTTTCGATCAGGCCGTCGCGCAACCGCACGATGCGGCGAGCGTGGCGGGCGATATCCTCTTCATGCGTGACGACAATCATCGTGTTGCCCTGCTCATAGAGCTGCTCGAACAGCTCCATGATCTCCACGCCCGTGCGGGAGTCGAGATTGCCGGTGGGTTCGTCGGCCAGGATGATCGAGGGCCGGTTGACGAGGGCGCGGGCGATGGCGACGCGCTGGCGCTGGCCGCCGGAAAGTTCGTTGGGCTTATGGTGCATGCGGTTGCCCAAGCCGACGTTATCCAGCGCCTCGATGGCCCGGGCGCGGCGGTCGTGCGCCGAGTACCCGGCATAGATCAGCGGCAACTCGACGTTGGCCAGGGCCGTCGAGCGCGGGAGCAGGTTGAAGGTCTGGAAGACGAAGCCGATCTCCCGGTTGCGGATCTCGGCCAACTCGTCGTCGGACATCATCGCCACGTGCTTGCCGTTGAACTCGTAGCGGCCGGCCGTCGGGGTATCGAGGCAGCCCAGCATGTTCATCAGCGTGGACTTGCCTGAGCCGGACGGACCCATGATGGCCAGGTATTCGTTGCGATGGATCTTCAGCGCCACGCCGAGGAGGGCGTGGATGGTTTCCGAACCCATCTTGTAGAGCTTGGTCACGCCCTCGATCTCGATGACGAGGGGGCCGGGCGGGCGCAGGGTGCGCACGAAGGCGGGAGCAGGAGGAGGAGTCATGGCGGCAGGCGGGGGACGCGGCGGCGGCCTTACTTCTTTTCCTCTTCCTTCTTGGGCTTCTCCAGCTGGACCTTGGCGCCGTCCTTCAGTCGGCGGCTGATGGCCGCATAGCTGCCGGCGACCACCTCGTCACCGGACTTCACGCCGGTCTTGACCTCGATGTGGGTGTTGTCGGCGATGCCGGTTTCGACGGGCTGCATCCGGACCTTGTCGCCCTCCTTGATGAAGACGACACGCTTGAGCTGGTCGCGCTGCCGGCGTGCCTCCATGCGTTCGTCAGCCACCTCGAGTTCGTTGCCGGACTTCTCGCGGGCCTCCTTGGCCTTCTGCTGCTGCAGCTCCTCGGTGGTCTTGCCGCCCTCGGCCCGGACCGTGACGCTCTGGATCGGCACGGCGACGACGTTCTCGACGGTCTGGGTCTCGATGTCGGACGTGGCGCTCATGCCGGGACGCAGCTTGGCGTCACGTTCGGCGATGCGGATCTTGACCAGGAAGTTGGCCACCTCGTCGGAGGCGGAAGCCGTGGTCTGGGAATTGGCGGCGGAGGTGCCCTGGGCGGAGGAGCTGATCTCCTTGACGGTGCCAGCCAGCTTGCGGCCCGGCAGTGCATCGACCGCGAGCACGGCCTTGTCGCTGACCTTCACGTTGACGATGTCGTTCTCGTTCACCTTCACGCGCACCTCCATGTTGCTGAGGTCGGCGACGCGCATGATCTCCGTGCCTTCGAACTGGCCGGTGCCGACGACGCGCTCGCCGACTTCGTTGGTCAGGGAGCTGATGCTGCCGTCGATGGGGGCGTAGATGGTGGTCTTGCTCAGCTGGTCACGGGCCTGGTCCACCGACCCCTCGGTGCGGCGGATCTGCGCCAGTGACGACTCGTACTCGGCCTGGGCGACATCGAGGTTGGTCTTGGTGTTGAGGAAATCGGCGTCCGAGATCAGCTGCTTCGCATAGAGGTCCTGGGCCTGCTTGAGATCCTGCTCGGCCTTGAGGAGGCGGGCCTTGCTGAGGACGCTGCTGGCCTTGGCCGAGATGAGCGAGGCCTCCTGCTGCTCGAGCTGGGCCTGATAGTAGTCGGGCTTGATGCGCACGAGCAGGTCACCCTTCTTGACGACGTCGCCCTCCTTGACCGGCAGCTCGATGATTTCACCCGCCACTTCGGGCGAGATCTTGACCTCGACCTCGGGCTGGACCTTGCCCGTGGCGGTCACGACCTGCGTGATGGTTTTCACGAAGGCTTTTTCCGTGCTGACCACGATGCCGGTATCCTTGTTGCGGCCTTTCATGACGCCGGCGGCGACGAGGATGACCAGGAGCACGGAGGCGCCGATGATGATCCATTTTTTCTTGGATTTGCGGCGCGGGACGCCGGCCGGAGTGGAAGCGGAGGAGGGGGCTTGGTTCATGGGACTCGGAGGAAAGAAGGAGATTGGCGCCGGTCAGGATCGGCGGAAAGGGAATCAGCGCGGACCCGAATAATTGTGGAGGGGCCCACAACAGCCCCTCCACAACACACAACTGACACTACGAACTGACTCTAGCGCTGTCGATACCAGCAATTCGCCCGGTCCGGTCGTTGTCGCCGCTCCGCAGTTGGCGCGATGGCGCCGACGAACGGAGGCGGTGGACAGGGCCGGTGGGCAGCATGCTGACATGCACCGACAACACTCTCTCCCAGGAAAAGTTACACGAATCTTTGATGAATGGACCCGGGGAGGGATGGGCGGGGCCGGTCGCCGCCGCCGAATCCGGATCAGGTGCGGTTTCGGGCCGCCCAAAGGGCCGCACCGACGATGCCGGCACCGTTGAGCAGCTCGGCTGGCGCCAGTTTGGCGCTGGTCTTGAGATAGGGGAAAAACTTGCGGTGCTTGGCGCTGGCGCCGCCGCCGATGATGATGCGATCGGGCCAGAGCAAGGCCTCGAGCTGGCGGAGATACTTGCCCAGCCGCTTGCCCCATTGCGCCCACGAGAGGTCTTCGCGGTCGCGGGCGGCGGCGCCGACGAACTTCTCCGCCGATTTCCCCTCCCACGGGAAGTGCCCGAGCTCGCAGGCGAAGACCACGCCGTCCTGCGCCAGTGCCGTCCCGACGCCGGTGCCAAGGGTGACCAGCAGCGTCTTGCCCGCAAACCCGCGGCCGGCACCAAAAGTCATCTCGGCGTGGGCGGCAGCCGCGGCATCATTGATCAGCGCAACTGGTCCGCCCGCGGCCCGGGAGAACAACCGCACCCCGTCGCAGCCGATGAACTTGGGGTGCAGATTGGCCGAAGTCAGGATCCGGCGATCCGCGATGACCCCGGGGAAGCCGATGCCGACCGGGCCGTGCCAGTCGAAATGCCGGACGATCTCACGAACTGCACCCGCCATTTGGGCAGGCGTCAGGCGCTTCGGCGTCGCGATGCGGTGGCGCTCGGCCAGCAGGCGGCCGGTGCGCAGGTTGACAGGCGCGCCCTTGATCGCCGAACCGCCGATATCGATCCCGAGGGCCTTCATGCGCACAAAAGCAAGCCCAGCCGACGGTTAATGGCAATGCCCGTGTCCGTCGCGGCCATGGGCATGCCCGTGCTCGAGCTCCTCCGCCGTGGCCGGTCGGACCGCGACCACCTCGACGTCAAATGTCAGATCCGTGCCCGCCAAGGGATGGTTGGCATCCAGCGTGACCTTGTCGCCGTCGATGGCCACGACCGTGACCACCGGGGCGAAGCGATCGGCGCCGGCCTGGAACTGGTCGCCGATCTTCAGCTCGCCCTCGACGGGCAACTGCGCCCGCCGGACCTGCCGCACCTGCGCGGGGTCGTGGGCGCCGTAAGCCTGGGCCGCCGGCACCTGCACGCGGGTCTTCGTGCCAGCCGCAACGCCGCGCAGTTGTTCGTCGAGCCCGTCGATGATCTGCCCGGCGCCCTCAAGGTAGACGATCGGATCGCCCCCGGCGGAGGTGTCGAGCACGCGACCCGAGGGGTCGCGCAGCGTGTAGTGAAAGGTGACGACGTGGCGGGTCATGTTTCCTGGCGGAGGACCGCAAGGGGCGGATGGTCGGTCACCCCGCGGTTTGAAAGCAAGCCTGTGAGCAGCGTGACCGCCGTGACCGCTAGTACCGTCAACAGGAGGAAGCCGATCGGGAAAGCCGCCGTGGTCTTGAACACGAAATGGGCGAGCAGGGCGTTGGCCGCCACCGCAAGGATGCAACCGACCGCCGCCGCCAGCACGCCGAGGATCGCGTATTCGACCAGCTGGATCTGCATCAGCTGCCGCCGCGTCGCGCCCAGGGTGCGCAGCAGGACGGTCTCGCGGATGCGCTGGTAACGCCCGGTGAGCACCGCCCCCACGAGCACGATCACCCCGGTCGCCACGGTGAACAGCGCCATGAAACGCACCACCAACGACACCTTGGCGAAGATGGCATCGAAGGTCTGCAGCAGCAGCGTCAGGTCGATGGCCGACACGTTCGGAAAATCGCGCACCACGGCCTGCTGCAGCCGCGCCGAGTCCGCCGGTGTCTCCGCCCGCATCGCCATCACGTAAAACTTGGGCGCCGCCTCCAGCACACCCTCCGGAAAGACGATGAAGAAGTTCGGCTGCAGGCGCTGCCAGTCAACCTTGCGGATGCTGTCGACGCGCGCCGCCAGCGTGACGCCTTGCACATCGAACTGCAGCTCGTCGCCCAGCTTGAGCCGCATGTCGCGGGCAAGTCCCTCCTCGATCGAGATCGGAATCGTTTCGGTTCCCTCCCCCACGCGGCCGGTGAAGGTGCCGCTGATCAGCATCTCGGTCCCGGTCAATTCGCCGCGGAAGGTCGACCGGTACTCGCGCCGTAGCGTCCAGCCCGGGATGCCGGAGCCGCGGTCGGCCAGGATCTCCTCCACCGTCCGACCCTGCAGGCCCTTGATGCGCATGGTGACGATCGGGGCCTGCTGGCGGGTCGTGACACCCTCGCGCTCGAGCAGGGCGTTGAGCGGCTCGATCTGGTCGTCCTGGATGTCGAAGAACAGCAGGTTCGAGCGCCCGTTGCCGCCGGTTCCCTGGATCTGGCTCAGCAGCGTTGTGCGCGTCAGGTAGAGCGTGAGCATCAGGAACGTGCCCAGGCCGAGCGCGAGCAGCAGCAGCACGGTGCGGTTGTTCGGGCGGTAGAGATTGGCCACGCCCTGGCGCACGACATACGGCAGGCCGCGCGGACACCACCGCCGCGCCGTCCATGCGACGACGTGAGCCAGGGCCGCGAGGACGCCGAAGCCAACCGCCAAGGCGCCGGCAAACCCGAGGCCGAGCGGCAGGCTGCGCGTCTGCCAGATGGCAAAGCCGACCACCGCCAGCACGATCAGGACGCCGAGCGCCACGCGCCAGGGATCGGGTCCGCCCACGCGCTCCACGAAGGCCGAGCGCAGGGCCACGAGCGGCGACACGCGGCGCACAGTCAGCAGCGGCAGCAGCGTGAACAGGAGGCAGATCACCAATCCCGCCCCCATGCCCCGCACCACCGCCGGCCAGGCGATGAAGAAATTGACATCGAAAGGCAGCAGGTCGGCCAGCACGTGCGGCAACAACAACTGCACCCCAACGCCCAGCGCCGCGCCCAACGTGGCGCCGAACACCCCGAGGCCCAGCCCCTGCACGAGATACACCGCGAAGCTCTGGCGGGCACTCGCCCCGAGGCAGCGCAGCACCGCGACGGTGGTGATCTTCTGCCGCACGTACACGTGGATCGCACTCGCCACGCCGATCGCCCCGAGGAAAAGCGCCACGAAGCCGACCAGGCTCAGGAACGCATTCACGTTGTCGAGCACCCGACCGAAATCGCGCTTCCGCTCCTCGACGGTGTCGTAACCCAGGCGCTCCGTGGGAAATTTCTCGCGCATCGTCCGTTCGAGCGCCAGCGGATCCACCGCAGCGGGCAGCTTCAGCGCGATGCGGTGGCGCACCAGGCTGCCGGGACCGGCCAGCTGCGTCGCGGCGAGCTGCGGCAACGGGATGAAGGCGCGTGGCGCGAGCTGGGTCACCGCGACCGACTCCCCGGGCATCTTGAGCACGGCGCCGATCACGGTGAAATCCACCTTACCCAGGCGCACGGTGCCGCCCGCCTTGACCCCGTATTGGTTGAGGAGGGTCTCCTCCAAAATGACCACGGCCTCGCCGCGGGCCAACCGCGTTGCGGCTTCGACGGGTTGCGTCAGGAATTCGCCGTAGAACGGAAAACGCCCCTCCACCGCCCGCACCTGCACCAGTCGCGTGCGGTTGATGCCGTCCGCGCCGGGAAAGACCATCATCGAGGAGAACGCGACTTCCTTCGACTGCTCGCCGCCCACGGTCGCGAGATGCTCCCAGACAGCCGGCGGGATTGTCTGCCGCGACGTGATGACCAGGTCAGCGCCGAGCAAGCCCCGCGCCTGGTCGTCGATGGCCACGCGGAGATTGGCGCCGAACGAACCGATCGCCACGAGCGCGGCGATGCCGAGCACGACCGAGAGCGAGAACAGCGCCAGCCGGCGCCGCGACGCCCGCGAATCCTTCCAGGCCATGCGGAGAACGAAATTCATGGCGCCGCGTCGCTCACCACGGCGCCGCCGCGCAGACGGATGATCCGCTGACAGCGCTTCGCCAGTTCCAGATCGTGCGTCACCAGGACCAGGGTGGTGCCGCGCTCGCGATTGAGGCCGAAGATAAGCTCGGCCATGGCCGTGGCCGTGTCGTTGTCGAGGTTGCCGGTAGGCTCGTCGCAGAACAGTACTTTCGGTCGGTTCATGAACGCCCGGGCGAGCGCGACCCGCTGCTGTTCGCCGCCGGAAAGCTGCACCGGGTAGTGGTCGCAGCGTTCACCGAGGCCGACGCGGGCCAGCAGTTCCCGCGCCTCGCCTTCGCGGCCCCCCTCGCCCCGGAGTTCGACCGGCACGAGCACGTTCTCGAGGGCGGTCAAGGTCGGGATGAGCTGGAAATTCTGGAACACGAAACCGACGTGCTCGTTGCGCACCCGGGCTCGGGCGTCCTCGTCGAGGGCCCCGAACCGCGCCCCCGCGAGGGTCACGTCGCCGCTGGTGGCCGTGTCGAGGCCGGCGCACAGGCCGAGCAGCGTGGTTTTGCCACTCCCGCTTGGGCCGACGACGGCGAGGCTCGAGCCCGTCGCGAGCGTGAAACTCACGTCCCGCAGCACCGTCAATGCACCCGGACCGGTGGCTGGACCGTAGATTTTTGTGAGCCGCTCGACTTTCAGCATATTGTCATCAGTCATGTTGCGAAGCACCTACACAAAGCGAAAAAACGCACGAAGACTAGTTTGAGCGGTCGATTTTCCCCATGTTTGTCCGTCCCCTGTTTGCCAGCCTCCTCCTCGGTTTCGCCCTCTCCGCCCTCCCGGCGACCGAGCCGCGGACCGTCGTTTTCGTCGGCGACAGCATCACGGCGGGTTACGGGCTCGAGTCTCCGGCGGCGGAGGCCTACCCGGCGCTGATCCAGGCCAAGATCGACGCCGCCGGTCTCACCTGGCACGTGGTCAATGCCGGCATCAGCGGCGACACCACCGCAGGCGGGTTGCGCCGGATCGATTGGATCCTGCGGCAGCACGTCGACCTCCTCGTCGTCGCCCTCGGTGGCAACGACGGCCTGCGCGGGATCGATCCCGCCGTCACCCGCGCCAACCTGCAGGGCATCATCGACCGCGCCCGCGCCAAGCAGCCTGCGATCCGCATCGTCCTCGCGGGCATGCAAATGCCCGCCAACATGAGCGAGGACTTCCGCCGCGAATATCAAGCCGTGTTCCCGGAGCTCGCCGCCCGCAACGGCGCCACGCTCATCCCGTTTCTGCTCGAGGGCGTCGGCGCCGTGCCGGAGCTCAACCAGCCGGACCTCATCCATCCGACCGCGCGCGGCCAGTCTGTCATTGCCGGCACCGTCTGGGAGCACCTAAAGTCGCTGCTGCAATGACCCACCCCCGTCGATTGCGGAACTTGGGCCGCGCGTTGCTCGGATCGCTCGGCCTGGGTCTGCTCCCTGCGGCCGCCGCCGAGTTCGGCGTCAACGCCTCGACCGCCTGGGTCGACAATCTCAGCCGCACCTCGCACGCACCGACCCAGAAGTCGGCCCGGGTCGACGAGGTCGCCGCCCGGCTGGCCAACGCCCGACAGCTTTCCCGCGACTGGCTCCTGTTCGCCGATGTCGGAGCGTCACTGCAGCACGTGGACCGCTTCGATGCCCTCGACCGCGCAGGCGCGATGGGCACGCTGACCCTGCGCCGCAAATTCGGCCTCGGGCCCTATGCGCCGGTGGTCGAAGCCAGCGGTTCGCTGACGGGACACGTGTTCCGTGAATCCGGCCGCAGCGGCTGGCAGCCCGACGTGACGCTGCGTTATAGCCAACGCCTGGCTGAAGGCTGGCGCGCGGCGGCCGGGGCCGGCTGGACACACTTCGTGGCGCAAGACGAGCCCTACGACGTCACGAACCGCCGGCTGTTCCTCGAGACGCATTACGACGTGGCCGACGGCTGGCAGGTCGCGGCCGGCGCCGCCCGGCAATGGGGAGAGTTCACGGCCAATGCCGCGGGTGCCGTCTGGGCGCAGGCGATCGGCGGGGGGCTTGGACCCGTGATCTTTGACCACTACAACACGTTGGCCTGGGCCGTGACCGATTCCTTCGGCCCCGGCTGGGTAGCTTACCGGATCCGCGACAGCCGGGCCGATTCGTGGTGGGCGGAACTCGCGCCGGCGCTGACCGACCGCACCACGCTGGCCCTGCGCTATGCCGCGGTGCGCGTGACCAACGCCATCGGCATCGAATACGACACTACTTCGTGGACCCTCAGCCTGGTCCATCGCTTCTGACAATGAAACGCCCCCACCTCCTCGCCGCCGCGTTGCTGCTGGCCGTCAACCTGCCGGGGGAGGAAACCGCGCTGGCGGTCCGCGTCACCCACGGTGACCTGCCAGTGGCCGATGCCGTGGTCTCGCTCGTGCCCCTCGACGCGCCGGCGCCGGTTCGCGCCCCGGCCGAGGCCGTCGTGGCACAGGAGGACAAGGAATTCGATCCCTACGTCACCCCGGTCGTGGTCGGCACGCGGGTCAAGTTCCCCAACCGCGACACCGTCCAGCACCACATCTATTCGCTCTCGAAGCCCAAGCGTTTTGAAAAACCACTCTACGCCAGCGGCGCAGCGGAGTCCGTCCTGTTCGACCAACCCGGCGTCGTCGCCCTCGGCTGCAACATCCACGACTGGATGGTCGCCTATGTGGTGGTCGTGGCGACACCGTGGTTCGCGAAGACCAGCGCCGATGGCTCCGCGCGGTTGGCGGGAGCCCCGCCCGGACGTTACCGCCTGGAAGTCTGGCACCCGCGCCTGACCCGCCCTGTGCTGCGCGAGATCACCCTTGCCGCAGGCCATCCGGCGGCCGAGACCGTGCCGCTCGCGCTGAAACCCGACCGACGCATCCGCCGCGCCCCCGAGACCCGGACCGGCGCCTACTAGCCATGGCCGGATTGTTTTCCTTCCGGCGCTTCCGGACCCGCCTGCTCGTGCTGATCCTCGGCTTGTTGGCGGCCGCCTTGGGTGTGTCGTATGTCCTCGTCACCCGCGCCAACCGCGCCAACGCGATCGCGCACATCGAGCAGAACCTGGCCGGCGCCCTCCGCGTGTTCCGCTTCTCGGTCGAGCTCCGGAAGGAACGCCTCGCCCAGAGCGCAAAGGTTGTCAGCGCCGACTGGCCGATGCGCACCCTTTACCTGCAGGACGAGCTCGACCGCCACACCCTGCGTTCGACCCTCATGAGCTACGCCGAGCGGCTTGAGGTGCCCGTCGTGACCGCCTTCGATCCCGAGGGCAGCATGCTGGCCACGACCATGGACGGGCTCGACGACGAGACCTGTGGTCCGTTTCGCCATCTGGTGCAGCTGGCCGAGGACAGCAACGCCGACCAGGCCGGCGATTTCGCCTACCTCAGGGGGCGCCTGCACGTGCTCGTCGTGGTTCCGCTCTATGCCCCGCGACCCAACATCATCGGCTGGTTCGGCGCGGCCTTTCCGATCGATGACACCTTCGCGCAGACGCTTCGACAGACCACGCAGGCGGAGGTCACGTTTGTCAGCGGCCCGGGCGAGGCCGCCCGGCGGGTCCTCGCGACCACGCTGCCGCCGACGCGGGCCCAGGCGGTCGCCGCGCACCGGATGTCCGACACAGCGACCGCCTCCGGCACCACCGTCGTGCCACTCGACGGCGAGCCGTTCGTCACGCTCTTCACCCCGCTCGGCCTGCTGGGCGACGATCCCGCCCGCATTGCCTTGCAGCGTTCGCTTGAAGCCGAATTGACCCCGGCCCGCGAACTCGAGCACATCATCGCGCTCATCGCCGTGGCGGCCCTCGTGGTGGCCTCGGTGGTGGCCCTCGGCGCCGCCCGCAGCGTCAGTCGCCCGGTGCAGGCGCTCGCCGCGCACACCGAAGTCATCGCCGGCGGCGACTATTCCACCCGGATCGAACTCGACCGCGCCGACGAGCTCGGGCAGCTCGCCGCGAGCTTCAACCGCATGAGCGACGGCCTCGCGGAACGCGACCGCGTCCGCGATCTGCTCGACAAGAACGTATCGCCCGCCGTCGCCGCCCAGCTGCTGCGCGACGGTGCCGCGCTCGGCGGCGAGGAGCGCCTCGTGACGATCCTGTTCGTGGACCTCCGCGGCTTCACCAGCCTCAGCGAACGGTTGTCGCCCCGCGAGCTCATCGCTCTGCTGAACCGCTATCTGGACGCCATGAGCCACGCGATCGAGGCCGAGAGCGGGGTCATCGACAAGTTCATCGGCGACGCGATCATGGCCCTCTTCGGCGCCCCGCTCGCCCAGCCGGATGCCGCCGACCGCGCCCTCGCCGCCGCTCTCGCGATGCGCCAGGCCCTGGCCGCGCTGAACGCCGAGCTTGCGGCCGAGCAGCAGCCGCAACTTGCCTTCGGCATCGGCATCAACACCGCCTCGGTCGTCGCCGGCAACATCGGCTCCCATCGCCGGCTGAACTACTCGGTCATCGGCGACGGCGTGAACGTGGCCTCCCGCCTGCAGACCCTGACCCGCGATCCCGGGTATGACGCCGACATCATCTTAAGCGAGGCCACGCTCCACGCGACCGCCCGACCTTGGTCGACCCAGACCTTGGGCACCGTTAAGGTCAAAGGCCGGGCCGGAGAGCTGCTCATCCACAAGCTGCTCGGGTCCTGATGCAGCCAGGGCTGCATTTGCCACGGTCCAAGGCCTAGTTCCCTGCGGTCAACTTTCCCGCCATTCCGATCAGAGCAAGGAACTCGCTGCGGTAACCACCGGCATCATCGGCCAACCCGGCCTGCGCCCAAGTCGTGACGTCCGCCCAGGTGATGGTGCCCCGGTAAGAGGACTCGCGCAGCACCATGCCGAAACCCGCCACCGCCGCCGCGAATTTGAAGTCCGAGCTGGCCGCGGTGAAGGCCAGACCCGAATCGGTGAGAGGGAATTCCAGTTTGCGGCTCACGTCGCCGGCCGGTTCCTTGAAGCGCACTTTCACCGTGAGCAGCTCGTTGCTCCCCGCCGTGGTCGGTGGTCCTTCGGCATCGGTGCTCCGGTACTTCAGGTCATCCACAGGTGCCGCGCCCGGCAGCGCCTGGCCGGCCGGCACGATCTCGTACAATGCCGTGACCGTGTGCCCGGCGCCGAGTTCGCCGGCGTCCACCGCATCGTTGTTGAAATCCTCCTTGGCCAGCCGGCGGCTTTCGTAACCGATCAGCCGGTAGGCCGCGACCCGGGCGGGATTGAACTCCACCTGAACCTTCACGTCCTTGGCGACCGTCACCAGCGTGCCGTTGACCTGCGCGACGAGCAGTTTCTCCGCTTCGCGCTTCGAGTCGATGTAGCCGTAGTGCCCGTTGCCCTTGTCGGCGAGACGCTCGAGCATCGCATCCTTGTAGTTGCCCATGCCGAAGCCGAGCACGGTGAGGAACACGCCGGACTTGGCCTTCTCCTCGATGAGGCGCACGAGTTCGCCTTCGCTGGTGACGCCGACGTTGAAGTCGCCGTCGGTGCACAGGATCACGCGGTTCAGGCCACCGCCGATGAAATTCGCCTTGGCGATGTCGTACGCGAGTTGGATGCCCATGGCGCCGTTGGTCGAGCCGCCCGGGCGCAGGTCGGCCACCGCCGCCAGGATCTCCGCAGCCCGCGCGACCGGCGTCGATGCAAGGGCCAGGCCGGAGCTGCCCGCATAGGTCACGATGGCCACGCGGTCATCCGGCCGCAGCCGGGCCACGAGCAGGCGCAGCGACTCCTGCACCAGCGGCAGCTTGTTCGGGTGGTTCATCGAACCCGACACATCGAGGAGAAACACCAGGTTGGCCGCCGGCCGTTCGCCCGTGGTCACTTCGCGCCCCTTCAGGCCGACGCGCACGAGCCGGCGATCCGACGCCCACGGCGCTGCGGCGACCTCCAGCGTGACGCCCAGAGGATCGGAGCCGGCAGGCGGAGCATAACGATAGGGGAAATAATTCAGCAGCTCCTCGATGCGCACCGCGTCCGAGGGCGGCAGCCGATCCTGGTTGAGGAAGCGGCGCACGTTGGCGTAGCTCGCGGTGTCCACGTCGATGGCGAAGGTCGAGAGCGGGTTCTGCGCCGCCTCGACGAAACCGGTCTCGGCCTGGTAGGCGTAGGCCTCGGTGTTGGCCACGGGCTCGGCCGCCACTCCGAGGCTGAGCATCATGGGCGTTGCCGCCGGGACCCGCTGGATCTCCATCCCGATCCGACTGCCGGTCGAAGTCTTCGCGGCGAGCGAACCATAGACCTTCGTTGCGCCGGTCGGCTGATTCGCGAGCGGCACCTTGGCCACCGCAGCCGAGGGCGGCGCCATTCGGGCCTTGGCCTCGTTCTCCCGCACGGCGGCGGCCGCCGAAATCTCGTGCTGTTGCCGCGCTTCCATCGCGGCCGATGCCGACTCCAGCTCGACCCGCTCGCGTTTCGCCACCACGGCCGCATCCTGCTCCTGCCGCAGAGACTCGACCGGCGCCGCGGCCGGTGGCTTCACCTCAGGTCCGTGGACCGCCACCAGCACAACAAAACACGCCGCCGCGAGCGTAGCGGTGGCATAGTAGAACTGGGGCAGCCGGATGATCTGGCCCAGGCGCCGCCGGGGCGCGCGCCCCACCGGCGACACCGCCGGCAGCGGTTCGGCCGCCAGCACCGTCTCGAGTTGCTGGGCCGTGGCACGGATTGCATCCACCGCTGCGCGGGCCGCGGGGTCGTCGCGGAGGCGCGCCTCGACGGCGACGCGCTCGGCCTCGTCGAGTTCACCCAGTGCATAGGCTGTCAGTTGCGGATCGTCGGGAGAAAAGGGTTGGGTGCTCATGGTGTCCTCAGGGCCGTTGGGTGGCCATGGCCGTGCGCAGGCGCGCCACGGCTGTGTGAATGATGAAGCCGACATTGGTCACCGAGAGTTCGGTGATGCGGCTGATTTCCTTGTAGCTGAATCCGTTCTGAAATTTGAGCCGGACGACCTCCTGCTGCTGCGGGGTCAGCTGGCCGATGAGTGCGAGCACCGAGGCCTGCGTCTCCGCCGCCTCGACCGCCCGTCCGGGCCGCGCCTCAGTCGCCGCGACCCGCTCCATCTCGCCTTCTTCAAAGCGTTTCATCCGACCCTCCTTGCGCAGGACGTCGAGCGCACGGTGGCGGCAGACGGTGAACAGCCACTCCACCGCGTGGCCGGCCACGTCCGCCCGGTCGTGTCGCATGAGGCGAAGGAACACATCCTGCACCACGTCGCGCGCCCGGTCCGCGTCGCCCAGGAGGCGCGCGGCGTAGCGGGTGAGCGGAGCCTGCTGCTCCCTGAAGGTGCGTTCGAGGAATTCGACGTCTGCATCGTCCGGCGCTGCCTTTCCAGTGGGTTGATCGTTGGCCATGGGTTGCGGCTTTGGGTTATACGGACGATCCGACGGTTTCTTAGGAAAAAGGTTCACGCCGATCCGTCCCGGCGGCAATGCCGGTCGTCGCGCGTCCGAAATCCTCGCTTGCCAGCCACGTTGCGAACTCCTTTCCTCCGCGTGTCTTCCCTCCACCCGCCACACGTATGTATCACCGCGACCTTTCCGAAATTTCCCTCGTCGCGCCGGCGGGCACCTTGATTCTCTGAAGGAAAGCACCGCCCGCGTCGAAAGAGCGGGCCCCCAGGCAAAACGAATTCGTTGGCTCCTGACCCGCTCCTCCCCGAGCGGGTTTTTCATTTTATACCACTTCGTCACTCCCTCCTCCCTTTCCATGTTTTCCCAACTCCAAGTCATCTGGTCCATCATGCGCGGCCACCGCCTGCGCTACGGCCTGGCCCTGGCCTGCCTCGTGTTGGCGACGGTGATCAACTTCAGCGTCCCTCTCGTCGGCAGCGCCACCATCGACTACGCCGTGGCCCAGCGTGCCGTCGGGGCCGATACGCCACCGCTCATCGGCGCCTTCCTCAACGGCCTCGGTGGTGCGGACTACCTGCGCGCCCATCTGTGGGTCGCCCCGCTTGCAATGGTCATCCTCACCGCCTTGAGCGGCCTCTTCAGCTATCTCAAGGGCTGGCAGGCCGCGCTGGCCAGCGACGGCATCGCCCGGCGGCTCAAGGATGAACTCTACGACCACCTCAACCACCTGCCGGCGCGGCACCATGACCGGGCCGACACGGGCGACCTCGTGCAACGCTGCACCAGCGATGTCGAGACCACCCGGCAGTTCCTCGCGTCCCAGGTGATGGAGATCGGCAACGCGCTCTTCCTCGGCGCGACCGCCCTGCCCCTGCTGTTCGCGTTGCACGTGCCGATGACGTTCGTGTCCTTCGCGCTCATCATTCCCATCACCGTCTACGCCTACGTGTACTTCCGCCGCGTCCAGCACGTGTTCAAGGAGGTCGAGGAGGCCGAGGGCGCCCTCACCGCTGTCATCCAGGAGAACCTGACCGGCATCCGCGTCGTCCGCGCCTTTGCGCGACAGGACTTCGAGCGGGCCAAGTTCGCCGCGCCGAACCAACGCTACCGCGACCGGAGCCTCCACATGCTCCGGCTCATGTCGTGGTACTGGTCGATCAGCGATCTCGTCGCCCTCAGCCAGATCGGCCTGACGCTGCTGGTGGGCGCCTGGTGGATCACCCAGGGCACGCTGACGGTCGGCCTGCTGTTCGCCTTCGTGTCCTACCTCGGCATCATGCTCTGGCCGGTGCGGCAGATGGGACGCATCCTCACTGACCTCGGCAAGACCTCGGTCGCCCTCGGACGCATTCGCGAGATCCTGTCCGTTGCGCGCGAATCCGAGCCGTCGGCTCCGGCCAACCTGCCCGCCGCCTTCTCCGGCCGCATCGCCGTGCGCGACCTGCGGTTTGCCCATGCCGGCACCCCGGGCAACGCCGATGGCCGCGGGGCACTCAACGGCCTGTCGTTCGACGTGCAGCCCGGCGAGACCCTCGCGATCCTCGGCCCGTCCGGGTCCGGCAAGAGCACGCTCATGCACCTCCTGCTGCGGCTCTACGACTACACGGAGGGCTCGATCCAGTTCGACGGCCTCGAGCTCGCGAAGCTGCCCCGCAAATGGGTGCGCTCGCAGATCGGCGTCGTCATGCAGGAACCTTTCCTCTTCTCGAAGACGCTGCGCGACAACCTGCGCCTCGGTCGTGGCGACGCGCCGGACCACGAGGTCGAGGCCGCGGCGCGCACCGCCTGCATCCACGACACCATCCTCAGCTTCGAGCACGGCTACGCCACCGTCATCGGCGAACGCGGCATCACCCTGTCCGGCGGCCAGCGCCAGCGCGTCGCCATCGCCCGCGCCGTGCTGAAGCGTCCGCCGCTCCTGATCCTCGACGATGCCATGAGCGCCATCGACGCCGAGACCGAGACCCTGATCCTCGACGCCCTGCGCGAGCGCCGCGGCCACGCCACCACCCTCGTCATCGCCCACCGCCTCTCGACCCTCGTCCACGCCGATCGCGTGATCGTGCTCGATCACGGCCGCATCATCCAGACCGGCACCCACGCCGAACTCTCCACCCAGCCCGGCCTCTACCGCCGCCTCTGGCAGATCCAGTCCAATGTGGAGACCGAGCTCCAGGCGGAGCTGAAAAACTAACCCCCTTCACCATGTCCGCCCAATTTCACCAAGAAGACGAATTCAAGGCCAAGCTCGATGCCGGGCTGTGGTGGAAGATCTTCCGCCGCGCGCTCGGGATGAAGCCCTACCTCATCCCGCTCGCCATCGCCGCCGTCACGATCGCGATGTGCGACGCCGCCTACGCCCTCGTCACCCGCTGGGTCATCGACGGCGTGATGCGCGACGGGGCCAACGCTCCCTTCGCGCACTACATTGCGGTGTACTTCAGCATCACGCTCGCGATCTGCACCGGCATCTGGGTGTTCATCGAGATGGCCGGCAACCTCTCCAACCGCCTCGCGCACGACATCCGCCGCGACAGCTTCGAACGCCTCCAGCAGCTCGAGTTCGCTTTCTTCGACACGCGCCCGGTCGGCTGGTTGATCAGCCGGCTCACCTCCGACTGCGACCGCCTGGCCCGCGTCATCTCCTGGGGCTTCCTCGACATCGTCTGGGGCCTGAGCCTCGTGTGCATGATCGCCGTCAGCCTGCTCATCATGAACTGGCGTCTCGGCCTCATCGTCCTCGCCGTCGTCCCGCCGCTGGCCGTCATCGCCAAATTCTTCCAGAAGCGGATGCTCATGAGCGCCCGCGACATCCGGAAGTACAATTCCCAGATCACCGCCAGCTACAACGAGTCCATCCAGGGCGTCCGCACCACCAAGACCCTCGTCCGCGAGCGAGAGAACCTCGGCGAGTTCCAGGATCTCTCGACCGCCATGCTCGCCGCGTCGGTGCTCAACGCGAAACAGAACGCCCTTTTCTTCCCGCTCGTCACCACCCTCAGCAGCGTCGCCGCCGGCCTCGCCCTGTGGCGCGGCGGCTGGCTCACGCTCAACGACAGCATGACGCTCGGCACCCTCGTCGCGTTCGTGAATCTCGCGGGCATGTTCTTCAACCCCATCAATTCCCTCGCGCAGAAGCTCACTGAAATGCAGGGCGCCCAGGCCGCCGGCGAGCGCGTCATGGGCCTGCTCGCCACCGACCCGCAGATCAAGGACAGCCCGGCCGTGCTCAAGCGACTAGAACAATACCGGATGGCGGAAACCGGAGACCGGAAAGCTCCGGACCAATCCGGTATCCGCAATCCGCAATCCGAAATCGCCATTGACGGCTACCCGGCGCGCATCGAGAGCATTGAGTTTCGCAATGTCACGTTCTGCTACGAGAACGGACCGGTCGTGCTGCAGGACTTCAATCTCTCTGTGCAGGCCGGCCAGACGATCGCGCTCGTCGGGCCCTCCGGCGGCGGCAAGAGCACGATCGTTTCGCTCGTCTGCCGCTTCTATGAACCCACGTCCGGGTCGATCCTCATCAACGGCGTCGACTACCGCGAGCGCTCGCTCGCCTGGTTGCAGGCGCAGCTTGGGATCGTCCTGCAGACCCCTCACCTGTTCAAGGGCTCCGTCCGCGAGAACATCCGCTACGGTCGGCTCACGGCCACCGACGCCGAGGTCGAGCAGGCCGCCAAGCTGGTCAACGCCCACGAGTTCATCATGCAGATGGAGCAGGGCTACGATTCGTCCGTCGGCGAGGGCGGCAACCGCCTCTCCACCGGCCAGCGCCAGCTCCTCTCCTTCGCCCGGGCGCTGCTGGCCGATCCGCAGATCTTCGTCATGGACGAGGCCACGTCGTCGATCGACACCGAGACCGAGCAGCTCATCCAGCGCGGACTCGAGACGATCTTCGCCGGCCGCATCAGCTTCGTGATCGCCCACCGCCTGAGCACGATCCGCGGCGCCGATCGCATCCTCGTCATTACCAAGGGCCGCATCGAGGAAAGCGGCACACACGAGGAACTGCTGCGCCAGCGCGGCCACTACTACGATCTCTACATGAACCAGTTCCGCCGCGAACGGGAGGAAGCCGCCCTCGCCGACTCCTCCGCGGCGTAAGCCGACGTCTCGCCCTTTGCCTTTCCCGGCATTTCCCGCCAAGTTCCGCGCCATGTGCCGGCATGTGTACTTCCTCTGCCTTCTGTCTTCGGCCCTCTGCCTTCTGAACACCGGCTGCGGGGGGCGCACGACCCCGGCGGAGGCCGGCGTTCGCACGCAGACGCTTCTCCTCGGCAACGGCGCCGAGCCCCAGTCCCTCGACCCGCACCTGGTCACGGCTTACACCGACCAGAACATCCTGCTGGCGCTCTTCGAGGGTCTGTGCGCCCTCGATGAAACCACGTCGCGCGCCGTGCCCGCCGCCGCCGCGCGGTGGGACGTCTCGGCCGACGGCCTCGTCTACACGTTTCACCTTCGCTCCGGCCTCACCTGGTCCAACGGCGAGCCCCTCGTCGCCGGCGACTTCGTCTTCGCCTGGCGCCGCGCCCTGACGCCTGCGCTCGGCGCGGAGTACGCGTACCTCCTGCACCCCCTGAAAAACGCCGCAGCATTCAACGCCGGCACCCAGACCGATCCCGCCGCCGTCGGCGCCGAAGCCCTCGACGACCGCACGCTGCGGCTGACGTTGGAAAAGCCCACGCCCTACCTGCCGGCGCTGACAGCCAATCCGGTGTGGTTCCCGCTCAACCCCCGCGCGCTCGCCGCCACGGGCGCCGTGGCCGACCGGGCCAACGACTGGACGCGCCAGCACCTCGTCGGCAACGGACCCTTTGCCTTCGCGGAATGGCGCCCGAACGCCCACGTGAAGGTCACCCGCAATCTTCATTACTGGGACGTCGCGACCGTACGTCTGCAGGCCATCGCCTTCATTCCCACCGAGAGTCCCGAGACCGAGGAACGCAATTTCCGCGCCGGTCAGGTGCACGTCACCCACGCCCTGCCGCCCACCAAGCTCGCCACCTACCGGGAAAAGGATCCCGCGGCCCTGCGCGTGGATCCGTTTCTCCAGACGATCTTCCTGCGGTTCAACACGACGAAACCGCCCTTCACCGACGCGCGCGTCCGCCGCGCCTTTGCCCTCGCGATCGACCGCCCGGCCATCGCGCACAGCGTCCTGCGCGGAGCCAATCCGCCTGCGACCCACTTCACCCCGCCGGATCTCGCCGGCTACACGGCGCGCGCGAGCGTCGGCGCCGATTTCGACCAGGCTCGCGCGTTGCTGGCCGAAGCCGGTTTCCCGAGCGGGCGCGGCCTGCCCGTCGTCGCCTTGCAGGTGCGCAACGATGCGCAGCAACCCGGCATGGCCGAGGTCCTCCAGGCCCGCTGGGCCAAGGAACTCGGCGTGCAACTCGAGATCCGCACGCTCGAGCAGAAGACCTGGGTGCAAAATCAGCAGAACCTCGACTACCTCATCTCGGGCGCCGGCTGGATCGGCGACTTCGCCGACCCGGTGACCTTCCTCGATCTTTTCGTCAGCCAAGGCGGCAACAACTGGACCGGCTGGCAGGATGCCGCCTACGACGCCCTCATCGCCCGGGCCGCGGCCACGACCGATCCCGCCGCCCGCCTTGAACTCTTCCAGCAGGCCGAAACCCGGCTCCTCGCCGAAGCCCCGGTCACGCCGGTCTTCTGGGGCGCCCGCACCTATCTCGTCCATCCCGCCGTGCAGGGCTGGGAACCGGCGCTGCTGGGATTCCACCAATACAAGAAAGTGTACCTCAAGTCTGTCGCCCAACCGTAGGCCACCCCGAATTGTTTGCCCATAGCCCCCGAACCCTGTTTATCCCCTCCTCACCCGTGGCCAAGTCTCTCAAAGTCTCCCTGCTGCTCCTGATCTTCAGCGCGCTCACCTCCGCGCTCTCCGCCGCTGACGTCACGTTTGTCCGGATCTGGCCCGCCTGGCGGGAGGAGGCCTCATTTGAGCGCATCTCCGAATATTTCGGGGGCAAGGAAAACACCGGCCGGCAGACCGTCGTTCGCACCCAAGCCAGCCAGCGCAACGGGTTCTACTACCTCGTCCGCACCGACAACCCTGGCGCCGCCATCGCCGACGCCCGGTTCGAGCTGAAGGTCATCAAGCCGGACTCCCCGGTGGCGCGCACGTACACCTTTTCCACCGCGGTGCCCGCGGGCGGCCATGTCTTCAATCTGGGCCTCACCGGCGCCGATTGGCCCGGCAAGGACACGCAGCCCGTCGCGTGGCACCTGCGCCTGCTCACCGCTGACGGCCGCGAACTCGGCAGCGGGCAGAGTTTCCTCTGGAGCAAATAAGGCCCGCATCGCCGCCTTTCCTGTAGCCGGGGTCGCTGACCCCGGTCCGAAAACCCCCGGGGTCAGCGACCCCGGCTACATCGAAAAACGCCCATGACTGCACTTTCCTGGACCGACTGGCAGGAGTTGCGCGCCTCCCCCGCGCTCTCGTCACGGGTCCTCGCCGAGATCCTCGACGGCGGACAATCCTTTCGCTGGCATCGGCAGCGAGACGACACTTGGCAGGGCATCTGGGGCGACAACCTCGTCCGCCTGCGCCTGGCCGGATCGACCGGCGCCGGGCGCATCGAGTGGTCCGCGCCGGCAGCAATTCGCGAGCGTGTCGCGTCAGCCTTGCCGGCTTACCTCACGGGCGGACGCGATTTCTCCGCGCTGACGGATTCGCTACCTTGGCGGAGTGACGCCCACCTTGCCCGCTGCCTTGCCGCCTTCCCCGGTCTCACCATCCCACGCCAGCCCTTCGGCGAGACCTTGCTCTGTTTTCTCTGCAGCGCGACGAAACAGATCGTGCAGATCCGCCAGATGGTCGCGCTTCTCGCCGAACGTCACGGCCGACCTGTACTCGCAACGCATCCGTCGTTGCCTCCCGCCCTCGGTCATCGCCTGCCGACGTGGGCCGAACTCGCCCGAGTGAGCGAAGGCGACCTCCGCGCGTGCCTGCTCGGCTTCCGGGCGCGCTATATCCACGCGACCGCCCAATTCCTGGCCGCCCGCCCCGGCTGGCTCGATGAAACCGAGCGCCTGCCCTACCCGGCCGCCAAGGCGCGGCTGCTGGAGTTGCCGGGCGTCGGCGAAAAGGTTGCCGATTGCGTCCTGCTCTTCGGTGCGGGCCAGTGGGAGGCCTTCCCGGTCGACACGTGGATCCTCAAGGCCATGTCGCGCCACTACGGCCTCGCCGGCTGGACCCCCGCGCAGGTCGCCCACTTCGGCCGCGTGCATTTCGGCCCATTCGCGGGCCTGGCCCAGCAATACCTTTTCGCGTGGGAGCGGAGCGAGGGGTAAGGGCACCCACCCTTACTTCCGCTGGATCAGCTCCACCTCGTAGCCTTCGGGCGCATCGATGAAGGCGATGACCGAGCCGCTGCCGGTCTGCGTGGGACCGTCGCTGAGCGCGAAACCCTTCTTCTTCAGGTCCGCCGCAAAGGCCTCCAGGTTTTCGACTTCGAACGCGAGGTGCATGAGGTCCGGCTGCACCTGCACGGCGGGGGCGCCGGGCGGCATCTGGCAGATCTCGATCTCCTCTTCGCTGTTCGGCGTCTGCAGGAAGGCAAGCTGCGCCCCGCGGGGCGACGTGTGCTGGCGGGAGAGCTTCAGCCCGAGGGCGTCCTGGTAGAACTTAACGGTACGCGCCAGATCGTTCACGCGCATGCGGGTGTGGAGGAGCTTTTTAACCATGAGTCCATTCTGTTCGTCCACGCATATTCTGCAAGCACCCGCTCCCCACACTTGAGCGTTCGACGTTCAGCGTTCAGCGTTGGGCGTTCCCCCCAATCATGTCCCTCGACCTCGCCGCCATCCGCACCGCGCACAACCGCATCCGGCCGCACATCGTCCGCACGCCCGTGCTGCGCAGCGACTGGCTCGATGCGGCCTGCGGTGGATCGCTGTGGTTCAAATGCGAGAACCTCCAGCACATCGGCGCCTTCAAGGCCCGCGGGGCGGCCAATGCCATCTTCGCGCTCACCGCGGCCGAGGCCTCTCGCGGGGTCGCCACCCACTCGTCCGGCAACCACGCCGCCGCCGTGGCCCGCGCCGCCCGCCTGCGCGGCATCCCTGCCTACATCGTGATGCCATCGAACTCCGCGCGAACCAAGGTCCGCAACGTCGAGCGTCTCGGCGGCCGCATCACCTTTTGCGAACCCACCGCCGCCGCGCGCGAGGCGACCTGCGCGCGGATCCTGGCCGAGACCGGCGCTACGCTCGTGCATCCGTATAATGATTTTCTCGTCATGGCCGGCCAAGGCACCGCGGTCGTCGAGTTGATCGAGGACCACCCCGACCTCGATCTCATCCTCTGCCCGGTCGGCGGCGGTGGCCTGCTCTGCGGCACCGCCGTGGCGGCCAAGGCCCTGCGCCCCGGCATCCGCGTGATCGCGACCGAGCCCGCCGGCGCGGATGACGCCGCCCGCTCGTTTCGTGCCGGGCATATCGTGCCCGCGGACAAGGTCGCAACCATCGCCGACGGCCTGCGCACGACCATCGGGGCGAATAATTTCCCGCTGATCCAGCGGCACGTGGACGATGTCGTGACGGTGTCCGAAGCCGGCATCGTCGCGGCGATGCGCACCCTGTGGGAGGAACTCAAGATTATCGTCGAGCCCTCCGCCGCCGTGCCCTTCGCCGCGATTCAGGAAGCCAAGGTCTCCGTCGCCGGCCGCCGGGTCGGCATCATCCTTTCCGGCGGCAACGTTGACCTGGACGCGCTGCCGTGGTCGTCGGCTACGACTTGCCCGCCGACTTGATCTGCGCCTGCAGCCGCCGGTTGCGCCCGCGGACCTCCACGGCGAGCTTGGCCTGGAAGGCGCTCATTCGCTGGATCAAGCGCGGCTCGGCCAGGCTCAGGATGCGCAGCGCCAGCAGGCCGGCATTGCGACCGCCGCCAATGGACACCGTGGCCACGGGCACACCGCCCGGCATCTGGACAATGGACAGCAGCGAATCGAGTCCCCCCACGACCTTGCTCTCGACCGGAACACCGACAACCGGCAGCGGGGTGAGCGCGGCCATCATGCCTGGCAGATGGGCGGCGCCGCCGGCGCCGGCGATGACGACCCGCACCCCGCGGCGATGGGCCTGCCGGGCAAACCGCATCATGTCGAGAGGCGTGCGGTGGGCGGAAAGCACCCGCACGTCACAGGCCACGCCGAAGTCGGCGCAGATGTCGGCGGCGGGTTTGAGGGTGGGCCAGTCAGAGTCACTACCCATGACGATGGCGATCGGCGGTACGTTCTTTTTCATGCGGGGGAACCAAACTTGATCATTGCGGCGCTGCGGAGGGCGGTTTGTTCGGCTTCGGCCAGGGTGTCGGCGATGGCGGTGACATGCCCCATCTTTCGGCCCGGCATACTGACGGCCTTGCCATAGAGATGGACATGCGCGCCCGGCACGGCAAGCGCCCTGTCCAGGCCCTCCGGATGACCCGAGCCGCGTCCGACTCCCAGAAGGTTCACCATGACCGCGGGCGCGACCAGCCGCGTCGATCCCAGCGGCAGGCCGAGCACCGCCCGGACGTGATTCTCGAACTGGGAGCAGATGCAGGCCTCGATGGTGTAGTGACCCGAATTGTGCACGCGGGGTGCCAGTTCGTTCACGACGATGCTGCCATCCGCCAGCTGGAAGAGCTCCACGCCGAAGCTGCCCACCGCGTCCACCGCCGCCACCGCGCGGTTGGCCACGTCCGCCGCCCGGGCCGCGATCTCCGGCGCCACGGGCGCGGGAGCGCGGACCACATGGCAGATGTGGTCGCGTTGGACCGTCTCGACAACCGGATAGACGGCCGAATCGCCCTGACGCCCGCGGGTGATGATGACAGCCAGTTCGCGCACGAAGGGACACCAGGCCTCGGCGAACAGGGCGTTGTCCTTGTGGCCGCCCAATTTCCGCCAGGCTGATTCCAACTCGGACTCCGACCGCACAGTGACATTGCCCTTGCCGTCATAGCCATTGCGGCGGGCCTTGAGGAGAAACGGGTAACCGAAGGCCTTGGCTGCGTTCGCGAGCGCGGGCAGGTCGGGCGTATCCTGCAGGGGCGGCACCGGCAGGCCGGCGGCGCGGAGCGTCTGCTTTTGGATAAGCTTGTCCTGCACCAGGCCGATGGTGCGGGACGATGGCAGCACCGTGTGACCGGCCTCCTCCAGTTTCCGCAGGAGCCCGGCGTCGACGAACTCGTTCTCCAGGGTCACGACATCGACCCGGGCGGCGAGATCGTGCAGCGCCTTGGGTCCGTTCCAGTCGCCGACCAGGGAGTGCGTGGCCAGGGTGGCAGCCGGACTGAAGGGATTGCGTTCCAGCACCACGACGTCGTTCCCCAGTTGCAGGGCCGACATCGCGGTCATGCGGGCGAGTTGCCCGCCGCCGATGATGCCGATGCGCGGACCGATGATGCCGCGCTCGACCGTCGGTGCCGGCGGGGGCAGGATCTCCGCATCATTCTTAACGTGCATCGTGCGACGGAAGTGATTCCGCCGCTGTTGGCAAGCTGCTCCGCCTGCGCCTGAACCGCACGTCAGGCCATCCCTACGTTGCGCGAACGACGGTGCACCCTCACATGGCTATCCACAGCCGTCGCCGGTTGCATGAGACGGGACCGGAAACGCTGCGGCATGCCGCCGGCCGCCACGGCCGGACGCCGATCGTGATCCACGGGCCAATGGGGTCCATGCTCCAACTGGTCACGAATATCGGCTACAGCAAGCCGTTGGCTGATTGTCTGCGTGCCTTCTGGCGGGGTGAAGAAAGGTACCGAAACCTGACCTGTTTTGGTTTTCATGGTCTTCCTTGGTTGAGCTAGCGGTAAGGTCGCACATTCCGGAAAGGCCGCCCTGAGCGGCGGACGGCCGGATTCTAGGCCGAAATTGACCCGTGGCGAGCGCGATCCGAAACATCGCCTCGGCCCCCGGTGACTTCGAGGCCATCCTGCCAGCGAGTATGTTTGTGCTTTGCCAATTCGAGCCCAAGAAAACGGCCGAGGACATTCGAGTTCGTCGTTCCGTCATCCCTCCCCTTCATGAACAACCCGCCCCATGCCACCCAACCCATGGTTGATGAACCGCTGCCGCAGCCCAAACGCTATGATGCCGTCGAACTCGAACGGCTCACCGCCATGGTGCAGCAGCCTTCGCTCTTCTATTGGAAGGGTCCGCAGACCACGACGATGATCGAGCGCTTCCGGCGTCATTACCCGCTGAAGCATTGCGTGCCCTGCTCCTCCGGTTCCGCGGCACTGCACGTCGCCGTATCCGCCCTGCGCCTGCGGCCGGGCGACGAGGTGATCGTGCCACCGCTCAGCGACATGGGCACCTACATCGGGATACTCTACCAACAGGGCGTGCCGGTCTTCGCCGATGTGGATCCGCGCACGTACACCCTCGATCCCGCCGACGTGCGCCGCCGCATCACCGCCAAGACCCGCGCCATCATGGTCGTGCACTTCACGGGCAACCCCTGCGACATGGCCGCGTTCACGGCCATCGCCCGCGAGCACAACCTCGTGCTGATCGAGGACTGCGCCCAATCCTGGGGTGCGCGCTGGCAGGGCCGGCCCGTCGGCACCATCGGCGATTTCGGCTGCTTTTCCCTGAATGACTTCAAGCACATCGGCTGTGGCGACGGTGGCATCGTCGGCACCAACAGCGAAAAATACGGCCCCCACCTGAACAATTGGGCCGACAAGGACTACGGTCGCACCGAGGGTGGCCGCGATCCCTTGACCCTTGCGCCCAACTATCGCATCAGCGAGCCGCAGGCCGCCGTGGCCGCAGCGCAACTGACCAAACTGCCGGACATCGTCGCGCGCCGCCATCACATCGGCGGATTCCTGACCGCCAGTCTGACCGGTACGCCGGGCCTGCAGCTGCCGTACGTCCCACCCGGTAACCTGCACAGCTATTGGTTCTACCTCCTGCGCCTCGAGTTGCCGCGCTTCAACCAACCGCGCGCGGAGATCGCGGCCGCCCTGGCCGCCGAGGGCGTGGCCTGCGGGGCGGTGCTGCTCCGGAAAGCCGCCTACCGCTGGCCGGTGTTTCAGAACCATGACATTTTCGGCGGCACCTGGCCCGCGCGCGATGGCGGATGGACCACGATGGATTACCGGACGGTCAATTGTCCCACGGCCGAATCCATCCTCGCCGACTGCATGCGATTCCAGCTCAACGAGGCCATGACCGAGGCCTATATCGAAAAGGTCGCCCGGGCCATTCGCACCGTCCTCAAACGCATGGAAAAATAGGCCCCGGAGTCGCCTCCGTCGCCGTAGCTGGTGCCCGGGAAAGGACTCGAACCTTCACGCCTTACGGCACCGGCTTCTAAGACCGGCGTGTCTGCCATTCCACCACCCGGGCGGGGGTTGTGGCGGGAGCTTGCCGCCGGGCGAATTGGGTAGGCAAGCGCCGATTGGCGCGACCCGGCTGGCTGGCGAACCGCTCCTCAACCCCGCGACGGCTCGGCCATCTTGGCACGGGCTTGCCGCGACAACTCGGCGATGTGCCCGTCGTTGGCCATCACCTGCTCGAGGTGCCGCTGGCGCTGCGGTCCAGCCGTGCGCATCATGATCTCGCCGTAGGCCCGCTCGACCCAGAAGCGCGAAACCCCGCTCAGATACTCCCTCAGCTCGGGCAAACGCGCCTCGGGGTAGCGCTGACAGAGGTTCATCGTGAACATGCGACGCCAGCCGCTGCCTCCAAACGCGGCATGCTTGAGGTTGTGGTTGAAGACCAGAATGTCGCCCGGAACGGTCTCCAGCGCCACCGCCGGAACCTCGCGGCCCTTCAGTCCCCAGGTTTCCTCACTCCCAAAGATCTCATTCTTCAGCGCATCTGCGAAGGTGTCACCGATCCGGTGGCTGCCGGGAATGACCCGCAGGCAGCCGGTGTCGCGCGTGAGCGGATCGAGGTAAAAGGCGATCTTCACATGCAGCGTTTCGCGGTGCCAGCCGTCGGAATGCCAGCCCGTGTCGCCGGCATAGTAGTTCCCGTCACTCGGCATGTAGTTGAAGTCCTCGCCAAGCAGCGAAGTCGCGATGCCGTGGATGCGCGGGTCATCAAGCAACGAGCTGAGCACCTCGCTCTGGTCGAGAAACGGCACGATGCACGAACGCTGTTTGCCCGTGTGCGGCTGGCCCGCGTGACCGCCGCCGCGCCCGGCAAAGATGACCTCGAACTCGCGGATGATCTCCTCGATCCGATCCTTGAGGAGGCCCTGGAAGGCCAGAAAGCCGAAAGTCTGGAAAAACGTGAGCTGCTGCGGGGTGAGCCTGGGGTCGGGCATGGGCGGGACCCTACGCTGCTGTAGCGACCCGTCGCCAGCAGATTCTAGGTCGGGAACGCAAACGCAGGCGACCCGCGTTACCAAGCCACCGAGGCGCGGAACTCCGGCTGACGCCGGGCGGCCGTGCGGCGCTCGAAATCGGCCGCGAGCTGCAGCAGCCTCGCCTCGCTCCACGCCTTGCCCGTGAACGAGATTCCCACCGGCAGGCCGAGAATGTGACTCGCCGGTACCGTGACCGAGGGATAGCCCGCCACCGCCGCAAGCGACGAGCTGCCGCCCGTGTAACTGTCGCCATTCACCGGATCGATCAACCAAGCGGGGCCGTTGGTGAGCGTCACCAGCGCATCGAGACGATGCTGCGCCAACGCGGCATCGATGCCCTCGGCGCGCGCGAGGCGCCGGCACGTCGCCAGCGCGTCGCGATAGGCCTGATCCGTCAGCGGTCCCTTGGCCTGCGCCTGTTCCAGCAGTTCCTGGCCGAAATACGGCATCTCCTTGTCGGCGTGAACACGGTTGAACGCGATCAACTCCTCGAGCGACTTGACCGGCGCCTCCGGCCCCAACGTAGCGAAGTACGCATTGAGACCGTCCTTGAACTCGTAGAGCAGCACCTCGAACTCCGCGTCGCCCATCTCCTTCTGCCCGGCGATCTCCACCGGGTCCACAACCTCCGCCCCCGCGGCGCGCAACGCGGCGATCGCGTTCGCCAGCACCGCCTCGGTCTTGGGCGTGAGCGCCATGCCGCCGCGAAAGATCCCAAGGCGCGCGCCGGCCAGCGCCGGCTCCCCGAGCCCCGCCGTGAAATCCGTCGGCAGATCCGCCGGTCGCGCCTGCGTGGCGGCATCGCGCGCATCGGCCGCAGCCAGCACGCCCAGGAGCAGAGCCGCATCGCGCACCGTCCGGGCCATTGGGCCCGCCGTGTCCTGT
This sequence comes from uncultured Opitutaceae bacterium, assembly GCA_964355715.1. GTDB lineage: Bacteria > Verrucomicrobiota > Verrucomicrobiia > Opitutales > Opitutaceae > UBA2377. The sequence continues at coordinate 23,326 of CAYHEW010000013.1, read as the reverse complement.
GAGGCCGAAATAGGGATGATGCCAGCGCGGCTGACCAACCCGACCGTTGGCTTCAACCCGACCAGGCCGCACACCGACGCCGGCGAGACGATCGAGCCATCCGTCTCGGTTCCCACCGCCACCGCGCACAGGTTGGCCGCGACGGCCGCGGCCGAGCCCGAACTCGAGCCCGACGTGTTGCGATCGAGCGCGTATGGATTTCGCGTCTGGCCGCCGCGACCGCTCCAGCCGCTGATGGAACGCGTGGAGCGGAAATTGGCCCATTCGCTGAGGTTTGTCTTGCCGAGAAGGACCGCCCCACCCGCCCGCAGGCGAGCCACGACGGTGGCGTCGCGCGCCGGCTTCGCCTCCAGCAAGGCCAGCGAACCCGCGGTCGTGCGCATGCGGTCCGCCGTGTCGATGTTGTCCTTCACGAGGACCGGAATGCCATGCAACGGACCCAACCTCCGTCCGGCGGCGCGGTCGCGATCCGCCTGTGCCGCGATCGCCAGGGCCTCGGGATTGACCTCGATGACCGCCCGCAGCGTCGGCCCCGCCTGGTCGATGGTCGCGATGCGGCCGAGAAAGGCCTGAGTCAGCGCCACGGACGTCAGCTCTCCGTGCGCCATTGCAGCCTGTAGCTGGTCGACGGTCGCATCCAGCCATGGAAAATCATCCGAGGCTGACACCGGTTCCGCTCCCGCCATCCGGGCACCAAGCGGTGTCCGCCACGCGGCCAGCACGGCACCGGCGACCATCGCATCCCGAATGAACCGGCGGCGGTTGAAGTGCATGGGGATTCAGCCGATGGCCTCGCCGAGGCGGTCGCCCATCCGGGCGTAGGTTTCGACGCACGCAGCGCTTTGCTTCACGAGGTCGGCATCGAAACGGATGCGTCCGCGCTCGAACAAGGTGATCACACACGACCCGCCGAACTTGAACACGCCCTTTTCCTCGCCCTTGGCCACAGCCCGGTCGGGCACATGCGTCTGCTTGATGGTGCCCACATTCGTCGCACCCACCTCGATCATGGCCACGGTGCCGAACTCCGGCGACCGGAGCAGCGTGACCACGCGCTTGTTCTCCACAAGGTAGCGGATGTTGCCGCGCAGGGCCACCGGGCTCACCGAGTAAAGCCAGCCGTTGATCAGCCGCGGCTCGCCGGGCACGCCGGCCACGGGGAAATGAAAGCGATGGTAATCCACCGGGCACAGGCGCGAGATCAGCATGGACCCGCCCGCAAACTGGTTCGCCAGCGCGGCGTCACCGAGGAGTTCGCCGAGGCCGAATTTCGCGCCCTTCACGTAGAACCCGGCGGCGGTGTCCACATCCGGAAACACCAAGTGGCGACCGTCGGCCGGCAGCGCGGCCACGCGCTCGCCCGGGGCGATGGGCCGCGCCGTGGGCTTCAGGCCGCGCCAGAAGAATTCGTTGAACGTCTTGAACTCGAAGGCCGACCGCGCGAACTCGTCCACATCGAGGTCGTACTTCACGATGAACGGGATCACGAGCTGCGCGCTGTACGCCCGGTTCATGCGCCAGCCGTAGTAGGCCGAGAACAGTTTCCGCCGCGCCAGCAGCCAGACGAAGCCGCGACCCACGGGATTTTCGTAGGCAAACCGCAGCCAGCGTTCGCCATAGATCTGCTCGGTCTCCAGGGCCTGCTTGTAGCGGTGGTAATAGCGGATCGGTTCGGACGCGGGCATGGCAGCATGTAATGGCCGGCCCGGTCCGCCCTGCCACAAAATTCGAGCCTCACGCCATCGTTGCAGCCGGGGTCGCTGACCCCGGCTACGGCAGCGATTCACTGCCGACCGCGCCCATCACTTCACCACCAAGGCGTCTTCTTTGACCGTGAACTTCACCTCGCTGCCCTCGGCGATCTCGCCGGCGATGAGGGCGCGGGCGAGTTTGGTCTCGAGGTTGCGCTGCAGGAAGCGCTTGAGCGGCCGCGCGCCGAAGACGGGGTCGTAGCCCTTCTCCGCCGCCCACTCGCGGGCCTTGCGGTCGAGGGTGACGCTCACGCGGCGCTCGGCGAGGCGCTTGTTCAAGTCGACGAGCAGAAGGTCCACGATGCGGGTGATCTCCTCCAGCGTCAGCGGCTTGAACAGAATCGTCTCGTCAATGCGATTCAGGAACTCGGGCCGGAACGCCTGACGCAGCTCGGTCATCACGCTCTCGCGGACGCTCTCCGGGATCGTGTCGCCGGTGACGCCCTCGAGCAGATGCCGCGAGCCGAGATTCGAGGTCATGATGATGACGGTGTTCTTGAAATCCACGGTGCGTCCCTGGCTGTCGGTGATGCGGCCGTCGTCGAGCACCTGCAGCAGGACGTTGAACACGTCCGGGTGCGCCTTCTCGACCTCGTCGAAGAGGATGACCGCATACGGCTTGCGCCGGACCGCCTCGGTGAGCTGGCCGCCCTCGTCGTAGCCGACGTAGCCCGGGGGCGCGCCGATCATGCGGGCGACGCTGTGCTTCTCCATGTATTCGGACATGTCGATGCGCACCATGGCCGCCTCGGTGTCGAAGAGCGTCTCGGCCAGCGTCTTCGCGAGCTCCGTCTTGCCGACACCCGTCGGGCCGAGGAACAGGAAACTGCCCACGGGCCGGCGCGGGTCCTTGATGCCGCTGCGGGCGCGCAGGATCGACTCGGTGACGAGGCCCACGGCCTCGTCCTGGCCGATGACGCGCTGGTGCAGCACGTCCTCCAGGCGCAGGAGCTTCTCTTTCTCGCCCTCGACGAGGCGTGTGACCGGAACGCCGCTCCATTTGGAGACGACCTCGGCGATCTCCTCGTCCGAGACCTCCTCCTTGAAGAGCGTCGTGGTGCGACCGGCGTGCTCGAGCTTCTTGAGCTCGGCCTCCAGCTGCGGGATGCGGCCGTGGCGCAGCTCTGCGACCTTGTTCAGGTCGTAGGCACGCTCGGCCTTATCCATTTCGAGCCGGGCCGCCTCGATGGACTCGCGGAGCTTGCGGACCTTCTCGACGGAGCCCTTCTCTCTTTCCCACTGGAGCCGGATTGCCTTGGCCTGTTCGCGGGCCTCGGCGAGTTCCTTGCGCAGGGTCTCGAGGCGGCGGGCGCTGGCCTCGTCCTTCTCCTTGGCGAGCGCAGTCTCCTCAATCTCGAGGCGCAGGACCTTGCGGGTCAGTTCGTCGAGTTCCTGCGGCATGGAGTCCATCTCCGTGCGGATCATGGCGCAGGCCTCGTCCACGAGGTCGATGGCCTTGTCGGGCAGGAAGCGGTCGCTGATGTAGCGGTGCGACAGCGTGACGGCGCTGACCAGCGCGTTGTCCTGGATGCGCACGCCGTGGTGCAGCTCGAAACGCTCGCGCAGGCCGCGCAGGATCGAGATCGCATCCTCGACCGAAGGCTGGTCGACCAACACGGGCTGAAAGCGCCGCTCCAGGGCGGCGTCCTTCTCGATGTGCTTGCGGTACTCGTCGAGGGTGGTGGCGCCGATGCAGTGCAGTTCGCCGCGGGCGAGCATGGGCTTGAGCAGGTTGCCGGCGTCCATCGCGCCCTCGGTCTTGCCGGCGCCGACGATGGTGTGGAGCTCGTCGATGAAGAGGAGGATGCGGCCCTCCGCCTGTTTCACCTCGTTGAGCACCGCCTTGAGGCGCTCCTCGAACTCGCCGCGGTACTTGGCGCCGGCGACCAGGGAGCCCATGTCGAGGGCGAAGATGGTGCGGTTCTTCAGCCCCTCGGGCACGTCGCCGCGGAGGATGCGCTGGGCAAGGCCCTCGACGATGGCGGTCTTGCCGACGCCGGGCTCGCCGATGAGGACGGGGTTGTTCTTGGTCTTGCGGGAGAGGATGCGGATCGTGCGGCGGATCTCCTCGTCGCGGCCGATGACGGGGTCGAGCTTGCCCTTGCGCGCCTGGGCCACGAGGTCGATGCCGTACTTCTCGAGCGCCTGATAGGTGGCCTCGGGGTTGTCGGTCGTGACGCGCTGGGCGCCGCGCACGTCCTTCAGCGCCTTGAGGATCTTGGCTCGGTCGAGCCCGAAACTCTTGCACAGTTTCTTCAATGCCTCGGGCTTGCCGGTATCGATCAGGCCGAGGAAGAGGTGCTCGACCGAGACGTAATCGTCCTTGAGCGCCTTGGCCTCGTGCTCGGCCTTGGTCAGCACCTCATTGACCGCCTGCGTGACGTAGACTTTCGATGTGTCCACGCTGCCCGACACCTTGGGCAGGCGCTCGAGCTCGCGGTCGACGGCCAGTTGCAGGGCGGACGGCGTGATCGCCATCTTCTCGAGCAGGCCGGGCACGATCCCCTGCTCCTGCCCGAGGAGGGCGGAAAGCAGGTGCCAGGTTTCCACCTCGTTGTGCTGGAGGCGGCGCGCAATGGTCTGCGCGTCGGTCACGGCCTGGCGCGCCATTTGGGTGAGTTGATTGAAATCCATGATGTCCACCTCCCTGCATGCGCCGGGCCAATTCGCCAAACGCATGCTTCCTCGGAGGATCCGTCTGGCCGTTGCCGGCCCTGCGCCAATCCGCCACGTCCTGAGCCACGAAGGGACAGGATGGCGGATGGAGCCGGGGACCGCGTCAGATGCCCATTGCTCACGTTGTCCGAGCCCGCAACGCTACGCGGCACCATAACCATGGCCGAAGCCGTCGCCCCCCTCGCCCTCGTTTTCACCCCGCGCCAGCCGATCGCCATCGCTCATTCCCACGGCGCCACCGATCCCTCGGCCTGCCTTCGCGGCGGCGAGACTCGCCTCGAAGCCGGCGGCAGCCTGGTCCTCGATTTCGGCGAGGAGCTGGTCGGCGTCCTGGAGTTGGCGGTCGTGGTCGACACCGCGACCACGGTCGAGTTGATCGAAGGCGAGGACCTCGAGGAGGCGATGCTGCGACAGGACCCTTTTCCGCCCGAGCATTGGTATCACCAACCCCGCGATATTCTGCCGGTTGCACCGGGGCCCCAGACGGTCCGCAACCAGGGGCGACGCGCGTTTCGGTTTGTGCACGTCATCGTCCACGGGCCCGGTCGGCTTGCGCTGCGGAGCGTGCGCGCGATTCTCGAGCATGCGCCGGTCACCGACCGCGGAAGCTTCCGGTGCTCCGATCCCCTGCTCAACGACGCCTGGGCCATCAGCCAGCGCACGACGCGCCTCTGCATGCAGGCCTTCTACGAGGACGGCGCCAAACGCGACGGCATGCTCTGGATCGGCGATTACCGCGTGGAGTTCCTGTGCGCGCATTACCTGTTCGCCGACGCCGACCTCGCCCGGCGCTGCCTGCGGATGTTCGCCCACTGCCGCCATCCAAACGGCAGCCTGTCGGCCGTCGCCCTGCACGCGGGCGGCCATCTTTTCCCGCGCATCAGCTACCAAGGCGACCTGTCTAAGCCCGGCGGCCTGCACGAATGGGTGTTGGACAATTACTGCGCGGACTTCGTTTCTGGTCTGTGGGAGTACGTCCTGCACACGGGCGATGCTGCGCTCGCGCACGAATTGGCCGACGTGACCCGGGGTGTCATCGACTTTCTCGCCGCGGTGGATCTCGAGCAGACGACCCCGGGCCGCACCTTCATCACCGACAACCAGCCCGAGACGAAGGACTGGTGGGGCAGCCGGGCGGCGTTGGGCTACCAGCTGGCCGCCGCCTTCGGCGATGCCGCGAAGCTCTGGCGGCACCTGGGCGACCGGGCGGCGGCTGACCGCTGCGAAGCACTGAGAATCGTCCGCCTGCAGGAGACCAAGGCCAAGTTCGGTGATCCCGCGCGGGCCGCGGTGCGCGACGACCTGCCTGCCCGGGCGACGCGCAGCTGGCACGCCCACGCCGCCGCGTTCCTGGCCGGGGCCGTGACGACGGCGGAACTGCGCGACAGCTTCCGCCTGCTGCAGGCCGATCCCGCGGTGCGTCGGCCCATGGCCGGTTTCATGGAATTCTACCTGCTGGAGGCGTGGCTGCAGGCCGGGCTGGTCCGCGAGGCGCTCGAGGAGATGCGCTCGTACTACGGCCAGATGTTGCGCAGCGGTGCGACGACGACCTGGGAGCTCGTCGATCGTCGCGAACCGGGGATCGATCACATCCAGCCAGCCGGACGCAGCCACTGCCACGGTTGGTCTGCCGGGCCGGCCCTGCACCTGCCTGCGCACGTCCTCGGGGTGACTCCAACCTCACCTGGATATCGCACCGTGGATATCCGTCCCGCTTTGGGGGATCTCGCGTGGGCTGAGGGCAGTATTCCCACGCCCCTTGGCGAGATTCGTGTTTCAGTCCGGAATCCGCTCTCCGGGCGGGTCGTCCTCCCGCCCGGGATATGCGGCACCTTGCATATTCCCGGCCGCAGCCCGCTGACGCTGGCCGCCGGTACGCATGCCTTCTAGCGTCTTGTCAGGGAAGTTCGGTTACTCTTGCAGGAGCCTGCGGTCGTACCGCCGAGCCGTCGCATAAGTCTCCGGTCGGCTATGGCTGGCGCCGGCGGCGCGAATTGCGGGAACCGCCGGCAGGCGGGGGCTACTATGGCGACACCGGAGGCAAAGCCTTCGGCCCCAAAGTCCACAAACCGCGATCCATCCACACCATGAAAACGAATCCTGCCTCTGTCTCCGCGTTTCTCGCGTTTTTGGCTGTCCTTGCGGTCATTCCGGCCGTCGCCACCGAGAATCCGACTCCGCCCAAGACGGAGGCCGAAATCAAAGGCGATGCCGCCAAGTTGGCCCTCAAGGAGCTCGATGCCGAAATCGAACGGGTCGACCAACTCATCGACAACGCCCCCTCGCAGGCGGAACGCTCCGCCGGCAAAGCCCGCTTGGAGGTCCTGAAGGAGCGTCGGAGCGCCCTCCGCAAAACCTATGCCAAGGCCATCTATGACGAGCTGCGGGCCGACCTGCAGGCCGAGGCCAACCGCGTGAGCAACTGGGCCAAGCGCAAGTTTGCCGACGACCCGGCCGAGAAGGCCAACGCGGAAATGCAGACGATGGTCACCGAGGCCAAGACCGCGGCGCAGGCCGCCGAACACCGGGCCTACGCCGAGCTCACCGCGGCCGGCGCCGCCACGGACATCGCCGTTTACAAGCTGCGGCCGACCGACACCAACAAGGCGGAGGCCAAGGCCGGACTCGACGCCTTGGAGCGGCAGATCGATGACCTGGAGAAACGCGTCGCCCTCATGCCGGTCACGGAGGAGCGCACGGTGGCCAAGCAGCGCCTGCTCGCCCTGGAGACGCGGCGCGACGAGCTCCGGCGCGACTTCAACAAGGCACGCTTCGATGCCCTCATCGACGACGTGAAAAGCGCCTGGACGGACCTCGTGAACTAAGGCGACCGGCGCCGCGCCGGTCCGCCTCAAAATGCGCGCAGGGCCTCGGGCTTGAAGCGGAAACCCCAGCCCGGCTCCGCCGACGGGTAGGCGTAGCCGCGCTCGATGCGCAGGGGACGGTCGATGATGCCGTCCACCCAGTCGAAGGATTCCACGCCGTAGGCCTCGGGGACGGTGCACGCGAGCTGCGCGTCGTATTCCTTGTAGTAATGCGGCAACACCGGCAACCCGTGCTGTCGCGCCAATGCGGCGGAGTCCAGCCAGCCCTCCACTCCCCCCAGCCGCAGGAGATCGGGTTGCCAGAGATCCAGCGCCTTGCGTTCCGCGAGCTCGCGCAGGGCGACGAGGTCGAACTCACGCTCGCCCATCGCCAGCTGCATGCCCGCCTCGCGCTTGAGCGCCTGATAGCCCGCGAAATCCGTGTGCACCAGCGGCTCCTCGAACCAGTCGATGCCGTGGATCCGCGCCTGCCGCGCGAGGGCGAGCGCCTGGGGCAGGTCGAGGCCCTGATTGGCGTCGATCATGATCCGCACCTGCGGTCCAACCGCTGCGCGCACCTTGGCGATGCGTTCGAGATCGCGCGCGATGCCCTCGCGGGCGCCCACCTTGAGCTTCACGGCGGTGAAGCCGCGTCGCACATAGCCGGTCGCCTCCGCGAGCAATTCGTCATCCGTGCAAGACAGCCAGCCGCCGCTCCCGTAGACCGGCACGCGCCCGGCCTCGGACCGGCCGCCGATCAGTTGCCAGACGGGTTTTCCGGCCCGACGACCACGCGCGTCCCACAGCGCGACATTGATCAAGCCGCGCGCCCACCGCAGCAGGCCCACGGCGCCGAAATATTCGAATTCGCGGTCGCAGGCCTGGTCGAAGCCGCGGGTGTTGTTGGCGTCCCAGCCCAGTGCCAGGTGCTTCACGTCGGCCAGCGCCCCGCGGATCGCCGCCGGGTTGAAATGAAAAGCCAACAGGTAGCCCTCGCCCGTGGTGCCGTCCTCGAGGGTCACGCGCGCCACGATGAAATTGATGGCCGGGATCTGGTGGGTCGAATCCGCGATCGGGCGGGACAACGGGGAGGCGGCGGTGAAGTAATCCACCGAGCGAACGCACGAGGGGGCCATGCGCTGGCATTCAGCCCGGGCCACCCCGAGCCGCAAACCAAAAGGCCGCCGGCGGCAAAATAAGGGTGGATTTTCCGCCGCGGTTGTGGCTTAACGCACCCTCCCAGTCGGGCGCTTAGCTCAGTTGGTTAGAGCACATGCATCACACGCATGGGGTCACAGGTTCGAGTCCTGTAGCGCCCACCATCCCTCTGAAACGAGGGGGCCGAAGGTGCCGAAACGGCCAAAGTACACACCAAAGTAATCGCTGGCCACCAATGTGCACGGAACGCTTCGGCAGACTCGACCCCGCCCTTGCCATGCATCGGGCTATTGTTGGCCCGTAAAACACGCAGGAGGGGCGACGAATTCTCCGGCCCACCACCCGACCACCGGCTGCGCGAAACGAAACAACGTCACTTCACTTTTTCTGCTCGTACTTATCAAACCGTTCTCGGGCTAGTTTGGTCGCCTCGGCGATTTGTCCTTTGGTCATCTGCGTTTCGATAGCTGTGAGCCTTTTCTTGGCATCCTCGTAGCCGCGTGCTCCAGCCAAGTTCCACCAAGTGTGCGCTTCTACCGCATCCTTCGGCACGCCGTTGCCGTCGGCGTACATCACGCCGAGTTTGTGTTGCGCCTCGGCATCACCCTGCTCAGCCGCCTCGCGATACCATCTCACGGCTTCGGTAGCATCCTTCGGCACGCCGTTGCCGTCGGCGTACATCAAGCCGAGATTGTATTGCGCATCAAGGAATCCCTGCTCAGCCGCCTTACGATACCATCTCACGGCTTCAGTGGCATCCTTTGGCACGCCGTTGCCGTCGGCGTACATTACGCCAAGATTGCTTTGCGCATTAGGAAATCCCTGTTCAGCCGCCTTGCGATACCATCTCGCGGCTTCAGCAGCATCCTTCGGCACGCCGTTGCCGTCAGCGTACATCAAGCCGAGAGAATGTTGCGCTGCGGCGTCACCCTGCTCAGCCGCCTCGCGAAACAATTGCACGGCTTCGGTGGCATCCTTCGGAGCTCCATTGCCGTTGAGGTACATCACGCCGAGATTGAATTGCGCGTCGGAAAATCCCTGCTCAGCCGCCTTGCGATACCATCGCACGGCTTCGGTAGCATCCTTCGGCACGCCGTTGCCGTCGGCGTAAATTGCGCCGAGATTAAATTGCGCAGCGGCGTCACCCTGCTCAGCCGCCTTGTGATACCATCGCACGGCTTCAGCGGCATCCTTCGGCACCCCATTGCCGTTAGCGTACATCAAGCCGAGATTGAATTGCGCATAAGAAAGTCCCTGCTCAGCCGCCTTGCGATACCATCGCACGGCTTCAGTGGCATCCTTTGGCACACCATTGCCGTCGGCGTACATCACGCCGAGATTGAATTGCGCATCAGGAAATCCCTGCTCAGCCGCCTTGCGAAACCATTTAAAGCCTTCAGTGGCATCCTTCGGCACGCCGTTGCCGTCGGCGTACATCATGCCGAGATTGTTCTGCGCCGCGAGAACACCTTGTTCAGCCGCCTTCCTCAACTCCGCGAATTCTTTGCTCTCCGCAGCGTAAAACGAACCTGCAACCAGCACCAAGAGACATCCGCGAAGGAGGGCTTTCATGAAACCGGATTGGAGCAATCCATAGTACACAGGTGAAGCCCAATCATCCGCGGGCCTACAACGATGCCCCAAGCACCACCAACCCCAATCCACCGCAGAGCAACCGCGACTTTCTACGAGGGGGCTTGGGCTTGCACAGGTTCGAGTCCTGTAGCGTCCACCATTTCGAGATTTTGACGGAGCGTGTCGAGAGATGCCAGGATGCGCCGTTTCAGAGGAGAATTGAGGTATTTAGGCGACTCAGTGCCCTCCTCCATTTTGCCACGATCTGACACCGTTTGACCCCTCGCGCCGGAAACCGGTGCGCAATTTGGTGCGCCATCCGAGGTGATCCATGGTAGCTTGGTCAGCTCGGCCCGAATCGTATCACTGGCCATTTCCGTATAAATGTTGGCCGTCAGATTGGCATCCGAATGGCCCAAGACTTCCTGCGTCGCCTTCTGTGCAACCCCATAGCGAGCGGCAAAGGAGGCATGCGTTTTCCGAAAGGAATGGAAATGCACTACCTGCCCCGCAGTATCCTTATGCGGGATTTCGGCATTCTTTAAGTCCGCGCGAAATGTTTCGTAATGGGGGAAAATGCCGAAAAAGACCTTTTTATCCCGTTGTTCGACCGGAGGCTGACGTAGTTTCAATTCCTCCGCCAATGCAGTAGGAAGCGGAATGCAACGACTGTCCTTGTCCTTGGTCGTCGAGGCCCGGAAAAATGCCGAGGGATTCGCGTCATCCAAACGCAGGTCGGCCCATCGCAAGGCGTCGACCTCGGCTTTTCTTTGGCCCGTGTAGAAGAGCGTTTTGTAGACCAAGGTACGTTTGCCCGAAATCGCGAAAAGACGTGAAAGCTCCAATTCCGTAAACGGTCGGGCTTGGCGGACTTGCTTTCCCCGTATTTCGACGCGGGGAACGTTTTTCAGTGGGTTTGCCGCCAATTTGTCCTGCCGGATGAGCCAATTGAAAAAGGCGTTCAGTGAAACGAGATAATCCGTTTTCGTTTTCGCTGAGCATTTCAATTTCGCCCGCCAGCCAATGAAATCGGAAGCGGAAATATCCTGAAACGATTTCCAACCGGTTTCCTTGAAAACGCGTTCGATGCGCCGGGAGGTGTCTTTAATGTGCTGTGGGTGCCGTTCTTGGGCACGCAAATCGGCGACGTAATCGGTCAAATGCTCGGAAAGGGGTATAATCGATGCTTCCCGGGTGAGGCGTGGCGAAATCAAGCCCTCCTGCTCCCGCTGCTTTTCAAGCACGATATCTCTGAGGCGTTTCGAGGCGATTTCCTTGTCCGGGGTATTTAATGGTACCCGGATCAATTTGCCGCCCTTAGCCAGCGAATAGCGTCCAACGTAAACCCGAGAAACGATCCGTTTCCCGTTTACCCTTCGACTCGGCTTGAAGACTGACAGGCGCATTTAGGTGCTGTGTTGGACGGTACAGGATTCGAGGTATTTGCGGAGATCGTTGGGCCGAAGCCGGGGCGACCGGGTGCCAACCATTACGACCGGTAGCTTGCCCTCGGCAATCAAACGATAAATTTGCCGGACTGAGACACAGAGCAGCTTCGCCGACTCGGGGAGCGTCAGCATCCTTTCCAAAGGGAGTATTTCGGAGGCATTCACGACGTTTCGCCCTCTGAGGTTTCGGCCGGCTTCTTGTCTTCGACTTCGGCCTGCTTTTCCGCGTCTTCATCAGAAATATGCGTAACAGAAGTGATGTTGCGAAAAGGATCATCGAGCCCTGAGCACTGCTGGTAGACCCTATAAACCTGACCGCGGGTGATTTTCTTGCCCTCGAGTTTCCCAGCCAACTGCTCGTTCAGGAATTTTGCGATGTCGGCATAGCTGTAGCCCCGGGCGTGAAGCTTTGCTATGGCGGTATAGTAGGTTTCGAGCGGGAAATTTCGCGCCGTGGTTTTCCATGGCATGGCATCAGCCATCATTGCGACAGCCTCTGGATGACCCGGTGGATAATTCGGGGCTGGGACCTTCGCGGACTTTTTAGATTTCGTTGTCATGTGTGCAAAAGAACAAAAAAACAAAAACATATCAACAAATAAACCAACAAATATTCTCTTCCTGACCAACACCGAGGGAAACTCGCATTGGTGGATTAACGGAGGCATCCCATTGCATGGAACAGACAGAGGTACGCTGTGCTCTTGGGGCTCGGTGCGTTAGGCTTCGGGTGGTTTACACGGCGGCATGGCAGATACCGGGCAGCGGAAGCGTCCGGTTGGGCACTTTCTGAAATAACCGATCAACCTTTGGGAACTATCCCCTCGCGGCATGTACGCCGGCCGGAGCGAAACGGGGGTGTGGCGTGAATAGCCTGCTGTTGGCCCTGATTCTTGGGTTCTCGCTATGTCAGGGTGCTGCTTCGGGGTATAAGGCTAACATGCCCACTCCCCTTTATCACGTAGTAGGCACCCGTAGTATGTTTCTTATTAAAAATGTCTGTGTATCCTACCTCCATGCCCAAAACGAGGAAGCCATTATTGCTAATGACCTTTCTGACTTCTTCTTGGGTGAAGATGGTCCCGAGAGTGCATGGGGTGAACCACGTTTTTTGTCGTTCTTCGTCGTTTGGAAAAAGATTCATGCGTTCCTCATTCCAGAAATCTCCAATGCGTGGAAGTATTCGCCCATCAGTTGGCTGGGAGTCCAAACACCAAGCATCAGCCCTAAACTTCAGGTCTTTCGCTGGAGACTCGCCATGGTTTATGCATACGAACTCAAAAGAGATTACACCTGCATCGGTTGGCCATGGAGCCTTAGGAAAATTAAAAGAGACATAGGGACGAAGCTGTTGCTCGTCGCTCTTGCGCATGGTTGTAATAGTCCACCAAAGAAAACCGCTTTGAACTATTAGAACCCAAAACGTCCAGCCATCAATGGTTGTAACGCTGACTTTCAGGAGGTTCAAAATGATGCCGAGAATGCTTTGATTATGATCGGGTTGATCTCCTTTGGGTTCTGTATTCTGAATTGGCGAATTAACCACCCCTATTGCGGTAGCAATTTTGTCCGCATTGCTATTACATGCACCGGATTTTTCTTCCTTTGGGGCAGATTTTTCTACGGGTTTTGTGCTTTCAGGTGATGGCTGCGCGAAAGCTATAAAAGCCACAAAAAACAATAATAATGCGGGCAACTTCATTTGTTCAGGGGCTGCTATATAGACCTAGGTTTACCGATAAATGAAAGCGAAACATAAAATCAGCACAGATAAGTCCACTTTCTTTGTCTTGCTTAACCGCGCTTCTCGCCCGCTCGCTCAACCAGCTTTGGGAAAATCGGCGATTCCGTTACCTAAGCCCGCCGATTGTAACCGGGGGCGATTAACCGGGGGCGATTAACCGGGGGCGATTAACCGGGGGCGATTAACCGGGGGCGA
>CAYHEW010000013.1:0-9875 GCA_964355715.1 uncultured Opitutaceae bacterium | reverse complement strand
TTAATTTCGCTCCTAATCCAAAATCCGTAAATGGGCCAGTACTCCGTTCCTCCCGGTTCGGCACGGTTTCTCAGAAATTGGAAACCGGGCGTTTTGCCCTTAGGCCGTTTGAAAGAAGAATTGTTCGGGTCTGGCAGTTACGTTCTGGTTCGTGATCCATCGTTGTCTCGCTCCGTTACAATCTCTTTATGCCCAAGATTCGAACTTCGCCAATTTCGAGCTAATCCGACTCCAATTCTTGACCTCGTTTTCTGGAACTGCATCTGTGCCAACTACACGTGGATTTGGTTATGCCGACTGGTCTTTGATTATAGGACAGAATGGCCCATGTCGATAATTTGGCCGGGTTCGTTTTCGTGAAGTGGTTCTATGGTAGCGTTATCCCAATTTGATTGAGCCGACCCCCCTAGCATATACAACGTTCGGCAAAAGATGAAGATCGATCCGGCACAAATTAGTCTACGGGGCGCTGCGGATCGCGATCGAACGTTTGCTTACGAAGTAAAGAAAGCGGCACTGCGCGCATACATTGAGCCGGTGTGGGGCTGGGACGAAGCGTTTCAGATCGAGTTCCATCGGAAAGATTGGGACGAGTGCCGCCCCGAGATCATCCGGTATGTCGAGCGCGACATTGGTACGATAGAGGTTTTGAGAAGGGACGCTGACATTCACCTCGGAGAGTTCTATCTGCTGCCCGTGTTCCAAAGGCGGGGCATAGGATCTTACTTCATGTCGCGACTAGTCGAAGAAGCGGATCAGAAGCTCGTTCCCTTGGTGTTAGAGGTGATAAAGATCAATCCCGTGCAGTCCCTTTACCGTCGTTTTGGCTTCACCATATCCGGAGAGACTAAGACACACTACCTGATGCAAAGACAGCCGAACCAGGCGCTACAGCCAACGGCCGCAGCCGGCCGTGGCTGATCTCAAACGTTGGACAAAAGCATGAGAAGAAACCTAAAACTTTTCCTGTTTTCCGATCATCAAACTCCAGCCGATTTGCCTTTGGATCGGGCGATGATCGCCGCCACGGGCGTGAAGAACCCAACCGTTGCATGGATTCCGTCTGGAGGCTCACCGGAAAAAACCGACTGGTACTTTGCCGACCGCCGAGCCCGGTATGCAGAGCTTGGAATCTCTTCAGTCGAGATGTTTCCGCTTCATCGGGTGGGATATGAGTTGTCGGTTCCTCAGCTTCTATCCAGCGATATCGTGCACCTTTCGGGCGGAGATCCCTTCGTTTTCCTGAAAAATCTCCGCGCTGCGGGTCTCCTGGGAGCGTTGGCCGATAGGGCGACTCGCGGTGGTGTCATTGTCGGCGATTCAGGTGGCGCGATGATGATGGCTCACGACCTCGAGATGTGCCGCTTCGGCCATATCCCCGTTCCCGACGACCTGACCAACTTGGAGGCCTTGGGGTTAATCGACTTCGACTTTCACCCACATTTCGGAAGTTACGGAGCCAAGCTCGAACAACTGAAGGAGTATTCGCAGCGCAGACACAAGACCGTGTACGCTGTTCCAAATGGCGCGGGCTTGGCAGTGCTCGGTGATGAAGTGCGTCCGTACGGACATTATGTCCGGATTGAAAGCGACAGAGGAGAAGAGCCCAACCACACGGCGGAACCAGCCTCGCCAAGCCGAGGTGGTTCCTCGTAACGTTAGCCGAAGAATTTATGTCTCCCCATCCACCGTCGCAGCCTGACGTTGAACCGCAAGAGTCACCGCGGACGTTAGAAACTGCTCAAACCAAAGCTCCGGCAGCCCGTCGTAGCTTCGCAAAGCTTCGTCGCGAGTTGAGTGACGACGAGTTAGGCACGCCAGCCGTTCAGCGGCTGTTGCTTGATGACATCGAGCGCCTCGAAGGAGAGGCGCGGGACGCGAAGGAGTTTCGAGAAAAATTCCATGAGGCCGATAAGCGAGCTGCTATCCTCGACGAGAAGTTTAAGGGAAAGATTTCTATCGAAGTGGTTCATGCGGCATGCATCACCGTCGGCGGAGTTGCGCTCGGCTTCAGTCCGTCTGTTTGGTCTACTCAACCCACCGGCTGGATATTTGTTGGACTAGGTTTGCTGATGCTAGTCGCGGGCGTAGTTGCGAAGGCGGTGAAGCCATGAAGCTGAAAATTACTGCGATTCGAGACGCGGGCGACCTGAAAAATGAGCGCGTCGTGATGAAAGCCACAGAATCTGCCGATGTCGGTAATTTTGTCCTGTTTTGCACAGGGTTCCACAATGGCGAAGTGACCATTGATGTTAAGCGAGCCTATTGGTTCCCGTTTAAGAAAGTAAGTGTTGGAGATTTCGTCGTCGTATACACGAAAGCGGGGACGGATAGCGCAAAGGAATTTAACCAAGTGAAGTCGCACTTTTTCTACTGGGGTAATTCGAGCACTGTTTGGGATCAGCAGCAGGTTTCAGCGGTATTGTTGCATGCGCCCGAGTGGGAAAGCTTTCAAGAAAAGAGCTAACCAACGCTAGAGCCAACGAGTGTGCTTGGCACGTCGGCTGCGGAGCAGCCTTTAGTGCCAAGCACACTCGTGGTTCATCTACAACGTTCGGCAACGAAAGGAAATATATGAAATCCACAGTATTTCTAATAATCGCATTGATCGCTCATCCGGCGTTTGCTCAACCAGATATCAAGTTGCTCGGAAACGAAGCTGACTACGTCGCCACCGCACTCGAAAAGATTGGTGTTCGCGGCACAGCCAGCGCCACCGGTTCATTCACCGTGAATGGGGGGCATGGGCTATTCGGCTGGTCTCTGAGAAGTGTTGATTTATCAAGCTGGCCTACGTTACCGAATTTGGTCGCATTTCGGGTGATGGAGGCGATGAAAAGCGACGGATGGACTGCTCATGAGCCCGGGGTTTTAAAGGACGCACGACTTTTCCCGACCCATTTCATGATCACCGCCACGCGAGACGAAGAGGTGTTAGAGGCCATCGTTACGATCTTCCCTGAAGAAGGAGGAAAGATAGGAGTGGCCTATTCGCAACGGCGATCTCCGAAAGAGCCGAACCAGCCAGTCGATTCAACTCCGGTCAGTGCACCGCACTGACACCTCCGTGTTTCACTTCAAACTATCTGCAAAAGTATATGCCCGCTAATCTGTTTCAGCACTATGGCGTCGATTGGATCGCGATGGCTCTCACATTTTTCGCGATTTACGCGCTTGGAAATAAGAAGCGATGCGAGTTCTGCGTGATGATGGTAGAGCCGACGCGCTGATGCGCGGCTCAATTCAGCGTTGGGCAACGAACCAAGATGGATCACACGAAGCGCACAATTGAGACCTACGACCAGATCGCTGCCGCATATCATGTGATCGCGACGCCTGAACATAGGGCGTGGCTGGAAGATTCAATGCGTGATTTTTTCACCCGACTGCCGGGTTCTTCTGTTCTCGTTGCCGGTTGCGGGGAAGGTCGCGATTCTCGATATCTTGGTGACCTTGGTGCGCGCGTAGTGTCGTTCGACCTGTCAGATGGCATGCTTTCGCTGGCCCGCACGGCCGATCCAGATGGAACCTATTTGCGAGCCGATCTACGCGAAGCCCGAACGATCAACTCTAGTTTTGACGGAATATGGGCGTGTGCATGCCTTTACCATCTTACGAAGTCCGAATTTCGCTCCTGCTTGAAGACTTTCCATCAGATGCTGCATCCTCGTGGAGTGCTGTTCCTCAATCTCAAGCTAGGCACTGGCGAGCGTTTCATCGACAGACCTCGCGACGGATATCCTGGAGGTGACGAAGCCAAAGAGAGGTTAGGTGGCAGTCGTTTCTATGCATTTTATCGTCGTGAAGAGTTAAGAAATTATTTCTCAGATTACGTCGTCGAAAAAGAGCGGCGCGATATTCTGAAAGAAGGCGAAGGCGCAATGGAATTTTGGCTCCGGAAAGATTAAGCAAACAACCCTATTACTCGGCGGAACCAGCCTCGCCAGGCGGAGGTGGCTTATCGTATCGTTAGCCGAGTCCAATGAACGCCCGTGATTATCTAATCGATTGTTCGACCTTCGACTTGACGAAACTCACGGAGAACTGGCATTGGCGCTTTCCTCGAAGTTTCACGGCGTGGCTTATGAATCGCTTCGGTGATCTCTACTTATAGACAGACGACGGGAAGAATCATGTCCTTAACATTGCCTAAGATTTCGACGTATCCTTACCTCGCGCATAACGGGATTGCCCTTTTTCTCGGGCTCTTGGGCGGTAGCTCTTGCCCCATACGCCTGTAGCTCTTCCTTGGAATGCCGATGTGACCAAGCCGGCGGGTTGATCTTCGAGGCGGGATCAGCGGCCGCAGCCGGACTGAGAAACTGCGCTGCAGCCACGAGAAAGAAACTTACAGCCGCTCGGTAGCGGGCTAGCCGTCTCGTCAGTGCTTGAATCTCAAGAAGCATGTTCGGAGATCGCCGCTACCAATTGATCGCCAGCACCAAGACATTGATGGCGCAGTGTGCTCCTGTGACTACCCAATAACCTCGCTTGAATATGCCCGATAACAAAAAGGCATAGGCAAATACGAGTCCCACCACGAAAGACAAGACGATGTAACCAACACTATAAAAATGCTGCCCTCCGAAGAAAGCTGCTGACAGCCACGCTGCTATCCACGAGCGCAGTCGAATGAACTCACTTATAAATGCCAGTCGAAAAACCACCCATTGATAAATCAGCGTCTCGGCCAGAGGACTGACGATGACGGCGATAAGAATGAAGGGCCATGTCTGGTAGTGGTTTTGTGGTAACTGAATCCACTTTCCACCATGTGCATCGAGCCAACCGGCAATGGGGAAAATTCCTAGGCCAACAAGCAGTCCGATTGTGAATACCAATGATATTGCAGACATATGACCGCAGGTCGAAAACCAACGCTGAAACTGACAAACCCTTACATTGCTGGCCTGGAATGGGATTTTCCGCATCGGAATCAAAGTGAGTGACGCACGGCTACGACTACGAAAGCTAACCGCTAACGAGCGACCACCGTGGAAATCCAATCCGCGATCAGCGTCAGCGCCACCGGGCTAAACGTCTCTTCAATTTTGCCGTATTCCGCGGGGGACCCGGTCTGGCAGGTTTGAAACAAATGATTCAGCCCGGGTAATTCCTCGACGCGGACTAGCTTACTTCCACCCTCCGCCAGCGCAGCCCGGATCGCCGCAAGATTCGTCTTTGCCGAAACCTGCAGGTCCTTCTCCCCGTTGAGTGCGAGCACCGGGCATCTCAGTGCCCGCAATGCTGGCTGCGGATCGTAGTCTAGCAGATCACGAAACCAGGGTGTATTCAGAGCCTTGATGTTTTGCTCGATAAAAGCCGGCGAGGCCGCACCGACTGCGGCCTTCTGCGCGTCCGTCATCGCGGCAAGATTTCCCAGCACGAGATTTAGCATCCTGGTCTCCGCTGTCGCTGCGTCGCGCTCAGAGCGGATAATCTGAAACAGTTCCCGCTTCAACGCTATGTTGGTCACGATGGCTTCCTCGCTTAGCCCCATCGTCCGCGCAATGTCCGCGCTCTGCCGGATCACCACCTCGCCCAGTATTTCGCCCGGCGCCGCGAGCAGCACAACAAACGCGATATCACTGAGCTTCCCCGCCACACGCGGCGCAATCGTCCCGCCCTCGCTGTGGCCGAGGAGACCGATGCGCCGAGCATCAATTTCCGGCCGACTACATAAATACGCCACCGCAGCTAGGGTGTCCTCGACGAAATCGGCCTCAATCGCTGTGAAAAACTTTCCGCCCGATTTTCCGAAGCCGCGGTCATCGCAGCGAAGCACTGCGATTCCGCTGCGCGTGAGTTTGTCGGCCAGCACAAGAAACGGCCGGTGCCCTGCTAACGCTTCGTCGCGGTCCTGCGGCCCCGAACCTGTTATAAGCACGACCGCCGGGTGCGGCCCTACGCCTACTGGTAGCGTGAGTGTGCCGGCCAGCTTCAACCCTGCGGCCTTGTTTTCTACCACCACTTCCTCCTCAGCGTAGGGGAGCGGTTTCTTCGGCTCCTGTGGCCTAGTGAGCACTGTCGTCGTGGCCGTGCGCATGAACTGCACCGGCGCGTTGACTGGCCCTTGTTTCCATGTTCCAGCAAGTTCATTGCCGCCCCGCAACGTCCCCTCGAAATTGATCTGCCCCCGCATCATTGTGAACGCGACCGCGTCCAGAGTCACTGTGAACGTATCAAGTGGCAGCTTCACCGAGCCTTGGTCCAGGCTGATCACCACACCCTCGAATTTCCCTGGACTCGGTTCGGTCACCTCCATTGCAAGCCGCAGTTCTATGCCCGGTCTCACCGTAAGTACGCCAAACCAATGCCCCGTTGCCTTCGCAGTAGATGTGACTGCGGTGGATTGAGAGGCGGCCGGCGCCGCATCCGCCGCCAGCAGCGAGCAGAGACTGCACAGATAACAGATAATCAGGTGTTTTTTCATAAGAATGATGCCGCCTTAGTTCCGCCTGCTGTTAGTCCCCGACGGATTGGCCAATTCGTCACGCAAGCGCTCGAGAAATTCCGCCCGCGGACGCAGCCGCGCCTCCGCTAGTTTACGGTTCAATTTCCATGCGAACCATAGCACCGCCGCTACCGACGCCATCGAGATTGCGAAGCTCCTCACGGGCGCCTCACCGTCGACCACGCGTATGAGTTTTAGACACCCCACCGCACCAAACACGGGCGCGACATACCACCAAAGGTTGCTCACCAACTGTAGCTGCGCCCGCACGTAATGAATCGTGAGATTTAGATCGCTGGCCACGGTATCGTTTACATGCGGACGGCGCCACTCAATCAGCAACATCCGTCCCAACAGCGCCCCTGCCGTAATAGTCAGGAAAGCCACGCCGCCCCAGCGTAGGCCGGGATGATCACCCGCGCGCACGGCATTCACGCCGAAACACCACACCGCGCAGAGGCAAGCGACGAGTTCGCGCCCATTGCCCCAAAGCATCATCCGCCTAAAGCGCGTCCGGTCGCGGCCCACCTGTTCCGCTAGCGCCCCGGCTCCGCCCAGTAGTTCACCCGTCAGCGATTTTGACAGTTTCAGCATCGCGACCAAACCGACCATGAAGAACACGCCTGCAGCCAACGCGAGCAGCGACGGTAGACGGACACCCTGCCAGTTGGAAACTACTATGCTGATGAGGATGACGATCACCCCCGCTTCGCGAACCATACCCACAGTTACGAGCCAGCGGAACTGCCGTTCTCGGACGCGGATTTTTTCCAACACCACGGCTCGCAACGCGGCATCGTCGCCGAACCTCTGTTCACCCCAGGTTTTCTGCAGATCGTCAAAGTTCATCGCGCACCTCCTTCAATGATTCGGCCAATTTTTTCCGGGCGCGCGTGAGCGCAACGCCAACGTGGTTCTCAGACATGCCTAAAATTTCGCTGATTTCGCGATAGCTCAGGCCGTCGAGATGTAAGATCACGAGCGAGCGCTCGGCCGGAGGTAGCGCACGGATTTGCCCGTAGACTGTCGCCAGTAACTCCTCGTTCTCGTGCAGGCGTTGCTGCTCCGGCCCGCCGCTTGCCAGCTCAGTCGCATCCTCCAATGGCTCGACAGCCTGCCGACCACGCACATCACGACGCCAGCGCAGCGCCGTGTTAAGGCACACCCGGTAAATCCAAGTCGAAGCCTTCGACTGCCTGCTGAAGCGCGGGAGCGATTGCCACAGCTGCACCGCCATTTCCTGCACCAGATCCTTTTGATCCACAGATTCCCCTGCGAACGAGCGCGCCACCCTTTCCAGAATGCCCCGATACTCTTGCAGCCAAGAGACCAGCTGTGATTCGTGGTTGGTGGCTGGTTCCATGTAATGCTGTCTCATTAGTACCAGGAACGCACCTTTCCTTACAGAAAATGTGCGGTTATGGAGTTGACATGAGCTTTACCTCCAATGCCACCCCTCTTTGCCGAGGAAAGGCTGGATCATCATCATTAGCGGTTCCAAATTCTGAGGCCGGGGTTCGAATCCCCGTTTAGTGCGCAAATTGGTGCGCAATCCTAGTCGGTCGCTTTCTTAGCCAGTGACCTCGCAAGTGTTTCCAGAATATCCGCTACAGGTTCGAATCCTGTAGCGCCCACCATTCAGCTGCCGACGGGGGTTGCGCTGTAGCCGGGGTCGCCGACCCCGGTCGCTCCATCCAAGCCCCGGGCTCAGCGAGCCCGGCTGCATTTAGCCGCGTTGCCAGCCGCGCGGGGTCACGCCAAAGGCCCGCTTGAACTGGGTGCTGAAATGCTGTGAGGAGCTGAAACCGTACTGCTGTGCGGCCGTGGTCACATCGATCGCCGGCTGGCGCAGGGCCTCGCGGGCGGCGTTGAGGCGCAATTGCAGGTGATAAGCCGCCGGGGTCAGCCCCACCTCGCGGCGGAACTGGGTGCAAAAGTGAGGCACGCTGCGCGCCGTCGCCACGGCCGCGAGGTCGCGCAGCGGCAGGCGTCGCTCGAGGTTCTCCTGCAGGTAGTCGAGCGTCTTCTGGACCGCGTGCGAATACGGCAGCCGGCGCTCGGCCGGCGCGGTGTCCCGACCGGTGTCGTCGAGCCGCTGCTCAACCAAGGTCACGAACAGACGCACGCAGGCCAAGATCGCCTCCGTCCGGTGGGCGCGGTGCGCCACCACCTGCCGGACGAGGCCGCGCAGCACCGGCTCGACCTCGTCGCACCCGGTCACCAACCGCGGTCGCGCGTCGCGCAGGCGCGCCGCCAGCCGCTTGCCTTCCGGGCCCAACCGGTCGAGGTCCAACCCCACCCACAGGTGATGGTTCTCGGGATTACGCTGCGGCCCCGTGCCGTGCTTCTCCCGCGGATAGGCGATGTAGAGGTCGCCCATGCGCTGCGTCACGGTCTCCCCCTGCGCTCGCCACGTGGCGCGGCCGCGCGAGAGGTAGAGAAACTCGAAGGCCGCATGCGCATGGAGCCCCAGGTGATGCCCCGCACAACAAAGGGCCTCCCCGCAATGCGAGATCTCCGGCAATCCATCCACGGGATGCTCATACACATAACCGCTGATGATCTGGGGATCGCGCAGAACCTTCATATCCGATGATCAAAGGCTGTTTGTGCGCCATCTTAACGCCAGCGTAATTTTTTATACAAGATCACGAAATCCCCTGAACGCCAGATCCACCCCCAACCGCTATCGTGTTCATCCCTCCCCACACCACACCCATGGCCACTGCCACCGCCCCCAATCCCTACAAGCTCACCGCCGCCCAGCAGAAGTTCTACCACGAGAACGGCTACCTGCTCGGCCTGCCGCCCATCTACACCCGCCAGGAGATGGCCCAGCTCAACGCGGAGCTCCCCAATCTCCTCGCCCTGCTCAAGCCCGACGAGACCACCAAGGACATCCGCGAGTGGCACGAGGCGAGCACCTACCTCTACGACATCTGCATGAATCCCAAGATTCTGGATCTCGTGGAAGGCATCCTCGGGCCCAACTTCTACTGCTGGGCCAGCAATTTCTTCATCAAGGACCCCCGCAGCATGTCCACCGTCGGCTGGCACCAGGACTCCTACTACTGGCCGATGGCGCCGAACAACTCCGTCACCGTCTGGCTTGCGTTCGACGACGTCGACGAGGTCAACGGCGGCATGAAGCTCATCCCCGGCTCCCACAAGGGCGGCATCATCAAGCACCGCCGGTCGACCGAGACCAACTCCGTGCTGACGCTCGAGCTCGAGGACGGCTCCGACTTCAAGGCTGACTCCGCCGTGCAGTTCCGCCTCAAGGCCGGCGAGTGCTCCCTGCACGACGACCGCGCCATCCACGGCTCGCAGGCCAACCCCTCCGACCGCCGCCGCGCCGGCCTGACGATTCGCTACTCCGGCACCAACGTGAAGAACGACCTGGCGGTGAACCCCAACTTCA
>CAYHEW010000012.1:0-90171 GCA_964355715.1 uncultured Opitutaceae bacterium | reverse complement strand
TCACCATGACTGAGCCTTCCACGGTCAGGACAGTCGCTTCACTCTGTTTCTCCTGAGCAGTCATCGCCGCCGCAAAGCAGACAGCGAACAAGGTGGCCAGAGCCATGCGGATGATTTTCATAGGATAGCTAAATCCAATCAGGGAGTGTTAGGTACGCTTGACGGGTACGAGCAAAGGGGAAGGCACCATAATGCAATTTCGATTGCAAGCACTGACTTGTCAGTGGTTTGTGCGAGAGTGGCCACCGCTACGTAGGCATCATTTAGTTAATAAACCTCTCCCGGATCGCGTCTTGGTGAATTCGATTGGAGCGAAATTTCGAACAAAACTGAGGTGAATAGACCTACAATTCCAGGATCTGCGATATCGGGAAATAGATAGTTCATCTGTACCCGAATATATGAAGACCGGATCCATTTCTGAAATTCAGTGCTCACGCCGCCTGGTCTCCCCGCGGGCCACGAAATTCAGGCTTGGGCCGCATCGGCCTCTTCTCTTGGATCGTCAGATATGAAGGTTGAGTCTTTGGTCAATCCTGCGGTCCTCACGCAGCCCGTCTACGAGCCGGGCAAGCCGATCGACGACGTGGCCCGCGAACTCGGGCTCGACCCCGCCGGAATCATTAAGCTCGCATCGAACGAAAATCCCTTCGGCCCCTCGCCCAAGGCTCTTGCGGCTGCCCAGCAAGCCCTCCTCACCGGTGAACTCTACCCGGACGGCGGGTGCTTCGCCCTCCGGCGGAAACTTGCTGGGGTCTGGGGCCTCGCGCCCGAGCAGTTCGTCATCGGCAACGGCTCCAACGAGGTCATCGAACTCATCGGCCACGCTTTCCTGCGGCCGGGCGACGAGGTCGTGATGGGGAACCCGGCCTTCGTCGTCTACAAGCTCGTGACCCTTCTCTTCGGCGCCAAGGCGGTCGAGGTGCCGCTCGTCAACCACGGGCACGTCCTCGCGCACCTCGCGGCGGCCATCACCCCGCGGACGCGTCTCGTGTTCGTCCCGAACCCCAACAACCCCACCGGCACCGACAACCCAGAGCGCGACCTCCTGGCCTTCGCCCGGGAGCTGCCGCCGCATGTGGTCTGTGTATTTGACGAGGCCTACGCCGAATTCCTCGACAATCCCCCGGACCTCCGTCCCCTGATCGCCGAGGGGCGGAACGTCATTTGCCTCCGCACTTTCTCCAAGATCTACGGCCTCGCGGCCCTGCGGGTCGGCTACGGCTACACCACGGCCGGGATGGCGGCCCTCCTGAACCGCGTCCGCCAGCCCTTCAACGTCAACGCGGTCGCCCAAGCGGCGGCCGTGGCGGCTTTGGACGATCGGGAGTTCGCCGACCGCTGCCGCCGCGAGAACCACGCCGGCATGCGGCAATTGGCCGAGGGGTTTGCCCGGCTGAAGCTCGAGTACGTGCCGAGCGTGGGGAATTTCATTTTGGTGAGGGTGGGGGACGGCGCCCGGATCTTCGACGCCCTGCAGCGCCGCGGGGTCATCATCCGCCCGGTCAAGTCTTACGGCCTCCCCGAGTGGGTCCGCGTCACCGTCGGAAACCGCGAGCAAAACGAGCGGTTTTTGCGGGAATTAGCGAAGCTAGTCCCTTGTCGCTAGAATCTAGTACCTAGCCCCTAGCTCTGGCGTCGATCGATGAAGTCAGGGAGTGGCTTTCCTACATAACGGACTGCCATCCCGCCCTAGCCAGATCAGTCGACCCGCTCGTCGCCGAGAACGAAACCATCGGCCGCATGCTCACTCGCCTAATTCAGAGCTCTGGTCGCTAGCCTCTAGTCGCTAGTTCCTAGCCCCCAGTCCCCAGCCCCCAGTCCCCAGCCCCCAGTCCCCAGCCCCCAGTACCCAGCTCCCAGCTCCCAGATAAGAAATGTATTGCCAGCACCTAAGTCCTCTGGCTTGTTGCCTTTACCTATCAATTGGAAATCGCGTCTTCACTCTGAGCCGTTCGGGGTGTCATGCGACTTACAATTTTCTTACTTCACACCACGCCAACCGAATCTGACCATGAAAAAGCATATTGCTGCAGTGTTGCTTGCCTCGAGCCTGACCCTGGGAGCCTCCGCGGCACCCTTTCTGGCCGCCGGTGACGGAGCCGAACTCTTCCTGACCGCCATGGTGGGCGTTCGGGCGGATGATAACATTTACCTGTCGAACGCCGCCACCGAAGACACGGTCTTCGACATCAATCCCGGCATCGATTTCCAGTTCGGCAAGGGCTCCCAGACCTCGGGTTCCTTCAAGGTGGTGGAGAGCATCTCCCGCTACTCGGACAACGATCAGCTGAATGACGAACTCCTGACCGTCAATTTCAACAGCACCTACGACGACGGGAAGACCAAGTTCAACGCCGCTGCGAGCTATGCCGAGATCAATCAGAACACCTTTGATGTCCGCGGCCTCACCCGCCGTGACGCCACCAACATCAGCCTCGGCGGCGAGGTCTCCATGACCGAGAAATCCTCCGTCGGTGCCAGCGTTAAATACAGCAAGACCGACTACGTGCCCACCGTCGGTTACAGCGACCTGAAGACCACGGAAATCCCGGTCGATTACTTCTACGAGCTTTCCCCCAAGGTGGACCTCTCCCTTGGCTTCCGTTACCGCGACACCGACAACCAGACGAGTTCCGACTCCAAGGACTACGCCTACCGTGTGGGTTTCCGCGGCGAGTTCACCCCGAAGGTGAATGGCAGCTTGACCGCCGGTTACGGCACCCGTGAGCTTGATCGCGGCGGCGACGACAGCATGCTGGACCTCCAGGGCAACCTGAACTTCCTTCTGACCGAGAAGACGACCCTGCAGGTCAATGCCAGCAATGACTTCGGCAACTCCGCCTCGGGCGCCGAGCAGAAGACCTTCTCGGTCGGTGGTAACCTGAGCAGCAAGGTGACTGAGCAGTGGACCCTCCGCGCTGGCACGACCGTGCGGAAGCTCGATTACTACACCCGCAACGACGACTACATGGAGTTCTCCCTCGGCGCCGATTTCAAGCTTAACGATTACGTCACTGTCATCGGCTCCTACGTCTACCGGAAGTACGAATCTGAACTCCCGGGCTCTGACTTCAAGGGCAATGTCTTCAGCATCGCCGCCAATCTCCGCTATTGATTGGTTTGATCTTTGCGGTCGTATTAAAAGCGGAAGAATGACCTCCGGGTCTTCTTCCGCTTTTTTTCCTCATGACGTTCTCTATCCGTTTTCGCCTCTCTCTGGCATTTCTTTCCGTCCTCTGGCTTCCGTCCTCTGCAATCCGCGCTGAAGATGCCGTATTGGCAACGAAGGTCGCCAAATCTGACTACATCCTGCAGGCATCCGACCTCATCAAGGTGCAGATCTTTCAGGAGGATGACCTCACCCGCGAGGTACGGGTTTCCCAAGAGTATTCGATAGTCCTTCCGATGATTGGTTCAGTGGATGTCCGTGGCAAGACCTTGCGCCAGGCCGAGGAGATCATCCGTGACCGCTACGACCGAGACTACCTCGTCAACCCGCAGGTTAACGTCATCGTCCTCGAGTATGCCAAGCGCACGGTCAACGTCATGGGATCGGTGAACCAGCCTGGTGCCGTGCTTTTTCCGCAGGAGGAAGATCTGTCTCTCCTCGATGCCATCTCCCGCGCCGGCGGCTTCAATCGCCTGGCTGACCGCAAGCGGGTCAAGCTCTCGCGTACCCTGACGGACGGCCGAACCGAGTCGACCGAGATCAACACTGACGACCTGATAAAGAGTGGCAACACGAAGTCCTATATCCTCCAGCGCGACGACGTGATCTTCGTACCCGAGCGCCTCCTGTAACCGATGGAAAACGACCCGAAAGAGACCAAATCATCGAGTAGCGCATACGGCTACCAAGGCGGTTACGGTTACGCGGGCTATTCCGCTGCGGGCTACGGCGCCGAGGAGGCCGGGACCGTCGCGCATCGCACGTTTCGCGATTACCTCCTGATCCTCCGCGAACGCGTCTGGTACATCGTCGTTGCCTTCCTCGTCGTCTTTTCGTCCTCCATTCTCTACACCCTGAGCCAGACCAAGGTCTACGAGTCAGCCGCATCGGTGCAGATCATGCGCCGAGACCCGACCATCATGCAGGTACAAGCGGTCGTGGACAACGAGATCCGATCCGCCGAGGACTTGAACACCCAGGTCAAGATTCTCGAGAGCGGAGCCATCGTCCATAAGGTCGCCGATCGCCTATCCGGCGATGAATTGCACCGGTTCCTCGCTCCGTACCAGGGGGAGGACGCTGCGGCTGTCCCTGTCCCGGCCAAGATTCTCGGTGAGAATCGAAAGGTCTTACCTCAGCGCCTTTCCCTTCTTATTCAGGTCCAGTACCGTCACCCCGATTCGCAGGTGGCAGCCAAGATTGCCAATCTGTTCGTGGATGAGTACATTACATATAATGCTCGTCTCCGCATCGACGAGTCGATGAAGGCGGTCGAGGAGCTTAAATCCCGCGCCGACGACCAGCGGAAGAAGGTGGACGAGCTTTCTGTCAAGCTGCAGGTCTACCGCGAGAAGAACAACCTCGTCTCCCTCGACCAGCGCAAGGACATCGTCACCGAGAAGCTCAAGGCGTTGAACATCTATCTCACCCAGTCCACGTCCCGTCTCAAGGAAGCGGAAATCCGCTGGAAGCAGGTGCAAGAGCGTATCGTGGCGAAGGGCGACCTGACCGAGCTGCCTTTCATCAACAGCCAGACGAGCATCGGCCCGTTGTTGCAGCAGTTGGCCGCCCAGAAGATCGCCACGGCCCAGCTGAAAGACCGCTACCGCGACAAGCACCCGAAGATGATCGAGGCGGCCAATGCACTGGCTCAGACGGAAGCGGAACTTCGGCGAGCAGTGGATTCAGCTGCGGCGGCCATCGAGTCGGAATACCAGACGGTCCTGCGCAACGAGCGCGAGGCCAGCGAGGCGCTCCGGCAGGCGGAGGCAGATTCGTTGGAGCTCGACCGCTACCAGGTCGAGTACGCCAATCTTGAGCGCGACTTCAAAATCAACGAACAGATCCTTGAAAACATCCTCGGCCGCGCGCGCGAAACCTCGATGACAAGCACCATCGAGACCCAGAACGCCCGCATTATCGACAAGGCGGTGCCGGCTACCAAACCCAGCTCCCCGAAGGTGGTCATCAACCTTGCCCTGGGCTTCTTCGGCGGCATCGGTCTGGGTCTGGTCCTTGCCTTCTTCGTGGCGATTATCGACGACCGGGTTAAGAGCTCTTTCGACATCGAGTCGGTCATTGGCCTCCAGCTGATGGGTGTCATTCCTCAGATCAAGAAGCTGGAGCACGCTGAGAAGGCCCAGGTCGTGATCAACCACGCCGACCGGCAGGTGGCTGAAGCCTTTCTTACCCTGCACTCGGCCCTTCGGCTCAAGGACGAGAGCAAGAACGCCAAGTGCATGCTCGTCACGAGCACGATCCCCGGTGAAGGCAAGTCTTTCATCACGACCAATCTTGCCCTGACCTTCGCCGTGCACGGTGAGCGGGTGATCATTGTGGATGCAGACCTTCGTAAGCCGACGGTCCACAAGGGCCTCAACATCGAGAACACACGGGGCGTGATCGACGTTTGCACCGATAAGCTGACCCTTGACGAGGCCATCGTGCACGGCGTGCATCCCAAGATGGACGTCCTGCCTGCGGGTGGCCGAGCCAAGAACCCGACACACATCCTCAATAGTAAGCAATTCGAGCTGATGATTTCGGAGCTGCGGAAACGTTATGACCGCGTCTTCATCGACACCCCGCCGATCGCGGCCGTGAGCGATTCTCTCATCATCCTTCCGCTTGTGGACGGGTCTCTCTTCACGGTGTTCTTCAACAAGGTTCGTCGCAAAGCCGCCCAGTATGCCGCTGCGCGCCTCCTCAATTCCAATGTCCCCAATTTCGGCGCCGTCCTTAACGGCCTCAACTTAGCGGTCTCGGGCTATTACTACGCCCAGTACTACGACAAGTCCTACAAAGACTATTACATCGCCAAGGCTTCGAAAGCCGAACAGGACGAGGAACGCGACCACGGTCCGACAAAGGCCTGAGCTGGTTCCTGGTAGCTGGTGCCTAGCAGCTAGCCCCCAGTGCCTAGTCGCTAGCCCCTTGTGCCCAGTACCTAGTTCCTAGCTCCCAGTCCACATCTCCAAGTTTTACTTCATTTTGAATTGAACTCCGCCCGCTGCCTGCCACAACCAATCCTGTGGCCAACGGCACCCCAACAGCTCCCGCCTTCCGCCGCGCTCGATCATCGGCCCATGATCAGGCTGCCCAGCTTCTAGCTCCCAGCTCCCAGCCCCCGGCCCAGCTCGTCATCTCCGGCCACCGCGAGGCCGACGTGGTTCGCTTCGAATCAGAGCTCGTTACCTTCTTCGTCGACGCGGCGACTCTTTTGGGCGTGCCAAAGTCTGTCGCCGCCGTTTACGGCATAGTCTTTGCCTCGCCCGAGCCGCTTAGCTTTTCCGAGATTTCAGCTCGGCTCAATTTCTCCAACGGTTCCGTCAGCCAAGCGCTTAGGGCGTTGCGAGAGATTGGTGCAATCCGGAAGGCAACGTACGGAGGGCAGGAGGCTGACGACGGAGGTTCTGTGGAATCTGGGGGGAGGACGTCGGCTCGCGAGTGGTTTGTACCGGACCTTGAACTGCGCAAGCTGGTCGGCCGTTTCCTTGAGCAGCGCCTTGAAAAGCAATTGAATGCCGGCTGTAGCCGCCTAGATACCCTCAAATCCACCGTGCCGACCGGCGATAAGCGGGCAACCACCGAACTTTCACGCCGGCTCAAGTCGCTGAGCGATTGGCACACTCGCGCCCGTCAGCTCCTGCCAGTGGCCCGAACCATATTACGGCTCACTCCCTGATCACTGCGACTTTCGCCGTTCGCGCTTCATGCGGACGTTCTCCTATACCTCGCCGCGTCGCCTTCAACCCAGAAGCGACCGGGCGAAGCCTTAAGTGCACTCTGGCCATCACCGAAAATGATGCCTTATAACGGATTTCTTAACGAGATAAACTTACCCATGAAAGCAGTCATCCTTGCAGGCGGCCTTGGCACACGCATTAGTGAAGAGACCCACTTGAAGCCCAAACCGATGGTCGAGATCGGTGGGCGTCCAATTCTCTGGCATGTGATGAAAATCTATGCAGCTCACGGCATTAGTGACTTCGTCATCTGCGCTGGTTACAAGGGCTATGTAATCAAGGAGTATTTTGCCAACTACTTCCTGCATATGTCGGATGTCACTTTCGACATGGAAAAGAACCGTATGGAAGTGCACCAGCGTCGGTCCGAACCCTGGCGAGTAACCATTGTCGACACGGGGGACGCCACGATGACCGGTGGTCGATTGCGTAGGGTGAAGGATTATCTGAATGATGAGACTTTTTGTTTCACCTATGGCGATGGAGTCGGGGACGTGGATATTACGAATGCGATCGCCTTTCATCGCCAAGAGAAACGTGCGGCGACCTTGACTGGTGTTCAGCCACCCGGACGGTATGGCGTATTGGAAATTGAGGATTCGAGAGTCGTCAATTTCCAAGAAAAGCCCGACGGTGATGGAGCTTGGATTAACGGTGGTTTTTTTGTGTTGGAACCAAAGGTAATCGACTACATCGGGGGCGACTCGACGGTCTGGGAGCGTTCCCCCATGGAGCGGCTAGCCGCCGAGGGACAAATGGGCGTCTATAAACACCAAGGGTTTTGGCAGCCAATGGACACGCTTCGGGAAAAGACCTACCTTGAAGATTTATGGGCATCGGGGAAGGCCCCATGGAAGGTGTGGAGCTGAGTAACCATGCCTTTTGCAAACATCTACAAAGGGAAGCGAGTACTCGTGACCGGGCACACCGGTTTCAAAGGAGCTTGGCTTGCCGAGTGGCTTCTCGCTCTGGGTGCTGAGGTCACTGGTTACGCGCTTCCCCCGTCCACCACGCCGTCGCTATTTGTTCAGCTCGGCCTCTCTCATCGCCTCCGCCATATTGAAGGTGATGTTCGCGACCTTGTATCGATGCGCGCAGCTTTCGCTACCGCGCGGCCCGATTTCGTCTTCCACCTCGCAGCCCAGCCTCTTGTGCGCGTGTCCTACGAACAGCCTGTTGAGACCTTTGCGACCAATGTCATGGGTACGGTTCACATGCTCGAAGCCGCCCGCCTTGCCGCCGATCCCAACCGCCCCTGCGCCATTGTCGCTGTCACCACTGACAAGTGTTACGAAAACCGCGAGTGGGTGCACAGTTATCGAGAGGAAGATCCTATGGGTGGGCACGACCCCTACAGCGCCTCCAAGGGTGCTGCGGAGATTATTGTCGCTTCGTACCGTCGCTCCTATTTTTCCGCGCGTGCCTGCTCCGTCCGAGTTGCAACCGCCCGGGCCGGCAACGTGATAGGCGGCGGCGACTGGGCCCTCGACCGCATCGTGCCCGACTGTATTCGCGCGCTTTCGCGCGGTGAGACCATCCCTGTGCGCAACAAGGTCGCTACGCGGCCTTGGCAACATGTATTGGAGCCGCTTTCCGGCTACTTATGGCTCGGCGCGGTGCTTGCTCGGTCGACCGCATTCGCGAAGCCGCATCCGACATCCACGTACGCTTCGGCATTCAATTTTGGGCCGGGTCTTTCATCAAATCGGAGCGTTGTTGAGCTCGTGCAGGAAATCCTAAATCGCTGGCCTGGACACTGGGAGGACAAGAGTGATCCACATGCGCCCCACGAGGCTAAGTTGCTCAATCTCGCCACAGACAAAGCTCACCACCTGCTGGGCTGGACCCCAGCGTGGACTTTCGCTGAAGCGGCCGGCTTCACGGTTGAGTGGTATCGCGCGGCCTGTTCCGCGTCTCCGCCAAACATCCACGCGCTCACCTCCTCACAGATCACCACATACACAGAGTCCGCCCGCAGCGCCGGAATCGCTTGGGCGCAATAAGTTTCCCTGACTTCCCATGTCATCTCCCGCCAAAATTAAGGCCGAGATCCTTCGCCTCACCCGTGAATATTCGGCCCTCATGCACACAGGTCAGCGCCCCGGCGGTGATCCCTCCCGTGATCCATGGGCTCCAGGGCAAACCATTCCCTACGCTGGTCGAGTGTTTGACGCTGCTGAAGTCGAAGCCGCGGTGGGGGCAACACTCGATTTTTGGCTCACCCTTGGCCCAGAGGGAGAGGCCTTCGAAAAGGAGCTTGCTGCGTTTCTGGGCGTGAAGCACAGCCTCCTTGTTAATTCTGGGTCCTCGGCTAACCTCGTCGCTTTTGCCGCGCTGACCTCGCACAAGCTACCGGCGCCTCGCCGAATCCGTGCCGGAGACGAGGTGATCACCGTCGCTGCCGGCTTCCCCACCACCGCCGCCCCGATCATCCAGCTCGGCGGTGTCGCCGTGTTCATCGACAACGACGCTCGCACTGGTAACCTCCGACCTGAGCAACTCGAAGCGGCCTACAAACCGGGAAAGACTAAGGCGGTGATGATTGCTCATGCCTTGGGAAATCCCTTCGACCTTGGAGCAGTGCTCGAGTTTTGCCGACGCTACGAACTCTGGCTCGTGGAGGATAATTGTGATGCCCTTGGTTGCACATATTCTCTGCCGATCGCCCGGGCTAAAGCCCTTGGAATCGTTGAGAATTCGCCCGGTATTCCATCAGACGGAGTGCATATCACGCGGTATACCGGCACTTGGGGCGACCTTTCCACCCAATCCTTTTACCCGCCGCATCACCTCACGATGGGCGAGGGCGGGGCGGTAAACATCGTTCGGCATCCGCCCCTAAAAGGCTACGTTGAGAGTTTTCGGGACTGGGGTCGCGATTGCTGGTGCGCGTCCGGCAAGGACGGTACCTGCGGCAGGCGCTTCGGTTGGCAACTCGGCGAATTGCCCAAGGGCTATGATCACAAA
Organism: uncultured Opitutaceae bacterium; assembly: GCA_964355715.1. Taxonomy (GTDB): domain Bacteria; phylum Verrucomicrobiota; class Verrucomicrobiia; order Opitutales; family Opitutaceae; genus UBA2377. Next base: position 80,286 of record CAYHEW010000012.1, on the reverse strand, counting down.
TACATCTACAGCCATCTCGGCTTCAACCTTAAGCCGCTCGACCTTCAGGCAGCAATTGGACGCCAACAGCTTAAAAAACTACCGGCCTTTATCAAGGCTCGGAAGAGAAACTGGGAGATATTGCGCGCTGGCCTAGCTGATCTAGAGGATGTGTTTGACTTCACCTTACCAACACACGCTACCCGTTGGAAACCGCCTATCGAGCGCCTACCAGTGCCTTCCGGCGACCCGACATTTTGGTCTTCCTTCGCCTCTTGCTTTGACTGGGATGGGAGCGGTTGCTTCACTGATGCCTCATGGTTTGGGTTCATGCTGCGCGTACGGCCGGGTGCGCCGTTTACACATACAAACCTCGCACGTCATTTGGACGCTAAAAAAATCGGAAACCGCATGTTTTTCGGAGGTAATTTACTCCGCCAACCGGTTTTCGTTCAGTTGAAGAAGGATCGCCCCGAATCCTTCCGGGTCGTCGGTGAAATGCTCGGCGCTGACGAAATAATGAATCAGGCAATATTCCTAGGAACGTTTCCTGGCCTAACTCGCGAAATGTTGCAGTACATGGTGCATGAGATAAGCACATATGCGAGAGTTGGGTATAGCAGGTGAGGCCAAATTCAAAAAACCTCAGCTTGGGTAACACGCGTCGAGGTATCTCACGTGACACGAACAACATCTCACGAGTGCGAGAAGTGTTCTTCTGGGCATCGTTCCTATTGGTTATAGCCCCAGCTATAATCTATGCGGCTAGCGAATCGTGGCAAGAAAAGGTAACTGGATTGCTTACCTTAATCACTATTGCGGGTGCGGTGCTTTTTGCCCTCTTTGCCACCCTCTGGATTAATCAAAGTGTCACAGGCCTAATTCTCGCATTCTTTTTCGCCGTCGCGTTTCCATTGCGCTATGCGCACGTATCAAGCAACTTGGAGGCGTATAGATTTGGTGGATTTGCTAGCATTGGAGAATTCGACTTTACGCAAGATGATTTTGGGCGGTTGACTTTAGTGGCACTTATAGGGACTGCGGGTCTGGCTCTTGGAGTCGCAATCGGTGCAGTATCTTCGCGGAAGCTCGGCTGGTCTAAGAACCAAGTATGCAAAATCGGCCTGAATTGGAACTTAAATGAACTGATACTTCTTTGGGTTGGTATATCTGTAGCCGTTTCTTTTGTATGCATGAAGCTCGAAATTAGCCAATCAGGTATCAGTCCTGTTGCGCTACCATTAAAGTTAACAGGAATCCTAAACCACCTTCGGTCGTTTGTTTTGCCACTTGCGGGATGGCTCCTTTTCGGAATCGCTTGTCAGCGGAAACAATTTTTAGCAGCATCTGGAATCTTTATCAGTGCCGCAATTATAGGGGTGTTCAGTATTTACGTTACACTTTCGAAAGCGGCGATTTTATATGCTGTTTTGCCCTATTTAGTATACATTTTTTTCCGGCAGCTGCATACTGCTTTCGGGAAGCGGTTACTTCTAGCAGCTGGGTTGCTATTATCGCTAATTCTTCCGGTTAGTTTTTTCGGAGCGATGGTCCTTCGCGAAGAAGCGCAGACTCGTGCTGTCGCAGATCGGCGCCAAGTCTTTGAGGAGTATCTGGCCGCTCACGGCGTAGAGACGAGGAACGAAATCGACCGACTGTTGGCCACCATTGGAAGCGTCTTTGCGCGTGTTACTGGGGGAAGCGAAGTGATGGCAATTGTCGCATCGCCGCCCCAACCACGTTCTGTTTTGCAGACGATTGTTCTTGGTAGAGGAAGCTCTATAGAATCTGGCGTGCCCGAGGCATTCAGAGACGTATTTAATGTTCAAGTAGGAGTGCATGACGGCCTTTATTCGGGGAAAGCTTTCGGATTATATGGAACATTATTTCTTTCTCACAACTATATAATATTATTCATGGGCACCACTTTGCTTGCTGCGATTTTATTTTTAGTAGAGCGCTTTTTAGCCGTTACAATGGGTGACGCGACATCGGTTTCTGCTGCTTTCTGGTACACTTTGGGGATATGGGAATCAGGGTTTGACATCATCTGGCCACAATTGGCGCTAGGGATCGTTATTGCCTTGGTTGTTTCGCGATTTGGAATGCACTCGGTTGGTGATTTCCCGCCGCGTCGCGCTGGTTCATGAAGAATGTTTTCTTTAGAAGGCTAAGGTCGATTCCAGCCCTCTATGCGGTGAACGCACGAATTCGTTCTGCGTGGATCAAGCACCGCTACCGTGTGTGGTGCGAACGGTATCAGTCTGCATCGATTTTAGGAAATGATGCGAAGGGCGTCTGGACCAAAGCCTTTTCGCTTCAGAAGAATAGTAGAATAACTGAGGAAAAAGAGCGTCGCTTCGTGTACCTTAGCACTTCGTATGAGCAGGATTGTGCGGGCCTGATCGATGGCCTGCGTGCGCATGGAGAGGTGCACCTACTCCGGAGCGCGGACGGAAAACCGCAGATGCAACTGCCGGCCCACACAAGGGATTATGAAGCGGTTCGACGCTTGAATGGCGCGGCTCTATGTCGCGAAGTTGACGAACTGTCCAAGGCAGGTCCTGTTTCCGCCATCATTGGTCAGATGTGGAATTTTTGCGTTCCGGTAGAGGTCCTCCTAGCGATGCGGAAGCGTGGGATACCGGTGGTGAACATCGCGATGGATGATCGCCATTCGTTTCACCGAATATTGTTTGGCGCTGCCTCTGACTGGGGTGTAGCTGGGCTCTTGCCAGCGCTCAGTTGTGCGTTAACTGCGGCACCCGAATGCGTATCTTGGTATCGGAGACATGGTGTTGACGCGATGTTTTGGCCGGAGGCTAGTTCTCCGGAACTGTTCGGCCCTTCGGGATCGGAAAAACTACATGACATCACTTTCGTCGGCGCAAATTACGGGTTTCGCTCGGCGGTCGTTGACGCCTTACGACGCGCCGGACTGCATGTGATCACCCGCGGGCAAGGCTGGCCGGAAGGGACGATCGCGACAGAAGACATTCCCGAAATTTTTTCTACATCACGTATCGTCCTTGGGGTGGGAGGAATATTGCATTGCAGGGACTTTCCGGCACTAAAAATGCGCGATTTCGACGGGCCAATGTCGGGCAGCTTTTACCTAACTTCGTATAACCCGGATCTTGAGCTTTGCTACAAGCTTGGCGAAGAAATCGAAACTTGGCGGGACGAACATGAACTCGTGGAGAAAGCGGCCTACTTCCTTCGCAACGAACAGAGGCGGGAGCAAATCGCCGCTGCCGGTCGCCGCCGGGCGGCTTGGGATCATACGTGGGAGGGAAGATTCGAGCAGATGGTAAGATTTCTGGAAGTCCACTCGTTATAAAAATGATGCCCCCGCCTCAGGTCAGCGTCGTTGTTCCAGTTTTTAATGCGTCTGCGACACTGCGTGGGTGCGTCGACTCACTGCGAGCGCAAACCATGACAGACTGGGATGCATGGCTTGTGGATGACGGATCAACCGACAATTCCTGGGAGTTGATGCAGGAACTCGCGTCGGTCGATTCGCGCATTCATCTTCTTCGCCAGCCGAACAGAAAGCAGGCGGCTGCTAGAAACCACGCGCTCCGCTATGCGCGCGGACGATATGTAGCGCTCCTAGATTCCGACGATAAGGCGCTTCCCCGGCGTTTTGAACTGCAGGTCGAGTTTTTGGAAAACAACCCGACAGTGACCGTGTTGGGCGGCAGCCGAATCGACGTAGATTCCGAAAGCGGGGAACAAGTTGGGAGCTTTTCCCACCCTGAAGAACATGAAACGCTATGTGACCAGATCTACACTTGCTGCCCATTCAGCACGTCGACCATTATGGCTCGACGTGAGTTTTTTGGTGCGTGGATCTTTGATGAGAGTGCCACCCCGTGTGAAGATCACGATCTTTGGCTGCGGTCTGTACGCGACCCCGCGGTGCGCTTTCATAATATATTGGATCCTTTGGTGATATATTCTAGGCGGAAAAAAATGAGCTGGCACCATTATTCGCAGATTGCGGCAATGTATGTGCGCGCACTGAAACGGGAAGGCATGTGGCCGCGGCGAGCGTGGATCGCGCTGCGGCCTTGGGTGGCCGCCTTATACTTCAACTTCATGAGGCGAGGATGAAGCCAATTTGCCTTATCCAAGGTTCGATTCGCCGCGGTTTTCCCGAGGTGCTAGAGGCTATGCAGAAGACGTTCTCCAACGTTCTAGTCGCTGCGTGGCGAAACGAGGCGTCACTTTTGCCGCCGGGAAATTACGAAACGTTATTGTGTGATCCGCCTCCGCTCGCCGGCCTGAATAACAGGAACCTGCAGCGAACCGGAATGGCGCTGGGCATCCGTGAGGCGCGACGCCTCGGCGCGACGCATGTGCTGCGTTGGCGAACCGATCTACTTTCGACCTCAATTGACCTGGAAAATCTTCTGCATCGCGCGCATTGGGACGTTCCCCGAGGCCTTACTTCGCGAATCGTTATGTCGGCTTGGCGGAACCTAAGCGTGCACCCAGATTGGTTTTCTACTCTTCCCGACCTCTTTATGTTTGGGGAAATCGATGCCATGGAAAGAGCATGGGGAATGGAAGGGTTGGATCCCGCAAAGCCCGCTAATTTTCCGCCGGAAATGATCCATGAACTCGGGCTGGTCTGGAACCAAAACAACCAAGAGTTCGAAGTCGCCGGCAAGCGATATGGACTACGAGAAGCTTACGACGCCCATGTCGAGTTCTACGCTTGGCTTAAGGCGCGTCTACAACGCGATCTTTATAGGAAGCTGAGCCATCCAGAGATCGCAACCAATGCTCTATCACTAATTGATCATCGTTCGTTACGAATTTGCTGGTTCAAGGATGAACCCCGCCTGACGTTCAGATCGATCTTCAACGCCCCCCACCATCCTTGGTGGACGGAAGCCCAATGGAGGAAAAAACGGGCGCCAAAGGTGCTGGGTATGGCTTATCCGACCAGTGTTCCGGCGCTAGTCATTCGTTTGTGGAATGCATCGACCACCGTTCTGGAACGGCGTTGGCAACGTTCAATCTATTTGGATTATCTTGGGCAATGCAACCGTGAGTCGGTCCGGAGGTCACTGCAGATTGTAGCTGTTAATCACATTGGCCTGAATGGCGGGGCAGAGTTCGCACTTCGAGATCTTATCAAGGGACTAGTAAATAAGGGACGCAAAGTGAAACTGGTGAATTTCGAAGACGGCGTTTGGGTTCAGGAGGCAAGGCAATCGGGTGCGGAGGTAAAGGTGGTTGCGATGCCTAAAAGTTTTGTTCGGTTTCCGATGAAGCCTAAATTTCGTGACTACTTCGATCTGTTCGGACTGATTTTCACCTTTCCAGTCGCTTGGTGTCGACTCGCCATGGCAATCTCCGGCAAGGGTGTCATCGTGATCTCGAATAGCCCCAAGTCACTAATAGCTAGCAGGCTTTGGACAAAATGCTTGGGCCTGCGGCACGTCCACTTTCTTCACGACAATTTGTCCCAAGGCTATGGCCCTCGGCTTTTCGCTTCATTTATCATCACGCTTATGCGCTCGTGTTCTGTCGTTATGTGCGTTTCTGCCGCGACAAAGGAGAGTTTGGTAGCGCGCGGATTCCCGGGCCGAAAGGCTTTGGTGGTTCGTCAGGGCATCCGATTCCCCCATGATCGGAAAAGTCACCGCCATTCAAGCGCCCGGTTTGTGATTGGAACAGTAAGTAGGCTTAACAATATCAAGAACCTGGAGCAAATCGTAGATGCGCTAGTGTTGCTACGTGCGGAAGGGCGTGAAGCGGAACTAGAGATCGCGGGCGAAACCCTTACGGAGAAAGATCGGCATTACCTAGAGGAGCTCAAGGCCCGCGTCGAGGCGGCTGGTCTTTGTGACCGCGTTCACTTTATCGGCTTTTACGAGGATGTGTGGGCGGCACTTGCTAGATTCGACGTTTTCGTTACCACTTCGAGAAACGAGGGCATGGGAAGAACCGTGATTGAGGCAATGGGTTACGGGCTTCCTGTCGTAGTAACACCGGTCGGCGGGCTTGCGGAGAACGTGAAGGACGGAGAAACCGGGCGCTGGACGGTACTGGATGATCCGGGGCATCTTGCCCAGACACTAGCGCAGCTAATGGATGATGATGCAGAGTCTCGTCGGCTCGGGATGGCTGCTAGCTCCTGGGCGCGCGACACCTATTCTATGGAATGCTACGTCGAGACGGCATCGCGCATTCTCGATTCAATCGACTCTGGTTCAATTCCATGACTGCGCGTCGCCCCAAAGTCCTTTTCAGCGCGACTGTCACAGGCCACTTACGGGCCTTTCACCTTCCCTTCCTAGCTTGGTTTCGCGTGCAGGGATGGGTAGTGCACGTAGTCGCTGGCGACGACAGTCCTGTTCCCCACGCCGATTATCAGCACGTCATTTCCATTGAGCGGTCGCCATTTTGCCTTAGAAATCTCCGTGCAATCGGCCAGATGAGGGAGCTCTTGCTAAGGGAAAGGTTCACCTTGATTCATTGCCACACTCCGATGGGTGCGGCAATCACCCGCTTAGCGGCGCTTTCCTGTGCGTCCGGACAATACGCGCGGCTGCTTTACACCGCCCACGGGTTCCACTTTTTTACAGGCGCGCCTTGGGTGAATTGGTTAACATATTACCCCGTGGAGCTCGGGCTCTCTATAGCTACTGACGTCTTGGTGACTATCAATCGGGAAGATTCATTGCGGGCTCATAAATTCCGGCTGTCACAGGGCCCAATCCTACGGATTCCCATCGGCCTCGACGCCACCCGGTTTCCTCCGGCAAGCCCTGAAGAGCGCCGTGAGGCGCGCTGCCTTTTGGGCCTGCGCGACGAGCACTTCGTGATGATTTATGTTGCCGAGTTAAGCGTAAGAAAAAACCAAATGTTCCTCATTCGGCGCATGGCCGAGATTCGACGTTATATATCTCAGGCAAAGTTGATTCTTGTCGGTTCGGACTCGCTGAACGGTCGGTGCCGGCAACTTGTAGATGAGCTAAAATTGGGCGACTCCGTGGAATTCCTGGGGCGTCGTGAAGACGTGCCAACACTGCTCGCCGCCGCCGACCTATATGTTTCCGCTAGTCGCCAGGAGGGTTTGGGCATTAATCTGCTCGAGGCGATCGCACGCGGAGTGCCGGTTTGTGCCACCAAAATCCGTGGGCACGTTGACATAATACGGCATGGCGAAAACGGAGTACTGGTAGCTCTGGATGACGAGCAAGGGTGGGATTCGGCCTGTATTCAAATGTTCGATAGGCCAGCCCTACGGAATCGGTACGCATATGCGGCCTTGGCGACACTAGGCGCCCATACGAAGGCCGTGCAGGAACCCCGCTTGTTGAATGTGTATAAAAATCTCACATGTGGTCTTGTAGAAAACGTGGTGGTTCTGTGAGCAAATCTTGGCTCACCAGGCAGGCAAGGCTCCGGACCGGCAACCTTGCTTTAAAATGTCATGCTTGGATTTTCTTGAGGAGAATACCAAAAGCGATGTGGCATGAACAGCCTGCTTGGCTGGCCACCGCTCGAAGCCTATCGGAGTTTCAACTGTTAAAGGGCGCCAGTGAAGATTCGGTACGCACGCTCGGAGAATCGCTTCGCGCGAATGCAATAGCGCGCGCTGCGGGACGTTATTCAGAGCATCGTGATTTGCGCGTGCTACTTCATATTCCGTCAGCGCGTCAGAGCATGGGTGGGAACTCGCTATTCGGGAATTGGCTGGACGGCTTGCGGCACATGGGTATTGCTGCAAAGGGGGTGCTGGTGGGCTGTCCGGTCATGGAGGAGTTCGAGCGCTTTCGGCCGACGGTGTTTTTCACTAGTGACCACGAGAATTATCTGAGGTGGATCGACTGGGATCGATTGGCGAGATATAGAGCGAGCATTCCGATGGCCCTGGCCATGACCGCTTCGGCTGAGCACGATGGCAACACGCCGGCCGAACCGCGTCTCAAACAGGCGCTTCGGCGCAAGGTATCGTTTTTCGTCTCCTTTCGGGAGCCCGAGTATATCGAGGAGCATCTCGGTCTTTGGAAACAGGCTGGCTTTGACGTGCTGAGTATCCCCTTCAGTGCAAACCCGATCTGGCACCGGGCTATTCCCTTGAGAGAGCCGCCGCTCGACTATGTGTTTCTCGCCTCGATCAACCCGGAAAAGGCGCCCCGTTACCGCAGCTATCTGAATCGCATCGTCCGTGAGAGGCGCGGGGTCATCAACGGCCCGGGCTGGGGTCACGACGAGTGGATTCTTGGCAAAAAACACCACGCGGCACTCTACGGAATGGCGGCGGTCGGGCTAAACTTGCACATCCCCACATCGCTAGACATTTGGAGCGAGGTGAACGAGCGGACCTTTATTTTGGCGGCTTGCGGTGTGTTTCAGCTTTGTGATTCCCCGAAAGTGTTGCGTCGCTTCTTCCCGGCCGAAGCGGTGCCGGCTGCGTCAAGCCCCGGGGAATACAACGAGCTATTTAAAGCATACCTCGCCGATCCCGCTAAACGAAGAGAATGTCAAAAAGCGGCCTTGAAGGCTGTATATTCTGGGCATACAATATTTAATCGGATGGCACATTTCGTAGACCAAGCCATGATCGCAATTTCTAGGAGCCAATAATGAAAATTCTTCGGGAGCTAATTCCGGGCGCATATTTACTTCAGTCGGCTCGTTACGCTGACTTGCGCGGCGATTTTATAAAAATATTTAACGCCGACGCCTTTCAATCCCTTAATATTAAGTTTTGTCCCAAGGAGGCGTTTCAGTCTACCTCGAAAATGGGGGTAATTCGCGGGATGCATTTCCAGCTTCCTCCCGCAGCTTGTGATAAGGTAGTGAGTTGTGCGCGAGGCAAAATTATCGACGTTATCATTGATCTTAGAGTGGATTCGGCCTGTTACGGGAAATACGTGTGTGTAGAACTCAGCGCGGGCGATGCGCAGTTCCTATTTGTTCCCCAAGGTTGCGCTCATGGGTTCTTAAGTCTCGAGGACGACACAATTGTTGGTTATCTGATGGGAGAAGTTTATGATCCTAAGTTGGACTCAGGAATACGCTGGGATAGTTTTGGATTTGAGTGGCCGTGGGTTACCCCGATCATATCTGACCGAGACCGTGGGTTTTGCTGCCTCCGGGATTTTCGCAGTCGATTTCAGCTATCGAAGAGTTCCAACAAGCAGAGTCGCCGGAGGGCCTTGGTCACTGGAGCTAGCGGCTTTGTAGGGTCGCGGGTCGCGATTCACCTATCGGAGTCGGGCTGGGAGGTTGGTGCGCTTTTGCGATCGGAATCGAGTGATAAGCAGCTTGATAATCGGGGACGCGGAATTGAGATATACAGAATCGACGAATCGTTTAAATCAATTTCTGATATCATCGGCAAATTCTTACCCGATTGCATATTTCATGTTGCGGCATGTACACTTCACGACTATAATCCTCACCAAGTGAGCAATCTTATATCTTCAAACATAACATTTGGATGCCATTTAGTCGAGGCAATGCTTGCGCATGACATACGAAGACTCGTAAACACGGGAACATCATGGCAACACTACAAGACTACAAAATACAATCCCGTAAATCTTTACGCAGCAACAAAACAAGCATATGAAACAATCCTGCAATACTACGTTGAGACCAGGGGTCTTCAGGTCATTACTCTTAAGTTGTTTGATACCTATGGGGCGGGTGATCCTCGCTCGAAGTTACTAAACCTCCTTGAGAAAGCGCGGCTTACGGGAGTTCCGCTGACACTTTCGCCCGGGGAGCAGATCGTTGATTTGGTGTGGATTGATGACGTAGTTCGGGCATACGCTGCAGCGGCGTCTCAGTTCAACGACGGTGAAGGGTTTGAGCGCAACTATGGAGTGTCCGGTGGCGATAGAATGTCGCTTCGTAAATTAGTCGAAATATATGAGGATACGTTTAGAGTAAAGGGCGTCGCTAAACTCGGCGCTCGTCCGTACCGTAGCAGAGAGGTTATGGTTCCGTGGTCGCCCGATCAAAATTTACCTTGCTGGCGGCCGACAGAAAATGCTCTGAAAAAATATTTGAGCGAGATTGCTAGGGCTAAAGAGTTATGAAATGCCCCGTGCTAACTATCGGGATTCCTACATATAACCGGGCGGAGATGCTCGAACAATTGCTGCTCGATTTGCGAAATGAGTGTGCGCCATTTGGAAGCAAAGTTCGAATCAGTGTTCTAGACAATGCGAGTACGGATTTAACGTCGACTGCGCTGCGGTCAAATGCAGATTGGGCACAGTTTAATTTCAGGACTCATGCTGTGAACATAGGAGGAGTTGCGAATATCCTACGTTTGGTTGAGTTGTGTGAGACCGATTGGCTCTGGATTTTTCCTGATGATTGCGTTCCGGAACCGGGCGTGATTGCAAGAATCCTAAAGGTAGTCGAAAGTACTAGTCCTCCGATTCTTTACCTTAGGTGCAGTTCTTGGGAGCATAGCGCTTCAACCGCGATACTGATATCAGAAATATTTACGGTGCGACCTGAGGTTCTCCTGCATATGTCGTGGTTGCCTTGCTTGGTGATGAATAGGTCGTTTGTGTTGAAGCACCTTCCAGAAGCCTATCGGTTGGGCTGTTATTCCTATCCTCATCTTGTTCTCGCAATTTGCTCCTTGCGGGAGTGCCGTTTGGGAGAATCGATCTATGTTCTCGAAAAATGTTTTAGACCGAGCTCTAGGTTTACGCCTAAGCGCTACTCTTGGATTCAGGGAGCTATATATAAATTTTCGGAGACGTTGTTTTTAACGGTTAAGTGCGCTAGGCCGGGTTTCTTGTTAAGAACTATAGCGTTCAGGGAAAAGCTAGGGGCGCAGGCGATGGCGGCCGTCTGGTCGGAATATAGTATGATAACGTTTCCGGTTATGCTATCGGTTTTATGGAGATTCGGGGCGAGCATGTTCCCTGCGGCCGTGGTATACACATGGATGCGTCTTTGTCCGCCTAGGATAAATCGTTTTATTGCGCGAGGTTGTTTACTGTTTGCTCATGGGCGACATGGTAAGTTTAGTCACGTGGCCCGCAGGTATGCAATGGCTGTGAGCGGAGAGCTTGGCGAAGGGTTGGCTGCGGACTTTTAGCCTGTGCGGACACTGAGGTCACTTCGGGGGCTAGGCGCCGATCTGGGGATTCAATTTGCTTCCTTGTTTTTTGTATTTGGATTAACGCCCTTTCTTATTCGTTCTTTGGGTGTCGAGAATTATGGCTTTTGGATTGCGATCATGCAATTCCTGGGGTACCTTAGCCTGGTAGATCCAGGGTTGGGAGTCCAAATTACGCGGCGCGTTGCGGCTAGTTCTTGTAGTAGCTTTGAGCTTTCCCGGTTTCTTGGAAATGCTTTGACACTACAAGTTTTGTTTGTCGGTGGCTGCATAGGGGTGGGGAGTATTGTTGGCGGCATATGGGTGGGCAAGGTAATGCCTAGCAGTGGGGCTCCTTGGGTTTTCTGGGTGACCTTTTATTTGTCGGTAGCGACGGCATCTGCGGCGATGTTTTGCTCATACTATGTGGCTGTTATAGCTGGGAAGCAGTCGCTCACATCCAGTAGTTTGCTTTCTGGCTCACAACCTGTAGTCGGATTATTGGTGGGCAGCGCTGGTGTGGCTGCCGGTGGAGGTCTGATGGCACTGCCGTTGGCGTACTTAATCACAGCTTTCGCGTTGCTTGCGATCGCTTTAGGTATAGCCAAAAGTGTTGCGCCGGAGTTTCGGTTTCAACTCTTGGTTCCCTCCAAAGCGGAGTTCATGGAGCTGGCCAAATTTGCGATGTCGTTTCAGCTTACGAAGCTTGCTTTCGTGGTTCTAATGAACACCCCAGGATTGCTGATCGCTACGGTTTTAGGACCGGCGGCAGTCGCCGCTTATTCGGTTACTGTTCGCCTTGCGCAAACCGGCGGAGCGCTTATTGCTAGGGCTGCCAATATAGCTTACCCGGGGATTGCGCAGATGTGGCACGCGGATGATCGGGTTGGGATGGCACGCGTCTTGGTTAACTTACAGTTCAACGCCGCCCGTGTCGGACTTTGGTTCGCGCTGGTTGTTTATCTTAGTAACGAACGCTTTGTTACACTCTGGGTGGGCGAAGCGCTCTTTGGGGGAGAAGCGCTGACACTGGTGGTGTGCATAATGTTGCTTCGAGATGCATTTGTGCGCTCCACCGGTGTGTTGTTGTTCGCCGCAGGGGAGGTTCGGACACTCGGTTGGCTTTCTCTTTTGGAGGCCGGATTAACCGTCGCTTTGGCTATTACTGGAATCAAATACTGGGGCGCTGCGGGAGCAGCCTTGGGTCCGCTTGTCGCCACTACCCTCGTGATCTCGCCATATTCGATGAAGACCGCGGCACGCCTCGCCGGCATTCCCTTGAATGTCTTGCTGCAGCACGGTTTGGGCAAGGCCACACTCAGAACTGTTCCTGCGGGTGTTTTGCTTTGGGGCTGGGCGCGAGTTCTCAGCACGACAGAAGGATGGGGTGGATTAGTTCTTTTTGGAGCGGGGGCAGTCACCATCAATATTGGATTCTTTGATCTCGGCGTTCTTTGGCGAACCCGGAAGTTACCGACGAATGAATGCTTGCGCGCTCTTTTATCTGCCCGATAGCCTTGTCCCAATTGACCCCGGTAGCTCCTATGTCTATGCTTCGCACGCTCCTTTCATTCATTGGTGACCCGCGTTTGCCGATGCAGCGCCTTAGGGCATTACCTACGTTCTTTCGCAACCTGCTGCGATGGAAGGCCCTCTCAAAAAATTCTAGATTCCCTCTATATTGGGCGGAGATTCGGTTTCAGACTTATGATCGTTACGCTCCGGCTGGTGAACTGGATCAGCACTATTTCCTCCAGGACATTTGGGCAGCGCGGCAGATCATTGCGTCGGCGCCCCCAAGCCATGTGGACGTGGGCTCACGCTTGGACGGATTCGTTGGTCACTTATTGTGCAGCGTCCCGGTTACATACGTCGACTTAAGGCCGCTAACGCTTGGGATGCCAAACTTTCGCTTTGTCCGTGGCTCGATTCTAGAACTGCCATTTGAAGACAGTTCTGTGACGAGCCTTTCTTGCCTTCACGTGATTGAGCACATTGGTTTAGGTCGCTATGGAGATCCTTTAGGGCCAAACGACTATTTAAAGGCGCTGGCAGAGCTCGAACGTGTACTCGCGCCCGGCGCTGCGCTGTGGCTAAGCACACCGGTGGGGCGCGAGCGCGTTTGCTTCGACGCACATCGTGTGTTCTCCCCTAATACAATCCGTCAAGCTCTATGGAAATTGGATCTAGAGGAGTTCTCTATGATCCCCGACAACGAACTGCGGGTCTTTGAGAAGATCCCGCTTGCGGTTGCGGAGCAAGAATATGCGTGCGGGCTCTTCCGGTTCCGGAAGATGGCCTGAAGCGCTAATTACCCAATGGAAATAATGAGTCATCGAGGCTGGTGGCAGAGTTCGGCCGAACAAAACCAAGCGTCTGCGTTCGAGCGGTCGTTCGCTGCCGGATATGGAACAGAGACGGATCTCCGCGATTATTTGGGAAAACTGGTGATTTCCCATGACCCGGCTGACGCTACTGCAATGCAGTTTTCCGCTATGTTAATGCAGCATTTTCGGTTGAATCCGCGCTTGCCTTTGGCATTAAACGTGAAAGCCGATGGCTTAGTTCCCGCAATTGTTTCAGTCTTCAATCAAGCACGGCCAAACGACTACTTTTTTTTCGATATGTCGGGCCCTGAGACACTTCGTTACGCTTCTGCAGGGTTGTGTTTTTTCAGCCGCCAAAGTGATATTGAGCCTGAACCAATTCTTTATGACAAATCGTCCGGTGTTTGGCTTGACGCGTTCGAGCGGGATTGGCTCGAGCAGGCGGTGATTGAGCGGCATTTAGAACGAGGCAAACGTGTGTGCGTCGTATCACCGGAGCTTCACCGCCGCTCGCATCTAGACTTTTGGACTAAACTCGCCCGAATGACAATTGTGCGTTCGTCCCGCGTGCTTTTGTGCACAGATTTGCCTGAGGAGGCTAGGCGTTTTTTCCCATTATGATTAAAGCAGTTATCTTCGACATGGATGGCGTACTAATTGACGCAAAGGAGTGGCATTACGAGGCACTCAATCGTGCGCTCGCACTTTTTGGGCACACGATCAGCCGTTATGACCATATCGTGACCTTCGACGGACTGCCCACCCGTAAGAAACTAGAAATGTTGACGCTTGAGCAAGGGTTGCCGGTGCATCTGCATCAGTTAATCAACACGTTGAAGCAGCGGTACACAATTGAGATTGTCCATGCCCGTTGCCGCCCTTTATTTGTTCACGAGTATGCAATATCCCACTTGAAAGCGCAGGGTTTCAAGCTCGCCGTCGCCTCAAACTCGGTTCGCGACAGCGTGGAGCTTATGATGGAGAAGGCCGCGCTAGCCTGCTATTTCGACGTGCTTGTGAGCAACCAGGATGTCACGTATCCCAAACCTCATCCTGAGATCTACACACACACTACGTCGAAGCTGGCCGTTGCGCCTCGGGAATGCCTCGTGGTGGAGGACAACCAGCACGGTATCGCTGCAGCCCACGCCGCCGGGGCTCACGTGATGGTGGTTGGCGGTGTCGAGGAAGTAAATTGGGAGAATCTCTCGAAGCATCTGGAACTGGCTACCAAGGCCGCGGCGAATGGCGAGGTCCTTAAGGCATGAGCACGATCATCTTCTTGATGGCTGGAAACGACGCACCGTTCAAAGAGGCGGGCTATACCTTCCCAAAGAATTTGGTGGAGATTGACGGAGCACCGCTGGTGAAGCGGGTGCTCGACGGCGTCGCCTCGATTAGAACTGATCTAGTTAATGTGGTTTGTGTCGTGCCAAAATCTGAAAATCGGCGGCAACACACGGGTCGCATGATCCAGTTGATCGTCCCGAGTGCTCATATCGTTGAAACGAACTCACCCACGGGGGGTGCGGCCTGCTCGGCTTTGCTGGCGATTCAGTACATCGCCCGGAATGAACCCTTGATCATTGCCAACGGCGATATTGTTATTCACCATCCGCTTGCGGATGTGCTCGCGGATTTTACAGCACGAGGCCTCGACGCTGGGGTAATTGCTTTTCGTGATGTGCATCCTCGTTGGTCGTTCGTAAAATTGGGTGGGGACGGTCTGGCTTGCGAACTAGCTGAAAAGCGGCCGATAAGTGACATGGCCACCACCGGCTTTTTCTGGTTTTCTAAAGGAGGCGATTTTGTCGACGCAGCAGAGAAAATGTTGCTAAAGGATGGGCACGTCGACGGCGTCTTTTTTCTGGCTCCCGTGCTGAACGAGTTGATCTTGCGAAACCAGAAGGTTGGAGTCCACATAGTGCCAAAGGCATCCTATTTTTCACTTAAAACCCCCCAGGACGTGCGTGTATATGAAGACGCCTTGGTGGCAACTCGTCGCACATCAAAATGAAATCTCTATGTCAATCAACGCTTCAACTGTTCTCGCTCAAGGATTTTGCCGGGGGATGGTTCGTGGGTGATTTCGCTCCGACACTCCTCGCAACGACCGCTGCCGAGGTCGCCGTGAAATATTACAAAGCGGGTGACCGGGAGTCTGCCCACGTCCATCGTATTGCTACAGAATTTACAGTGATCACTAGCGGCAGAGTTCGCATGTCCGGGAGAGAGGTCGGAGCTGGCACTGTTGTACTTATCCCTGCAGGCTGCGCGACGGATTTCGAGGCATTGACCGATGTCTGCACCACTGTCGTAAAGCTGCCCTCGGTAAGGGGAGACAAGTTCCCCGCCTAGATTATGCTCAATATCGTCATTCCCATGGCCGGTCGTGGTTCACGATTTGCCGAAGCGGGATTCAAAGATCCCAAACCATTAATCCCCTTGGGCGGCCGCCCGATGATCCAGTGGGTTATCGACAACATCCGCCCGTCCCGGCCGCATCGCTTCATCTTCATCTGCTTGGATTCGCACATGGTTGACCACCCTGAGGTGCCCGATGTCCTCCGACGGCTGGCGCCAGGCTGCGAAATCATCACGGTCGATCGAATCACAGAGGGCGCGGCCTGCACTGTTTTGCTGGCGCGCAAGCTGATCGATTCGGATGACAGTTTAATGATCGCGAACAGCGATCAGTTCGTCGAGGTGAACATCGACGATTATCTCGCTGAAGGTGACGCGGTCGGTATCGATGGTCATATAATGACTTTCTACTCAGACCATCCAAAGTGGTCCTATTGTCGCATCGCGCGTGGCCTAGTTGCGGAGGTGGTCGAGAAAAAGGTGATCAGCAACGTGGCGACCGTGGGGATCTATAACTTCAAACGCGGGGGTGATTTCGTTGCAGCGGCAGACGCGATGATTGCGAGCAATTTAAGGGTCAACGGAGAGTTTTACGTGGCGCCAGCATATAATATCCTGATCGGCACAGGTGCACGAATCATGTCGGCCATCATTGAAAAGCCTGGCCTAGTGGTAATGCATGGGCTTGGAACTCCGGAGGATTTTTATCTGTTCCAGAAATCAGAGGCGTTCATAAGGCGGACAGGCGCGTCCCACTAACATCGAGCTAGCTGCTCCTGTGTCGAATTATTGAGCCTTTTACTGAACGCGTTAGGGGTTTTGCTGGTACAGCGTCGTCGTCACCATTGGACAAGGTAGTGTCTCACGGCGATTGGCTCCCGTGAATCGTAGACGAGTGTCAACTTCGTTCCATGTACACGTTCGGCAATCGCCGATGAATTGATCAATTTCGCTGGCCATTAATCCACGAGCGCGGATATGGCGTTCGAAGAGCGCAGGCTTGCGAAGGTGCGGTTCGATCATAATCAATTAGTGGTCAATTTCATTTCGCTACTCTAAAGGTTCACGCCAACTGATCCGCTAAACTAATGTTAACCAACTTTCCGCTCATAATCTTGGGGGCCGGAGGAGCTGGCATTGAGGCCGCTCTGGTGGCAAGGCGTATGGTAGACAGCCCTTGGATGGTAGTAGGCTTCGCCGATGATGGCATCGCGGAGGGAACCAAGATTCTTGACCTGCTTGTCCTTGGGCCGATCTCGGACGTCCTACGTCTGCGGGCAGGGCCAGGCTCAACAGCTTTCCATTGTGGAATTGGCAGCAACGCAGTTCGCGGGCGATTGGCCGCTGAAGCTGAGAGGTTGGGCTTGATCCCGGCGTCCCTCATTGATCCGTCGGCGGTTGTCGCGGAATCCGCGACGCTTGGAGGAGGTTGCTACATTGGTCCGCATTCATTCATCGGTCCTGAGGCTCGTCTCGGACGGCATGTTCTAGTCAACGCTGGTGCCAGCGTTGGGCACCATTCGGATGTCGGAGACTTTGCTCAGATTTGCCCTGGCGCCAGGTTGTCTGGGAAGGTCAGACTCGGGGCGGCAGCGTTTGTCGGTTCAAATGGCGTGGTGGCGCCCGGTGTTCAAGTTGGCGCAAATGCGACCGTCGGTGCGGCGTCATTTGCTGCGCGTGACGTACCTGACCGAGCAACCGCAATTGGTGTTCCGGCCAAAATACTTGCAGCACCGGCGCCCCCTACGTGATTGTCTTAGCGATGAACGAAAACCGACTCAAGCAATGCATGGCTGAATCGCTGGGTTTGCCTATCGAGCAAATCTCGGATTCGCTGGCCTATAATTCGGTGAAACAATGGGACTCGGTGGCGCACATGGCGCTGGTCGCGGCGCTAGAGAGTGAGTTTGATGTCATGCTCGATACCGATGACATCATCGCGATGAGTTCGGTGGCTGTTGCACGTGATATCCTTCGCAAGCACGGTGTGATTTTCGCGTGAGGCTCGCCGGCAAAGTAGCCATCGTGACCGGTGCTTCCCGAGGGATCGGCGCGGCCATCGCCCGCGAGTTTGCGCGGGCGGGGGCCAAACTCGTCATTTCAGGCCGCAGTCCTTCACTCCAGATACTCGCCGGCGAGTTGCGAAGCACCGGCGGGACCGTTGAGACTGTGCTTGGGGATATCACCGACGACGCACACGTCCGGATGCTGATTCAGACGTGTCGCGCGAAGTTCGGCGGACTCAACGTGCTGGTGAACAATGCGGGAGTTCTGGTGGCTGGGAAACTAGGCATGCTGAGGCTTGAGGACGCGCGGCGCATGTTCGAGGTGAACGTATTTGCGACTATTAATCTTGCGCAGTACGCGGTTCGTGCTTTCCCGCGTGGTACAGGAGGTTCGATCATCAATTTGGCGTCGATCGCAGGGACGCAGGGTATCGATGGGATCACGGCGTACAGCGCGAGCAAGGCTGCAGTCGTGGGTTTTACCCGCGCTGCGGCCAAGGAACTCGCGCCACAAAAAATCCGCGTGAACGCGATCGCACCGGGGTTTATCGACACAGACATGGCCCGCCAGATCTCACCCGAATGGTTCGAGAAGCGTGTCGCCAGTATCGGCATCGGTCGTATCGGTGATCCGGCGGATATCGCACGGGCGGCACTCTTCCTGGCGTCCGACGAATCCGAGTACATCACCGGTCAGGTGATCGGCGTAGATGGTGGGATGATGGTATGATTGAACAGGTCGTGTTCGACCGAGACGCTCCGGCGCTGGTGGAGGAACTTGGTGCTCGCGTGGTCACCTACCGCGAGCTGGGTCGCCGCGTGGCGCGCCTTCGTGAGGAACTGGTGAAGCTCCCGCGGCCGGCGCTTGTTTTTCAGTTTGCAGCTAACAGCACCGCTTGGATTGTTAGCTATCTTGCCTGTTTGGCGGAACGCCTTCCATTGGGACTCGGAGAGCAAGGCGCCGCGCGTGATCGCGTCATTTCCGTATATATGCCGAGTGCGATCTTGCTCGATGCAGGTGAGGCGCCGCCCGGCGGGTATGAGTTGAGAGTGACCGCGAGTGAAGGCCTGTCATTGTTTGTGCGAACCGGTTCGGTCTCGTTTGCTGGAGAAATCCATCCAGATACGGCCCTGCTGCTACCGACTTCGGGATCAACTGGCGACGCCAAATTTGTCCGTCTGACCCTCGGAAACCTGTCGGCCAATGCACGGTCCATTGCCACCTATCTCGGTTTGAATCCCAATGAGCGAGCGGTGCAAAGCCTGCCGTTGCATTATTCCTACGGACTTTCCTTGCTCAATTCCCACCTACTTGTGGGTGGCTCGGTCCTCCTCACGAAGCATTCCTTTCTCCGTCCGGAATTCTGGCGAGAAGTCGAGGTGGCGCGGTGTACGTCGTTCGCAGGTGTTCCCTACATGTATGAGACGTTACAGCGCCTGCGGATTTCCCCAGCCGAACGAGGTTCGCTGCGCACCCTGACCCAGGCTGGTGGCCACTTGCGGCCCGAGGTTGTGCATCATTTTCATGCTGCTAGTGCGAAAATCGGCGCGCGGTTTTTCGTGATGTATGGACAGACGGAGGCGACCGCTCGCATCGCTTACGTCCCCCCGGAGCGATTGGCGGAAAAGCTCGGGACGATCGGTATTGCGATTCCAGGAGGGGAGTTGGCACTCCAGCCGGTTGACGGGGAGGGTGAACACCAACAGCTGGTTTACCGTGGACCCAATGTGATGATGGGGTACGCATCCGGTCCGGCCGACCTCGCTCGTGGCGACGAAATGCATGGGGTGCTGCCCACTGGAGATCTGGCATCGGTGGATTCCGATGGCTATTTCCGCCTAATTGGCAGGTTGGCGCGGTTTGCGAAACTCTTCGGAAAGCGGATCAACCTTGCGAGTGTCGAGTCCGAAGTGGAGGCACGCCACATGATCCGCGCCATGGCGATTGATGGTGGCGACAAGTTGAAGGTGTTTCTCGAAACCAGCGCCCCAAATGCACTGACCGAAGTCCGAGCGCATGTGAGCGCATGGCTCGGCGTCCCCCCGGTCGCCGTCCAAGTGCACGCACTTGCGCAGTTGCCTATGACCGCAAACGGCAAGAAAGACTACAAGGCGCTGAAATGAGTTCCAAGGTTGCCATCATTGCCGACCGCATGCTTGCCGGCGCCCCATATGGCGAAGGAACGGTGGCGAAGACCCGGGATTTGCTGGAGGGCCTCGAAGACCTGACACGTTTTCATTATGAACATTGCCTGCCCTTCCGCCGGGTGGTGGATGCGGCGTTCGGTGGCTTGAAGGATCGCTACGCGGCGTTGGAGGATCTTCCGTTCGTGCCGGTTTCCTTGTTCAAGCAATTCGAGCTGCGCAGCATCCGTGCCGAAGAGGTCTTTCGGGTGCTCACTTCGAGCGGCACCACCGGCCAAGCTGTGAGCCGTGTATACCTCGATCGTGAGACTTCGGGTCGACAGGCCAAGGCGCTTGTCCGCATCATGCAGCATTTCATCGGCAAGGATCGCCTGCCAATGGTGATCCTCGACCATCCGGGCGTCGTGAATGCACGGGAGTCTTTTTCCGCGCGCGGGGCGGGTATCCTTGGTCTGATGCAGTTCGGCAGGCAACCGATCTACGCGCTGCGGGAGGATATGAGTTTCGATCATGCCAGCGTGGCAGCGTACCTCGCTGCCAACGCTGGGCGCCCGATCTTGTTCTTTGGTTTCACCTTCATGGTATGGCAGCACGCAGTGCACTGTTTGCGCGCACAGGGTCTGAACCTGGCGAGCAACCGTGGATTCCTGATCCACAGCGGTGGCTGGAAAAAGCTAGAAAGCGCCCGGGTCGACGCCATCACGTTCAATCAAGCGGCACGCGAAACGCTGGGTGTCGAGCAGGTCATCAATTTCTATGGGATGGTGGAGCAGGTTGGCAGCGTCTTTTTTGAGAATCGTCTTGGTGCATTGCATGCGCCGGTGTTTGCCGATGTGATCGTGCGCGATCCGTCCACGTTGAGACCACAGCCACCAGGCCAACGTGGGTTGATCCAAGTGCTTTCGGTCCTGCCGCAAAGCTACCCAGGGCACTCGCTCCTCACCGAGGACTTGGGAACGTGGCGAGGACTGGACGAGGTGGGTGCCGGCATGCCTGGCAGGTTTTTTCACATTGAAGGCCGGGCGCCGCGCTCGGAAGTTCGCGGCTGTAGTGACACCTATGCCCAACCTGCCTGAAGCGCTGCTGCCGTCTGAAGGCGTGCTGGTCCCACGCGGGGCACCGGCACTCATGACCGGTCAGCTACTTGCAGATCGTCACGGGACCGTTGCGCCTTGGGCCGCAGAACGGCTCGAAGTGCTGGCAGATCTCTCGCGCAGCCTGCTCAAGCACGACCTTTTGCGCCGAGAGCCGGCGGCGGCGGCACTGGGATTCTGGCTGCGGCCAGCAAGCCTGAAGGAACTTGAAGCGGCATTTCCAAACGAAACTGACGTCTGTCGGGTTCCGGCGGGTTTGGTTGTGCACATCACTCCGGCAAACGTGGACACCATGTTTGTCTACTCGTGGGCACTCTCGTTTCTCGCGGGTAATGCGAACGTCGTGCGCCTCACCACCCAAGCCAGCCCGCTGCTCGAACGGTTGGTCGAAGTATTGTCTGATGTTTTCGCTCACCATCCGGCGGCGACGGCGGGGAACTACTTCGTTACTTACGGCCACGACGACGCAATCACGGCTTCGCTTTCGGCGATCTGCGACCTTCGCATCGTGTGGGGCGGGGATGAGACGGTTCGACGGATTCGATCAGTCCCGCTCAATCCGCATGCCGGTGAGCGATGCTTCGCAAGCAAGCGGTCGCTGGCTGCAATCAAGACTTCCGCATACACCGGTCT
Source organism: uncultured Opitutaceae bacterium (assembly GCA_964355715.1). Classification (GTDB taxonomy): domain Bacteria; phylum Verrucomicrobiota; class Verrucomicrobiia; order Opitutales; family Opitutaceae; genus UBA2377. The sequence continues at coordinate 58,643 of CAYHEW010000012.1, read as the reverse complement.
CTCGGATGGGGCGCGGCAAAAGTTAGCCGAGCAGATGGCTGGTGACCTTATTCCGTTCGCGCAAATGGCATGCTCGTCGCCCCACCAGGTATTCTGGATTGGCGAATCGAAGGACGAAGTGGCGACGATTTCGGAGTTCGGCTGTCGGGTCGAGGTGGCAATGCACGCAAAGGCCTCAGGTCAGGATCTGGGCGCCGCCGTGCGACGAATCAACTCTTCCTTCGCGGCGGCGGCCAGCGGGCAGATCGGTCGGGTAATTCTGGGAGGCCATTCGGCATCCTTGATTGCCGATTCACCAGCCAAGACCGAGCAACAGGATCCCTGTGGCGTTGGGCTGCTGTTCCATTCAACCTGCTCTTCAGTCGCCGAGATGGTGTCGCTGTTACGGCCTGATCATCAGACGATCACCTATTATGGATTGGACGATCACGAGCGCAGCCTGTTGGCCATGCAGGCCGGTTTGGCGGGCATCGATCGCATCGTCCCGTTTGGTCGTGCGCTCGAATTCACTCCGCTTTGGGACGGATATTCGCTCTGGCATGACCTGACGCGAGGCGTCGTGGTCCGGTGAGACGGTCGATTACAGTCTCCATCGCAGGAGGCGTTGTGATCTTGTTCGTCGCGGTTGCGCTGCAGAAGTTGAAGATGCGGGACACCAAGGAGGGCGAACGAGACGCAGGCACCCGTCCAGTTATGCTTAATCAGCGCTTACCGCGAGAGTTGCCGGGTTGGAGCGGTCGTGATGAGCCTTTGGGATCAACCGAAATCGTGCGTAGTGCAGCGGAAAAGATCCTAAACTACGACGATTATACTTACCGAATATTCTCACGAGCCGGATCTGGGTTTGGTGTCTATGTCGCGTATTGGTCTTCTGGGCGAATGCCAGTGCAGAAGGTGGCCTCCCACACCCCCGATCGTTGTTGGTCGGAGAATGGTTGGTCCTGCGAATCCTTACGGGCAGGAGTAAAGGTGCATTGGCAGGGTGGGGCCCTGAAACCGGCGTATTGGCGTTTGTTTGCCACGCCCGGGTCCAAGAGCGCCAAGCAGTACGTGCTCTACTGGCACCTCGTGGGGGGGGGAATTGTATGACTACGGCGATGGATTCAACCAAAGGCCGGATCCGTTGCGGTGGTGGCGCGAGACGGTCCACTACGCCCTCAAGGGCAGTGCTGACCAGTATTTCATCCGCCTGACCAGCGACCGGCCCTTCGAGGAGATCTGGCAGGATCCCGGGTTTCAGGAGGTGCTGACGTCGCTGGCGAAACTGGGGCTGGCTGAAGATGTAGCCGGGCTCGTTGAGCCCGGGGGTTAGGGACCGGGGTCAGCGACCCCGGCTACAGTAACGTACGTAACGAACCCGGCTACAGCGACGCTTCCCATTTACAAAGCAGGCACAACGTGCCTGCTTTTTTGCTGCATGGATTTCCAACCCTCGCGCCGCCTCCTGGCCGTGGCCGGCCTCATCGGCGCCGGCCTGGCCTTGGTGCTCGGCCTCGTCTGGTGGCGCGCGCCCCGGCTCGCGGCCATGGCGCCGCGACCCGTGCTGGCAGATGACGTGGAGCGCTGGTTTGCGCCGGGGGAGATGGGGAGGGAAGGGGGGGGGAGTGTAGCCGGGCTCGCTGAGCCCGGGGGTAAGGGACCGGGGTCAGCGACCCCGGCTACAGTTGGCCGATCGCCGTTTCTCACTCGGGCGTTGGGCGGGGTGGAGACGGGCGACGGGGGGGCTTGGGCGCAGTTCAATGGGGTGACGTCACGGCTGGAGTTTTCCCATAACCTTGGCGGCGTATTTCCGCCGGAGTTGTACGACACCCATCCGGAGTTTTTCCCGCTCGAGGGCGGGAAGCGGCTGCGGCCGCCGAAGGGGTCTGGGTGGTGGAATCCCGACATCTCCACACCCGAAGCGGCGGCCTTCGCGGCCAACAAGGCGCGCGAACATTTTGCCAAGCATCCTGAGGCCGTCTCATTCGCGCTCGGGGTGACCGATGGGCTGATCTATGGCGAATCGCCCGGACTCCTGTCGCTCACGACCCCGCTGCGCTGGTTTCGCGAGCGACCCGATTACTCCAATCTGGTGTTCACGTTTCTGAACCGGGCCGCCGCCGACCTGGCGACGACCCACCCGGACAAGTACCTCGGAACACTGGCCTACTACTGGACGGAGGACACGCCGGACTTTCCCGTGCATCCCCAAGTGATCCCGTTCCTCACGGCGGATCGTTCGCAGGGATATGATCGGGCGTTTCGGGAAGAGGAGCGCGCGCTGCAGGCGCGCTGGGTGGCGCGGAGGGCGGAGGGCGGACGACGGAGGGCGGAGGACGGAGGGCGGACGACGGAGGGCGGAGGTCTGGAGTCTGATGTCAGTCATCTGTCGTCGGCCATCGGTCCTCAGGTTCGTCTTGGCTTGTACGACTATATCTATGGCAATGGGTTTCTGATTCCGCGGATTCATACACGGTTGATTGCGGAGAACCTGCGGGAGGCGCGGCGGTTGGGGTTTACGGATTATTACGCAGAGATCTTTCCCAACTGGGGGCTCGATGGGCCGCAGCCTTGGCTCGTGGCGCAGTTGCTCCAGGATCCGGAGCAGTCGGAGCGGGCGCTGTTGGCTGAATACTACCGGCGGTATTTCCGCGAAGCGGCGTTTCCCATGCAGCGGTTTTTCGAGCGCTGCGAGGAACAGTGGATGCAGCAGCCGGGGCGGTCGTACTGGCTGAAGCACTATCGCAATGAATCGCAGGCGGCGATTTTTCCCTCAGCGGTTTGCCGCGAGTTGAAGGGGATCCTGGATGAGGCTCTGGGCCAGGCGAAGTCGGAGATCGCTCGCATCCGAGTGCGGCAGGTGCGCGATGCCTTCGGGGTGACCCAGCGGTTCGTCGCGATGCAGGAAGCGCGGGATGCCGCGAACCGGCTTGCGTTGGCAGGGAAGGCCACGGACGAGGACCTTCTGGCGGCTTTGGGCCGCTTTCAGGTCATGCGGGAAAGCTTCGTCACCTACACCGAGCGCCTGCAGCGAGAGCAACCGCTGCTCGTCGGCCCGTTCCGGATGGTGGATTACCTCTTAAACGACCCGACCGCGAACGTGCTGGCCCGCGTGAAGGGCGGTTTGGCTGTAGCCGGGCTCGCTGAGCCCGGGGGTCGTGCGGCCAGCGCCATCGGACCGGGGTCGGCGACCCCGGCTACAGCCAGGGCGACGGCAGGAGATGAGCTGATCGCAAATCCGGAGCTGCGCGGCCCCCTGCAATCGGCGCGGGTGATTGCGGGGCTGGCGTACAAGGTGGCGCTGCCGGCGCCCTGGCAGAGCAAGGTGGAGCCTTCGGAGCACCAGACGGCGGGCATCAAGGCCGGGCAGCCGGGCGTGCTGTTCATCGGCGGGAGCAAGGATGCGGAAGTCTTTCAATGGGCCGCTTTGGGCCAGCGGTCGTTCGTGCGGGCGCAGGTGCAGCTGCGGGGGCGCGTGTCCGAGAGCACGGTGGTGATGCTCACGCACAGCTGGCTCGATGCCAACCACCGCCACCTCAAGATGGCCGCAATCCGGCTCCCGGAAGGCGAGTGGCCGGCCTGGGTCGACCTCGTGCAGGCCGCCGAAGCCCCGACCGGCGCCGCCTGGGTCGGTCTCAGCCTGACCATCCGGCACCAGGCCAAGGATGACTGGATTGAGGCGAAGGGCTTTTCGCTGCGGGGGCAGCCTAGTCGCTAGCCTCTGGTTGCTGGTTCCTAGTACCTAGTACCTAGTACCCAGTCCCTAGTCGCTGGCAGCTAGTTCCTAGTACCTAGTCGCTAGTCCCTAGCCCCTAGTCCCCAGTCCCCAGCCCCAGCCCCAGCCTTCTACATGCTTGAGTGGCATCGCCTTGGCCTGCTAACTCAGCGGTTCCACACATGACGGTGCCCCGTATCTATTTGTCGTCGCCCCATATGGGGACGGCGGAGTTTGAGTTTGTCCGCGAAGCCTTTGCCACCAACTGGGTGGCGCCGGTGGGTCCGCATGTGGATGCGTTCGAACGCGAATTCGCGACCCTGGTCGGTAGCCCGCATGCGGCGGCGCTGGCTTCAGGGACGGCGGCGCTGCATCTGGCCATGCGGCTGGTCGGGCTCCAGGCCGGTGAGGAGGTCATGGTCTCGACCCTGACCTTCAGCGCCAGCGTGAACCCCATCCTCTACGAAGGCGGCCGGCCGGTGTTCATCGACAGCGAGCGGGTGTCCTGGAACATGGATCCCCAACTGCTCGCCGACGCCCTGGCCAAGCGGGCGAAGGCCGGCCGCCTGCCGAAGGCGGTCATCCTCGTCCACCTCTACGGCCAAAGCGCCGACATCGAACCCATCCAGACCCTCTGCGACCGCTACGGCGTCACGCTGATCGAGGACGCCGCCGAGGCACTCGGCGCGACTTATTTCGGAGGGCGGACGGCGGAGGGCAGAGGGCGGATGACGGAGGGCGGAGGTCTGACTTCTGACGTCGGTCATCGGTCGTCGGTCGTCAGTCATCTGTCATCCGATGTCAGTCCTCAGTCATCTGCCATCGGTCATCCGTCGTCTGTCGTCAGTCATCCGACCTCGGGCATCACCCCTGGCACCCGCGGGCGGATCGGGATCTATTCGTTCAACGGGAACAAGATCATCACGACGTCGAGTGGCGGGATGCTTGTGTCGGCGGACCCGAAGCTGACCGACAAGGCGCGGTTCCTCGCCACGCAGGCGCGGGATCCGGCGCCGCATTACCAGCATTCGGAGATCGGGTTCAATTACCGCCTGAGCAACGTCCTCGCCGGTATCGGCCGCGGACAACTGCAGGTCCTGGCCGACCGCGTGAACGCCCGCCGGGCGAATGCCGCGTTTTATCAGGAAACCTTGGGCGACCTGCCGGGCCTCGCCTTCATGCCCGAGGCCCCGTGGGGCCGGAGCACCCGCTGGCTCACCTGCATCACGATCGACCCGGCGAAGGCCGGCACCGACCGCGAGAAGGTCCGCGAAACCCTTGCCGCGCAGAACATCGAGGCCCGCCCCGTCTGGAAGCCCATGCACCTCCAGCCGGTGTTCGCCGCGTACGACCGCTTCGGCGGCGCCGTCGCTGAGGACCTGTTTAACCGCGGTCTCTGCCTGCCGTCCGGCTCCAATCTGTCGCGTGGCGACTTGGAGCGGGTGGTGGCGGTGATGCGTTCGTGTTGGCGCGCTTGACGGAGGACGGACGACAGAGGGCGGAGGACTGAGGACGGAAGGCTGAACTATCAACATGTGCTTTTAGTATGAGTGAACGTATTTCTACTTTTAAGGAACTTCGGGTGTATCGGGAGGCCTGTGACTTGGATTTTGAGGTGTTTTCGGTTTCCCAACGGTTTCCCAAGGAGGAGCGCTTTGCGCTGACCGATCAGGTGCGACGGTCGGCCCGATCAATCGGGGCGAATATTGCGGAGGCTTGGGCCAAGCGGCGTTACGCGGCTCACTTTATCAGCAAGCTGACGGATTCGGATGGCGAACTGCAGGAGACCCGGCATTGGCTGGACCGCGCCTTTGCGTACGGCTACATCACCAAGGAAATGCTGCTGGGCTTGGAGCTGAAATGTGACAGAATTGGCGCAATGCTTGGCCGGATGATGCAGACCCCGGAGAAATTCGCCTAATCCGCAAAAACATGTCTGCATTCGGCCATCCGTCCTCTGCCGTCCGTCGTCCGTCGTCGGGGCTGCTCGCAAAACGCCTTTTCGACTTGGTCGCCGTCATCGTCGCGGCGCCGCTTTGGCTCCTGCTCGTCCTCATCGTGGTGGTCGCGGTGCGCGTCAAGCTGGGGAGCCCGGTGTTTTTCCGCCAGGCCCGGCCAGGGCAGGGGGGCAGGATTTTTACGCTGATCAAGTTCCGTTCGATGCTGCCAGCTGGTGGTTCGGGTGTAGCCGGGCTCGCTGAGCCCGGGGATCGTGCGGGAAGCGCCAACAGACCGGGGTCGGCGACCCCGGCTACAGTGGCGACACCGGCTTTGGCGGATGCTGATCGGCTGACGCCCTTCGGCCGCTGGCTGCGCGCCTCCTCGCTCGATGAGTTACCCGAACTCTTCAACGTGCTGAAGGGCGAGATGAGCCTCGTCGGGCCGCGGCCGCTCCTCATCGAGTACCTCCCGCGCTATTCGCCCCGCCAGGCCCGGCGCCACGAGGTGCCGCCCGGCCTGACCGGCCTTGCCCAGATCAAGGGGCGCAATGCGCTGACCTGGGAGGAGAAATTTGAATGGGACGTCACCTACGTCGAGACCCGGAGCCTCGTGCTGGACGTGAAGATCCTCCTCGCCACCATCGGCAAGGTCTTGCGCCGGGATGGCATCAGCGCTCAAGGTGAGGCCACGATGCCGGAGTTTCGCCCAACCGCCCCGGCCCCATCCCCCCGCTCCTAAACACCATGGGCATTTCAATCTGGTCCTTCGAACGCCTCCAACGCCTGCTGGCGATCGCGATCGCCTACGCGGCCGTCCTCACGGCGAGCCTGTACCTCGCGTATGAGCTGAGGTTCGATTTCGTGGTGCCGGAGCCGTTCCAGATGGACCGCCTCATGGCGCTCTTCGCCGTGGTGGGCGTGAAGCTCGTGGCACTCGTGCTGCTGCGGCAGATGGACACGATGGTGACGTATTTCAGCGTACCGGATCTCGTCCGCATCATCGTCGCCATCGGCGGTGCGCTGCTGCTGCTGCTGGCCATCCGGCCGTTTGCCGGCACGGCGGTCATCATGCCGCGTGGCGTGCTCCTGATTGACTTTGTCCTGAGCGTGGTGGGCTTGTGCGTCCTGCGCATGGGTGCCCGCATCTACCGCGAGCGCGTCTCGCTGGCCAAGCGCCTGGCCGGGCATGGGCAGCAGAACCTCGCGATCGTCGGCGCCGGCGACGGCGGGGCGGGGCTGGCCCGCGACTTCCTCAACACGCCGGCCCGCGGCTTCCGCCCCGTGGCGTTCTTCGACGACGATCCAAACAAGCGCGGGAAACTGGTCCACGGCGTGCCAGTCGTGGGCACCCCCGAGCTCCTGCCGGACGTGCTGGCGCGGCTGCAGATCAACAAGGTCGTGATCGCGATGCCGACGGCACCCGCGAAGCGCATCCGCGAGGTCGTCAAGCTCACCGCCTCGCTTGGCCTCACCGTCGAGACGATGCCGTCCCTCGAGGAGCTCGCCTCCGGGCGCGTGAAGGCGAACCGCATCCGTCCCGTGCAGATCGAGGATCTCCTCGGTCGCGAACCTGTCGCGCTCGACTCGGCTGCGATCCGCAAGCTGATCGAGGGCCGGGTCGTCCTCGTGACCGGCGCCGGCGGCAGCATCGGCAGCGAACTCTGCCGGCAGGTGGCGGCCAACAACCCGAAGCGGCTCCTCATGGTGGAGCGGTCCGAGGGCAGCCTGTTCCTCGCCGAGCGGCACCTGGTCGAACTCGGTCTGGGCACGAATGCGATCCCGCTCGTCGCGAATATCCTCAACGAGACCCGGATGCGGCAGATCTTCGATCGGTACAAGCCGCAGGTCATCTTCCACGCCGCCGCCCACAAGCACGTCTTCATGATGGAGCGGCAGCCGGCCGAGGCCGTGCACAACAACGCGATCGGCACCCGGCGCCTGGGCGAACTCGCGATCGAGTACGGGCTCGAGGCCTTCGTCCTCATCTCGACTGACAAGGCGATCAATCCGACGAGCGTCATGGGCGCCTCGAAGCGTCTCGCCGAGATCGAGCTGAAGCGCCTCGCCGCCCGCCCGGGTGTCCCGACGCGCTTCGTGGCCGTCCGCTTCGGCAACGTGCTCGGCTCCTCCGGCAGCGTGATCCCGATCTTCCGTGACCAGATCGAGCGCGGCGGGCCGGTGACGGTGACGCACCCGGACGTCACGCGGTTCTTCATGACGATCCCCGAGGCGGTGGGCCTCGTCCTCCAGAGCGCGGTGCTCGGGGAGGGTGGCGACATCCTCGTCCTCGACATGGGCCAGTCGGTGAAAATCCACGACATGGCGAAGCAGATGATCGAGCTCAGCGGCCTGCGCCCGGGCGAGGACATCGAGATCACGTTCACGGGGCTCAAGCCGGGCGAGAAACTCTTCGAGGAGCTGCAGCATCATGCCGAGAAGCACGAGCCGACGGCCCACCCGCGCATCATGCGCTTCTGCGCCAACGGCGGTGCGACCCCCGCCGGCGACCCGCTGCCCGCGATGGAAAAGGAACTCTACACGATGGAGGCGATGGAAGTGAAGAAGTTCATCCAAGCCCTCGTCCCGGAGTACACGCCGTTTTTGGACTGAGGCTGCTTCCGTCTTCCGCGCCGAGGGCGCTGCCATCGGTCGTTTCCTCGACCGATTGTTTCCGTGTTTCGCGCCGAAGGCGCACGCCATCACAGCCTGGGGTGCAACCCCAGGGAACGCCGATGGATTGGTTATGCGCAAGGGCTGAAAGCCCGATCCATGATGGGGCGGGCCTACAGCCCTCGGGTGAATCCGGGCACCTTTTTCCTGGGGCGTTGCCCCAGGCTATTATCGAGCGCGCCGACGGCGCTGCCAGCGGTCGGTCTCCTCAGCCCGCGGCCCGGTCGCGCTCGCTCCACAGGACGACGATGACGAAGAGGGCGGCGGCGGTGTAGAGGATGGCGGGGCAGTGGAGGACGAACTCCACGCGGGCGTGGAAACACGTCGCGATGACGCCGAGCGCCAGCGCGACGGCGAGGAGGTTCCCGTGGGCGCCGCGCTGGTACAGCGCGTAAAGCCACCAGACGAACCCGGCCGCGAGGAGCGTGAACCCGACCAGCCCCATCTCAGCCAGCGCCTGCGCGTGATCGTTGTGGGCGTAGTCCCAGAAAAACATCAGGTTGCCGGTTTTGTAGATCAGCGGGTGGTGCTGCTGGTACTGCGGGAACACGTAGCGGAAGCTGCCGGCGCCGTGGCCGTACCAGCGCTCCTTGGCCCACATCTCCAGCGTCGCCGTGGTCGCGATCTGGCGGCTCTCCACCGAACCGCGGTCGCCTTTGAAGAGTTCCTCCATGCGGTCCCAGGTCCGGCTCGCCTTGAGTTCGCGCAGGCCGAGGCCGGCGAAGCCGACGAAGGAGAGCGCCAAGATGACGACGATGATGCGCCGCCGCGGATAGTCGGGGAGCGTCAGGTGGCGCACGACGTACGCGACGACGAAGGCGCCGAGGAAGCCAACGAGGGTCATAAACGCGCCGCGGGAGTGGCTTGCGATGACGATGACGCCGAGGAAGATCGCGAGGAAGGCGAGCACCGCGGAGGGGTTTGACTTGGCGAAGCTGCGCAGGGCACGCAGCTGGAACCACGCGGCGAGTCCGCAGGCCATGGCGACTGCGAGGTTAAACCAGGCACCGCCGTGGTTCCGGTAAAAGAAGGTGCCCCAGATCTCGTTGGGCGAGGGGATCCGCCAGAAAATGTCGTTCGTGCCTGCGAAGCGCTGGGCGGCGGCAAGCATGCCGAGGGCGACGGCATTCAGGGTCAGGGTGACGAGAATCAGTTGAAGCGTGCGCCGCCGCGTGACGCCGACCCACAGGGCGCAGATGACGAGCCAGGCGCCGCCCTGGATCAGGAGGGTCCGCCAGCCGTTCATCTTGGAGAAGGCGGTGCCCTCGACGCCGTGGGGGAGCCACTTGAGGTAGGGCTGCGGCTCGAGCCACCAGCCGGCGGCGGAGGTGCGCAGGATCCAGGCTGGATTGTAGATCTGGATCACGATCAGGGCCAAGTACACGAGCCCGAGCCAGAAGATCGGGAAGCGGCGCAGCTTTGGCCACATGTGGAGGCGCAGGTTGCCGCCGGCATGGTAGCGGTCGTCGTAGGTGCGCGGAATGAGGGAGAGGACGAACGCCACGACCGCCAGGACACCGGCCACGATCTGCGCCGACGGCCGCATGCCGCCGAGGGCCCAGGGCAGGTAGATCAGGAGCGCGATCACCGTCAGCATCAGGGCTTTCTCGAGGGGATGCAGCGCATACTGCTTCGCCGAGGGCCGGAAGGCCGCGGCCGAGCCGAGAGCATGACGGGGACGGTGGCGGGATTCCACGAGGAGCGAGTCTGCGACGCGGGAAGGGTGCAGCAATGGGAAATTCGGCGGAAGACGGAGGACGGATGACAGAGGGCGGAGGGCTGAGGACGGAGGTCTGTCTTCTGGTGTCGGTCATCCCTCATCGGTCGCGTCCGAAACTGTAGCTGGGCTCGCTGAGCCCGGGGATTGAGGGAAGCGCCTTCGGACCGGGGTCGGCGACCCCGGCTACAATAAAACCCCGGGAATAGGGGGTCTCCCGGGTCAAGGGCTGAAAGCCCGGCCCGTGGGTCCTAGGCATGGAATGCTCAAATTCTCGCTATGAATGATCGTTTATATATACAAATCAAAGAGATAAACAATTATGCGGATTCTGGGGTCTCTGGGTTAAACTACGTACGATATAGGTAATAAACCCTGGATATCTATTTGATTCCTGGGGTGGTAGGCCCGATCGTACCCGTACGTTTTAGACCCTCCTTTTACCCGCCCTCAAACTCGCACCGACCATGAACCCTCTCGCCCGAGCGACCTGCCGCCTCCTGTTTCTGACCACCCTGGTCGGGCTGGGCTCGGCTGCGCTCACGGCACAGGTGGTGACGGAGTCTTTTAAGAACAGCACCGCCTCCGGTTGGGTGTTCTCAGGGACGGGCTACACGGCGAACCTCACCTCCGGCGGCGTCGATCCCAGTGGCGACGGCTGGCTGCGGCTCACGAGCACCGGCAACAACCAGATCGGAAGCGCCCATTACGACACGGCCTTCACGGCCTCGAACGCGACCGTGTATGCGTCCTTCGACTACGCAAGCTGGGGCGGCACGGGCGCCGACGGCATCTCCTTTTTCCTCTACGACGGTTCGCAGGCCTTCGATCTTGGCGCCGACGGCGGCTCCCTCGGTTATGCCCAGAAGACCGGGGTCGACGGCCTCGCCGGCGGCTACCTCGGCGTCGCGATCGACGAATACGGCAATTTCTCCAACGGCACCGAGGGTCGCCAGGGCGGCCTGGGTTTCACGCCCGACTCTTTCTCCGTCCGCGGTCCCGGCTCCGGCACGACGGGCTACGATTACCTCGGCGGCACCTCGACCCTGTCGACCTCGATCGACACACCGAACGTCGCCACGCGGCCCACGGGCATCAACACGGTGCAGATCCTCATTTCGCCGACGAATCAGCTGACCGTGGCCCTCCAGCAGAGCGGCGCCTCCTCGCAGACGGTCCTCTCGCTCGACCTCTCCGGCTATGCCCGGCCCGACACGCTCAAGTTCGGCTTTGCCGCCTCGACCGGCGGGTCGACCAATTACCACGAGATCCGCAACCTGAACGTGACGACCTTGGTGGCGAGCCTTTGGGACGCCCAGGCCGCCGACGGACTCTGGGGCACGGGTTCCAACTGGAATCCCGATATCCTGCCCGCCGCCGGCTCCGACATCCTCTTCGACAACACCTTCGTCTCGGTCGCGCAGACGATCAACACCCAGACGAACCGCACCGTGCGCTCGATCCAGTTGGACGCGCCCTTTGCCTACACGATCAACAACAACACGATCACGTTCGACGCCGCCAGTGTCCCGGGTTTCTCCGGCATCGCGGTGACCCAGTCCCGCGGCTCCGCGAACCACGTCATCGCCTCGAATCTGGCCCTCAACAACGATATCGGCGTCCGCCAGAATAGTTCCGCGACCCTGAGCCTGACGGGCAACATTAGCCTCGGCGGCAATACCCTGACCTTCGACGGCTCGGGCAATACGACCGCCTCCGGCATCGTCTCCGGCACCGGCAACATCGTGAAGTCCGACGGCGGCACCGTGAACCTGAATGCCGCCAACACCTACTCCGGCGGCACGGAAGTCTACGCCGGCACCGTGGCGACGAACAACAATGTGGGTTTCGGCACCGGGACCATCGCCTTGGCCGGCGGCACGATCGCCTCGACGAATGCCAACACGATCGCAAATGCGGTCACCCTCTCCGCTTCGAGCGGCATCACCGGCCTCACGACGACTGGCAACCTCACGCAGTCGGGCGGCAGCTACACGCTCGCCCTCGACGGCGCGACCCTGGGCAATGTCGCCCTCTCCGAAAACAACACGGGCCGCACCCTGACGACGAACGTCGCCGCGGGCACCTCCACGATTTCCGGCGTCATCAGCAACGGCGGCACCGGGGCGGGCAACCTGACGAAGGACGGCTTCGGCACCCTCGTCGTGGCGGGCGCCAATACCTACACGGGAACGACGACCATCAACGCCGGCACCGTGCAGCTGGGCGCGAGCGACCGCCTGGCGAACACCTCCGACGTCAATCTGGCGGGCGGCACCCTGAACCTGAACACCTTCTCGGAGCAGGTCGACCTCCTCACGTTCTCCAACAACGGCACCTTGGACTTCGGCACGCAGGGGAATGCCAACTATTTCCTCTTCTCCAACACGACCGGGACCCCGTCGGGCGTCCTGACGGTCAGCAACTGGGAGAGCGGCTCGGACATCCTCGCCTCGAGCACGGCCCTGACGCAGACGATCCTCGATCAGGTCTACTTTGTCGGCTACGGCGCCGGTGCGACCCAGTCCGCCGCCACCACCGTCGGCTCCTACGGCTCGGGCTGGCGGCCGATCGACCCCAACACGACGGGTTGGGCGACTTGGGACAGCGGCAACAACACCACGCGTTGGGACCGGGCCGCCAACTGGGTGGGAGACGTCGTCCCCGTCTGGGGAACCTCCGCGAAGATCGCCTTTGGCACGGGTAGCCAAACCACCACCGACATGCGCGCAAGTCGCACGGTGAATGCGATCCGCTTCGATGCCGGCAGCGCCTCCTTCAATCTGACGGGTAACACCTACACCCTCACGATGTCCGGCCCCAATGCGGGCAGCGTCGCCTTCATCCAGCAGGAATCGAGCAACAACCAGACGATGAGCATGACGACCGTCCAGCTCTCGCGGAACACCGTGGTCGACATGATCGGGAGCGGCAACCTGACGATCTCGTCGGCCCTGACGGGCAGCTCGAACCTCGTGAAGGAGAACACCGGCGGCACCCTGATCCTCTCCGGCAACAGTTCGACGTACGCCGGCAACATCTTCGTCAACGCCGGCACCCTCCAGGCCAACGCCGCCAATGCCCTGGGCAACACGACCGGGACGACGACCGTTCTCGATGGCGGCACGCTGGCCTTGTCCGGCACCTTCACCTCGGGCGAGAACATCTCCGTCGCCGGCAGCGGCGTCGGCGGCGCCGGCGCGATCCAGGCCGTGAGCGGCACGACGACCCTGTCGGGGGCGGTCACCCTGACCGGTGCCACGACCCTTTCGGCCGAGAGCGGCGACACCCTGACCCTGTCCAACACGGCGACCGGCATCACGGGCGCCCAGAACCTGACCCTGGCCGGCGCGGGCAACCTGAACGTGGCCCGGATCGCGACGGGCGCCGGCGCCGTCACGGTCAACTCCACGGGCACCGTGACCTACAACGGAACCGGCACCGCCAACACCTACACCGGCACGACCACCGTCAACAGCGGATCCCTGATCCTAGCGAAGACCGCCGGGACGAATGCGATCGCGGGCAACCTCGTGGTCGGTGACGGATCCGGCACGGACACCGTGCAGCTCAATGCGAGCAACCAGATCGCCGATACGGCGGCTGTGACCCTCAACTCCTCGGGCGTCCTCAACCTCAATAATTTCGATGAGACGGTCGCGAAGCTCGACGGCAGCGCCGGCGCCACGGTGACCCTCGGGACCGGCGACCTTGCGATCTCGGGCTCAAGCGAGAGCGTGTACGCCGGCTCGATCACGGGCTCGGGGACGAGTGCTCTCAACAAGAGCGGCACCGGCAAGCTCTCCCTCTCCGGTTCCAGCAGCAGTTTCTCGGGTGCGGTGAACCTCTCGGCCGGCATCGTCAATGTCTCCGGCACAAACGCGAACATCCTCGGCACGGGGACAGTCTCCGTGAGCGGCACGGGCAACCTCGAGATGCAGGGTGGCGCGACGCTCGCCAATGCGATGACCCTCAATTCCATGGGCACCGGTGCCCAGGACGGCGCGATCCAGAATGTCGCGGGCAACAACACCATCTCCGGTGCGATCACCCTGGCGGGCAACAGCCGCGTCCAGTCCGACGCCGGCCAGCTGGCGCTGACGGGCAACATTGCCCTCGGGACCAACAACCTGAATGTCACTGGCACGGGCACGACGGCCGTGAGCGGCGTGATTTCCGGCAGCGGCAGCCTGACGAAGGACGGCAGCGGGACCCTGGCCCTCTCCGTCGCGAACACCTTCACGGGCGCGACGACCATCAACTCCGGCACGATCATCGCCCAGGCGATGGATGTGATCGACAACGCAGCGCTCCTCACGATCGGCGCGGCGGGCACCCTCGACCTGAACGACTTCGACGCCACGGTCGGCGCCCTGGCGGGCGGCGGCATCCTGGACTTTGGCAGCGGCGGGCAGCTGACCCTGAGCGGCGGCACCGGCACCTTCTCGGGTACCTTCCTCGGCTCCGGCACGCTCGTCCTCGAGGCCGGCAGCACGCTGACCCTCGGCGCCAATTTCAATGCGCCGAATTTGAGCATCATCTTGGCGGGCGGCACGCTGGATCTCGGCGGCTACGCCTCGACCTTTGGGAGTCTCGCGATCACCGCAACCTCGGCGATCACCTTCACCGACACCTCGAGCCTTGCGGTCTCGAACCTGAGCCTGAGCGGCGGCGCCAACCTGAACGTCAATGCCTGGGCCGACGCCGTGGATCTCTTCACGACGCAGGCCTGGACCGGCGGCACGGTGGACGTCCGCGGCGCGGCGTCGATTAACCAGGTTGTTTTCGACGGCTTTGCCGGCAGCGACACGATTTGGCAGAGCCACGACAAGCAGATCACGCCAGTCCCGGAGCCGTCGACCTACGGCGCCCTGATGGTCGGCGCCGGTCTCGCGCTCCTCTACGTTCGCCGCCGCTGGCAGACCGCGGCTACAGCTATCAGCCCTGCGCCGCGGCGCGGCGCAGGCGGTCGTTGATCGCCTCGGCAAGACCGGTGCCGCGGGCGAGCTCGACGTGAATCACGCGGAAACCTTTTTGATCGAGTTCGCGCAGCCGGGCGAAGAGCAACCGGGCAATCGCCGCGTGCGTGCCGGTGCGGTCGAGCCAGAAAAGGTTCTGCGGCGCGGACCCCGTTGGCCGCTTGAAAAACAGCCACGCCTCGCCGGGTGCGCCGGCTGCGACCTGGCGCCGGTTCAGGCGCGGGTGCAGGACCACGCGGGCGTGGGGACTGTAGTGCCGCTTGAGGGACCCGGGCGCCAGTTGCGCCTGCGAGGTGCGACCGACCTGGGTCTTGCCGACGACGGGCCGCCCCAGGGTGCGACTCAACTGGGCGCGGGTGATCGCGCCGGGGCGCAGGAGGCGCGGGTGCGCGGGATCGCGGAGGTCGACGATGGTGGACTCGAGCCCGATCGGCGTGGCGCCGCCGTCGAGGATGTGGCGGATCTTTTTGCCCAGACCGTGATGCACATGCGCGGCGGTCGTGGGACTCACGTAGCCGAAGGCGTTGGCGCTCGGGGCGGCGAGGGGCAGGTCGCAGAGTTTCAGGAGCCGGCGGAAAAGCGGATGGCTCGGCATGCGCACGGCCACGCTCGGCAACCCAGCCGTCACTTCGTCGGGTACCGTCGGGCGCTTCGGCAACACGAGCGTGAGGGGCCCCGGCCAGAATTTCCGGGCGAGGGCGAGGGCCGCCGGATTCGCGTGGGCGACTTCATCGAGCTGCCGCAGGGAGTGGATGTGGACGATGAGGGGATCGGTGAGCGGGCGCCCCTTGGCGGCGAAGATCCGCCGGCAGGCCCGGGCGTCGAGGGCGTTGGCGGCGAGGCCGTAGACCGTCTCCGAAGGCACCGCGACCAGTTCCCCCGCCCGGAGCCGACGGGCAAGGAAACTCAGGTTGCGGGCAGTGCCGCGGTAGATCCGGGCGGTGGACGGTGCGGTCATGGCACAAAAAAGCCGGAGTAATATACTCCGGCTGAGAAGGATGCGGAAGCGGAATCCCGGCTTACTTGGACAGCAGGAGATTGCGCGAGCGCTTGAGCGTCTTGGTGACGGTGCGCTGGTGCTTGGCGCACAGACCCGTGTACTTGCGGGGGAGGATCTTGCCGGTGTCCGTGACGTAACGGACCATCAGCTGCGGGGCCGTGAAGGGAATCTCCGCCGGGGTGAGGGTCTGGGTCTTTTGTTCGGTGGTGGTCATGTCAGAAAAAGGAGGGTTCACGGTGCAATGGCGGTGGGTGATGTCAACTGGGAACTGGGGGGCTGGGAGCTAGGGTCTGGGAGCTAGCGACTAGGGAGCCAGACTGGCGCCCTGCCGCACCGGCACGTGCACCTCGAACCGCTTCATGAACCCGGGCAGGAACGGGCCGTTCCAGAAGACGCCGTACGCCGGGCCAATCACCTCCACCTTGGGCTGCTTGCCCAGCCAGGCCTGCAACTGGTCGCGCACTTTGACGAAATTCTCCTCCGTGTACCCACCCCGGGCCCCCAGGCTGGCCACCAGCCGCTCCGGAACTTCCACGACTTCGACGCCCCCTTCGCTTCCCGCCACCTTGGCGCGCTGGCTGGGTGCGACCCAGAAATACATCGCGGCGCCGTCGATCTGCGCCTCCACGGGCGTGGTCATCGAGATGTCGTGGTTTGATATGTACCGGAAGAGCGGGCGAAACAGGCGATTCGATTGGTCGAAGTAGCGGCCGGGAGCGGACGCCTTCAGCAAAACTCCGGCGGGCAGGGTCTTGATTTCCGGTTCACCGACCGGGGAGGGAGGGAAAGCTTCTTCGGCGGCCATGGTTAGCGAACAGATCAGGACGAACAGCAGGGGAATGCGCACAACCCCTCACGCTACCCACACGGCCGCCCCGCGCAAGGTCCCTGGTGCCCCCGCCGAGAATCGAACTCGGATTAGTCGTTTAGGAAACGACGGTTCTATCCATTGAACTACGGGGACGGTTGATCGAGCGGGAATCTAGGATTTCAGGAGGTTTTGGCTAGCTTGAACCGGCCGCCCCACCCGGGGCCGGATTTGCCGCTTGCCCGGTCGGAGGGCGCTCCCAAGGTTGGGCCGTCACCATGCCCAACAGTTTCGGCACCCTCTTCACCATCACCACCTGGGGCGAAAGCCACGGGGCGGCCATTGGCGTGGTGATCGACGGCTGCCCGCCGGGCCTGCCCATCACGGCCGCGGAAATCCAGGTCGAACTCGACCGCCGTCGCCCGGGCCAGAGCGACATCGTCACCCCGCGCAAGGAAGCCGACACGGTCGAGATCCTCTCCGGCGTCTACGACGGCCGCACGACCGGCACCCCGATTTCCCTCCTCGTCCGCAACACCGACCAGCGTCCGGCGGCCTACGACGAGATGAAGGACAAGTACCGACCATCCCACGCCGACTTCACCTACGAGGCAAAGTTTGGACTCCGCGATCCGCGGGGCGGCGGCCGCTCCTCCGCCCGCGAGACGATCGGCCGCGTCGCCGCCGGCGCGATCGCGCAGAAGATCCTCGCCACCCGCGGCGTGGAGCTCCGTGCCTTCATCACCCGGATTCACGACATCGCGCTGCCCGCCGACGCCCTTGCGCCCGATGCCATGCCGACCCTTGCCGCCATCGAGGCGACGCCCGTCCGCTGCCCGCACGCCGCGACCGCTGCCGCGATGATCGAGCGGATCAAGGCGGTGCGCAGCGAAGGCGACTCCGTCGGCGGCGTGATCCAGTGCAGGGTCCGCGGCCTTCCCGCCGGGCTCGGCGAACCCGTTTTTGACCGCCTTGAGGCCGATCTCGCCAAGGCCATGCTGTCGCTCCCCGCGACCAAGGGTTTCGAGATCGGCAGCGGCTTCGCGGGCACGCTCCTCCGCGGCTCGCAGCACAACGACGCCTTCGCCGTGCGCGACGGCCGCGTCCGCACAACGACGAACCGCTCCGGCGGCGTGCAGGGCGGGATCAGCAACGGTGAGGACCTGGTCTTCAACGTCGCCTTCAAGCCCACGGCCACGATCCTGCAGAAGCAGTCGACCGTGGACACCCACGGCCAGCCCGCCGAACTCATGGGCAAGGGCCGCCACGATCCCTGCGTCGTGCCGCGGGCCGTGCCGATCGTCGAAGCCATGGCGGCGCTCGTCCTCCTCGACCACTGGATGCGGCACGCCGCCCAGAACCAAACCTTCAAATTCTGATGCCGGCCGTGAAACCGCTGGTTTATCTCGTCCTCGGCGCCGCCGGTTCGGGTCGACGCGAGGTGCTGGTTGACCTGATCGCGGGCGGCCTCGAGCCGTCCGACCAGCCGCTCATCCTCCTCTCGGACCACGAGGCGGCCGATCCGGCGGACAAAAAGCTCCCGAACGTGCAGCGCTGGACCTGGCGCGACGACGCGCTCGTGACCCCGGCGCTCGGGACCGCTAGCCAGGTCTTTCTAGTCACCGACGGCCGCAAAAACCCGGTCGATCAGATCGAGGCCTTCAAGCCCTGGCTCGAGGCGAACGGCGCGGAGCTCGCCCGCGTTCTCCTCGTCGTCAATTGCCAGCTCGCCGAGAAGACGCCGGCCCTCCTCGCGTGGTACGAGGCCTGCGTGCATTTTTCCGACGTCGTCCTCCTCAACCGCCGCGAGGGCGTCCCCAACAAGTGGCTCTCGGATTTCCAGAACCGGTTCAAGGACCAGTTCTATCCGTGTCTCATCGAGTTCGTGAAGGCCGGTCGCGTGAAGAACCCGGTGCTCGTCCTCGACCCGCAGGCCCGGCGCATGTCGCATTATTTCGACGATGACACGGAGTGGGTGAGTGCCGACGGCGACGATGCGGACGAAGCCGACGAGGACATGCCCGAGGGCGAGGAGGAGGTCGAGATGGTCCCCGAGGAGGACCCGTATCTCATCCGCGACGCCGCCAACCGGCGGAAGAAGATCCTGCCCGACATCACGAAGTATCTGGGGGCCGGGAGCTAGGGGCTGGCTGCTAGGAGCTAAGTACCAGGGACTAGGAACCAGCTGCCAGCGACTAGGAACGAGGAACTAGCCTTGCCCGTCGGGGCTGAGGGAGGGAGAATGACGGCTCCGATGGCTGAACAAAAGGAAGCCGATCTCGTCTTCGATCCGCGGGCCCCGCAATTCCGCCGCAAACTCTGGGTGCACGTGCAGACGACGGACGGACGGCGGTTGATCGTCTTCTGGCCGCGGGTCGGCGCGCTGCTTGCGGGGCTGCTCCTGTTGGCCTGGCTCGCGCTCGGCACGGCGGCGTGGGGCTTCGTGCGCTATCAGCGGGGTGTCGCGGCGGTGCGCTGGGTGGACGTCGCGTTTTATCCGCTGCGCAAGGTGGCGTACCGCTCGACCCTCGGACGACATCACCTCGCGACGGGCCGGGCGCAGCTCGAGCAGCAGCGCTGGAACGAGGCGGTGCTGAGCCTGCGGGCCGCGGTCGCCTACGCGCCCGAACTCACCGAGGCGCGGCGGATCCTCGCGGATTTCTATGTCGCCGTGAAGCAACCGCAGCTCGCGTTGCAGTATCTGGAAGGCGGACTGCCCTTCGTCCGCGACGATGCGGCCTACCTCGAGCGCCTGATCCAGTTGTGCTACGAAGCCCGCGAGCCGGCGCGGGTCGTGCGGCTCGCGGAAACTTGGTTGCCGGCGCAGCCGGATGCGACCGCGGTGCACCGGCAGGTGGCACTCCAGGCCGCGGAGGCACTGCGGGAACTGCGGCGCTGGTATGAGTGCGAGGCGATCCTCCAGCGCTGGCGGATCGACCAGAGCGCCGAGGGCCAGATGATCCTCGCCGACCGGGATCTCGCCCGCGGCCAGCTCGAGCCCGCGCTGCAGCGCCTGGAGGCGGCACTGGCCGCCGATCCCGCCAACGAGATGCTCGCGCTCCAGCTGACGCGGCTCTACCGCGGGCACGGGCGGTTGGCCGACGCCCGACGGATCACCCTCCTGCGTTCGCTGGCGCGGCCGGACAGCCCCGGGGCCCGGGTGGATCTCCTCGTTCTCGATTGGGAACTGGGGCGGCATGAGGATTTCGGGCAGGGCGTGGAAACGTTTCTCCGGACCTATGCGGCCGACAGTGCGGCCCTGCAGCTGTTGGCGCGGACGGCGGCCGAGAAGTCCGACCCCGAGCTTGCGACGCGGGTGCTCGCGCAGGCCCGCGGGGCGGGGCATCCGCCGATCGTTTTTTTATTCGGGCTCGTGCAGGCGCAATGCGGGGCCGGCCAGTATGCCGAGGCTCTGGCCACGACCGGCGAGATCGACCGGGAGCCGCCGCTCGTCGACCGCGGCGTGGCGACGCTCATGGCGTTCAAGTGCTGGGCGCACTACGGCACGGGCAATGTGGCGGAGGGCGACGTGTGGCTCCACCGGTTTGTGTCCGAGCGGGATTTCCCGATCGGCGATGCGCTCGGGCTGGCGGCAGCGTTGGAGCGGATGCAAGCTGCGGCGGCCGCGAGCCGGGTCCTCGGGGCGGCGGCGGAGCGGCCCGACGCCGGAGCGTTGCCCCTGCTCAATCTGGCCGCGCTCCACGTGCGCCACCATCAGTGGTCGGAAGCGAAACAGCTCCTGCCGCGGCTCAAGGCGCTGCCCGAGCCGCCGACGGAGTTGATCGGCACGATCGAATCGAACGTGCAGCTGCTCGGTCTTTGAGCGCCGGCCGCGGCGGGGCTCAGCGCCGGCGATAGATGGCGAAGCCCAACGCGAGCAGGCCGATGATCGCGGCGTACGTCGAGGGCTCGGGCACGGCGCGGGCTTCGAGACTGCTGGAGGCAAAGTTGTCGAAATAGGCGGTGCCGGCGCTGATGGCGGGTCCGGTGCCGCCTTCCTTGCCCGATCCGCCGAGGAGAATGATGTTGAACTTGTCGCCCGAGCCCATGCTCCACGAGGTGAGGATACCTGTGGAGTTGGCGTACACCCGGTAGCCCACGCCAAGGCCGTCGTCGGTCGCGTAGCTCGAATCGTAGAACGCGGCCGCAAGCGTGCCACCGGTCGCGGTGGTGTAGCCGATCCGGAGCGTCGCGTTCGTGAGGCTGCTGGCGTTCGTGTTGATGGTGGTCGAGTCCTTGTAAGCCTCGAAGCCGCTGACTTCGGTCGTTCCGTTGTGGTACCGGTCGATCGAGTTCAAAAACGTGTGACTCCCGAAGGACGCTCCGATTTGCAGGTTGGCGTACTGGCCGGACGTGAGACCGAGGGTTCCGAGATTCACTTCGATCTGCACCATCCAGCTCGAGAGCGTGGTGCCGACGCTGGGCAACCAGTAGCGTCCGGCGGCATCGTCCGCGGTGGCGGTGCCGACGAGGTAGTTCATGCGGCCATCGGTGATGGTCGTGGACGCGCCGCCTTTTGGCACCATGGCGTTGGAGATCGCCTGCCAGCGCTGGTCGGTCGAGAAGTCGTCCGATGTCGGCGGCGTTTGCGCAGACAAGGAAAGACCGGCGACGAGGCTGGTCAGGCAGAGGAGGCGAATGAGGAGTTTCATGATCATACGAGGTTGTTTCTGGGTCAGGGTTCGATGTCTTCGCTGGGCCTCTTTTATTGCGTATGTAGAATGAGGTAAAGGGGTTGCGCACGGTGCAGCGTCCGGCTGCGTCGCGTCGGTTGGCACTCGGCCCGATCGGGTCCGGATACGATCCTGCTGGCGCGCGCGCGGGCGCTCGTCAGATGCGCGCGCGTCGGCGTCGGGCACCTACAATATCCTGCTCCCAGCAGGCGGCGTAATGGGCATTCCTTGCTTTTAATATCCGCCGCGCGCCGCCACGGATCTGGCTGCGATCAATTTTCTTGCACCCTTCCGGAGGCGCGTTTCTTTTGGCCCCTCCCGTCACGCCCAGGTGGTGGAATTGGTAGACACGCAGGTCTCAGAAGCCTGTGCCTTAACAGCATGGGGGTTCGAGTCCCCCCTTGGGCACCATCTCCAAGAGGGAGATGGAAAACAGGTAACGGATAGGTAACAGGTATCCGGCGCGTGGTAAGATGCGCGCTCGCCCGGGAGCGGAAGCCCGCGACCGCTCACGGTCAGATGCCTATCGGGAACCGGCGAAGCTTTCCGCCCATGGCTTCACGTCGATCACGGTCTTTCCATTGTTCAAGGTGAGCATCACGACGATGGATCCGCCGCGCCGCAGCAGAACGGCGCTCACGCTTGCGCCGGTTTCCTCGGTCCGCTCGATGCCACTGAAGCGCATCGCCGGGCTGCCGCCGATGTCGATCGTCTCAAACTCGTAATCGAACGGGGCGTCACCGGGAATCATGGCAAGGGCCGTGGCCTTCAAGCCATCGAGCACCTGGTAGGACGCCCAGGCCTTGGCGGAGCTGGGGAAATTCGCCACGAAGGCGACGTAGGCGACGTTTCCGCCCAAACTCTCATAGGAGGAAACCGTGACCGTGCGCGGGACGACCTGCCGCAGGACAGGGTAAAGGGCCCGCAACTCGTTGGGAACTTCCTGGCTCGTCGCCGCCTGGTCGACCACTGCGATGTAGCGGGAAATGTCGGCCTCGGTGAAGGAATGCATTTCCTTTGGCTGGGCGGACGCGTCCGGGGGTGGCGGCACGGCGGCGAAGACCTCGCGGTAACCCTCGTCATCGAGGAGGCCGTTGCCGGCGCCGATGTTGGCGGCGAGGCGCGCGGCGACTTCCGTGCTGGCGGCGTTGATGGCGGAGATGAGGACCGCGGAGCTGGTGCCGGTCTTCTGCAGGGCGTAATAGGAAGCGTCGGGCGAGCTGACGCGGTAGCCGAGATAGGACTCGTTCTTGGCGCTCTTGAGCTCGATGCCGGAGACGGTGGCGCCAGGCGCGAACTCGGCGATTTGCTCCGCCGAAGGCTGGGCCAGGGCATCGCTGGTATTCCCGCGGAGATCGAGCGACACGACATTCACGCTCACCTTGTCCTCGCCCGTGGTGTATTCGGCGGCCACGGCACTCTTGGCGGCGGCCGGCAGCGCGTCCGGCGCAATCCAGGGAGGGAGTTTTTCCTTGGTGATGTTTTCGTTCGCGGTCGGTTTCGTGTCGCTGCCGAAGAACTGGGTCACGACCCCGCTGGGCTGGGCTCGTTTCTCCGTGGCGGTATCGATGGGGAACTCCGTCAACGTGCCGGCAATTTGCCTGGGCAAACCGGCTGCGACCTTCTCGGCGGATTGCGGGCCCTTGGCCCGGGTCATCCACCCAAGGGCGAACACGCTCACGCCCATCCCAAGCACAATGCCGCACACGACGCTGGCGTGGATGAGGGCGGAGACAAAGGGTGTCTGCGCGGTGTCGTCCTTCTGCTCTTCCGTCGCCGCGGCCCCGAGGCCGAGCAGCAGCGGCACGGCGTTGCCGAAAACGGGCACGCCGTAGAGCAGGCCGAGGAAACTGTTCTTGCCGGCGGCTTTCGCCATGCGGAGCCCGAGATAGGCGTCGGCAAGCACGCTCAGCAGCGGGATGAGCGCCGGGATCATCAGCGCGGGCGAAGTCTTCGCGAGCCGGCAGACAAGGTAGTTGTTCAGCACCGGCAACCAGGCAGTCCACGTGGAGCGTTGCTTGAAGTGCGCGCCGAGGAGGCTAAGGCCAAAGGCGCGCAGCGCGTAGGCGATGAGGTAGATGATGACGGCCCACTTGGCGGCAGCCAGTAGGCCCAGCAACTCGTTCAGCTGGTTGAGGTCTTGCATGGGGGTAGGGGTAAAAAGAAGGCACGCGAGGCGTGCCAAGGGAGACGCCAGCCAGAATGATGCGGCGTCGGGTGCGGCGGTGGGGGTGGACCGCCTAAAAGCGAAAAAAGGTGTCAGCGCCCCGCGGGTCAAGCTTCGCACCGTTGTCGCCCGACGGCGGATGGACTTGGTCGCACGTCTCGGAATGCAGGGATTCCGGGATCGAACTTCGGACGCCGCACCGTACGGGCCAAGCCCGATCAGGCGGACGGTATTTCGGGCGTGAGCCATCGCGAATGCACCACGTAATTATTGACGATGAGATGGGCGGGTAGCAGCTTCCCGCGATGTCCGAACCGGATTCCCCCGCCGGCGGCACCAATCCGCCCCACCCCGATCAGCCACCGTCTGCGACCGCGCTCCCGTTTCGGGTCGCCGCGCGTGACCAGAGCGAGCTGCTCTCGATCATCAAGATCAGCCTCGCCCGCGATTGTCGTATCAGCGAACTCGCTACTGACCGCATCATCGTGAAATGCGAGTCGGCGCGGACCTATCTCTTCCTCACGCGCATGCAATGGGCGGCGCTCGAGGAGTTCCGCGACGGGCGCACCGCGCCCAGTGTGCTGCTGGGATTGCTGGAGTCGCGGCGCGCGATCCCCCTGACCGAGTTCTACGAACTGGTGGTCAAGGCCTGCAACCGCGGCATCCTGATCGCCGAGGGTTATCCCGCGCCGGAAAAAGTCCCGGCCTCGAGTTTCAACCTGCAGCTCAGCGGCGCGGTCGCCCGCGTCGTCAGTCTCGCGGTCATCGTGGGCGCCCTGGCGGTGCTCGTCGTGCACCCCTTCGACACGGCCCTCAGCCTCACGGGGGTGGTGGCCGGTTACCTGCAAATCATCCTGGCGCTGAGCCTGGGCGATTTCCTTGGCGCGGCGGTGATCCGCCATGGCGGTGCCGAGGTCTACGGCGCCGGCTGGCGCTGGCGGTCGTGGCTGCCCCGCTACCGGGCCGATGTCTGGGACGCGATCATGGTGGGGTACAAGGTGCTGGGCGACGCCAACCTCGCCCGCCTGGCGCCGGTCTTCCTCATGATGGCGATCGCCGCCTTCGTGACGCCCGGGAGCGTGATCTTCCTCATCCTGACCGCCGTGTTCAGCCTTTGCCCGCTCTTCCGCACGCCGGGCTGGGCCATCCTGAACTTCCTCTACGGCAAGCCCCATGACGATGCGATCCGCCGGTTCGAGTTTCTGCCCAACCGCGATATCCGCCATGTGCTGCGCTCCTATTGGCAGAACGCCGACTGGCGCTTCTACAGCCTGCAGACCGTGCACACGGCCTTCTGGCTCGTCCTCGTGCTGGCCGCCGCCGCGCTGCCGCTGCCCGGTGGCTTCGCGGGGCTTTGGGACCGGTTCGACCACCAGCAGCTCCCGCCCTTCGCGTCGTCGGTCCTCCTGGTCTTGTTCGCGCTGTTGGCGGTGGGGACCGTCGGCATGCTGGCCTACGTCATCACGCTCGATGCGCGCGACTGGTGGCGCAGCCGCTTCCCGCGCCCGGTGCAGGCCGGCAAAACGCTGAAGCACCTCGGCGAGCTCGACAGCGAGGCCATCGGCAAGGTGGTCGCCCAGACGGCGCTGTTTCGGAATTTCAACCAGGCCGACCTCGCGGTGCTCGCGAATGCCGCCGTGGCCGAGGAATTCAAGGCGGGTGACCTCATCATCCGTGAAGGCGACAAGGGTGACCGTCTCTACATCGTCTTCTCCGGCAGCGTGCGGGTCCAGAAGACCGCGGCGTCGGGCCGGGTGGAGATGCTGGCCACGCTGGGGCCGACCGCGATCTTCGGCGAGGTTGCGCTGCTCACCGATTCCCCGCGCACGCGGACCGTGCGCATGGCGCAGAAGGGCATTCTGCTCAGCTTCAGCCGCGAGACCTTCGACTCCCTGGTGCTGTCCCGGTTCTCCCGGCAGGAAGTCGAGGCCGCCGTCCAGAAGGCGAGCTTCCTCTCCCGCATCAGCCTGGCGCGCGACTGGACGCCCGCGGCCATCAACGCCTTCTCGCGTCTGGCCACGATCGAGACCTTTGAAACCGGGCATGCGCTGATCCGGGAGGGGGCCTACAATCCGCGGTTCCAGATCGTGTACGAGGGGCAGCTTGCGGTGCGCAAGGGCGACAAGGAAGTGGCCCGGCTGGGCGTCGGCGATTTCGTGGGCGAGATCGGCATCCTGCGCAACAGCATCGCCCAGGCCTCGGTCGTGGCTCTCACGCCCGGTCGCGTGCTCTGGATGGAGAGCAAGGATTTCCTGCGTTTCCTCGCGAACGATTTCACCGTCGGCCTCTTCTTCGAGCGCACGGGCACCCGCCGCCTGGGCCGCGCGGTCCTGCAGCCGCGCAAGGGGGCTGAGAATATGCCGACGGTGAACTGGGCCGGGTGAGGGCAGGGCTTCGGGGGCCGTGAGTTGGCTGCGCGAGGTCGCGGAAGCGTTTTGTCTCGTCGCGCTGCTCCGACGGCGATAGACACTCGTTGTCAGCGGCGCGCCCGCGTCGGTGATCCCCAACCCCCCATCCCATGAAGACGGTACGCCGGTTTGTCCTCGCATTAATCGCCGCGGCAGGATCCCTGTCGGCCCAGACCATCGAGTTCGTGACGGTCGAATGGCAGCGGTCCGTGGATCAGAAGACCGCCACAACCGTCGCGAACGCCGGGGCCACGCCCTACTCGTTCCGGGCCAATGTCTCCGGGAAACAGGGTAGCGCGATCACCGCATCCACCTTCAGCAGCGTGACGCTCGGGCTCACGACCGGATCGGTCGGGCCAAGCCTGGCGTTCCAAACGGGCGACGACGGCGAGTGGCAGTTCCAAACGAGCTACGCCGACCAGGCCGCCGCGCTGGCCGCCTATCCCACGAGCGGAAGCTTCACCTACGCGATGAACCTGAACGGCGCTTCCGCCACCAACGCGACCGGCACCACGAGTGTTCCGTTCCCTACAATCCCGAACGTGAGTTCGAGCATTTTGCAGGCCTCGATTGTCACACTCTCGAACGGCACCTGGCAGGGGAACGGCACCTTCCTCGTGACCAGCGTGAGCTCCAACGTCGTGCTGACCTTCAACAATCTTTACAACACCACGCCCAACGCGACCGATTCGTTTCACTACGACGTCTGGCTCAACAACGGGGCGGCCCTGAGCGGCGGTTTGACTGAAGGCTTCATCAATTACAACGCGACGACATCCAGCTCCGCACCGGCAGCCGTTCCCACGTTGACGATTGCCGCCGGCCAACTGGTCGACGGCAACACGTACACCCTTGAGGTGGGTTACGAGCAGATCATGGCCGGCTCGTCGATCCTGAGCAGCACAGCCTTCGCCGTTGGCATGGTCGGCGTCCGCTCGAAGATCACGATCGTGACCCCGCTCGCCGCCGTGCCCGAGCCAGCCGCGTATGCGCTTTGGTTCGGCGTGGCGGCGATGGCCGGGGTGCTCGTGCGGCGCCGTCGGGTTTCCTGACAGGCCGGTCGCCCGCTTAGTGGGTCCGGTGCTTGCCCTGGCCGCTGCCGGTGACGACGCGGTTGCGGCCGGTGTTCTTGGCCGTGTAGAGCGCGGCGTCGGCGGTGGCGATGAGCGCCGCGACGGTCGTGGCGTCGTCGGGCAGCGCCACCACGCCGGCGCTGAGCGTCACCGGGATCGTGAGGTCCTTGTCCGGCACGTAGCACGGCGTCTCGGCGAGCAGCGCGAAGAGCCGCTCCATGACGACGTGCGCATCCTTGCGCGGCGTCTCCACCATGATGATCGCGAATTCCTCGCCGCCGTAACGGCACACGCGGTCCACCGTGCGGGTCTGGCCGCCGAGGAGGCTCGCCACGTGCTTGAGCACGAGGTCGCCGACCTGATGGCCGTAGGTGTCGTTGATCTTCTTGAAGTGATCGATGTCGCACATCACGAGGGCGAAGGTGTGGCCGAACCGCGTGCTGCGCTGCCACTCCTCGCCGACGATGCGGTCGAACTCGCGCCGGTTGTAGAGGCCGGTCAGCGCGTCGTGCGTCGCCAGTTGCCGGAGCCGCGTCATGGTCTCGCCCAGCTTGCGCGCGTAACGCACCGCGTGCTCGATCATCCGCAGGGTGAGGTCCTCCTTCAGCAGATAATCCATCGCCCCCGCCTCCATCACCGCCTCGATCAGGTCCTCGTCGGCGCCGGACAGGAGAAAAATGGCCGGCACCGGGCAGTCGTTGCCGCCCGCGGAGCGGAGAAACTCGAGGCCCTTGCCGCCGCCCACCTCATGGTCGATGACGCACACGAGGAAACGGCCCGACTGCAGGAGCCCCAGGCCCTTCACCGGATCCGCCGTCGCCTGCACCGTCCAGGCCCCGCCGCGAAACTTCGCGCCATACTCCTCCATGCGCCCGGGCAGCTGCGGGTCCGCAGTGAGCAGCAGGATTCGCAGGGTGGGATTGGCGGTCACCATGGTGGGTGCGAGCAGCTAAGGCCGTGGCCCGCCAGCGGGCAACAGGAATTGGCCGCACCCCATTATTTCCTCGGCGCCCCGCCGCCCCGCGCGTTTACTCGCGGCCGTGTCCGATACCCCTGCCAGCGCCTTTTCCTCGTGTCCGGTGCCGCTGCCGCACCGCACGGAGATCACGGTCGGCCACGGCGGCGGTGGCCGGCTGACCCAGGACCTGATCGACCGGATTTTCCGCCCCGCGTTTGCGCAGCCGGCGCTCGAGGCGCAGCACGACGGTGCGCTGCTCACGCTGCCGGGCGGCAGCCGGCTCGCGTTCACCACCGATTCGCACGTGGTGAGTCCGTTGTTCTTCCCCGGCGGCGACATCGGAAAACTCGCCGTCAACGGCACCGTGAACGACCTTTGCATGTGCGGCGCGCGGCCGCGGTGGCTGAGCGCCGGCTTCGTCCTGGAGGAGGGCTTCGCGATGGCGACCCTGGAAAAGGTCGCTGCCTCGATGCGGGCGGCCGCCGACGCGGCGGGCGTCGCGATCGTGACCGGTGACACCAAGGTCGTGGAGCGCGGCAAGGGCGACGGGCTCTATGTCACGACGGCGGGGATCGGCGTCATCGAGACGCCGCTCACCATCGCGCCGTCAAGCATCCGCCCCGGCGACGCCGTGATATTGAGCGGCGACCTCGGGCGGCACGGCATGGCGATCATGGCCACCCGCGCCGGGCTCGCCTTCGAAAGCCCGATCGAGAGTGATTGCGCGCCGCTCACCGCGCCGGTGCAGGCCCTCCTTGCCGCCGGACTCGAGGTGCATTGCCTGCGCGACTTGACCCGCGGTGGTCTGGCGACGGCCCTCGTCGAACTCGCCGAGTCGAGTCGCCTCGCGATCGCGATCGACGGCGCGAAGGTCCCCGTGACCGAACCCGTCACCGGCGCCTGCGAGATCCTCGGCCTCGATCCGCTTTACGTCGCGAACGAGGGCCGCTTCGTGTGCATTCTTCCGGAAGCCCAGGCCGCACAGGCCCTGCAGATCATGGCTGCGACCGCCCCCGGCGGCCCACCGGTCGTCATCGGCACGGTGAAATCCGGCCCCGCCGGCCAGGTGACGCAGCGCAGCGTCATCGGCGCCGAACGCATCGTCGACCGCCTGAGCGGCGAGCAGCTGCCGAGGATTTGTTGATTGCGGATTGCGGAAAGCGGAAACCGGAAAGCCCAATCCGGATAACCAGGCGAACCGGTACCCCTAAAGGCCAATCTATCCGGTATCCTCAATCCGCTCTTGGATTTCCCTATCTGGTATCCGGTATCCTCAATCCGGTATCCCGTCACCTCGCCCGGTAGCGGTAATACGCCGCGCACGCGCCCTCGCTCGAGACCATCGGCGCGCCGAGTGGGTGCTCGGGAGTGCAGCGGGTGCCGAAGGCTGGGCAGTGGTGGGGCTTCTTCACGCCGCGCATGATCTCGCCGCTGATGCATTCCGAGGCGCCGTTGGCCGCAGTGTGCACCAATTCGAAGCGGCGGTTGGCGTCGAAGGCGGCATAGGGCGCCTTGAGGGCGAGGCCGCTTCGCGGGATGACGCCGAGGCCGCGCCAGTCGCGGTCGGCGATTTCGAAGACCTGCTCGACGATCCGCCGCGCATGGACGTTGCCCTCGGTCTTCACCGCCCGTGAGTAGGCGTTCTCGACCTCGGCGCGCCCGGTCTCCAATTGCTGCACGCAGCGCAGGATGCCCTCGAGGATATCCACGGGCTCGAAGCCGGTGATGATGATCGGCGCCCGATAGTCGCGGGCGATCGGACCGTATTCCTGGACACCCATCACGGTGCAGACGTGGCCGGCGGCGAGGAATCCCTGCACGTGGTTGTCGGCGGCACCGAGGATCGCCCGCATAGCCGGCGGCACGAGGACGTGTGACGTGAGGAGGGAGTAGTTCTTCAGACCCTCGCGCTCGGCCCGCAGGACCGACATGGCATTCGCGGGCGCCGTGGTCTCGAAACCGACGGCGAAGAACACGACGGGGCGGGTGGGGTTTTCCTGCGCGATCGTCACGGCATCGAGCGGCGAGTACACGATCCGCACGTCGCCGCCGCGGGCCTTGGCCGTGAGCAAGTCGATCCCGTTGCCCGGCACGCGCAACATGTCGCCGAAGGAGCAGACGATGGCGCCGTGACGCAGGGCGAGGTCCACGGCCTGGTCGATCAGCTCGGCGCTCGTCACGCACACGGGACAGCCGGGCCCGTGGACGAGCGTGAGGCTCGGGGGCAGGAGTTCATCGAGGCCGAACTTCACGATGGCATGGGTCTGCCCCCCGCAGATCTCCATGATCGTCCACGGCCGCGTGCACGTGCGGGCGACGGCGCCGGCCAACTGGTGAACGAGGGCGGCGTCGCGGTACTCGTCGACGAACTTCATGGGGCGCCTCCGCCCACCGGCCCGGGCTCGAGGCCGTCGAGTTCGCCCATTTGTCTCAGGTAAGCGTAGGTTTCCTCGGCCTCTTTCTGGTCGACGACACTGATGGCGACGCCGACATGAACGAGCACGTAGTCGCCCACGTTGGCCTCGGGGGTGCAGGTGAGGCTGACTTGCTTGACGACACCCGCGAAGCTGACGCGGGCGGAACGAATCAGGGGATCGTCACCCTGGACGGAGAGGACTTTACCGGGAACGGCGAGACACATGGGGGGTGGGGGTTAAGGGGTGCCGGGCATTTCCACATCGGTCAAATTCCACAACGCGCCGAGGGCCTGGCCGGCCGCGATGGCGCCGTCGTTGGGCGGGAGTTGCACGGGGGCGAGCACGTTGAAGCCGGCGTTCGCGAGGCGTTCGTCGGCGAGGCCGCGGAGGAGGGCGTTCTGGAAACAGCCGCCGCCGAGGGCCACGGACTTCACGCCGGCGTGGCAGCAAACCTCGACGAGGGCATCGACGAGCCCGCGATGGAAGGCCGCGGCGAGAACGGGTGCTTCCGCCGGGCCGGCGGCGAGGAGGCGTTCCACGGCCGGGCGCCAGTCGATCATCCAGTCGGCGCCGCGGCCGTCGGGCACCACGGCGAAGGGTAGGCCGGCTTGGCCGCGGGGCGCGGCGGTCGCCGCGATTTCGACGGCGAGCGGCATCTGGCCCTCGAAGGCGTTGTGGCGGCCGAGGCCGAGGAGGGCACCGACGCCGTCGAAGAGGCGACCGGCGCTCGTCGTCACCGGCGCGTTGAGCCCCTGCTCGCGCATGGCGAGGAGGGTGGTGGCCGCCGACGGCGTAAATCCAAGGGTCGCGGCGAGTCGCTCCGCCGCACTCCGGTCGAATTCCGCGACGAGCGCCAACGCGACGCGGCGCGCATCGCGCACCGCCGCCTCACCGCCGGGGAGGCGGAACGGCCGCAACCGCGCGAAACGCCGGGCGCGACCCTGGTCGAGGAGGATGAACTCGCCGCCCCAGATCGTGCCGTCCGGTCCGTAGCCGGTGCCATCCCACGAAACCCCGAGGACGCGGTGCGCCGAGTGGCCGTGCTCGACGAGCACCGCGAGGACGTGCGCCAGATGGTGCTGCACGGCCGTGACCGGCAGGCCGCAGGACTCGGCGTAGCGGGTGGAGGCGTAGTCCGGGTGTTGGTCGCAGACGACACCCGCGGGGCGGACGGCGAGGAGCGACGCCAGCGTGTCGATCGTGCGGCGGAACACTTCCTGCGTCGCCGCGCCGCCGAGGTCGCCGATGTGCGGGCTCACCACGAGGCGTTCGCCCGCGGCCACGGCCACGGTGTTTTTCATGTGCGCGCCGACGCAGACGAGTGGCGCCGACAGCCGCGCCGGCAGGCGCAGGGGTGTGGGGGCATAGCCGCGGGCGCGGCGCAGCAGGATCGTCGCACCCTGGCGCGTGAAGCGAACGACCGAGTCGTCCACGGGCCGGGCGATGGCTCGATCGTGGCCGAGGAAAAGGTCGGCGATCCTGGCGAGGCGTTCGCGGGCCTCGGCGTCGTCGGTGCAGAGCGGCTCGTCGGAGAGATTGGCGCTCGTGGCGACAAGCGGCCCCGGGTGCGCGGCCGTGAGCAAGAGGTGCAGCGGGGCGGCGGGCAGCAGGGCGCCGATCCAGGGGTTGCCTGGGGCGACGCCCGCGGCGAGGGCGCAGTCGGTGCGTTTGGGCACGAGGACGATGGGGCTGCGCGGACTCGTGAGGAGGGCGGCGGCTTCCGCGCTCACGTCGGCCCAAGTGCGAAGCGTGGCCAAGTCGCGGAACAGTATAGCGAAGGGTTTTTCCTCGCGGTGCTTGCGGCGGCGGAGCTCGGCGACGGCCGCGTCGTTCGTCGCGTCGGCCATCAGTTGAAAGCCACCGACGCCCTTCACGGCGACGATCCGGCCGGCGGCGAGGGCGGCAACGGTCTGATCGAGGGCCGCGGCGTGTGCGGCGAGCACGGTGCCGGCGGGATCGGTGAGTTCGAGGTGCGGGCCGCAGACCGGGCAGGCGTTGGGTTCGGCGTGGAAGCGGCGGTCGGCCGGGTCTTCGTACTCGCGTTTACATTCCGGGCAGAGCGTGAAGGCGCGCATCGTGGTCCGCGGCCGGTCGTAGGGCAGGCGTTCGATGATCGAGTAGCGCGGACCGCATTGCGTGCAGTTGATGAAGGGGTAGCCGTGGCGGCGGTCCGCCGGGTCGGTCAATTCGCGCCGGCAATCGGGGCACGGGGCGAGGTCCACCGGGGCGTCGGTCTCGATCGCGCCGGCGGTTTCCGGGCTCGCGACGATGGTGAAGCCGCCGTTGACGCCCTCGGGCGGCGGTGCCTCCTCCAGCCATTCGGTGCCGGCGACGTGGGCGGCGGCGGGGGCGCGGCTCACGACCTGGGCGGCAAACTGGTCGAGCTGGCGGGTGTCGCCGACGGCGCGGACGAGGACGCCCTGGGCGTCGTTGCGCACCCAGCCGCGCACGCCGAGCTCGTGGGCGAGGCGCAGGACAAAGGGCCGGAAGCCCACGCCCTGCACGGTGCCGCGGACGCGCAGCAGGCGGTCGCGCTGGGGGTTCGCGGGGTTCATGGGGTGGGGCGGGGCGGGGCCGCGCTCAGGGCGGCAGGTGGGTGCGCAGGAAATCGTACCACGCGTCGAGGCCGTCCCCGCTGCGGGCGGAAAGCTGGATCAATTGCGCCTGCGGGGCCACGCGCCGGATGTTGTCGGCCGCGGCCTTGAGGTCGAAGCCGAGGACCTCGGCGACGTCGGTCTTCGTGAGGAGGACCAGGTGGGCGGATTTGAAGATCGGCGGATACTTGAGGGGCTTGTCCTCGCCTTCGGTTGCGGAGAGGAGGACGACACGCACGGCCTCGCCGAGGTCGAACGAGGCGGGGCAGACGAGATTGCCGACGTTCTCGATGAACAGGACGCGCACGTCCGTGAGATCGAGGGCGCCGACGCCGCGGGCGACCATGTCGGCGTCGAGGTGGCAGGCCGTGCCGGTCGTGATCTGCGCCACGGGCACGTGGGGCCGGTGGATGCGGCGGGCGTCGTTGTCGGTCTCGAGGTCGCCGACGACCACGGCGCAGCGGTGTTCGCGGCCGAACTCATCCACCGTGCGCGAGAGGAGCGTCGTCTTGCCGGCGCCGGGGGAGGAGACGAGGTTCAGGGCCAGAATGCGGCGCCCGGCGAAGAGGCCGCGGTTGCGGGCGGCGGCGAGGTCGTTCTTGGCGAGGAGCGACGTGTGGACCTCGACCGTGAGGGGAGAGAGCGGCTCAGGGGTGACGGTCGCGACGGTCTCGGCGGTGGCGCGCGGCTTCAGAAGCCCCGGAGCGAGGTAGCTCAGGACGCGGACCCCGAAGGGGACATTCTTGCCGCAGCCGCATTCGACGCACATGGGAGTCAGCTCATTTCGATGCGGCTGAGTTCGAGTTCGCGGCCGCTGCGCACCTCGCCGCAGAGGGCGTGGCAGTCGGGGCAGGTGAAGATGAAGCTCGCGGCCTCGCTCGTGAACTCCGTCTGGCAGCCGGTGCAGTACACGCGGGCGGGCACGTCCTCGATCGCCAGCACCGCGCCCTCGGCCACGGTGCCGCGGGTCACGACGTCGAAGGCGAAGCGCAGGGCGTCCGGCTCCACGCCGGACAGGGCGCCGATGCGCAGGACGATCCGGTCGACGCGGTGAGCCTTCCGTTCGGTGGCATGGCGCTGCACCACCGTGAGCGCGGATTCCATGATGCCGACCTCGTGCATGAGGGCACGAGAAACCCGCCGACGCCGGGGCGTCGAGCGCAAGCCGGAGAATCTGCAACGATTGCGCATCATTAGCCAAAATGTGCGGAGGCGGTAGCGCAGCTTCTTCTAGAATGCGGACAGATAAGTTCCCCTCAACCCCTAACCCCCCGGATCTTGCCGTTCCCCGACGGCGGATTTCATCGTTTATGGATACTACCATCGAGCGTGCCCCCCGCGTTGATCGTGATTCCACGACCATCTACGAGCAGATGACGGCCCGCGGCGTTTCCCGTCGCGAATTTCTCAAGTTCTGTGGCTGGATGAGCGCCTGCATGGGCCTCGGGGCCGATGGTCTGGCGCAGGTGGCCCAGGCCCTGGAGACGAAGAAGCGGATCCCGGTGATCTGGCTGCATTTCCAGGAGTGCACCTGCTGCAGCGAGTCGTTCATCCGCGCCTCGCACCCGCTCGTGGCCGACATCCTGCTCGACAAGATCTCGCTCGACTACACCGAGACGCTGATGGCGCCCTCCGGACATCAGGCCGAGGCGAGCCTCAAGGAGACGATGGAAAAATACCGCGGCGAATACCTCCTCTGCTGCGAGGGTTCGGTGCCGACCGCCGAGGACGGCGTCTACTGCTGCATCGGCGGCAAGACCGCGTACGACATCGTGCACGAGGTCGCGGCCGGCGCGAAAGCCGTGATCGCGTGGGGCAACTGCGCGTGCTCCGGTTGTGTGCAGGCGGCGAAGCCCAATCCCACCTCCGCCCAGCCGATCGCCAAGGTGATCGCCGGCAAGCCGATCGTGAACGTCCAGGGCTGCCCGCCGATCGCCGAGGTCATGGCCGGCGTCCTCGTCCACCTCCTCACCTTCGACCGCATCCCGCAGCTCGACGCCCTCGGCCGCCCGATGGCGTTCTACTCGCGCCGCGTGCACGACACCTGCTACCGCCGGCCGAACTACGACGCCGGCCTCTTCGTCGAGTCCTTCGACGACGAGAATGCGCGCAAGGGCTACTGCCTCTACAAGGTCGGCTGCAAGGGCCCGACCACGTACAACTCCTGCGGGACCATCCGCTGGAACGGCGGCGTCAGCTTCCCGATCCAGTCCGGCCACGGCTGCATCGGCTGCTCGGAGTCGAACTTCTGGGACGCCGGCCCGTTCTACCAGCGCCTCTCCGACTTCCCGGGCTTTGGCATCGAGACCACGGCCGACAAGGTCGGGCTCGGCCTCGGCGCCGCGACGATCGCCGGCGCGGCCGCGCACGCCGTCCTCACCAATATCCGCAAGCAGCACGAGATCGGCGAGCACCCCGGCGAGTCCGCCGCGGAGGCCCCGCCGACCCCCGCCACCGACTCCCACGCGAAAGGAGGGAAATAAGCCATGAACTCCCGCATCGTCGTCGATCCCATCACCCGCATTGAAGGCCACCTCCGCATCGAGGCCGAGGTCAAGGACGGCTTCATCACCGACGCCTGGAGCGCCGGCACGATGGTCCGCGGCCTCGAGATCATCCTGAAGGGTCGCGATCCCCGCGACGCCTGGGCCTTCTGCGAACGCGTCTGCGGCGTCTGCACCACCGTGCACGCGCTCGCCTCCGTCCGTTCGGTCGAGGACGCCCTCGGCATCGCCGTCCCGCCCAACGCGGAGCTGATCCGCAACCTCATGTTCTGCACCCAGTACATGCAGGACCACGTGGTGCACTTCTACCACCTGCACGCCCTGGACTGGGTGGACGTCGTCAGCGCCCTCAAGGCCGATCCCGCCGAGGCCTCGCGCATCGCGCAGAGCATTTCGAATTGGCCGAAGAGTTCGCCGGGCTACTTCAGCGACCTGCAGAAGCGCCTGACCAAGTTCGTCGAGAGCGGCCAGCTCGGCATCTTTGCGAACGGCTACTGGGGCCACCCGGCCTACAAGCTGCCGCCCGCCGTGAACCTGATCGGTGTCGCCCACTACCTCGAGGCCCTCGAATGGCAGAAGGAGATCGTCAAGGTCCACACGATCTTCGGCGGCAAGAACCCGCACCCGAACTATCTCGTGGGCGGCGTCCCCTGCGCCATCAACATCGAGGAGGCCAACGCCCTCAACGCCGAGCGCCTCGCCATGGTCGGTCGCCTGCTCGAGGACGCCAAGCGGTTCGTCGAGCAGGTCTACATCCCCGATCTCCTCGCCATCGCCCCGTCGTACCTCGACTGGGCCGCGATCGGCGGCGGCGTGAAGAACTACCTCTGCTACGGCGACCTGCCGACCAACGGCTTCGCCGACGTCGGCCGCTTCAAGTTCCCCCGCGGCATCATCCTCGACCGCGACCTGTCCCGCGTGCACGAGGTGGACCCGAAGGATCCCGCCGGCATCCAGGAATTCATCGACCACTCCTGGTACGACTACCAGGGCGGCCAGGCTGGCCTGCATCCGTGGGATGGCCAGACGAACCTCAAGTACTCGGGCCCGAAGCCCCCGTACGAGCACCTCGACGTCGCCGCCAAGTACTCCTGGCTCAAGACGCCGCGCTGGAAGGGTCACGCCATGGAGGTGGGCCCGCTCTCGCGCATGCTCGTCGGCTACGCCGCCGGCAACGCCGAGATCAAGGACGTCGTCACCGAGACCCTCGCGGCCCTCAAGGCCCCGCCAGCCGTTCTCTTCTCGACCCTCGGGCGCACCGCCGCCCGCGGCATCGAGACGAAGCTGATCGCCCGCTGGGCGCTCGAGTTCTTCGACCAGCTCCTCACCAACATCAAGAACGGCGACTCGCGCACGTTCACGAAGGAGAAGTGGGAGCCCAAGACCTGGCCCGCCACGGCCCGGGGCGTCGGCCCGACCGAGGCCCCCCGCGGCGCCCTCGCGCACTGGATTGTGATCGAGAACCAGAAGATCGCGAACTACCAGCTCGTGGTGCCGAGCACGTGGAACGCCTCGCCCCGCGATGCCAAGGGCGAGCGCTCACCCTACGAGGCCTCCCTCATCGGGACGCCGGTGCATGATCCCAAGATCCCCCTCGAGATCATCCGCACGATCCACTCCTTCGACCCCTGCCTCGCCTGCGCCGTCCATCTCTACGACGACAAGGGTGTGAAGCTGCAGGAAGTCGAGACGTCCCCCACCGTCTGAAGGAGGCGACCATGCACGCCACCGCTTCCCCTGCCGGCGCCCACGGCTTCCAGCGCGTCTACGTCTGGGAGCTCCCGGTCCGCTTCTACCATTGGTTGAACGCCCTCTGCATCCTCGTCCTCACGGTCACGGGTTTCATCATCGCCAACCCGCCCGCGATCAACACGGCGAGCGAGGCGTCGTTCAGCTACTGGTTCGGCACGACCCGGTTCATCCACTTCGTGACGGCCTACGTCTTCGTCTTCAACTTCGCGTTCCGCATCTACTGGGGCTTCGTCGGCAACCAGTACGCCGACTGGAAGAACTTCCTGCCGCTGCGGCTCGCGCAGTTCCGCGAGGTCGTGTCCGTCCTCAAGGTGGACATCCTCCAGTCGTCCAACCGGCCGCTCCTCGCGGTCGGCCACAACGCCCTGGCCTACCTCACGTACTTCGTGATGTTCCTCGTCTTCCTCTTCCAGGTGGCGAGCGGCTTCGCGATGTACGCGAACATGAGCGACGCGTGGTTCCCGCACCTGTTCACCTGGATGACGCCGCTCTTCGGCGGCGACGCCGGGCTGCACTTCTGGCACCACCTCGCGACGTGGTTCTTCATCCTGTTCACGCTGATCCACGTCTATCTGGTGTTCTATCATGACTACGTGGAAGGCCACGGTGTCCTGTCGTCGATGGCGGGCGGGTGGAAGTTCCTCCCGGCCAGCGCCCTCAAGCACGCCGACGGCAAGTCGTGGTTCGGCGGCGCCAAGGCCAAGGATGATCAAACGGGCCCCGTGATATGATCCAGGCAGCCGACCTCGATCTTGTTGGCGGCACCGGTTCCATCGCCGAGACGGACCGGTGCCAGGTGCTCGTCATCGGTGTCGGCAACATCCTCATGGGCGACGAGGGCGTGGGCATCCACGTCCTCCGCACCCTCGAGACGGAGGTGCTCCCGCCCAAGGTGCAGCTGCTCGACGGCGGCACGGGCGGGATCAACCTGCTCGAATCCATCGCCCGGGCGCCTGCCGTCGTGATGATCGACGCCACCCGTGACGGCCAGCCTGCCGGCACCGTGGCACTCGTGCGGCCGGCCTGCGTCGCGAACATCCCCGTCGGGCTCTCCGCCCACGACTTCGGCCTGCGCGACCTCTTCGCGGCGGCGGCCCTCCTCGGACAATTCCCGGAGATCCACCTCTTCACGATCTCGGTCGAGGAGGTGAACCCGATGTGCCTCGACCTCTCGCCCGCGGTGTCCGCCGCGATCCCCGAGGTCGTGAACGCGGTCGTGGCGTTGACCCACCGGCTGGCGGCGACAGCCTAGTCGCTGTGTCCCCCGAGCTCGTCCTCCTCACGGCCAACGCCGCGGCGATCGCGCTGATCCATACGGCGATCGGGCCGGATCATTACGTGCCGTTCATCGTCATGGCGAAGGCGCGGCGGTGGTCGGTGGCGAAGACGGCTGGGATCACCTTGGCTTGCGGGCTCGGTCACGTGTTGAGTTCCGTGCTTCTCGGCCTGGTGGGCTTCGCCATCGGCGCGAACTTGAAGCGGCTGGAGTGGATCGAGTCCTTCCGCGGTGAGATTGCGGCGTGGGCCTTGATTATCTTTGGCGCGCTCTACGCGGCCTGGGGCTTGTGGCGACTGAACCGGAAGGGGCCGGATGGTCACACGCATGACCACCTGATCCGGCTGCATGCGTCGGACCACGTGCACAACCCGCGCACCGGCGCCGAGGTGAGCCTCACGCCGTGGATCCTCTTCGCGATTTTTGTCTTCGGTCCCTGCGAGCCGTTGATCCCGCTCTTCATCTATCCCGCGGCGACGTCCGGGTGGGCCGGGGCGTGGATCGTGGCGATCGCGTTCTCCGCGGTCACGATCGTGACCATGCTGGTGATCGTCCTCGCGGCGAGTTTCGGCCTCGCCTGGCTCCCGACGGGGCGTCTCGCCCGCTACAGCCACGTCCTCGCGGGTGCGACGATCGCGCTGTCGGGCGGCGCAATCCAGGTGCTCGGACTCTGAGCGCGCGGGGCGTGATTCGCGCATGAAACCGACGAAATTCTGGCAGATGCACCCACGGACCAGGGCCCGACCATCGCTCTGGCCGCTCGTCCTCGCGGCTGTGCTGGGCACCGGGTTCTTTATCCTGCCCTGGCAGTGGCTGGCGAATTGGGAGGGAGACACCATCGATTTTCGCCTGCGCTGGCGGGGCGTGCAGGCGAACGATTTCCCGGTAGTGCTGGTTGGGATCGATGACACGAGTTTCACGATCGCCAGCCGAGCGCCGGGCGAAGCGACCCGGAACCCGACTCTCGCTCGGATGGGTGAACCCTGGCCCTGGGACCGTCGCGTATTTGCCGAGACCCTGAGGCAGCTGGCAGCCGCCGGTGCGCGTGCCGTGGTCTTCGACGTGGTCTTGGCCGCAGAGACCTCGGGTGATCTGGCTTTGGCCAAAATGCTCGGATCGGTGTCCGTGCCGGTCACGCTGGCGAAGCAATACGTCGTCAACGAATCGCTGGAGGGCGAACGCTCGGTGGTCTTGATCGAGCCGCGGGCGGAATTCGCCACTGCCAGGGCGAATGTGCAGACGGGGTTTGCCAACATCTGGCCGGATGAAGACGGGGTCGTGCGCAGGGCCCACCTCGAGATCCTTCCGGAGGAACTGCTGGGCGACGTCCCGCCGGAGCGCAAGGTCGGCGGCGATCTCTCGCTCGCCGCCAGGTGCGCCTCGGCCCTGGGCCGCCAGGCGCCGGTGTCGGCCGGCCTGATCGATTTGTCCGGTCCGGCCGGCACGATTCCAATGGTCCCCATCGAGAATCTGTTTCTGCCGGACCGTTGGTCGGGTGCCGTGCTGGATCACGGACGATTCTTTCGCGACAAGGTCGTGGTGGTCGGACCGTTTTCGGAGGTGCGATTCAAGGATTACTACGCGACCTCGCTCGGGCGCATGACGGGTGCCGAGTTGCAGGCCAACATCGTTGCCTCGCTGCTCGGGAAAGGCCTGCTGCGCCAGCCGGGCCGCGTCGGCGCGGGCTTGGCGGTTGGATTGCTGGCAGTCCTGGCGGCCCTGCTGGGCCTGGCGAGCGCCAACGCCCGATGGTACCTTACGGGACTGTGCCTGCTCCTGATCGTCTGGCTCGCGGCCGCGCAGGCGGCCTTGATCGGCGCCGGTTGGGTATTGCCGGTCGCGGCGCCGGTGGGGGCCTTGTTTGCCACCGGGGCGGTCGGCATCGCCAGCCGCTATGCACGGGAGGAGCGTGAACGCCGCCGGATGCGGGCGCTGCTCAGCAGTTATGTTTCCGAATCCGTGGCGGAAGTCATCCTCCGCCAGCCGGAGGGTCTGACGATTGCGCTGGGTGGCGTCCGGCGACCCGTGACCGTCCTGTTTTCCGATCTGCGTGGCTTCACCCAGCTGACTGAGACCACGCCACCCGCCGCGTTGGTCGCGCAGTTGAACGAGTATCTGCATGCCATGGTTGACTGCGTGCTGGCCGAGGGCGGAACCGTGCAGAAGTTTATCGGCGACGCGCTCCTGGCGGTCTGGGGGGATACCCATACGATCGGGGTGGAAAATGACGCCCGGCGGGCCCTCGCCGCCGCCCTCGCCATGGAGGCAGCCCTGGCGAAACTGAATCACCAGTGGGCCGGCCGGCCCGACCGGGTCCCGTTGCAGATGGGCATTGGCCTGCATCAGGGCGAGGTGACCGTGGGCAATCTCGGCCATCCCCAGCGCATGGAATTCGGCGTCCTGGGCGACGCCGTGAACACGGCCTCGCGTTTGGAAGGGGCGACCAAGCATCTGGGCGTTCCCCTGATCGTCGGCGAGCCCGTGGCCCGGCTCGTCGGCGTGGACCGCCTTGCGTATATGGGACGCATCATCGTCGCAGGCCGCACGGACGCGGTGGCGATCTATACCCCGCTGGACGAGTTCGGCCTGGCCCCGGCCGACTGGATCAAAGGCTATGCCGAAGCGGTGACGGCCATGCGAACGGGCCAATACGCCGGCGCCCTCGAGGCCTATCGCCGCCTGCCTGACCTCGGGCCCCGACTCCGCGCCCTGGTGGAATTCCAGATCAGGCGGGTTGCCGACCTTTCTGCCGCTCAGTCCTCGGATTTCGATCCGCCCATTCGATTCACTGGCAAGTGAGCAAAGCACTCGTCAGCCTCTGTCCCGCCATGCGCCAATACCTTGCCCCTGCCGGCCTGTTCATTGCTGGCTTGCTGCCAGCGGCCGCGCCCTTGCCGCTGGACCATTCCACCATCACCGAGGTGGTGAATGCGGTGGAGCACATCGCCATGCCCAGTCAGGCCATCGTTCCGGCCGTCGTGCGCACGGTGTTGCAGGCACCGGATCGGTTGCGCACCGGCCGCGATTCCCGGGCCGAATTGCTGGCGGACGATGGCACGATCACACGGTTGGGCGCCAATACCCTCTTCGCCTTTGACCCGGAGGGGCGCGAGTTGCGCCTGGAGCAGGGCAGTCTCCTCTTTCATTCGCCGGCGGGTCGCGGGGGCGGCACGATTCGCAGCGTCTCCGCCTCTGCGACCGTCCTGGGCACGACGCTGATTGCGGCGGCCACGAGCGACGGGGGCTACAAGCTGCTGGTGCTGGAAGGCCGCGCCCAGGTGGATTTTGCCACGGGAACGCGGCTCCAACTCGCGGCCGGCCAGATGACTTTTGTGCGCCCAGGTTTCCAGGGCGCCGGATTGCCGGGGCCGGTGCTGTCGTTCGATCTGACCCGGCAGATCCGATCCTCCAACCTCGTAAACGGTTTCACGCGCCCATTGCCGTCGCTCTCCCGGATCGAAGAGGCGGTGCAAACCCAGGCGCGCGCCGTCAATCAGGGGCGTTATACAGCCACCGGATTTCTGGTGTTTGCCGCGACCAGCGACACCCAGGTCAGTGGGATTGAAGCCGCCGGGCCGGATGCGGACGATAACCTGAAGGGCGAGTTCACCGCTCCCCAGCGCCTGGCCTTGAACACTTCCGTGGTGCTTTCCAGCAGCACCCTGCCTGAAGCCCGCCTGTTTCGCACCCCGCTCCTCGTGCCGGCGGCCGAGAGCGCATTCCTGAACAAGGAGTCCGACATCCTGATAACCGGTTTTCTCGGAAACGTGGTCACCATCGCCACGCCGACCATTGATCTCTCCGCTTGGAAGGGTCCGGCAGAGTTTCACGTCGTGGCGAAGACCTCACTCGAGGTCGGCCAGGCGTTGCGATTCACCGGCCTGGGCAACATCAACTACCTCCGCTTCTTCAGTCCGGCGATTCGCATTACGGCCGGCAGCAACCTGGCAATGACCTTTGCGGGTGCTGGAACCTTCTACATCGATACCGACGATAGCCTGGACCTCAACAATCTCACGCTGACAGTCGGCGGCGGCGGGTTCATCCTGCAGCCGCACGCGGGCGACCTGGTAATCACGGGCGGTCGTTATACGGCCGAGTCCACGATCGGCGCTCCTTTGGTGGTGCCGGGGGCCGTCAACCTGGAAGCCCCCTTGGGAAGGGTCTTGATCACGGGTGCGACCATTTTGGCGGCCAGTGGAACGGTCGCATCCCAGGGACAATCGATCGAGATCCGCCAGTCCAGTTTCACACTGGGTGGCGACCTGTGGCTGGATGCAGCCACGACGCTCACCTTGGATGACCTGACTCTCCGCACGACCCGGGCCGCGGTTTTTCAGGCCACGGCGAATGACCTTCTCACGGCGCGATCGCTCGATTTGAACGCCTTCACCACGGTCAACCTGGGAGCGCGCACGCTGGTGCTTGAAGACGTCCGCTTTGCGGCCGGCCAGACGATCCGCCTGGTGAGCGCCAACGGCCTGCTCGCACCCTCACCGAATACGGGGCAGAGCGCGCTTTCCGGCTATGTGAATTTCATCCGGAACGTCACCTACGACGGCCGGCCCGCCCAGGATTATGTGCCGGTTTCGGCCCAAGGCACCGGGTTGGCGCAACCGGTGATCCAGCTCAGCAAGCCAAACTGACGCGCCATGAATTTCCGACTGCCGTGCTGGTTCGTGCTGCCGCTGGTTTTCGCCATTCTGGGTCGGGCGCAGACGCCCGGGCCGCTGACGCCGTCCCAGGCGGTGGAGGAGCTTTATCGCGGGGAGCTCTCCGATGTCGGACCGCAATTTCTGCTGGTGCCCGCCGAGGCGAAGCTGTCGCGGTACCTTGGCTGGACCAAGGTAGACTTCACCGCCACCGACAACGCCAACTTTACGGAGGAGAATCCCAGGTCCACGAACATCGTGTCGTGGCAAGGCGGCATCGACCGCCGCCTGCACACGGGGTCCTTCGCGGGCGGCAATCTGGCGATCGATGCCGGTGTCCGCGCCCAGATCTACCGGTACGGCCTGCTGGGCGATGAAGACAAGGTCATCGATTATATTCAGGTTGATCGAAACAACTTCGACCTGGCCGGTCCGCACCTGCGGGCGCTTTGGCAACGCGGCCCCTGGCTGGCCGACGGCGGCGTGCAAGGCGCCTGGCTGCATAATCGCAGCTCAGGTCGCACCTTCTACCGGGAGGTTGCAGCTCTGGCGGCTCTTTACCGGCAATGGAAAACCGCCTCAGGCTCCATTTTCCTGGTGGGAGGCGAGATCAACCAACGCTGGAGCTGGACCGACACCTACGGCTTGCTCCCCAGTTCGTGGAACGATCGAACCGAGGGATCCGTTTCCGGGCAATGGATCAAGCGAGTGGGCCGCGCTTTGGTCTGGCGGACCAACCTTCGGGTGCATGCGGCAGATTACTCGCGTGCGGAACGGCAGCGCCGTGATGTCACCGGCACGCTGGGAACCGAACTCAACTGGGCCATCAACGACCGCTTGGACGTGCGCCTGTTCATTTCCCATGAGGAAAGGGACAGCACCGAGTCCGGAATCCCCGACTATTCCCGATGGGAAATCGGTTCCGGGGGCGGCCTGCACTGGGCGTTCTAGTCCGGGCCGCGATCCGGGCCGCATCGCAAGCCCTTACTCGAACCGGTTCGCGTGCTTGCGCCCGGGCTTCGAGTCGTCGCTGCTTTCCTTCTGCTGGTCCGTGCGGTCGACCGTCTCGGTGTGACGCGGGGCGGGCGGTTCGGTGCGGGTGCGGTGGCTGCGGGTCTCGGCCGCGACCGGGCGGAAAGGCGGCGGGGTGGTCGGGGTCGACAAGGTCAGGTTGCCGGAGGTCGGGCCGATCGGGGCGACCGGGCCCGGGGCGGAAAAGTTGGGCGTGGACGCCGGCGTGACACTGCCGGGGCTGCGGTTGCCGCGATCGTGCGGGCGGCGGCGATCGTCGTCGCGGTTTGGGACCCGCGGACGCGGCTGCGGCGCCGCGTTGGAGTATTCGCCCGGCCGGCGGTCGGACCGGGAATCGGTGCGCGGGCGCGGCGGTGTGGCCGTGTAGGCCGGGGGACGGTAGCCGACCGGCGGCGGATTGTCGGAATAGTGCGTGCGCCGATGCGGCTTCGCCGGCTTCCAATCGTGCCAGTTGCGCTCGCGGTCGACTTGGCGATACGCGGGCCGGCTGCGCCAGTCGGGGCGGTGCGTCCATTCCGGCGGACGGTGCACCACGCGCACGCGATGGTGCCGCCAGTCGCAGTCGTAGCTCAGCCAGGAGCCGATGCCGTAGCCGATGCCGAA
This sequence comes from uncultured Opitutaceae bacterium, assembly GCA_964355715.1. GTDB lineage: Bacteria > Verrucomicrobiota > Verrucomicrobiia > Opitutales > Opitutaceae > UBA2377. The sequence continues at coordinate 13,726 of CAYHEW010000012.1, read as the reverse complement.
GGTGAGGAAGGGCCCGGCGTTCCAGTATTCGGAGACGTAGAGGTAATCGACGTTGTACCGCGGGACGTAGATCACCGTGGAGCGGGTGGGCACGATGCGGACCTCGCCGTCCTCGACGATGACGCTCTGCTCATCCGTGTCCGAAAGCAGCCCGCGCTGCCGGGCGCGGAGCCGCACGGCCTGGATCGCGTCCATGACCTCGACCGGCTGCAGGAGGAAGCAGTCGCCGAGGCGCTGGGTCCAGGCGAGGTTCTCGTCGAGGTACTTGATGACGTCGGGGTAACGGGCGAGGGCGCGCACGCTGTCCTCCCACGGCTGGGTGTCGAGCGTCGCCGGGTCGCCGCCCTGGTTCAGGAACCGGGCGGCCAGGACCACGTCGGCCGTGCGCGTGGACGCCGGCAACATCAGGGCGACCAGCGCGTCCGGATAGAGGGCGATCGGACCGACCAGGGTCTCGATCTCTTCGCGAGTCAGACGCTCCGACTCGGTGCCCGTAGGTTCCGCGGCCAGATCCGCCAAGGCAAAGCAGGCCAGACCGAGGCAGGCGAAGAGCGGGTATTTCATGGGGGAGGGGGCTGACGCTTGGGACGCCAACCGGGGTGGGTTTGTTCCACCGACCCGAACCTACTACATGCCCATCGGGTAGGCCGGCTCCGGCGGCTTCAGCTTGTACCGGGACTGCAGGTAGGCCACGAGGTCCACCATCTCCTTCACCGTCATGGTCTGGTTGTAATCCGGCATGAGCGAACGGCCGGCGGGATCGGTGTACTTGCCGCGGTAGGCGGGGTTGATGATGTGCTGCGGGTTGATGACCGACGTCACCAGTTGCCCGTAGGTGCGGACGCGGACGACCTCGCCGCCGAGCGGGACCGTGATCACCTCGGCCAGCGGGCCCTTCGGCAGGCTGTCGCCGGCGACCGTGTGGCATTGGTGACAGTTGAGGCGCACGAATGCCTCGCGCCCGGCGCTGATTTCGCCATCCGGCAGGCGGAAACCGCTGGCTGATTTGGGGTCGGAGCAACCCGAGAGCAGCAGGAGCGCGGTGGTCACCGCAGACAGTAATCTGGCAGGAAGCATGATGGAGCGTTTCATCGGCTAATCCTCCTTTCCTTGTTGAGGAAAACGTACCCCCGCGAGATTCGGAACGCAAACCCCATCCGGAGGTTAAGGGGCAAGCTCGCGTTACGTAGAGCTACCCCATGAATTGGGTTTGGCGCCGGCTGAAAAGGCGCCCATTCCTGCGCACATGCTTTCACGCCGATCCCCCGTGTTGTTTCTGGCTGCGCTTTGTCTGCTGACTCCCGTCCTGCGCGGCGGACCGGCGCTCGATTACTACCTGCCGGCCGGCACCGCCTATGATCCCAAGGTGCCGACGCCCGAGCAGTTCCTCGGCTGGCAGGTGGGCGAGTGGCATCTGCACAGCGAACAGGTGGCGGCCTATCTGCGGGCCGTGGCTGCCGCGGCCCCGGAGCGCGTGAAGCTTGAGATCATGGGCCGCACCCATGAGCGCAAGCCCCTCGTCGTGCTCACGATCACGGCGCCTGAGCATCTGCGGAATCTCGAGAAGATCCGGCTCGCGCATCTGGCCCTTTCCGATCCGGCGAAGCCGGCCCCGGCGGACCTCGGATCCATGCCCGTCGTGGTCAATCTCGGCTACAGCATCCACGGCAACGAGCCCAGCGGCGTGAATGCCATGGTCCTCGTGGCCTACCACCTCGCGGCGGCCCGCGGGCCGGAGATCGAAGCCACGCTGCGTCAGGCCGTGATCCTTATCGAGGCTCAGCGTAATCCGGACGGTGGCGATCGCGCCGCCCAGTGGTTCAACCAGCACCGGTCGCTCAGCGCGCCCTCGGCCGATCCGGCGGACCGCGAGCACAACGAGGCCTGGCCCCGCGGGCGGTACAACCACTACTGGTTCGACCCGAACCGCGACTGGCTGCCGCTCGTGCATCCCGAGGCGCAGGCGCGCGCCGAGCTGTTTCACCGCTGGCGCCCGAACCTGCTCACCGATCACCACGAGATGGGATCGAACAACACCTACTTCTTCCAGCCCGGGGCGCCGAACCGGAACAACCCCAGTTCGCCCGACCAGGTCATCGCGCTCACGCACAAGGTCGCCGCCTTCCACCAGAAGGCTCTCGATGGCCGCGGGGTGTTTTATTTCAGCGAGCAGAACTTCGACGACTTCTATCCCGGCAAGGGTTCCACCTACCCAGATCTCCACGGCACGATCGGCATCCTGTTTGAGCAGGCCAGCTCGCGCGGTCACGCCCAGGAGACCCAAAACGGACGATTGGATTTCCCGTTCACGATCCGCAACCAGGTGCTGACGTCCTTCAGTTCGCTCGCGGCGGCCATCGCCCTGCGGCCCGAGCTGCTGGCGCTCCAGCGGGATTTTTCGCGGACGAGCGCGGAGCTCGCCGCCCAGTCCAAGGTGCGCGCCTATGTCTTTGGCGACGACGGCGACCCGGCCCGCGCCTGGGCCTTGCGCGACCTGCTCGCGCGGCACCACATCCAGGTGCGTCCGCTCACGGCGGAAGTCACGGCGGGAGGCCAAACCTTCAAGCCCGGGGCGGCATGGGTCGTCCGCGTGGATCAGCCCCAGTACCGCCTGCTGAACGAGATGTTCATCCAGCGCACCGAGTTTAAGGACAATGTCTTCTACGACGTGTCGGCGTGGACCCTGCCGCTGGCGTACAACCTGCCCTTCGCCGCGCTGGAGCGGGTGCCGGATGCAGGCGACGTGGCGACGGGCGCTCCGGCGTTTCCTACGGGCGCACTCGTGGGCGGGCACAGCGATTACGCCTATCTCTTCAACTGGGATGGCTACCACGCGCCGCGGGCGCTCCTCCGCCTGCAGCAGGCGGGAATTGCGGTGAAGGGATTGACCGGTGCCCCCATCGAAATGGCGGCCGCCGACGGCACCCGGGCCAAGTTTGCCCCCGGGGCCATCCTCGTGCCGGTGGGCACGCAGCCCGACAAGGCCGGGGCGATCCGCGGGATCGTCGACCGCATCGTGCGCGAGGACGCCGTCACGGTCTACGGCTGCGCCACGGGGCTCACGCCGACCGGCGTGGACTTTGGGAGTGCCTCGTTCGTGCCGCTGGCCCAGCCCAAGGTGGCGCTCATCACGGGGCAGGGCGTGGAGCCGCAGGAAATCGGGGCCGCCTGGCACGTGCTCGACCAGCGCGTCGGGCTGACGCCCACGCTCCTCGATGTGGCGCAGCTCGGTGGCGCCGAGCTCGCGCGCTACAACGTCATCGTCTTCGGCAACGGCAACTATGCCGACACGGTCAGCGATGCCACCGTGGCCGCGCTCAAGGCCTGGGTGCGCCAGGGCGGCACCCTCGTGCTGTCGGGCAAGGCCGTGCAATGGGCGGCGAAAAAGGAGTTGGCGGCGCTGGAGATCAAGCCCGTCGAAACCCCGCCGGCGCAGGACGCCGACCGCCAACCCTACGGCAGCGCCGCCGAGCGCGAGGCGCTGAAGCGCGTGGCTGGCTCGATTCTGGCGGTGTCGATCGATCCCACGCATCCGCTCGGCTTCGGCTTCGGCCGCGGCCAGCTCGCGTTGTGCCGCACGCACACGTTGATCCTGAAGCGGGCGAAGTCGTCCTACGAGACCCCCGCCGTCTACACGGCGGCGCCGCTCCTCAGTGGCTACGTGTCCGCCGCGAACCAGCAGGCCCTCGCCAACTCCGCCGCGGTAGTCGCCCTCCCCAGCGGCAAGGGTGCGGTGGTGGCGCTGGCTGACGACGCGAACTTCCGCGGCTTCTGGTACGGCGGAAACCGGTTGTTCTTCAATGCGCTCTTCTTCGGGCGCGCCATCACCGCGATTGCCAACGAAGACGGCGGCGCGGCGCACTGAGCGAAGTCCTCGGAATTTGAAACCACGAATGAACACGAAGCGGCACGAATGGTCAGGGGCCTTGGCCGCCATCCTGCAGGCGGGACCGAGCTTGCTCGCGACTGCATGCCTGCTCATCGGCGTCGTCCCGGCTGCCGCCGCACCGTTGCCCATGGGTCCGGCGCAGGTCACGGTGGATGTCGGGGTGCCGCTGGAGGTGTTCACCTACAAGCCGCCGACCTATCAGGACGGACCGCTGATCGTCGTGTTTCACGGCGTGCAGCGGAATGCCGAGGACTACCGCAATTTCGCCATCACCCTGGCCGAGCGATTTGGCGCCATCGTGGTCGCGCCCCTTTTCGACAAGCCACGGTTCCCCGTGGATGCCTATCAGCGGGGCGGCGTCATGAAGGACGGGCAGGTCCAGCCGCCGGAGGCATGGACCTACGCCCTCGTGCCCAAGCTCGTGGCCCGGCTGCGGGCGGACGAGGGCCGGCCGGACTTGCCGTACTACTACATCGGCCACTCGGCGGGCGGGCAGTTCCTCGTGCGGATGGTGGCGCTCGCCGGCGCGCAGGGCGCGCGGCGCGTGATCGCGGCCAATCCCGGCTCGCATCTTTTTCCGACCCGCGACGCCGCCTTTGGATATGGCTTTGGCGGACTCCCCGGCGAGTTGGCGGACGATGAGGCGATCCGCCGCTACCTGGCGGCGCCGCTGACCCTCTATCTTGGGGCCAACGACATCGACCCCAATCACCCCAGCATGGACCGCAGTCCCGAGGCGATGGCCCAGGGTCGCACCCGTTACGAGCGGGGCCTCGCCTGTTTTGCGGCGGCCCGAAAACTCGCGGCCGAACGCGGGTGGCCGTGCAACTGGCGGCTGGTCGAGACCCCAGGTGTCGAGCACGATGCCGCCCGGATGTTTGCGGCGCCAACTTCCGAGTCCGCGCTCTTCGGCGCGGGCGAGCCGTGATCCGGCCGACCCCATCCCCATGGCGTCCTCGCCGCTACGGTTCTTGAAACGCCTGTGTCTCCTCGGCTGGAGCGTCGGGTTGATCGTGGCGTGCGCCCAGGCGATCGAGGAGACCCCGGCGCCAGCGGCCGCGGAGCCGCCCCCGGGGGTGGAGGTGGATGCTGAGCTGCCCGATGGCGACGAGGTCTTTGCCGCCGCGCAGCTCACGCTGAAGAACGCCAAGACCGAACCGGCGGCGCTCCGCGCCCTGTACACGGTCGTCAACCTGCAGCGCCGCCGGGGCGACTACGTGGCCGGGCTCGCCGCCGCCCGCGACGGCCTCGCCCGCGCCCAGAAACTCAAGGACCTGCGGCTGCAGGTGGACTTTCTCTACCTGCTCGGGCGCATCCACTGGAACCTCACCAACTACCCGCAATCGCTCGAAAGCCACCTGGAGGAACTGCGCCTCAGCGAGCAACTGGGCGATGCGTCGATCCTTGCCCGCACGCATGGCGGCCTGGGACTCACTTACCATCATTTTGGCCGCGACGAGGATGCCCTGCACCATTTCCAGATCGGCCTGCGCTTCGCGGCGGAGGCCAAGGACGATCGCATCCGCGCCAGCATCCTGAACAGCCTGGGCAACTACCATCTGGGGCGGCGCGAGTATGCGCAGGCGGCGGTCATCCACGAGCAGGTGCTCCGCATCCGCGAGGGCTACGGCAACCGGCGCGCCGTGGCGGATTCGCTGACCAACCTTGGCCTCGTCGCTGACGCCCAGGGTGACACGACCCGCGCCCTGGACTACCTGGAGCGGGCGTTGCAGACCTTCGAGGCGCTGAAATACCGGCGCTACATTGCCAACACCCACCGCCGGCTGGCGCTCGTCCTGCGCAAGGCGGGTCGGGTGGATGAGGCCCTCGCGCACCTGCAGACGGCGCTCCCGATCGCCAACAGCCTGAAGAGTCTCGAGGTGCTGGCTGACCTCTACCTGGAGTTCGCGCTGACGCACGAGGCCCGAGGCGAGCTGGCGGCGGCGCTCGACTACGAGCGCAAGCTGGAGGCGGTCCGCGAACAGATGCGCAGCGAGCAGGACCGCCAGAAGATGGCCGAGTTGCGCGCCCGCTACCGCGAGGAGCAGCACGTGCTGGAGATCACCCTCCTGAAGCGGGAGCAGGAACTCCAGCAGGCCGAGATCCGCCGCCGCCGCTTCCAGAGCATCGCGCTCGGGGTCGGCCTGATCGGCGGCATCGTGCTCCTCGGCGCGGTGATCTTCGTGCAATTGGCCCGGCTGCGGGCCGAACGGCGCATGCGGCTCGCGACCGATCATGCCCGGGAGCGGGCGGAATCGGCGGAACGCCTCAAGACCCGACTCCTCCAGATGGCGTCGCACGACCTGAAGGTGCCGTTGACGTCGCTCAATGCCACGGCCGCGCTGATCGGCCGCTCGCCGGCGGCGACGCCGGAAGTGCAGCGGCTGGCGGCCGGCATCCAGGCGGACACGGAGCGCATGCGCAGCCTCGTGCGCGACTTCATCGACGCCGCGGCGCGGGAGGACGGCAACCTGCAGCTGCACACCACGGAACTCGACCTCGCCAGCCTCGTGCAGCAGGTGATCGGTCACCTCCAGCCCGTCGCGGCGCTCAAGTCCCAGCGCCTGGTGTGCCAGCTCGCGGCCGCGCCGCTGCCCCGGGTGCTGGCGGACGCCGACCGGCTGCAGCAGGTCTTCGACAATCTGATCGGCAATGCGCTGAAGTTCACGCCGCCGGGCGGGGAGATCGTCATCGCCTTCGGTGTCGCCGGCAACTGGGCCTTCACCGAGGTGCGGGACAGCGGGCCGGGCTTCGGCCCGGCCGATTTTGCCCGGATCTTTTCCCCGGGCGAGCCGCTCTCGGCCAAGCCGACGGGCGAGGAGGATTCCACGGGTCTCGGCCTGTTCATCGCCCGGGAACTGCTCACGTTGCAGGGCGGACGCCTCGAAGTGCAGTCGAAGCCCGGGTCGGGCGCGGTCTTCCGCGTGCTGCTGCCCGTGGCGGCGCCGGCCTGAGACGTCTCAGCCGAGACCGTTGCGCAGGCACCAGCGGACCAGGGTCGGCACGTCGTGCAGCTCCAGCTTGGCGAGGATGCGGGCGCGGTGTTTCTCCACGGTGCGGGTGCTCAGGCCGAGCCGGTCGGCAACCTCCTTCGAGGCCAGCCCACGGGCCACGAGGCGAACAACCTCGCGCTCGCGTTCGGAGAGGGCCTCGGCCCCGAGGCGGGGCAGGGTGGGTTCGCCGGAAAGCGACGGGACCGGCGGCGGCACCGTGGCGGAGAAAAACAGCCCGCCCTCCAGCACGCACTGGACGGCACGCTCGATCTGCTCGAGCGGCGAGTTCTTGTCCACAAAGCCCGCCACGCCCAGCGACAGGAGCTCGGCCGGCAGCCCGGCTTCCGGAAAGGCCGTCAGCACGACGACATGCATCTTGAGCTCGTGCCGGCGGAGTTCGCGGACGATGTCACGCCCGTCGGTCGTCCGCAGGTAGAGGTCGGCGATCAACAGGTCGGGCGGCGAGGCGAGGCAGGACGCCAGGGCCTCCCGGCCGTCGGCGTAATCGCGCAGCTCCTGCGGATGAAAGCGTTCCAACAGCATTTCCTTCACCAGGGCGCGGAACGTCGCCGTGTCGTCCACGAGCACAATGCGCAGTCCGGCGGGGGCGTGGGCAGGGGCGGGCATGGGATGACACGGAGAGGACATGACAAACGCCCCGCGGTGGCCAGCCTGCATCGCGATGGCGTAGAAGTACGCCACCCTGACGGCTTGCCTGCCACCCGGGCCGGACGCTTGCTCGGTGCCAGGCACCACCCCAGCTGCTTACGTGCCGGTCGGGCTTTCCTCGGCCCGGCGATCTTACCTACCACCACCCTACCATGAAGAAGACCCTGCAACACTACTGCACCGCCGCCGGCCTCCTTGCGCTGCTGGCCACCACCGGCTGGGCCCAGACCACTCCGACCGCCGGCAATGCGAATGCCGAAGACGAACCGGTCAAGCTCGAGACCTACACCGTCACCGGTTCCAACATCAAGCGGCTCGACCAGGAGACCGCCCTGCCCGTGACGGTGCTCGACCGCGAGATCATGGAGCTGCGCGATGCCGCGCAGGCCTCCGATGCGCTCACCGCCCTGCCGCAGGTGACCGGCCTGCCCGGCAACGAGACGGCGACCCTCGGCGCCACCGCCCGCGGTGACAACGCCACGGTCTCGATGCGCGGCATCGGCTCGAGCAACACCCTGATCCTCCTCAACGGCCGCCGGCTGCCCTACCATCCGATCAGCCAGTCGGAGGCGGGCGTGCCCACGCTCTCCACCAACGTGAACCAGCTGCCGAACCGCGGCCTCGAGCGGGTGGACGTGCTCCGCGACGGTGCCTCCTCCATCTACGGTTCCGATGCCGTCGCCGGGGTGATCAATTACATCACGCGGCGCGATCTGCTCGGCACGGAACTGTCGCTCCGGTACGGCGAGACCAGCTATGGCGACGGTGGTGAGTTCCGGGCGACCCTCACGCATGGGCTCAATTTCGCCGACGGTCGTGGCCATGCCCTAATCGTGGCCGACTTCTACCAGCGCGAGGCGATGTACGCCCGCGATCGCGATTTCGCGGCCGAGGCGGACCTGAGCTACCGGGCGCCCGCCCCATGGGACGTCTCCACGAACACTACTTTCAACTCCCGCTCCGCGACCACCGAGTACGGCAACTACAGCACGGGCACGGTCAACTCCAGTGGCGTCTTCACCGCGGCCCGGCCCTCGGGCGTGTCCTCGTCCCTCGTCGCGTCCTCGGGCACGTTCTACATCGTGCCCACGACCACGGGCGTCGGCTTCCAGACCACCGCGCCGAGCCGCACCGGGGTCACGCACGACTATTACTGGAACAACAACGCCTACCGGGTCATCCAGCCGAAGTCGGACCGCGCCAACCTCTTCCTCAGCGCCGATTACGAGCTGCGCCCCTCGGTCACCCTCTTTGGCGAATACAGCCTCTACCAGTCCGACTCGCTCACCTACCGCGAGCCCGACGGCATCACGGCCTCGACCGATGGCGACATCGTCGTGCCGGCCACGAATCCCTTCAACCCCTTCGGCACGCGCTTTTGGTCCACGACCGGCGCACCCAACACGGACGGCACCCCGCGCCTGACCGGCACGCCGGCCGCCGTGCGCATCACCAACAAGCGCCTCACCGACCTCACCACCCGCACCGCCACGGTGACCAACGATATCTACCGCGGCGTCGTGGGCGCCCGGGGCAAGTTCGGCGACACCTGGACCTGGGAATCGGCCGCCCTTTACGCCGAATCCCGCGTGACCGACGACGAGGGGGGACCGAGCCGAAAGAGCCTCATTAAGAATGCCATCAACCAGACCGACCCGGCGCTGGCCTTCAATCCCTTCACGCGCACCTTTGCCGTCCAGAATGGCGCGCTGGTGGTCACCGGACCATACACGAATTCCGAGAGCGTCCAGTCCACCTTCCGTTCCCGCTTCATCCGCCAGGGCATCACGAAGCTGGGCAGCCTGGATTTCCGGGCCTCCGGCGAAGTCCTGCCGCTCTGGGGTGGCAACGTCCTGAGCGCCGCCTTCGGCGCCGAATACCGGCGCGAGGTCTACGACGACTTCCGTCCGCCCTACGCCGGCCTCAATCCCGCCGACTCGGGTCTCGATCCGACTTCGAACGATTTCCTCGGTTTCTCGCCCAACAGCGACACGCACGGCCATCGTCACGTGACCTCCGCCTACACCGAGGTCGTGGTCCCGGTGATCGGCAAGGACAACCGGCTGCCGCTCGTGCATTCGTTCGAGCTGACGGCCTCCGCCCGCTTTGAGGACTACAGCGACTTCGGCCGGACCACTAAGCCCAAGGCCGGGCTCAACTGGCGGCCGACGCCGTGGGCCATGGTGCGCGCCTCCTACAACGAGGGCTTCCACGCGCCGAACCTGGCCCAGCTGTTCAGCGGCACCCTTATCCGCACCGCGACCGGCAGCACCGACACCTATCGCAGCGCGGTGACCGGGCTGACGACTGATGGTCCCTCCAACCGGCGCAGCGTGGCCTCCGGCAATCTTGACCTCGCACCCGAGGAATCCGAGGGCCTGTCGGCCGGCGTGGTGGTCGAGGTGCCCATGGTCAAGGGCCTGACCCTTTCCGCCGACTACTGGGAAATCAGCCAGACCAACGTCATCGCGTCCTCCGGCTCGATCGCCGACGACACGCAGGCGCTGCAGGCCGCCACCCAGGCCGCGCTCGCGGCTGGGCAGAGCATCGGCACCATCGAACTCGGCTCAGGCACGGCGGCGTACCAGGGCGATCCCTCGGTCGTGCGCCTGCCGGTGACCCAGGCGGATCGCGATTTCTTCACCGCCTACAACGCGACCCGCACTCCCGGCAACCAGCGGGCGGTGGTCGGCGCCATCGACTACCTGCGGACCAGCTATTTCAACCGCGCCTCGCAGTTCGTGAACGGCTTCGACTTCGATGTGGGCTATCGTTTCCCGCGCTCGAGCTTCGGCAACTTCGCGGTGAACACCAACTGGAGCCTCCTGAACGATTTCCACGCCTACAACTCCGCGGGCGCCACGCGCACCGACCTGCGTTGGACCAATGCCGCGGCCGTCGGCGGCGCGTCGCCCAAGTGGCGTGGCACCGTGGCCCTGACCTGGAAGCGCCAGGCCTGGGGCGCCGGTGTCTCCGCCTACTACATCGGCGACTACACCGACAGCGGCGCGACCACCACCCAGGCGACGTATGAGTCGCTCGGTTCCCCGAGCTACATCGCCCCGGTCTTCACCAACGGCAGCTACGTGTACCGCTACGTCGTGGAGGATTCCGTCAGCTACAACGCCTATGTGTCCTATCGCTTCAAGTCCAAGAGCAAGTGGCTCGGCGACACCTCCGTGCGCTTCGGCGTGGTCAACGTGACGGATGAGATCCCGCCGCTCTCCAGCGACTCCCGCGGTTACGATCCCGCCGTCTACAACCTGATGGCCCGCGGTCGGTCCTGGTCCCTGCAGATCACCCGGCGCCTCTGATCGCGGCTGAGATCACCCCGCACCCGTAAGCATGCGCTCCGGCTCCATGCCTGCTCCCGCGTCCGGAACGCAGGGCCCCGCCGCTTCGCGCGGCGGCCTCAGGCACGGGCAGCTGTTACTCGTCGCCTGCCTGCTCGTCGTGGGGCTGGCGAGCTTCCTCGCTTCCCGGATTCAGAGCTCCTGGGGCCGGGTGCAGGTCGTCGACCTCAAGATCCCGACCCAGAACGGGCAGTGGCTCGCGGCGGATCTCTTCCGGCCGCGGACCGCGACCAGCGACAACCCGGCCCCGCTGGTCGTCGTCGTCCCCGGTTTCCAGCGGTCGAAGGAGACCCTCGCGAACATCTCCCTCGAGCTGGCCCGCCGCGGGATCGTGGTGATCGCCATCGATCCCTACGCCCAGGGCAGCTCGAGTTCGTCCACGAGCCCGCAGTCGGCGACCACGGAGGGCTACGGTCTCTTTGCCGTGGTGAACTATGCCGCGAACACCGAGAACCTGAACTACATCGACCGGGAGCGCATCGGGGCCACGGGTCACTCGGCGGGCGGCAACGCCGCCCTGCAGGCGGCCAGCTATTTCGGCAGGGAAGCCGCCCGGCTGGACCGGCCCAGCAAGCTGCACTCGGTCTTCGTGTCGGGCTACGTGCTCTCGCTCACCGAACGGATCCTGCAGGGGGTCCGCTCCAACGTCGGCGTGAGCTACGCGCTCTACGACGAGGGCGCCTACCGCAATGAGCTGAAAAACGGCGACATGCGCACCGCCCCCGAGGCCCTGCGCCTGATCAACCTGGCCCGCGAGCCCGGCAGCCCCGCCGTGGCGGAGGTGGCGATCGACCATTACTACGGCGACGTGGCGGCCCGCACGCTCCGGGTGGCGCACAACGAGCGGGTCGTGCATCCGTTCCAGCCGTACAGCGTGACGGCGACGGCGAACCAGCTCGAATTCTTCGCGAAGGTGTTCGACCTGCCGACCGATCTGTCGGCCCGAGACCAGGTCTGGTACTGGAAGGAGATCCTCACCTTCGTCTCCCTCGTCGCGGCCTTCGTTGCCCTCGTGCCGCTGGCGCAACAGTTGCTCGCGCACGTGCCGTATTTCCAGGCGCTGGTGCACCCGCTGCCGCCGCCGCAGCCTGCGCTGCAGGGGAGGGGCCGGCTATTCTTCTGGGGCTTCTTCTGGGCGGGGGCGCTGATCGCGTGCTTCTCGTACATCCCCATGACGGAGCTCTCGCAGGTGCTGTTCAAGGCGGCGTCCGGCCGCGAGCAGACCTGGTTCTTCCCGCAGCGCATGAACAATGGCGTCATGCTCTGGGCGATCTTCAACGGGCTCGTCGGCTTTGTCCTGTTCTACCTGGGCTACCGCTGGCACGGGCGAAAGCACGGGGCCACGCCTGAGATGTGGGGCGCGACGATCAGCGGGCTCGAGCTCCGTCGAACTGCGGTGCTTGCGCTCACCGTCGCCGCGGCGTTCTTCCTCCTGCTCTTCACGGTCTACTATTTCTTCCACGTCGACTATCGCTTCGTGTTCCTGGGCGTGCGTGTTTTCCAGCCGGTGCTGCTCGTCCTCCTCCTGATGTACGCGCCCGCGTTCTTCCCCTTTTTCCTGTCCAATTCGCTCCGGGTGAACGGGGCCATGCGCGTCGCGGGCCAGCCGGAATGGAAGAGCATGCTCGTCGCGGGCATCGCCAATTCCTTCGGCCTGCTGCTCATCGTGCTCGTCCAGTACGTGACCTTTGCCGTCACCGGCACGGTGCACTGGACCGACGGGTGGCTCTACATCAACCTGCTTTTCGCCGTCGTGCCGATGATGTTCATCTTGCCGTACTTCAACCGGTACTTCTTCCGGCTGACGGGGCGGATCTATCTCGGGCCGATGGTCACCTGCCTCGTGTTCATCATGATTTTGGTCTCGAACACGGTCTGCTATGTGCCGCTCTGAGCGCTGCGCCGCGGCCAAACCCCACCCATGAAATACCTGCGCTCGCTCTACCTCCAGGTGCTCGTGGCGATCGTGGCCGGCATCATCTTCGGCCACTTGCAGCCGGACCTCGGGGCGGCCCTCAAGCCCCTGGGCGACGCCTTCATCAAGCTCATCAAGATGCTGATCGGCCCGATCATCTTCACCACCGTCGTGGCCGGCATCGGCGGCATGGGTGACCTCAAGGCGGTGGGCCGCGTCGGCCTGAAGGCCCTCATCTACTTCGAGGTCGTCACCACGCTGGCGCTCATCATCGGCCTGGTCGTCGCCAATGTCTTCACCCCCGGTGTCGGCATCCATGCGACCGCCGCCTCCCTGGATCCGGGCGCGGTGTCCAGCTACGCCAAGGCGGCATCGAATCTCAGCACGGTCGACTGGCTGCTGCACCTGATCCCCAACACCTTTGTCAGCGCCTTCGTCGAGGGCGACATCCTGCAGGTGCTGCTCGTCGCCCTCCTGTTCGGCTTCGCCCTCGCCCACCTCGGGCCGAAGGGGAAGATCATCGTCACGCTGCTGCACGACGTCTCCAAGGTGTTCTTCACGATGGTGAGCCATGTTTCCAAAGTGGCGCCCATCGCCGCCTTCGGGGCGATGGCGTTCACCATCGGCAAGTACGGCCTGGGCTCGCTCGTCTCGCTGGCGGGCCTGATGGCCTGCGTGTACCTGACCTGCTTCCTCTTCATCGTCGTCGTCCTCGGCGGCATCGCCCGATATGCCGGGTTCTCACTCTGGAAGATCCTCCGGTTCATCCGCGAGGAACTCTTCATTGTCATCGGCACCTCGTCGTCCGAGGCCGCGCTCCCGGGCCTGATGGCCAAGATGGAGCGCGTCGGCTGCAAGGAGACCGTCGTCGGGGTGGTGGTGCCTGCCGGCTACTCCTTCAATCTCG
>CAYHEW010000011.1:0-90512 GCA_964355715.1 uncultured Opitutaceae bacterium | reverse complement strand
TGAGCGTGCGCGGTCACCGCGGCGCCGGTGATGGTCGTCATGATGCAAACACTGCGGGCATACGCGGCGGAGCGGATCTGGTTTTCGTCGCGCCGCGGGATCATGCCATCGGGCGTATTGATGACTAGGTGGATCTGGCCGTTCTTGATCATGTCAACCGCCGTGGGGCGGCCCTCGCCGATCTTGGCGAGACGCGTGACGGGCACGCCGTTCTCAGCGAGGGTCCGGGCCGTGCCGCTGGTCGAATAGATGGAGAAACCCAGCGCCCCGAGCTGCCGCGCGAGCTCCACCGCGCGGGGTTTGTCGGTATCCTTGACGGAGAGCAACACGTTGCCGGCCACAGGCAGGCCGGGCTTGACCGCCGCCTGCGCTTTGGCGAAGGCCACGCCGAGATCGTCGTCGATGCCCATGACCTCGCCGGTGGAGCGCATCTCGGGGCTGAGCGTGATGGTGGCACCGGGAAAGCGCACAAAGGGGAACACCGCCTCCTTCACGCACCAGTGCTTCGGGGTCAGCTCGCGAGTGAAGCCGAGATCCTTCAGCTTGGCGCCGGTCATGATCTTGGCGGCGAGCTTGGCGAGCGGCACGCCGATGGCCTTGGCGACAAAGGGCACGGTGCGCGAGGCCCGCGGGTTGACCTCCAAGATGTAGACTTGGTTGTCCTTGATGGCAAACTGCACGTTCATCAGGCCGATGACGTGAAGCTCCCCGGCCAGCGCGTAGGTGGCCTGGCGCACCGTGTTGAGCACCTCACGTGAGAGCGTGTGCGGCGGCATGACCATCGCGGCATCGCCCGAGTGCACGCCGGCAAATTCGATGTGCTCGAGCATGCCCCCGATGACAGACGTTTCACCGTCGCTGATGCAGTCCACGTCGAGCTCAATCGCGTCCTCGAGGAACTTGTCGATCAGGACCGGCTTGTCCGGCATGACGTCGAAGGCCTGGCGGACGACCGCCTTGAACTCCTCCTCGCTGTAGACAATGAACATGCCGCGGCCGCCGAGGACGAAGGACGGGCGGAGGAGGACGGGGAAACCGATCTCGTGGGCGTAGTGCAACGCATCGGTCTCGTTCATCGCCGTGCGGTTGTCCGGCGACTTGAGCCCGAGCTGGTCGAGGATGGCGGAGAAGAGCTTCCGGTCCTCGGCCGTGTCGATGCTCTCCGGAGAGGTGCCGATGATGTTGACGCCGTGCTGCTTCAACGCGGAGGCCAGATTGAGCGGGGTCTGGCCGCCGAACTGGACGATTGCGCCGTCGCATTGCTCCTGGCGGTAGATCTCGAGCACGTCCTCGAGCGTGAGCGGCTCGAAGTAAAGGCGGTCGCTGGTGTCGTAGTCGGTCGAGACGGTCTCGGGGTTGGAGTTGACCATCACGCTCTCGTAGCCGATCTCGCGCAGGGCGAAGCTGGCGTGGACGCAGCAGTAGTCGAACTCGATGCCCTGGCCGATGCGGTTGGGGCCGCCGCCGAGGATCATGATCTTCTTCTTGCCGGTGGGCGGGAGGATCTCGTTCTCGTCGCCGTAGCTGGAGTAGTAATACGGCGTGAAGGCCTCGAACTCGGCGGCGCAGGTGTCGACCAGGCGGTAGGTGGTGCGGATGCCGAGGGCGTCGCGGCGCGCGCGGACGGCCGGCAGGTCGGCCCCGGTGTAATGGGCGAGCTGCGCGTCGGAGAACCCGTATTCCTTGGCGCGGCGGAGCGTGACGGTGTCGAGGGCGTCGAGCGGGCGGCCCTGGAGCGTGAGCTCCATCTCGTAGATCTCGCGCATCTGCTGGAGGAACCACGGGTCGATCTTCGTGAGCTCGAACACGTCGTCGACCGAGAGGCCGCGCATGAAGGCGTAGCGGATGTGAAAGATGCGCTCGGCATTGGGCGTGGCGAGCTTGGCGCGGACGTGCTTCTCGTCGGGCGCCTCGTCGAGGCCGTGCTTGCCGCCGCCGCCGAAGCCGCGGGCGCCGATCTCGAGGGAGCGCAGCGCCTTCTGCATGGACTCCTTGAAGGTGCGGCCGATGGCCATGGCCTCGCCCACGGACTTCATCGCGGAGGTGAGGGTGGGATCGGAGCCGGGGAACTTCTCGAAGGTGAAGCGCGGGATCTTGGTGACGACGTAGTCGATCGTGGGTTCGAAGCTGGCCGGCGTGAGGCGCGTGATGTCGTTGCGCAGCTCGTCGAGCGAGTAGCCGACCGCGAGCTTGGCGGCGATCTTGGCGATGGGGAAGCCGGTGGCCTTCGACGCGAGCGCGGAGGAACGCGACACGCGCGGGTTCATCTCGATGACGACCATGCGGCCGGTCTGCGGATCGACGGAGAACTGGATGTTGGAGCCACCGGTCTCGACGCCGATCTCGCGGATGACCGCGAAGGAGGCGTCGCGCATGACCTGGTATTCCTTGTCGGTGAGGGTCATCGCCGGCGCGACGGTGATGGAATCGCCGGTGTGCACGCCCATGGGATCGAAATTCTCGATGGAACAGATGACGACGCACTGGTCCTTGTGGTCGCGCATGACCTCCATCTCGAACTCCTTCCAGCCGAGGAGGCACTCCTCGACGAGGACCTCGTGCACGGGCGAGAGATCGAGGCCGTTGGCGACGATGCGCTCGAACTCCTCCTTGTTGTACGCGATGCCGCCGCCGGAACCGCCGAGGGTGAAGGACGGGCGGATGATGAGCGGGTACATGGCCAGCTCATCGGCCGCGGCGCGGGCCTCGTCCATGCTCTTGACGGTGCGCGAGCGGGCGACGTCGAGGCCGATGCGCAGCATGCACTGCTTGAAGAGCTCGCGGTCCTCGCCCTTGGCGATGGCCTCGGGCTTGGCGCCGATCATCTCGACGCCGAACTTGGCGAGGACGCCGGCCTTGTGGAGCTCCATCGAGAGGTTGAGCGCCGTCTGGCCGCCGAGCGTGGGCAGGAGGGCGGAGGGGCGTTCGGCGGCGATGATCTTTTCCAGGAACTCGAGCGTCAGCGGCTCGATGTAGGTGACGTCGGCGAACTCCGGATCGGTCATGATCGTGGCCGGGTTGGAGTTCACGAGAATCACGCGATACCCCTCCTCCTTGAGCGCCTTGCAGGCCTGGGTGCCGGAGTAGTCGAACTCGCATGCCTGGCCGATCACGATGGGACCGGCACCAATGATCAGGATGGACTTAAGATCGGAGCGTTTGGGCATGGACGTGGATTTCGACGAGAGTTGAGAGCGTCAAAACCCGCCGCAAGCGGGAAGTCGGTCCAAGGACGATTTTTGAGCCGCCAATGCCGCACGGCGTGGGCTCGCCGGTCGGACCTGCCCGACCTCAACCCAAACGGGCCGGGTCGATGCCGAGGACCCCGGCGGCCTTGGCCTTGTCGCCGCGGCAGGCGTGGACCACCATCTCGATGTACTGCTTTTCCTGTCCGGCGAGGTATTCCGCGAGCTTCGGCCAGTGCTGGATCTCGCGCAGGCGCAACGGCAACTGCTCGGAGGTGACGATCCGCGTCTCGGTGGACGAGGCGATCTTCGAGATCACCTGGAAGAGTTCCGTGAGGTTGCCCGGCCAATGATAGCCGGTGAGGACGGCCATGGCGTCCTCGGTGAACTCGACCAGGCCGGCGTCAAAATGGGGGTTGGCCGATTTGGCGACGTAGTGCTTGGCCAGGATCGGGATGTCGCCCATGCGCTCGCGCAGCGGCGGCAGGACCACCGGCAGCGAGGCCACGCGGTAAAAGAGCTCGTCGTGGAACCGGCCCTCGTCGCACAGGCGCTCGAGGTCCTCCGTCGTCGTGCAGATCAGCCGCATGGTGTGCGCGTTGTTGCGCAGCACGCTCACGAGCTCCTTCTGGATGTCGAGGGGCAGGCACTGCAGGTGCTGCAGGAAGAGGGTGCCGCCCTTGGCCTGGTGGACCCAGGTGCCGCCGGCGCCGTTCTGGCCGAGGAGGCCGTCGCGGAAGTTGGCCTCGGAACTCAGCGCGCAGTCGATGCGCACGAGCTGCGCCTCCGGGGTGCCGAGCGACTCATGGAGGATCTCGGCCACGGCGGTCTTGCCGGTGCCGGTCTCGCCCTGCAGCAGCACGGGGGAGTGGACAGTGGCGAGCTTCTTGACCTGCTGGATGAGCTTCTGCACCGCCGGGCTCTGGCCGATGATGCGCGCCTCGATGCCGGAGGCCCTGGCGGCGGGGGCGAGGCCGCTGGTCATGCGCTCGTTCTGGAACTGCTTGAACTCGATGCCGCGCTTGAGCGTGGCGATCAGTTCGTTCACGCGGAATGGCTTCTGCAGGTAGTCGAAGGCGCCGAACTTGAGGGCCTGGATCGCGCTCTCGGTGCTGGCGTAGGCCGTCATGATGACGATGACGGCGTTGGGATCGTACTGCTTGAGCTGCTTGAGCAGCGTGATGCCATCCATCGGCTTCATGTCGATGTCGGCCAGGACGAGATCGAACTTCTCACTCTTGTACCGGCTCAGCGCTTTTTCGCCGTCGGTGGCGAAGGCCGTGTTGAAACCCGTCGGCTGGATGACCGCCTCGAGCATCTCATGGATGGAGAGCAGGTCGTCGACAATGAGGACGGAGGGCATGACGCCCCCAACTCTCCGGTTGGGAGCGTGCAAGTCAACCCAGCGTCGCTAGGGCTCTTTACTGCAGGCCGCCCGCGACGGCACCCAGCTGGAAGATTGGGAGGAACATCGCCATGACGATGCCGCCGACGACCACGCCGAGGAAGACGATGAGGATCGGCTCGATCAGGGAAGTGAGGGAGGCGACGGTCGCCTCGCACTCGACGTCGTAGAAGTCGGCGATCTTGGTCATCATGCCGTCCACGTTGCCGGTGGACTCACCCGCCTTGACCATGTGTTTCATCATCGGCGGGAAGAAGGGATTGGCCGCGAGGACCTCGGAGACCTGGCCGCCCTGGCTCACGTGCTTGGCGATTTCCTCGCAGGCATCCTCGATCTGCACGGTGTTGCTGGCCGCGGACACGATCTCGAGCGTGCGGAGGATGGGCACGCCCGAGCGGATGAGCGTCGCGTACGTGCGGCAGAAGCGGGAGAGGGCGATCTTGTGGATCAGGTTGCCGAAGATCGGCGCGCGCACGAGGGCCAGGTCCTTCTGGCGGCGGCCCTTCGGGGTGGCGACGTACTTGCCGGTGCCCACGTAGGCGCCGTACGCGCCGAGGCCGATGGCCCACCACCACGCCTTCATGAAGTCGGAGAGGTCGATGAGGAACTGCGTCGGGGCCGGCAGCTTGGCGCCGAAGTCGGCGAACATGGCGGCGAAGACCGGGATGACGAAAATGAGGAGGACGTTGACGAGCGCGACGGCCAGGCCGATGACCGCGATCGGGTAGGTCATGGCCGACTTGACCTTCTTGGTCAGCTTGACCGACGCCTCGAAGTAGCCGGCCACCTTGACGAGAATTTCCGCCAGGCCACCCGAGGCCTCACCCGCCTCGACCATCGAGACGAACAGGGTGTTGAACGAATTGGGGAACTTCCTGACCGACGAGGAGAAGGAATTGCCGGACGAGATGTCGCCGCGCACGTCGCGGATGATGATGCGGAAACAGGGATCCTCGGTCTGGTCCTGCAGGGCCTCCAGGCACTGCACGAGGGGCAGGCCGGCGAGGAGGAGCGAGGAGAGCTGCTGGGTGAAGATCGCCAGTTCGCCCAGCGGCAGCTTGTATTTCTTGGATTTCTTCTCGAGGGCCTGCTGCTTCGCCAATGCCTGTGCGGCGTTGACGCTGGAACGCCCCTTCTTCGGATCCGCCTTGGCTGCCGGTCCGGTGGCAGAGGTAATGGTAGCCATAAGGGCCATGCAAACGCCGCCGACTTGCACCCGCAATACCATTTATGGGGAGTTTAAGTGAAAATACTGAGGGTGGATCCACGAGCCGGTAGTGGGCGCGCGCCGCCCAAGGCGCCGAATCGAACCGAGGCTTGACCCCCCTGCCCTCCCCGCGAAGCTCGCCCGCAGCACCGCGGGTGTAGTTTAGTGGTAAAACTCCGCTCTTCCAAAGCGGTATCGTCGGTTCGATTCCGTCCACCCGCTCCACGCTGCGCTCCGGTTAAGCCGAGGTCTCATACACCCGCCAAGGCCACTGCACGCAGCCGTCGATGGCGCGGATCAGGGCGAAGTCGACCTTGCCCTTGAGGACAAACGGCAGCACCTCGACCTCCGCCGGCAGCAGTGCGCGCGCGGTGCGCCAGCTCTGACCGCTGACGTAGACGTCATCCACCAGCAAAATGCGCCGCCACGTCCCGAGGTCCGGCACGGCCGACAGCAACTGAGGCGCGGCGTGACGCGGTTCGTTCGCTTCGTCACGAAAATTCAGGGCGATGAGCTTGAGCCCCACCCCGAGGCGCTGGGCCACCAAGGCTGCCGGCACGGTGCCGCCGGTCGCGATGCCCACGACGCCGTCAACGCGCTCGGGAAACCGCCACGCGGCGAGCCGCCGTGCGATCTCCTCAAACGCCAGCGGCGTCATCGGCGCGCGTCCCGGCCGAACGCGGATAGAGCCGGGCCAGCATCAGGTTCACACCGGTTAGCACCGCGAGCCCGGGCAGCGTCGCCAGCAACGAGGTCGGCAACGCCAGCCATGCGGAAACCGGCACCGAACCGGCGACGAACAGCAGGATTGTGCCGGTCAACTTGGCGGCGACGTAGGCGAGCGGCGCGAGATACCACGCGGTCCGACCGCGCCTCACCAGCCACCACACGACCGCCACAAAAACCGTGATCTCGAAACCCAGCATCGCGAGCCGCGACAGCGCCGGCAGGCCGGTCAGAGCGAGATTGAGGGCGGGAGCGAACAGCCCGACGAGGAGCCCGGTGCGCAGGCCGAAAAGATACACCGCCGCAAAGGCGGCCCAGAACAGCGGCAACAGGTGCGCGCCCAGGGGACGTACTCCCGTCCACGGCACGAGGTGCACGAGGAACGGAACCAGCCAGGCCAGCGCCAGCAGGACCGCGGTCTCGCGGACAGTGGCACGCTTGAAAACGACGGAGGAGGAAACCGCAACGACGCCAGAGCTCATGGTGACGCGAAAATACGGCGGGACTCCCATGGCGCAATCCACAAACTGGGCGAAAGCTTGAACCTCATCCTGTTCACCCCCGAGGAAACCACGCAGCCATTGCCGCGGACCGATCCACGTGCGCGGCACCTGCTCGACGTGCTCCAACGCCGCGTCGGCGGCACCTTCGATGCCGGACTCCGCAACGGTCCGAGGGGCAAGGGTACACTCGCCGCGATCACGGATGATCACCTCGCCCTGTGCTTCGCTTGGGGTGAGGCCCCACCCCGCCCCGATCCGAACATGCTCATTATCGGCCTGCCGCGGCCGCAGACCGCGCGCAAGATTCTGCGCGAAGCGACGGCGGTCGGCGTGGCGGAGATGCATTTTGTCGCGACCGACCGCACCGACCCCGCCTACGCCCGCAGCACGCTGTGGGCCGATGGCGAGTGGGAACGGCACCTGGTGGCCGGGGCGGAGCAGGCCTTTTGCACGCACCTGCCGGCCGTGACGCACGGGCGGGCGGTCGCTGACGTCGTCGCCTCCCTACCCGTCGGGGCCTGTCGCCTGGCGTGCGACAATTATGAGGCCCCGGCATCCCTTTCCCAATCGGCTCCGTCGTCGGGCACCCCGTGCATCCTGGCGTTCGGCGCGGAGCGGGGCTGGTCGGCCGCCGAGCGCACGCTCCTGCGGGAGCAAGGCTTTGCCTTCGTGCACCTGGGCAGCCGCGTGCTGCGCGTCGAGACGGCCGTCATCGCCGCGCTGGCGGTGCTGAAGGCGCGGCAGGGGACGATGTAAGGGCGCACACGCGCGCAACCCTACGCCCGCTTGAAAAACGCCACCGTGGGCTGGTGCGCGCCCTTGCCGAGGCGTTTGACCTCGGTCCAGCCCGATGCTTCGAGGAGAAGCCCGCCCGGCATCTCGAACACGATCACGGGGTCGGGGTGCGGTTGCAGCAATTCCGTCAGGCGCGCGAACAGTCGCGGCGCCACCTCGGCGATGATCTCGTAGGGCGGATCGATGAAGACCAAATCCGGCGGCGCCGCTTCGGTCCACGGTGCGGTCAGGGCATCGGCATTGGTCACCCTGAGTTCCCCGCCCGGCACCCGCATGCTGCGTTCCACGGCGGCGATATTCTGGCGCAGGCAGGCGGCAGTGCGGGCATTTTTCTCCACGAAGACGCCGCCGACGGCGCCGCGGCTGAAGGCCTCGAGTCCGTAGGCGCCGCTGCCGGCGAACAGGTCGAGGAAACGCGCTCCCGCGAGCCGCGTGGCGATGCTGGAAAACACCGCCTGACGCATGCCATCGGTGGCCGGCCGCACGGCGTCGCCCTTGGGGACGAGCAAGGTGATGCCTCGGGCTTGGCCGCCGCTGATGCGCATGCCCGGAGACAAAAGCCGCGGTCGCGGTTGGCAAACGCGAAACCACCTGCACACTGCGAACCACGATGCCGGCCCGCGCCCCGTTTCCCGTTTCCGACCACTGCGACGGCCGCCGCTTTTTCAATCCGCGCAACCACATCAACCGCGGTTGGCATGAGGTGCTCAAGTGGCGGCTCACCAGCCGCGCCGCGGCCTGGCCGGCCCAGGTCGCCATCGCGCCCCAGTTGCCGCCCCCGGCGCCGACGGATGGACGCATCGCCGTGACCTTCGTCAATCACGCCACGTTCCTGCTGCAGACGCCGGTCGGCAATTTCCTCACGGACCCCGTCTGGG
Organism: uncultured Opitutaceae bacterium; assembly: GCA_964355715.1. GTDB lineage: Bacteria > Verrucomicrobiota > Verrucomicrobiia > Opitutales > Opitutaceae > UBA2377. The sequence goes on along the minus strand of CAYHEW010000011.1, from coordinate 81,813 downwards.
GCGAACGCGCCAGCCCGTTTGCCTGGTCGGGTCCGCGCCGCGTGCATCCGCCGGGCGTGCGCATCGACGACCTCCCGCGCATCGACGCCGTGCTGCTGAGCCACGACCACTACGACCATTGCCACCTGCCCACGCTGCGAACGCTCGCGCGGCGCCACCAGCCGCTCGTGATCGCGCCGCTGGGCCATGCCGGCCTGGCGGCGCGTGCGGGTCTGCACCGGTACGTGGAACTCGACTGGTGGCAGCGGCACGAGGTCGGACCGGGGCTCACCGTCACGCTCACCCCGGCCCGGCACTGGAGCAACCGGCTCAGCGGCCCGCGCAATGGTCGCCTCTGGGGTGGGTTCTACCTTCAGACGCCGGGTCATCGGATCTATTTCGCGGGTGACACGGGCTACGACGCCGAGCTCTTTCGGACCATCGGCCGCGATCTCGGCACACCCGATCTGGCCATGATCCCGATCGGGGCCTACGCCCCGCGATGGTTCATGTCACCGATGCACTGCGACCCGGCTGGGGCGGTCGCCATCCATCGCGATGTCGGCGCCCGCCGCAGTATCGGTATGCACTGGGGTACGTTTCAATTGACCGATGAGGCGCGCGAGGCGCCGGTGCACGAGCTCGCGGCGGCCCGGACGGCGGCCGGCATCGAGGCGGACGCCTTTCGCGCGATCGTGCCCGGCGAGTCGGTTTGGGCCTGATCGTCCGCCTGCAGACCCAGGGGAATTGCCCTAAGTATTGAAACTTGGGGAACCTAGGTAAATCGCGGGCATCAACATTCACTTGCACTTCATGCCAACTCTCATTTAGTTAGGACCCTAATCAATTGGCCGTTCCGGTGTCTGACTCCACCGGATTCTGTCATTTTGGCCGTCAGCGACCGTCTGCGAAGAACTACAACCGATGAACCTCCGCCTCACCAGCGCTTGGCTTGCGCTTGCACTCATTTTGGGTGCGAGCGGCCGCGCGTGGGCGGGTGAGATCAATTACTGGCCGTTCTGGGTCGGTCAGACGGACGCGGCCGGCGAGGTCCGGGAGTGGCAGGCGGTGGGGCCGCTGGTTTTCGCGCGGCACGATGCCGCAGGCCCGGCTTACGACGGGTTTCGTCCGTTCTACCTCCACAAGGCCGATTCCGCGGAGGGTCTGACGGAGTCCATGGTGCTTTACCCGTTCTATCTGCGGCGCGAATCCGCGGGGCTGCGCTCCTGGACTGTGTTCAACGTCGTCAACCATACCGAGCGCGCTGCCGGGGAAGCGGGGCCCGGCGCCCGGGGGTTCGACGTGTGGCCGGTCTATTTTTCCCGCGACACGGGCTTTGCCGATTCGTCGTACCGGGCCGTGTTTCCGATCCACGGCACGATCAAGCGCCGGCTCGTCTTCGACCGGCTGGACTGGACCCTGTTTCCGCTCTACGGGCGCTCGGAGCGGGGCGGCGTGATCTCGACGTCGACGCCGTGGCCGTTCATCCGGCGCCGCGGGGGCAACGGGCACAGCGGCTTTGCGGTCTGGCCGTTGTTCGGCCGCGCCGAGAAGGCCGGCAGCTACCGGAACCGGTATTACCTCTGGCCGTTGTTCTATCGGCAGGAGTCGCGGTTGTCCGAACCGACTCCCGTCCTCAAGGAAGGATTCCTGCCCTTCTATGCGCGGGAGCGGGATGCCGACGGCGTGAGCGAAACCTACCTTTGGCCCTTCTTCGGCTACACCCGCCGACAGGCGCCGCAGCCCTACCACGAGGTGCGTTACCTCTGGCCGCTGTTCGTGCAGGGGCGCGGTGAAACGCGCCACATCAATCGCTGGGCGCCGTTCTACACGTACTCGCGGATCAAGGGCGTGGAGAAAACCTGGCTCGGCTGGCCCTTGATTCGCCATCAGGAATGGAACGACGGCGCCCTCCAGCGCAGCCGGTCACAGCTTCTCTTCTTCGTGTTCTGGTCCGAGCACCAACGCAGCCTGGCCCGGCCGGAGGCGCCGGCCGCGTCGCGCACCCACTTCTGGCCGCTCCTCACCGTCTGGGACAACGGCGCCGGGCGCGTGCAGGCCCAGTTTCCGAGTCCGCTCGATGTCTTCTTTCCCGGCAACGACCGGATCCGCCACCTCTATAGCCCGTTGTTCGCCGTTTACCGACTCGACCAGCTTCAACCGGGCGAGGTGAAGGAGACGTTTCTCTGGAATGCCATCAGCCGCTACCGCGGACCGGGGCGGCGGGCATTTCACCTCGGGCCGCTCTTCAGCAGCGAAAGCGACGCCAGCGGCACCCGCCTCGCCCTGGGGGCGGGGCTGATCGGACTGAAGCGCGCGCCCGGTCGCGGCTGGCGGCTGTTCCTGTTCGATTTTTCGCGGCCGGGCGGCCAGTCTGCGCGTCCGACTCCACCCTGACATGAAGCAACTCATCGCGATCCTCGAAGGCATCGGCAGTACCGTGCGCATGCTCGTGCGGGCGGCCAGCTTCGTGCCCACGCTGCCGCGGCAGCTGCCGCGTTTCATGGACCAGTGCTACCAGATCGGCTACACGACGCTGCCGATCGTCTCGGTGCTGAGCTTTTTCATCGGCAGCGTGCTGGCCCTGCAGGCGGGCTACAGCATGGAGAGTTTCGGCGCCAAGGAGTTCATCGGCTCGCTCGTCGGCCTGTCCATGGCCCGCGAGCTCGGCCCGATGATGGTCGCGATCCTGCTCGCCGGCCGCGTCGGCTCCGCCATCGCCGCCGAGCTCGCCAGCATGAAGGTCTACCAGGAGGTGGACGCGCTGGTGACGATGAACATCCCGCCCGAACGCATCCTCGTCCTACCCCGCCTCGCCGCCGTGCTCGTGATGATGCCGGTGCTGACGATCATCGCGAATCTCGTCGGCTGGTTTGGCGGCGCGATCGTGGCGCACTCGGTGGACTTCATTGCCCTCGAACCGGAGAAATACTTCGAGACGCTGCGCCGGTTCACCAAGTTCGACGACGTGGCCAACGGCCTCATCAAGGCCGAGGCCTTCGGCTTCGTGGTCGTGCTGATCTGCTGCAGCATCGGCCTCAACACGCGCGGCGGGCCGCGCGAGATCGGCGCGGCCGTGACCAAGGCCGTGGTCGTCTCGCTGATCCTCATCCTCGTGCTCGATTACTTCCTGACCAAGGCCCTGCTGTGACCGCCATGAGCGACTGCCACCAGACCCGCAATCCCTTCACGCACGACGAGAGCCCCGCCGTCGGGGTGAAGCTGGAGCATGTCTCCAAGAACTTCGGCTCCCTCGCCGTGCTCAAGGACATCAGCCTCGAGGTGCACCCGGGCGAGATCTTCGTCCTCATGGGCCCGAGCGGCTCGGGCAAGAGCGTGCTCCTGAAGCACATCGTCGGCCTCGAGCTGCCGACCAGCGGCAAGGCGTTCGTGGCGGGGCTCGATGCGTCCGATCCCACGACGCGCGGCAAGGTCCGCATGGCCCTCGTCTTCCAGGCCGGCGCGCTCTTCAACTCGCTTTCGGTCTACGACAACCTCGCGCTCTACCTGCGCGAGCACCGCGTGACCAACGAGGCCGGCATCCGCGAGAAGGTGATGCGCGCCCTGCAGATCCTGTCCCTGGAGAACGCGGCGCGGAAGTCGCCATCCGACCTTTCGGGCGGCATGCGCAAACGCGTCGCCATTGCCCGCGCCCTCGTGCAGGAACCGCAGCTCCTGCTCTACGACGAGCCGACGAGCGAGCTCGACCCCGTCATGTCGGCCACGATCAGCGAGATCATCGCCACGCTGAAGGACGAGTACCACGTGACCTCGTTCGTCGTCTCCCACGACCGCAGTCTCGCCCTGAGCATCGCCGACCGCGTCGGCATTCTCATGGGCGGCCGCCTCCTGACGGTCGCCCCGCCGGCCGCACTGCGCGAGCCGACCGACCCGCAGGTCGCCGATTTTCTCAACCCACTGATTGACGTGAAGAATCCCCGGTTCAAGCAACTCGAGGCCTGAGCGTCGCCTGTCCACACCTGTCCCTCACCGGAGAACCCAGCCATGACCACCAAGGAAAACACCGCCCGCGTCGGACTCTTCTTTTTGCTCGGCGTCGCCCTCATTTGGGTCACGTCCGAAACCCTCAGCGACGGCAAGGCCATCAAGAGCCGCGGCTACCCGCTCGTCGCCGGCTTCGAGAACCTCAAGGAACTCAAGCAGGGCGACGACGTCCGCATGGCCGGCGTGAAGATCGGCTCCGTGCAGGAGACGCGCCTCGCCGGCCGCCGCGCCGAGGCCGTGCTCCGCATCGACCCGGCCGTGCAGATCGCCAGCGACGCCACCGCCAGCATCGGCTCGGCCGGCCTCCTCGGCACCAATTACATCGCCATCGACCTGGGTTCGGCCGGCGCGCCGCCGCTGGCCACTGGCGCCGAGATCCGCACGGCGGCCTCGGCCGACCTCAACACCATCATGACCCAGCTGGGCGAGCTGGGCGGCAAGCTCGACGGCGCCCTCAGCAGCATCGGCGACGTGCTCAAGGGCAAGGACGGCCAGCCTGGCATGTTCCAGCGGCTCGACGCGCTCCTGGCCGAAAACGGCGCCAAGGTGGATGCCACGCTGACCAACCTCCAGCAGGTCACCGACAAGCTGAACCGCGGCGAGGGCACGCTCGGCAAGCTCATCAACGACCCGAAACTGCACGACGAACTGCTCGCCGCCGCGGGCGATCTCAAGGCCGCCGCCGCCGAGGCCCGCACCATCATGACCAGCGCCCAGACCATTGTCGATCGCGTGAAGACCGGCCAGGGTTCGCTCGGCACGCTTATTTACGACGACCAGGCCGGCCAGGATCTGAAGGCCATTGCCGCCAACCTGAAGGACGTCTCGAGCAAGCTTGCCAAGGGCGAAGGCACGCTCGGCAAGCTCATCAACGACGACAGTCTCTTCCGCGAGGCCCAAGGCACCCTGCGCAAGGCCGATCGCGCCCTCGACGGCATGGGCGACTCCGGCCCGATCACCGCCGTCGGCGTCGTCGCCGGCGCGCTGTTCTGAGCCGAACGGGGCTCACGCGAAGCCGCGGAGGGCGCGGAGTCCTATAACCCGGGGCGAACTTCAGCCCCGGGCGAGGTGGGCCTTGATGTAGTCGAAGCTCTGTTTGAGGGATTCGAAGGGGTCGCCGGGGCAGGTGTCCTGCTCGACGATGAACCACTCGCAGCCGCCGGCCTCAGCCTCGGCGATGATGCGGGCGAAGGGCAGCGTGCCGGCACCGATCTCGCACCAGGCATGCTTGTTCTCCTTGGTGAAACCGTAGTCCTTGAGGTGGATGAAGGGCTGGCGGCCGTGCATCCGTCGCACCCAGTCGACCACGTCGCCACCACCGTAGTGGATCCAGAAGGTGTCGATCTCGGCCACGAGGTTCTCCGGCGCCGTGCGCGCGTAGATGTACTCGAGGACGGGCGCGCCCTGGAACTTCACGAACTCGATCGCATGGTTGTGGTAGCCGAGCTGCTGGCCGGCCGCGCGCAACTTGGCGCCGGCGGCGTCGAGCTTGCGCACAAGGGTGTTCACATGCTCGGCGTTGGTGAAATCGATGCCCGCCGGATAGGGATAGGCCGTGAGCTTGCAGCCAAGGCGGTGCAGGCGATCCACGACCTTTTCGGGCTGGTCGAGGATCTCCAGCGAGGGCTCATGGGTCGCGCAAATCGTGAGCCCCTCGCCGCGCATGATGCTCACGATCTCCGCCTCGGGGATCAGGCCGATGGCGCTCAACTGCACGGCCGAGTAGCCGATCTGGCGCACGCGCTGGGCCGTGGCGGCCAGGGACTTGGCGTCCTTGCAGAAGTCACGGACGGTGTAGAGCTGGGCAGCAACTTGGGATAGCTTCATGGGAAGAGGGAGCGAACCACTGATTCACACTCATGTTCACATAATGGACCGGATTTCCGATCCCTTAAGTGTTCATCAGTGAAGATCAGTGGTAAATCCTGCCGGCGGACTCAGACCTTCGGACCGCCCTGCGCCAGCGTGCGCGCACGGAGGCGCAGGCCGTTGAGGCGGATGAAGCCGGTGGCGTCGCTCTGGTTGTACCAGCTCTTCACACCCTCCATGGACGCGATGTTCATGTCGTAGAGCGAGTACTTCGACTTCCGGCCGCAGGTGATGATGTTGCCCTTGTAGAGCTTGAGGCGGACGGTGCCGGTGACGAACTTCTGGCTCTCGTCGACCAGGGCCTGCAGGGCCTCGCGCTCGGGGGCGAACCAGAAGCCGTAGTAAACCAGCTCGGCATACTTCGGGATGAGCGAGTCGCGCAGGTGCATGACTTCGCGGTCGAGGGTCAGCGACTCGATCTGGCGGTGGGCCTGCATGAGGATCGTGCCGCCCGGGGTCTCGTACACGCCGCGGCTCTTCATGCCGACGAAGCGGTTCTCGACCAGGTCGACGCGGCCGATGCCGTGCTTGCCACCCAGTTTGTTGAGGGCCTTGAGCACGCCGCCGGGCGTGAGGCGCTTGCCGTTGACGGCGACGCAATTGCCCTTCTCGAAATCGAGTTCGACGTACTCCGCCTTGTCCGGCGCATCCTCGGGCGAGACCGAGAGCTTGAACATGCCCTTGTTCTCCTTGGTGGTCGGGTCAAACCACGGATCCTCGAGGATGCCGGCCTCGTAGGAGATGTGGAGCAGGTTGCGGTCCATCGAGTATGGCTTCTTGAGCGACGCCTCGACTGGGATCTTGTGCTCCTGGCAGTAGGCGATCATCTCGGCGCGACCGGGGAACTGCTCGCGGAAGGTGTCGATCTTCCACGGGGCGAGGATGCCGAGGCGCGGGTTGAGCGCCATGTAGGTGAGCTCGAAGCGGCACTGGTCGTTGCCCTTGCCGGTGGCGCCGTGGGCGACGGTGTCGGCCTTCTCCTTGCGGGCGATGTCGACCTGCGCCTTGGCGATGAGCGGACGCGCGATCGAGGTGCCGAGGTAGTACTGGCCCTCGTAGACCGCGTTGGCGCGGATCATCGGGTAGATGAAGTCGCGCGCGAATTCCTCGACGAGGTCGAGGGTGTAGTGCTTGGCGGCACCCGTGGCGCGCGCCTTCTGCGGGAGGCCCTTCAGCTCCTCCTCCTGGCCAATGTCGGCCGCGAAGGTGACGATCTCCGCGTCGTAGGTTTCGCGGAGCCACTTGAGGATGACGGAGGTGTCGAGGCCTCCGGAATAGGCGAGCACGATTTTCATGGGAAGAAAGGGAAAGGAGCCGGCTTACTTTTTCGCGAGCATGGCCATGATGGCCTTCTGCATGTGGAGGCGGTTTTCCGCCTGGTCGAAGATGATCGAGGCCGGGCTGTCGAGCACCGTCTGGGTGACTTCCTGGCCGGCGTGGGCCGGGAGGCAGTGCATGAAGAGGGCGCCGGGCTTGGCGGCGGCCATGAGCTCGGGATTCACGGTGTAGGGCGACATCAGCTTGATGCGCTCGGTCGTCTCCTCCTCCTTGCCCATGCTCACCCAGACGTCGGTGTAGACGACATCCGCGTCCTTCACGGCCTCGTAGGGATCGGTCGTGAAATGGTAGCCGCCCGCAAAGCCCTCCTTCGCGAGGAGCTCGTTGAACTCAGGCGCGGCATCAAACCCCTTGGGGCCGGCCAGCGAGATTTTCATGCCGAAAAGGTTGGCGCCCATGATCCAGGAGTTGGCGACGTTGCAGCCGCGGTCGCCGACGAAGGCGATCTTGCGGCCGCGCAGGGAGGCGACGAGGTCCTGGCCGTGGCCCCACCGCTCGGCGAGCGTGAAGGCGTCGGCGAAGATCTGGCAGGGATGCAGCAGGTCGGTCAGCGCATTGATCACCGGGATCGAGCCCGTGGCCGCCAACTGCTGGACCTCGGCATGGTCGAAGGTCCGCACGATCAGCCCGTGCACGAAGCGCGAAAGCACCCGGGCGGTGTCGGCGATGGACTCGCCCCGGCCGAGCTGGATGTCGTTGCGATTCAGGAACAGCGGGTTGCCGCCGAGTTCGTGGATGCCGACCTCAAAGGAAACGCGGGTGCGGGTCGATGACTTGGAGAAAATCATCGCCCAGGTCTGCCCGGCCAGCGGCTTGCCGTGGCGGCCGCGCTGCGCCTTGAATTCGCCGGCGAGCGAAAACAGGCCGTCAAGATAGGACCGCGGGCAGTCGGTTTCCTTGAGAAAATGCTTCATGGGAGCGGTCAGACATAGGGATTTCTCCCCCGCCCCACGAGTGAAAAATCGCAATTATGTCACGCCTTGGCCGCGAACACACCCCGGAGGATGGCGGCGCATTCGGCCAGTTCCTCGCGGGTGGCGGTCAGTGGTGGCAGCAAGCGGATGACATTGCCGCCGGCGGAGGGCGCCAGCAGGCCTTTTTCGCGGAGTGCCGCCACGTAGGGCGACGGATCCGAGGTGAGTTGCAGGCCGACCAGATAGCCGAGCCCGCGCACCCCGGAGACCTGGCCCGGGAAGTCGGCGGCCAGCCGCTTGAGCTCGGTCAGCCACGGACCACTGAAGGCCGCCACCTGCTCGAGCAGGTGGTCGCGCTCGATGACATCGAGCACGGCGAGCGCCGCCGCGCAGGCGAGCGGCGTGCCGCCGAAGGTGGTGCCATGGTTGCCCGGGTGGAACAGCTCCGCGTGCTGGTCGCGCACCCACATGGCGCCAATGGGCATGCCGCCGCCGAGGCCCTTGGCCATGCCGACGGCATCGGGCACGATACCCGCATGCTCGTAGGCGTAGAAGCGCCCCGTACGGCCGACGCCGCACTGCACCTCGTCGAGCAACAGGAGCAGATTGCGCTTCGTGCACAGGTCGCGCAGGCCGCGCAAAAACTCGGGCGTGCAGGCGTGGATGCCACCCTCGCCCTGGATCGTCTCGACGAAGATCGCCGCCGTCTGGTCGTCGACCAGCGCGGCAAAGGAGTCGAAGTCGTTCAGCTTGCCGAACGCAAAGCCGGGCACGAGCGGGCGAAACCCGCCCTGCACCTTTTCCTGCGGCGTCGCGCTCATGCCGCCGAAGGTGCGGCCATGGAACGCGCTCTGGGCGCAGATGACCTTGTAGCACTTGCCCTCCTCGCCACCGGACTTCTTCTGGCCATGCAGGCGGGCCAGCTTGATGAGGGCCTCGTTGGCCTCGGCGCCGCTGTTGCAGAAGAAGACCCGGCCGGGGCCGGCAAACTTGACGAGGCGGCGGGCGAGTTCGCCCTGGTTGGGATTGCGGAAAAGGTTGCTGACGTGGATCAGCTCACCGGCCTGGCGCTGCACGGCCGCGACCCAGTGCGGGTGGCAATGGCCCAGCGCGCTCACGGCGATGCCCGACGTGAAATCGAGGTAGCGGTTGCCGGCGTCGTCCCACACGCGAGCGCCCTGCCCGCGCACCAGCGTCAGCGCCGGCCGGGCGTAGTTCTTGAGCACATGGGCGTCGTACAACTCGGCCGTGCTCGTGCGGATGATGGATGGCGAGGACATGAAGGCTCAGCCGTGCACGATCTCGGTGCCGATACCGTGGTCGGTGAAAATCTCGAGCAGCAGGCTGTGCGCGAGGCGGCCGTCGATGAAATGGACGCGCTGCACACCCTCCTCGAGGGCGCGGATGGCGCTCTGGACCTTGGGTCGCATGCCCTTGTCGATGACGCCCTTCTTCTTGAGGTCGTCCACCTGGCTGATCTTGAGCGTGGAGATGAGCGAAGTCGGATCGGCCGGATCTGCCAGCAATCCGGGGACGTCGCTCATGTAGACGAGGCGCCGGGCGCGCAGGGCGCTCGCGACGCGGCCGGCGACGAGATCGGCGTTCACGTTGTAGGGCTTGCCGTCGTAGCCCTCGGCCACGGGCGAGATCACGGGCACGAAGCCGTCGGCGATCTCCTTCTTGATGAGCTTCACCTTCACCTCGGTGACGTCGCCGACGAAACCGAGGTCGACCTCGCGGCCGTCATCGTCGTGCGTGAGCTTCTGGCACACGAGCACGGAGTCGCCGGGCATGCCCTTCGGGCGGCCCTTGGCGGTGCTGATGGCGGCGCAGACGTCCTGGTTGACGATCTCGTCGAGGGTCTTCTTCACCACGGCAATCGTGGCTTCGTCGGTCACGCGCATGCCGTTGACGAATTGCGCCTTCAGGCCGGAGGTCTCCATGGCCCGGGTGATCGCCTTGCCGCCGCCGTGCACGACGACGACGTTGATGCCGACCGCGGCGAGGAACGCGATGTCGTAGGCGACGCGCGTGCGGGTGACCGGGTCGGGGTCATCCATGAAGCTGCCACCGTATTTGACGACGAAGGTGGCGCCGTGGAAATCCTGGATATACGGGAGCGCCTCGATCAGGACCTTCGCTTTGGCCGTGATTTCAGCGACGTTCATGGGCGGACACGGGGCACGACGCGGGGTTCGTCATGCAGAAGGAATCGGAATGGGCGCTCACGTTATGGGATTGGGGGTCAATGCATAAGTCGAACCGTCCCCCGATTTCCATAAAAATGTGCAGCCGCCCCGCTGAAGCGACGCGTCAGTTTTCTTCTTCACTCCGGCGCCCGCCGCCCCAAGTTCTCCCCCGTGCCCAGCACGTCCCTCACGTTTCGCGACCGCAATGCCCACCGCGCGTGGCTCGCCACGCAGGCCGCCCTGCCCGCGGGGTTCCGCGTCGGCACGACGCGTTTCGACTTCACGCCCCGCGAGGCGCCGAAGCCGGCGAAGATGACGCTGACGCTGATCGCGCTCGACCGGCCAACGCCGGATTTCGCCGCGCTCTTCACGAAAAACGCCATGCCCGGCGCCCCGGTGGTGATCGGCCGCCAACGGCTCGCCGCTTCCGCCCTCGGCGCGGTGATCGTGAACAACAAGATCTCCAACGTCTGCGCCCCCGACGGCGTCGCGGCCAGCGAGCGCGTCTGCGCCGAGACCGCCCGTCTCCTCGGCCTCGAGGCCACACAGGTCCTGCCCAGTTCCACGGGCGTGATCGGCTGGGGCCTCCCCGTCGAGGCGATGTCGGCCGCGCTGCCCGCCGCCGTGGCGGCGCTCGCCGGCGGCTCGGTGCTGCCCGCGGCTGAAGGCATCGTCACCACCGACCTCTACCCCAAGGTACGGCGCGCCGCCGTCGGCGCCGGCAGCATTGTCGGCATCGCCAAGGGCGCCGGCATGGTCGAGCCCAACCTCGCCACGATGCTGGTCTACATCCTGACCGACCTCGCCGTGCCGCGCGTCGAGCTGCGCACGCTGCTGGCCCAGGCCATCGACACAAGCTTCAACGCGATCAGCGTGGACAGCGACACGAGCACCTCCGACACCGTCGCGCTCATCTCCTCGGGCCGCGTGCCCTGTCCCGACCGCAGCGCGTTTGCCGCCGCCCTCACGCAGGTGTGCCGCGACCTTGCCGAGGACGTGGTGCGGAATGGCGAGGGCGTGCGGCACGTGATCCGCGTACACGTCCGCGGTGCCACCGACGTCCCGCTCGCCCGCGCGTTGGGCAAGGCCATCGTCAACGCCCCGCTGTTCAAGTGCGCCGTCGCCGGCAACGACCCGAACGTCGGCCGCCTCATCCAGGCCATCGGCAAGCATGTCGGCGCCCAAGCCTCGGGCACCGACCTGTCCAGGCTCCACGTGAGCATGGGCGGCATTGAGATTTTCGCCCACGGCGTGTTCCAGCTGAATCCCGCCAAGGAGACCGCCTTGGTGGCCCATCTCAAGGGCGCCGAGCTCTACGCGAGCGCACCGCCCAAGGACGGCGTGTTCACCGCCCCGATCGACTACCCGCCGCACGAACGGTGCGTGGAAATCGAAGTCGACCTCGGCCAAGGCAACACCGCTGCGACCGTGTACGGCGGCGACCTCACCCACGAGTACGTGAGCGAGAACGCGGACTACCGCAGCTGAGGCGACCAGGCTCCCTTCTCAATCCCGCCGCTGTAGGCAGCCCGCTGGCGGGCGCTGCTTGGGGCGCCGCAGCCCGAACAAGCGCGAGCGAGCTCGCGGCCTACGGATATGAGCCTTACCGGTTCACGTGCACGACCTTCGCCGGCGGGAAGCCGTTGAAGTAGGTCGCGGAGGCGTGGCTGTAGGCGCCGATGTTGACGCTGTAGACGAAGTCGCCGCGCTCGAGATCGGGCAGGTTCTCGGCCATGGAGACCACGTCGAGAGCGTCGCAGGTCGGACCGAAGACGGAGCAGAGGCTCGTCGGGCCCTTCTTGAAGGCCTTCACCGGGTACTTGCAGTGGTCGAAGATGACGCCCGAGTACGTGTGGTAGACGCCGTCGTTGATGTAGTACGACGTCTTGCCGTCCCGCACGGCCTTGCCGATGACCGAAGCGACCGAGGTGCCGCAAACGGCGGCCAGGAAGCGGCCGGGTTCGGCGAGGATCTGGACGTCCCGGGGGAAGAGGCGGTCCAACTCGGTGTTGATGACCTTGGCGAGCTCAGGGAACGGCCGCACCGACTCGTCGTACGGCGCCGGAAAGCCGCCGCCGATGTCGAGCAGGTTCATCTTCGTGTAGCCGCGGTCGCGGGCTTCCTTGAAGATGTTGGCCGAGAGGCTGAGCGCCTGGACGTAGTTCTCGAAGTTGGTGGTCTGGCTGCCGACGTGGAAGCTCAGGCCCTCGACCGTGAGGCCGACGCGGTCCGCCTCGAGGATGAGGTCGACCGCCTCGCCGGGCAGCGCACCGAACTTCGACGAGAGCTCCACCATCGCGCCGGTGTTCGGCACCTTGAGGCGCAGCACCAGGCCGGCATTGGGCGCGTGGCGCTTGACCTTGTGGATCTCCTCGCGGTTGTCGAAGGTGACGAGCGGCTTGTAGCGGTTGAGCTCCTCGAGCGTGTCCGTGGGCTTCGTCGGGTTGGCGTAGATGATCTTGTCCCAGATCCAGTCCTGCCGCTTCTTCGCCGGCAGGTGCCTGATGTTCTGGTACACAATCTTGAACTCCGGCATCGAGGCGACGTCGAAGCTGGCGCCCTCCTTGAAGAGCGTCCGCACGATCTCCGGGTCCGGGTTGGCCTTCACCGCATAATACACCTGCACGCGGGGCAGGTGCTTGCGGAAGAGCCGGTAGGCCTTCCGCAAGGCGTCATGGTCGATGATGAAGAGCGGTGTGCCGTGTTGCTGGGCGAGTTTCTTCAGCCGGGCCTGGGAGATCATGGGGCGAGGAGGGAGGCGGACTAGTCGACGACCAGGAAGTTCTTGAACTGCCAGGGATCCTTCCGGTCGAGGTCCGGCTTGTTGTAGCCGTCGAAGGTCGTGTCGCGCTCCTTGAGCGGGGTCCAGTCGGACGCCTTGGAGATCCAGCGGCCAAGGTACGGCTTGGCGATCTTCAGGACGTACTCGTGGGGCAGTTCGTCGGGGACGCAGACGCCCTCCATGGGGTTTTCCATCATCCACATCGACGCGGCGACGACGGAGATGGCGACCTGCATGGTGGTGGCATTCTGGTGCGGGACGAGGCGGCGCGACTCCTCGATCGAGAGGTCGGAGCCGATCCACCAGGAGTTGTAGGCGTGACCCATGATCAGCGCGCCGAGGATGTCGGAGCCGGCGGTGATCTCGTCGTTCATGATGCGCTGCCGCTCGTTGAGCTTGTAGTTGTAGCCGCGCAGCTCGTTGAGCGAGGCGATGGCCTCGTCGCACGGGCAGTACGCATAGTGCATCGTCGGCCGGTAGACGGCCTTCTTGCCGTCCCAGACGGTGAGCTTGTCGGAGATGGTGAACGCCTCGCCGTGGCGGACGACCATGCCGAGGACGTTGTAGTTGGGCACCCAGGAACGGACCCAGACATTCATGCCCATGCGGGCGAGGCAGATCTGGTTGCGCGGGCCTTCGGTGTGCTGGAAGGCGTGGGCTGGCAGCGTCCTCTCGTGCGTGCCCCAGCCCATCTCAGCGGTAGTGGTGCCCTCTTCGCGGAAGCCCTCGATGCTCCAGGTGTTCACGAACTCGTCGATCTCCTTGGGCTGGTTCGTGATCTGCGTGTCGCGCTCCGAGCAATGGATCACCTTCACGCCCAAGGCGCGGGAGAGGTGGTTGAACTGCTGGGTGCGGATGAGTTCGGCCATGCGCTCGGCGGCGCGGCCCTTGACCTGCTTGTCGGCGATGAGGCTGGAGCCGATGTCGATCAGGCCCTGCTTCACAAAGTGCGAGATGAGGCCGGGATTGGCGCCGTGCTCGATGACCGCGGTGGCGCCCTTGCCGTCCCACTTCGCCATCATCTTCCGCAAGTTCATGTGCCGGTGGTAGAGCGTGCGCTTGGTCGGATGCGCGTGGTGGCCGCTCGTATACGGGTCCCAAAGCTCGGTCGAGGTGTTGATGTAGCGCACCCCGTGGTCGCGGCACCACTGCAGCAGTTCGCAGGCGTCGATGTTCCACGCGAGATCGATCAACAGGTCGCCGGCGCCCAGGTGCTTCGCGAGCAGCTTGCCCATGTTGGCTTCCGTCACGCGGTCGCGGACAAACTTGACGCCCTTGGCGGTCCACTTCCGGAGCTTCTCGGAGCGGTCCACGAAATCCATCACCGTGACGTTCCTCGCCGGCACCTTTATGTGCTTGAAGAGGATGGGCAGCGTGCACTCGGCCACGGCGCCATAGCCAACGAAGAGGATGCGATGGTTGAATTCGATCATGATTTTACATGCAGTCTGGAAAGCGCGCGGCAGTTCGGACGACGGGTCCGACGATGCGATGGCGCGGTAGTGAATGCGGAAACTTGGCCCCACGGCAGGGACTGACAAGTGTTTTCAAGGCGACGGCGATCGCGCGCCGTCACCCATCCGTGACGCGAGCCACCCCGCTCAGATGAGCCCTGCGGTCTCGGGAAACCCGCACCACAGGTTCATGATCTGCACGGCCTGGCCGCTGGCGCCTTTCACGAGGTTGTCCTCGGCGGACGTGATCACGAAGTTGCCGGTGCGCGGATCGTGCACCGCCGCGAGGTCGAGGCGGTTGGTGCCGACGACGTGGGCCGTGTCGGGCGTCTCGCTGCTGGCGAGGATCTGCACGAAGGGCCGGCCCGCGTAGGCGGCGCGCCACGCGGCGTAGAGCGAGTCGATCGTCGCGCCCGGCGCCGCGGGGACGGTGATCGTGGTGGCAATGCCGCGCCGCATCGGTGCGAGGTGCGGGTTGAACTGGATGATCGTCTTCGCGCCCGTGTGGACGGAGAGCTGCTCCTCGACCTCGGCGAGGTGGCGGTGCTTGGTCAGGCCGTAGGCCTTCATGCTCTCGGCGCGCTCGACGAAGAGGTACATCTCCTCGGCCTTCTTGCCGGCGCCGCTGACACCGCTGCAGGAATTGACGACGATGTGCTCGCGCGTGACGATGCCCGCCTTGAGCAGCGGGAGGAGCGGCAGGAGGATGCTCGTGGGATAGCAGCCGGGGGCGGCGACGAGCTTGGCCTCGGTCCGCCACGCCGGCGGCGTCAGTTCGGGCAGCACGAAACGGGCGGCCGGCAGCAGCTCGGGCGCGTGGTGCTCGCCGTAGTACTTCTGATACGTCGCGAGGTCGGCGATGCGGAAATCCGCGCTGAGGTCGATGACCCGCTTGCCGGCCGGCACGAGGACCTTGGCGTAGGTCGCGGCGGCACCGTGCGGCAGCGCGAGAAAGAAGAGTTCGATGTCGCCGGCGGCGAGCGCCGCGGCATCGGAGTCGACGAACTTCAATCCCCGGTCGGCCCCGCGCAGCGCCGGGATGACGGCGGCCAGCGGCTTGCCCGCGTGCGTGCGGGAGGTCACGGCGGCGAGCTGCACGTGCGGATGCGCGAGCAGCAGTTTGACGAGGACTTCGCCGGAGTAGCCGGCGGCACCGACAATGCCAACTTTCATGGTGAAAAAGGAATCAGGTTTCAGGCAGGGAGAGTCACGAGGAAAATACGGGCGCAAAAAAAAAGCGGGCCGGAAATATCCGGCCCGCTCGGGAGAGGGTGCGAGGCGATCCGCCTTAGCGCTTGGAGAACTGGAAGCGCTTGCGGGCGCCGGGCTGGCCGGGCTTTTTGCGTTCCTTTTCTCGGGGGTCGCGGGTGAGGTGACCGGCCTTCTTGAGGGCGGCACGATACTCGGGATTGAGCTTCTGCAGGGCGCGGGCGATGCCGTGCGCCACGGCGCCGGCCTGGCCGGTCACACCGCCGCCGGCGACGTTCACGGCGACGTCGACCTTTTCCTTGAGGTCAACGGTCTGCAGCGGGGCGTAGGCCTGCTTGGCGAAATTCTCGTGGGCGAAATAGGCGTCAAGCGTGCGGCCGTTGACGGTCAGCTTGCCGCTGCCTTCGCTGAGGCGAACGCGGGCAGTGGAGGTCTTGCGGCGGCCGGTGCCGAGGAAAACGTTGGTGGCGGTGCTCATGGTCGGATCAGACGGTCACTTTGACGGGGTTCTGCGCTTCGTGGGGGTGCGCCGGGCCGGCGAAGACGCGGAGCTTGGTCAGCATCTTGGCGGCAAGGCGGTTCTTCGGCAGCATGCCCTTGACGGCGTGCTCGATGATGAATTCGGGATGGCGCTCGCGCTGCTCGGAAAGCTTGCGGTAGCTCTCGCCGCCGACGAAGCCGGAGAAGAACATGTACTTGTTCGCGGTTTCCTTCCTGCCGGTGAGGGCCACCTTCTCGGCATTGATGATCACCACGTAATCGCCGGTGTCGACGTGCGCAGTGTAGGAGGCTTTGTGTCGGCCGCGGATGATGTTGGCGGCTTTCACGGCGAGACGACCGAGCACAATCCCATCGGCATCGATCAGATGCCACTTGGGTTGCACCGTCTCCTTCTTGGCGAGGAACGTTTTCATGGGAAAAGAGGCCAATAGCTAGGGTTTCGGAAAGGGGTGTCAACCGTTTTGATGGCAAAAAACCCGCCCCGGCAGCCGGGGCGGGTTTTTCGAAGCTAAACTCTTCGGGATCAGAAGCCGATGGTCACGCCGGCCGTACCGTAGAAGTTGCCGTTCTTGCCGTAGCTGTCGCCGCCCGAGATGTCGTTGTGGGTGTAGTTCACGCCGATGGTGAAGGTGCCCTTCTCGGAGATCTTGAACGGGACGCTGGCGCCAACGCTGTAGTAGGTGTAGCCGCTGCTCGACTTCGGGTCGACGCGGCCGAGGGCCACGCTGAAGTCGAGGGAGGCGCCGGCGGGCTCGAGCGGCACGCTGTAGCCGACCTGGCCCTGGTAGGTGTAGACCTTCAGAGTGGCATCGTAGTACAGGTATACGCCCGGCGAGAATCCGCCGACCGAGCCGACGAAGCCGACATACGGCTCCCAGGTGGTGGAATCGGCGCCGCCGCCGGTGTCGAGTTCGGGATAGTAGTAGAGGCACACGCCGGCATCGACCTTCCACGCGTCGTTCAGCGGGATGCCGAAACCGGCGTAGAAATCGAGCTCGTTGTCCGTGTTGTCCGTGATCGGCTGATTGGTCCAGACACCGACGGTGAAGTTGCCGGTGGCCACCTCGACGGAGGGCTGCAGCGACTGCTTCGCGTACTGGACGCCGCGGAAGACGTACTTCGACGCATACGGGAAGTCGACCGTGACGCTGTAGGAGGAGGCTGCGGCCTCCTCGGCGCGCAGACTGAGACCCGCGGCGACCGCGGCGAGGATGAGGATGAGTTTCTTCATAGTGTGGTTTTCTTGGTTGGTCTGTGTAATGGTGCTGACTCCGGTTCGCGTCAGGCCAAGACAGGCTTTGCCAAACGCGGGACTGGTGAACTTAATGACTGGGCATTCGGCCGTTTGTTCAGCAGACGGCAGGCCAGATTTGCAGAAATTCAATGTCATACCGTTTTCCCCTCTTTTTTTCCGGCCTATTCGGCCTCATCGGCACGATCCTCGGCGCGCTCGGTGCCCACGGCCCGCTCCGCGTCCTGCTCGACCAAAGAGGCTCGCATGATAGCTGGGAAACCGCTGTTCATTATCAGCTTGTGCACGCCTTAGCCCTGCTGGCCGCCGGAGTCTGGCTGCGCGCAGGCGAGGCCAACGGGGCGCCGCCGGCCATCGTTTGGGCCACTCGTGGCTGGGTGGCAGGCACCGTGCTTTTTTCCGGCACAATTTTCCTCCTCGCGGTCGGCGGACCCAAGTTTTTGGGTCCCTTCACGCCCTTGGGCGGAGTCTGCCTGATGTTCGGCTGGGCCAGCCTCATTGCCGCCGCATTCCACACCGGGCCGGCTGATCGTCGTTGAGCGATCCCATGGAACTGCCGCCTGATCTGCGCTCCATCCTCGAGGCGGTGCGGCGGATCGGCCGTCCGCGACTGGTCGGCGGCGGCGTGCGCGACTGGCTGCTCGGGTTGAAGAGCACCGATTTCGACATCGAG
Source organism: uncultured Opitutaceae bacterium (assembly GCA_964355715.1). Taxonomy (GTDB): domain Bacteria; phylum Verrucomicrobiota; class Verrucomicrobiia; order Opitutales; family Opitutaceae; genus UBA2377. Next base: position 63,648 of record CAYHEW010000011.1, on the reverse strand, counting down.
GTCGGCGGCTCGGGCTTCGGTGAACTCCAGCGCGTGCTCGCGCCGTTCGGCGCCACCGACGTGGTCGGGCGCAGCTTCGGCGTGATCAAGCTCCGCAGCGGCGACCGCGAATACGACTTCAGCCTGCCGCGACGCGAATCCAAGACGGGGCGCGGGCACCGCGGATTCGCCGTCGAGCCGGATCCGGCGTTGAGCGACGCCGAGGCGGCGGCGCGCCGCGACTTCACGATCAACGCGATCGCGTACGACCCCTTCACCGGCGAGGTGATCGATCCCCACGGCGGCCGGGCCGACCTGCAGGCGCGGGTCTTACGCCACACCAGCGAGGCCTTTGCCGACGATCCCCTGCGCGTGCTGCGGGGCATGCAGTTCGCCGCGCGCTTCGACCTGCGCCTGGCGCCGGCCACCGCAACCTTGTGCCGCACCATGAGCGACACGTTCGCCGAACTCCCCGTCGAACGCGTGTGGGGCGAATGGGAGAAGTGGAGCACCCGGTCCGCGCGCCCGTCGCGCGGGCTCGAGGTGCTCGAGGCCACCGGGTGGCTGCGCCATTTTCCCGAGATCGCCGCCCTGCGCGGCTGTCCGCAGGAGCCGGAATGGCATCCGGAGGGCGATGTGTTCACCCACACGCAGTTGTGCCTCGATGCGCTCGTCGCCCTGCCCGCCTGGGCTGAAGCCGGGTTCGCAACCCGGCGGATGCTCATGCTCGCCGTGCTGGCCCACGATTTCGGCAAGCCCGCCACGACCCGGCAGGAACTGAAGCGCGGCGCCCTGCGCTGGGTCAGTCCCGGCCATGAGGCGGCAGGCGGTCCGCTCGCCGCCGCTTTCCTGCGCCGCATCGGCGCTCCGCTCGAGCTCGATGCGCCCGTGACTGCCTTGGTTGTGAACCACCTCGCGCATCACCACGGGCAAACAGAGTTCACCGACACCAGCGTGCGCCGCCTCGCCCGGCGCCTGGTCCCGGCCACGATCCAGGACCTGGCGGCCGTCATGCGCGCCGACAGCCAGGGCCGCCCGCCTCTCACCTCGCCTGATACCCTCGCGCGCATCGACGCCCTCTTGGCCCGCGCCGTGACCCTCGCCCTGGCCGCGACCGCACCACGTCCCCTCATGCTCGGCCGGCACCTGGTGGCACTCGGCCACCAACCCGGCCCGGCCTTCAAACCGGCCCTGGACGCCGCCTTCCAGGCGCAACTCGACGGCGCGTTTGCCGACGAGGCAGGCGGACTCGACTGGCTGCGCGATTACGTGCAGCGCCGCTAGGCCGATAACGGTCCGTCAGCTCCCAGCCGTCGGATTGGCCGTTTCGTCGAGCCAGGCAAACTCGACCGGACCCGCGACGAGCACGCCGTCCGTCAGGATCTTCGCCCGCAGGCCGCCGCGGCCGAGGAGCCAGGCTTCCGCGCCGGGCGCCACCGCCTGCTCCATCCAATAGCACGGTTTGGCCTCGACCGTCCCTTCGAAGGCGATGCCGCCCAGGCGAAACCGTCGGCCGATGAGCGGATTCAGGTCCAGGCCCTCGACCAGGACATTGCGGCGAAACGCGCCTGGAGAAAGCTCCGGGACCTGCAGCGCCGCCTTGATCGCCGTGTAGGTCTCCCAGGCGAAGAAAGTGATCTGACCCTTGTAGTCCTCCTTGTAGTCGAAGAACCGGTCCCCCTCGATGCCGCGCCCGGCCCGGCAGCTCACCTGCTCCACCGCCTCGGTCGCATGGCCGGCCGCCGGCATTCCGTGGCGTCCAAAGAAATTGTGCCCCGGCGAAATGTAGAGGTGGTGGATCACGACGGCCATCGCGCGCAAGGTAACCGGGGCTTTACGCGCGACACAAGACGGCGATAACTCAAGCCCATGCCTTCGCCCTCCCACCCGATCCGCGCCTTCCAGTGGGACCTGGCGCGCCAGGTCGAGCGATTGGATTGGCTGCTCGCCCAGTTGCCCCGCTTTGCGGACTGGGGATATCAGGAGCTGTATCTGCATCTCGAGGACGCCGTCGCGTATCCCAGCCTGCCAGGCGTGGCGCGACCCGACGCGTACCGCTATCGCGACCTCGCGCGCCTGGTCGAGGCGGCGACCCGCGCCGGCCTCGGCGTGGTGCCGATCGTGAACCTGCTCGGGCACACGCAATACCTCATCAAGGTCCCAGCCCTGCGCGATCTGAACGAACTCCGGGACGCGGCCGGCCAGCCGCTGCCGACCGGCCAGATCTGCCCGAGCCATCCGCGCACCCTGGAGGTCGCGGAGAAGCTGCTGCGGGACATGCGGCCGTTCTGCACGACCGGCAAGGTGCATGTCGGCCTCGACGAATCCTTCCACCTGGGCCGGCATCCGCTGAGCCGGGCCGACGTGGCGCGTCGCGGATTGCCGGCGCATTTCGCGGGCTACGTGCGGCAATTGCACGCGCTCAACCAGTCGCTCGGCCTGCGCACGGGCCTGTGGGCGGACATGCTTTATTTTCTGCCCGAGGCGATCCCGCTGCTGCCGGCCGGATTGATCGCGTACGACTGGTACTACTATCCGTTCCGACGGCATCCGCGCGTCGAGTTTTTCAACTTCGCCGCGCGCGATCTGGCGGAGCCGCTCCGCCAGCAGGGGATCGCCTATTGGGGCTGCGCGATGAACGGCTCGTTCCGCCATGAACCGATGCCGGTCTTCGGGGACCGCTTGGCAAATGCCCAGTCCTGGTGGCGGCGCTGCCGCGCCGTGGGGGCCGAGGGGTTTCTCATGACGTCGTGGGAACCCAGTCGCCTCGCCCAGGAAACAACGACCTTGGTGGATGCGGCGGTTGCCGATCTGTGGCTGGAGCGGGATCGCTCCGCACCGGCACCGATGCTCGCGGCGGGCGCCCAGCGCCTGTGGGATTGTCGGCCGGCGCAGGCGCAAACGATTGCCCGGACGCTGCTCGGTGCGGACGCCATTGCCTTTACCGGTTACGCCCGTTGGGAGATCAACCGGGCCTGGAATCTTGCCTCGGGGTTTCCGCAACCGGCCAGGTATCGCCGGGAGCTTCAGCTTGTGACCGGACTTGCCCGCACCTTGCAGCGTGTGGCGGCGCCCGCCGCGCTGACGTCCTCGCTGGCGTTGCGCACCTACCTCGCGCGGCGCGACGTCTTCGTGCACGGGGCGCGCCATGAAATCCTCGCGCTGCGCCGGGCCGTCGCCCATGGACGCCGATTGGACCTGGAGCGGATCTCCGCGCTCCTGGCGGCCGGCACGGCCATGGCACGGCACCAAGTCGAGGCCCGGGTGGCCGCCGCGACGATGTGGACGCGGACTCGGACCCGCGTCGCCGGCGCCCCCAATCTGGGGATCATCGATCAAGACCGCCGCCAGCTGCGGGCGCTCCGGCGCTGGCTGCGTCGGATCAAGCACGATCCCGGCCTCATCCACACCGGCAATCCAGTCTGCGGTCCGTGGCAGATTTTCTATGATGTCTGGAATTTCGCGCCGGCCGTGCAGCAGGTCACGGTGCAGCAATGGCGCCGCGGCGAATGGGTGACGCTCAAGGCCTGCCACACGATCGAGTTTGCAGGGGCCGCTGCGGTTCGAAGCAGCGACCTGATTCGCCGGCACACGGCGCCGTGCGAGATCGAACCGGACACGGCTGAGGTGCGTCTGAGACTGATGCTGCGGGGCACTGGCGCGGTGAAGATCGGGCGCTGGGCGCTCACCAACGGGGCGACGATGGTGCAGCTGCCGCAGCCAGGCCGCGGGCGCTGGATCCGACTCGGGGCGCCGGCGCCGCGCCGCGGACTGCCGGACCTTGCCCGCACGTGGACGCTTGAGCTGCCGCCTCTCCGGATCGCCTGAAAAGAAAAAGGCGGCCGGGTTAACCGGCCGCCTTGAAGCTTGGGATCAGGTTGCGGAACCTGGAACCTTAGTACGAGAACTCCGCGCTGAAGCGGACGTAACGCGGGGCCTGGAAGGCCACCGGCGACAGGAACTCCTTGCGGAGTGAACCGTCGCTGAGCTCGGCGATTTCCGAAACCTCGGTCGCTTCCTGCTGGTTCATGACGTTGAACACGTCGACACCCAGCGTGAGGCGGTCCTTGGCGAACTTCGGACGGTACTTGAACGAGAGGTCGATCGAGTGCGTCCAGCCCGTGCGGCCTTGGGAACCGCGGGGGGCAAGCACGCCCTGATAGAAGAACGACTCAGCACCGTAGGCCTGGGCGAAGACATCCGTGGGATGCACGCCGAAGGAGTTGATCGCGCGACCGGACTGCACCAGGATGTTGGTGCCGACCTGGAACTCGTCGGTGATCTGATAGGCGCCGAAGACCTTGATCTTGTGGCGCTTGTCGTTCGGCAGGGAGCCGTAGCCGCCGTCGAGCAGACCGGGCTGGTCGAAGAGGGTGGTGATACCCGCGTCGTCCTGACCGTTGTCGGAGCGGACCCAGCCCTCGTAGTTGCCGTAGCTCTGCGACCAGGTGTACTGGAAGTTGGCATACCATTTCTTGTCCCACAGGCGCTCGAGGAGGATCTCGAGGGCGTAGTACTTACGCACGGCCTCGGGGTAGCCAAGGTCGGCCGCGGAGAGGGTAACCGACTCCAGGGTGCCGGAGCCGAAGTCCACGAACATGGTCAGCGGCTTGCCGGGGTTGGTCAGCACGTAGTAGTCGAATCCGTGGGCGTCGAAACCGTAGCGGGTGTCGTAGCCCTTGGACTTGGCGTACTTGTTGAGGGCCGCGTCGACCGCGACGTCTTCCATGGTGCTGGCCAGGTTGCGGTACGTGCCACGGATGGTCGCGGACCAGTGCTTGCCGAGGGCCGTCTGGTAACCGACGATGAACTCTTCCTGATACATCGGCTCGATGTCCTGGTTCACGATCGTGCGGGCGTCCTTGACGGAGCCGTCGGCGAAGACGACCTTGCCGCCGAGCTTCGCGCCCTTGATCGGGGTGGAGTCGGCGTTGACACCAGTGAGGATATAATAGTCCTCGGTGAAGAGCTCGGTGCCCGCCATACGGATGTTCGTGTTGGCGGCGATCGGGAGGTAGTAGTGACCGAAGTTACCGAAGATCTTGGACTTGCCGTCACCCTTGACGTCGAACGAAGCGGCGACGCGCGGGGCGATCTGGTCGGCGATCTTGATGAAGCTTTGGCCGAGGGCGTTCTTGTTATCGAACGTCTCGTTACGAACGCCAGCGGTGACCAGCAGGCGGTCGTCGACGAACTTCACGGTGTCCTCGATGTAGTAGGCGGTCGAGATCACCTCGAAGCTGCCACCGTTCTCGTAGATGCGCTCGCGGACGTACTGGGCGCCGACAGGGATGTCCGCACCGTTGACGCGACCCGAGGACGGGCGGTTGTTGTAACGGTAGTAGGCGTGACCCGAGTAGAAGATCGAGTCCGCGGAAGTGTTGGTCTCCTGGTCGTAACCGAAACGAATCGTCTGGCTCCAGACATTGAGCGTGCCGTCAAAGCGCATGGCCTTGCGGGTGTCCTCCTTGGTGCCGGGCTGCAGCGTGGTCGCTTGGCCCAGGGTAACCTGCGGGGTCACGCGCTGGTCGAGGATGTACGGGAATGCATCGCCGGCGCCGGCGTCGGTACGGTTGTACTTGCCTTCGCCGTAGAGGGCGCGGATCTGCAGCTTGTCGTCCAGGAACGTGCCGGAGTAGCTGCCGACGTAGTTCTTGCCACCACGCATGAAGGTGGTCGCGCCAACGTAAGTCGTACGCTCCTCTTTCGTGGAGTTATAGTTCCACTGGCCGCGTTCGATGTCGCTCTTGTCGGAGAAGCCCGTGAATTCGAGCTTTTGGTCGTCGGTGATCTGCCAGTCGACCTTCACGCCCCAGAACGGGTCCGTGGCCTGGTCCTGGTAGTACGCGCCGCCACTCACGAAGTGCGAGGAGTTGTCGCGCTGGTTGTAGAGGCCGTAGATGAAGAGCTTGTCCTTGATGATCGGGCCACCGGCGTAGACGTTGGAGGTCCAGCTGGAGCTGTAGTCCTGCTGGTTGTTGATCAGGCGGCTGCCCTTCCAGAGGACGTCGGGAATGGTGCTCGCTAGGCTGTCCGGCTCGAAGTAGGTGTTGGCGCCGAAGTGCCAGGTGTTGGTGCCGCGCTTGGTGACGGTCGAAACGACGCCACCGGTCGAACGGCCGAACTCGGCGCTGTAACCGCCGGTGTTGACCTGGAATTCCTTGTAGAACTCGAAGGGCACCGTGCTGTTGCCGAGACCATTGCGGAAGTTCGTCACGTTGAAACCGTTGATGTAAACGGCGTTCTCCGCGACCGAGGCACCACCGAAGGAAATGCCGCCGAAGGCGGAGTCACCTTGGGTCGTGCCGGGAGCCAGCAGGGCCACGTTGTTCAGATTGCGCGCGACCGGGAGGAGGTCGATCGTGGTCTCGGTCAGGATGGTGACCGCCGCGGTCTGGGACACGTCAATCGGCGACACGCTCGTGCTGCTGACCTCATAGGCCTCGAGCTGCACGACGTCGGATTCCTTGACTTCGAGGCCGAAACGGACGCTCGAACCGGAACCGAGGCTGACGCGGACGTTCTCACGGATCTGGTCGGGAGCGCCGGCCTTGGTGAGGGTAACGCGATAGACACCGACAGGCAGCGACGTGATGCGATAGTTGCCGCGGGCGTCCGGCTTGGCGTCACGCTTCAGGCCGGTTTCAGTGTTTACTGCAACGACCGTGACATCACCGGCGCCTTCGACTTGGCCGTAGATGTAACCGTCGGTATTCATCTGAGCATAACCTGTTGCCGTGAGGCCCAATACCAGGGCGACGGCGACAAGCGCGTTGATCAGTGAACCGTAAAATGCAGTCGTGGAGCGAACCGCCTTCGTGAAGACGGCATAAGCTCCCGCTGCAACTTTCCTTTCGGAACGTTTCATGGGTTTGTAGTTCAGTTGTGTGTTGTGTGTTTAGGCAAGAGAGCGGGCGGTCCCGCATGTTCTCTTGGTTATGACAAATGTGTTTTTTGGTAGGTAATCAACCCATTTTTCGTGACCCGGCCGTAACACACCGCTGGACATACACCCCCCGGGCCGAACCTTCCCCGCGCCTTGGAACTGCTTCCAGGGGAGGAAGGATGCGAGTCTGCCCCCTGGCGCCTGGGCGCAAAAAAGCGCCCCGGGATCTTCCGGGGCGCCGAATCAGGCCGATGCGTGAACCTCAGAGGAGCGCCATCCCCTTCGGCACCCGGACGATGGTGGTGCCGGCGATCTTGTCGTGCCACGACTGTTTCTGGTCGTCGAAGACCACCCAGAGGAAACCCAGGCCGGCAACCGCCAGCGAAAGGAATCCAGCCAGGCCGCGCACGACCGCCACGATCCAGTCAACCTTCCGGTCGTCGAGGCGCACGACCTTGAGGCCGCAGATGATCCCGCCGATGGTCGTGCCCTTCATGGCCCACATCACCACGCAATAGGCGGCGAAAATGGCCGGCAGCGCCGCACCGGTATGGGTCACCGCGGTGACGATCCCAACCAGCACGGCATCGATCCCCGATGCCGCCAGGCGGATCCAGAATCCGGCCCGAGGCAACGCCGCGGCAGCGACGGTGGCCAGCGGCGGCGGCGCCATGGTGGCCTCAGTCACCCCGGCTGCCGGCGCCACCACCACCGGTGGCTTTTCGCGCCGGGTGGCCAGGATGATCGTGTAGACCACGACGCCGAGTCCGATGATGCCAAGCACCTTGAAGAGGACGAAACCCAGGAACGGCACCGTGTAGAGGAGCAGGAGGATGATGCTGCCCAGGAAGGTGGCCACGGCGGCATGCTGCATGGGCCCGGGGCCAAAATAGCAGGTGATGCGGCGCCCCAGCCAGGCGTGCATCACGGCCTTGCCGAAGATGCTCCCGAAAATCAGGCCGACGATGACGAACGGGAGCAGGAGGACGCCGACACCCGTGATGATCAGCAGCACGATGAGCACCGGGATGATGAGGATCGTGAGCAGCACGGCCAGGAACGACGTGCCCGGACGCTCCTCAAGCGTCTGCGCGCATTTCTCGAACGCCCGCGGGAACAGCAGCGCGAGCAGGACATACAGCGAGAACACGGCCACGGCGATCATCCACGCCCAGCCCAGGTTGCGCCCAAAGGCCAGCGGCCGACCCCAGAGGACGCACTCCTTGAACCAGGTCTTCAGGCCCACGAGCTTTTCGGTGCTCCACATCGGGACCGGGATCTCCTGGAGGTCACCCTTGAAAGTAGCGGCCGGATCGCGGTTCAGCTTACCGCCGATGATGACCATGTCGCCCTTCACGTCGGCTTTCGGCCCGAGATCCACGTTGCCCAACACCGCGACCACTTCGCCGCCAACGGTGCCGTTGATGTGAATGTTGCCCAGGACCGCGACCGCCTCCCGGCCGATCGAACCGTTGATGCGCGTGTCACCGAAGACGGAAACCGCCGGACCCTCGACCGTGCCGTTGACGGTGGTCGAACCCATGACCGAGACGGCCTCGAAGACGGTGCTGCCCTCGGCAATAACGTGATCGCCGAAAGGCATCTGGTTGGAATGCTGCCGACGCCGCTTGACCTTCACCGCCGAACCATCGGCGGTCGCGACTTCAGCCTCCGGCTCGTCGAGACGGCGCAGTTCGGCCGGCTCAGTGGAAGGCTCTTCCGCAGGCTCAGCAGTAGAAACTTCGGCTTCAGGTGTGGCCGGCGCCGCCTCCACCGCGACCGCGGGCTCAGGTGCGGGGGCCGGCGTCGGAGTGGCCGGCGCCTCGGGCGTGGCGACCTCGGCTGCGGCGGCAGACTCCGTCGCCGTGGTGGCGGTCGGCTGCGTTTCCTCAGCCGGCTTCGACGGCTCGACCGATTGGGCGATGAGGATCGGACCCAGGGCCATGCTCAGGACGAAGAGCGGGAGGGTCAGTAGAAAGGAGCGGAAGTTTTTCATGATGAAAATTGGGGTGAGGTTAACGTTGGGCGAAAAACGTGCGGTAGGCGGCGGCGCCGAGGCCGAAGAATGCGGCGTACATCGTGGCGGCAAACGCCAGCGCGCCATAGATCCACAGACTCGGGATGCTGCGCCAGACCACGCCGCCGAGATCGCCGATGACACCGGCGAAAGCCACGAGGCGGGCCCAGGCGGCGAGCGGGCCGGCCAGCAGCGAAGTGGCCTGCACCTCGCCGGTGGCGCGGAAATAACCGGCCAGCAGGGCGGCGGCGAACACGGCGCTGACGACGAGGAAGGCACCGCGCGCCGCGACCGGCCAGTGCGTGAACGACTGCCGCCACCAAGGCAGCGCCTGGCGTGCGGCGATCGCCGCCAACACACGGTGCTCGAGCGAACGCGGTGCCTGGCGGTCGGGGAGAGCCCGCAGGGTCTGGTGGATCAGCTTTTCGAGGTCTTGGGGAGATAGCTTGGACATGGCGCTCAGGGTTGGAAGGTTTCGTGGCGGGTGCCGGTGCGGGCGAGGATGCGGGCCAGGGCGGCGCGGGCGCGCAGGATGTCGGTCTTCACCTTGGCGAGCGACACGCCCAGCTTCTTTGCGATGTCCTCGTAGGGCATGTCATCGAAATGGAACAGGGTCAGCGGCACGCGCTGGTGATCCGGCAGCTTGGCGAGGGCCTCCTCGACCCAGCTGCGACGCTCGTCGGCGTCGAGGCCGCTGAGGAAATTCTCCGGGGAGGCAAACTCGATTTCGGGCTCGTCGGCGCCGGCATCGTCATCGACACGGCGGAACTCCGAGAAAAAACGCCAGCGATTCCGGTAGCGGGTGAGATGATTCAGCGAAAGATTCGTGGTCACCGTCTTGAGCCAGCCGCCGGCCGTCACGCTGGTCTGGAGCGAATCGAAATGCTCATACGCCTTCAGGAACACCTCCTGCGAAATGTCCTCCGCCTGCGCCTCGTTGCCGACGAGCCGAATCGCGGTGCTGTAGACCATGTTCTGATAGTTGCGCATGAAGGTGGTGAAATCGACCGGGGTGGTCATCCCCGCAGGTTTGGTTTGCACTGGAGTGTCATCTTTCATGCCCAGAACCCCGCGCGCGGCGCAAAGTCGCAGCAAAACGCTGCCAGACTTCCCACTTATGCCAAGCTCCGACCCGCACCGCCGCCGGGGCCGCGACGGAAATCACCCTCAACGGGCTTACCCCGAATGGACTAAAGTACACCCTCAACCTGATAAATATGTGCGGCTTACGCGGGCATAAGCCAAGATTCAACTCCTTCGCCCGGGCCCTGATCCCTTGCCAACCCCATACCGGCCAAGGAGGATCGCCCAAAACGCCCCAATCATGAGTGCCTTCCTTCCCCCTGATCCCGCCATCGACGCCGCCGTCAAAGCCAAAGGCGAGCAGCTGTTCGCCCTGATGGACAAGCAGCAGCCGCCGGCCCTTTTCTCGAAGAAAGGCGCCTACGCCCGGCTGATGGACTGGTCGATGAAGGACCCGGTCTTCAAGACCCAGCTGTTCCGGTTCGTGGACGTGCTGCCCTCGCTCAATTCATCCGGCGAGATCGTGCGCCACCTGCAGGAGTACCTCGGCGACAAGGCGGTCGAGCTGAACCCGGCGCTGAAAGCCGGTCTCGCCGCGTCCTCCTTTGCCCCGGCGCTCGTCGCCGGCCCGGTCAAAGCCCAGATCGTCGACATGGCCGGGCAGTTCGTCGCCGGCGTGTCGGGCGAGGATCTCATCCGCCAGATCCGCAAGAACATCAAACTGGGGATCGCCACCACGATCGATCTCCTCGGCGAGGCGGTCGTGAGCGAGGAGGAGGCCGACGTCTTCCTGAAACGGAATCTCGAAATCCTCGACTCGGTCTCGAGGTTCTACGCCAGCGAGCCCGCGCCCTGTTTCAGCGACGTCGGACCCGATGGTCCCCTGCCCCGCCTCAATCTGTCGGTCAAGATATCCGCCCTCACGCCCGATGTGCACCCGGCCGATCCGGAGAATTCCATCAAAGCCCTCAAGCAGCGGCTGCGTCCGATCCTGCGCCGCGCCGCCGAGGTCGGAGCGCTGATCAACTTCGACATGGAGAGCTACAAGCTGAAGGACCTCACCCTCGCGCTCTTCAAATCGATCTTCGAGGAGCCCGAGTTCGCGCAGAAGCCCGCCATCGGCATCGCCGTCCAAGCCTATTTGCGGGACTGCGAGCAGGACCTCCGCGACCTCATCGCCTGGGCCCGTTCGCGCCAACGCCGCCTGAACATCCGCCTCGTGAAGGGCGCCTACTGGGACTACGAAACGATCATGGCCCAGCAGCGGGAGTGGCCGGTGCCGGTCTGGCAGAAGAAACCGGAGTCGGATGCCAACTATGAGAAGCTGACCGTGCTGCTCCTGCAGAACGCCGACATCGTCACGGCCAACTTCGCCTCGCACAACGTGCGTTCCTGCGCCCACGCCATCGTGCAGGCCGAACGCCTCGGGGTGAACCCGAAGCACTTCGAGTTCCAGGCCCTTTACGGCATGGCGGACGAGCTCAAGGCCTCGCTGCTGCAGCTGGGCCACCGCGTGCGCGAGTACAGCGCCATCGGCGAGCTCCTTCCCGGCATGGCCTACCTCGTGCGCCGGCTCCTCGAGAACACCTCCAACGAGGGCTTTCTCCGCATCAAGAACATGGGTGAGGCCACCAAGGAGCAGCTGCTCGCCAATCCCGTCACGGCGCTCCCCGCCGCCGTCGAACCCCTCGCCCGCAAGCCGCGGCCGCCCGGCGCGTTCGTCAACGCCGCCAACACGGACTTCACCCTCGCGGCCAACCGCGAGAAGCAGCGGACCGCGCTGCAGCAGTTCGGCGCGACGCAGCTCGGCAAGAAATGGCCGTGCGTGATCAACGGCCGCAAGGTCAGCGACCGCCCCTTCCTGCCGTCCGTCAATCCCGCGCGCCCGTCGCAGGTCGTGGGCTACTGGGCCAAGGGCACGGTGCAGGATGCCGAAGACGCCGTCGCCGCTTCGATCGCGTACTTTCCGAAATGGCGCGCCACGCCGGCGGAAGATCGCGCGCGGATGCTCGAACGCGCGGCCGACCTGATGGAGGCGCGGCGTCTCGAGATCAACTCGCTCCTGATTCTCGAGGGCGGCAAGCCCTGGGTCGAGGCCGACGGCGACACCTCGGAGGCGATCGACTTCCTTCGTTTCTATGCCGTGGAGATGCGCCGGCTGGCCAAGCCGGTCGTCACCCAGCGTGTGCCGGGCGAACACTGCGTGCAGGTGTGGACCCCCCGCGGTGTCGGCGTCGCCGTCGCGCCGTGGAATTTCCCGCTCGCGATCCTGACCGGTCTCACGGTTGCGCCGCTCGTGGCCGGCAATTGCGTCATCCTCAAGCCCGCGCGCCAGACCTCGATCATCGGCGCCTTCCTGATGGATATCCTTACGCAGGCTGGCGTGCCCGCCGGCGCGCTGCACTACCTGCCGTGCTCGGGCGCCGATGCGGGTGCGCACCTGGTCGCGCACCCCAAGGTGGATTTCATCGCGTTCACCGGTTCCCGTGAGGTCGGCCTCGGCATCTGGGAGGAGGCCGGCAAGACCCGCGCGGGCCAGCTCAACCTCAAGAAGGTCGTGTGCGAGATGGGCGGCAAGAACGCCATGATCATCGACAACGACGCCGACATCGACGAGGCCATCCCGGCCGCCCTCTACAGCGCGTTCGGTTTTGCCGGCCAGAAGTGCTCAGCGCTCTCGCGCCTCATCGTCCTCGAGGGCGTATACGACAAGTTCGTCGAGCGCCTCCTCTCGGCCTGCCCGACCATCCCGGTCGGCGACCCCGCGCTGCCGGGGACGATCGTCAACCCGGTGATCGACGAGGCCGCGCAGAAGACGATCCTCGGCTACATCGAGGCCGGGAAAAAGGAGTGCAAGCTCGCCTGGCAGGCCCAATTGCCGGCCGAACTCTTGGCGAGCGGCGGCTATTACGTCCCGCCAACCGTCTTCGTGGACTGCCGACCCGAGCACAAGATTGTCCGCGAGGAAATCTTCGGCCCGGTCCTGGCGATCCTGAAGGCGAAGGACCTCGACGAGGCCTTCGCCATGGCGAACCAGAACGACTACGCCCTCACCGGCGGCTTCTTCTCCCGCAGCCCGCGGGCGATCGAGCGGGCCCGCCAGGAGTTCCTCGTCGGCAACCTGTACATCAACCGCGGGTGCACCGGCGCCATCGTGCAGCGTCATCCGTTCGGCGGATTCAAGATGTCCGGCGGCGGCACCAAGGCCGGCGGTCGCGAGTACCTGGAGAACTTCCTGTTCCCGCGCCTGATCGCCGAGAACGTCCTCCGCCGCGGCTTCACGCCGCCGGAGGAGGATTAGTCCTACGACCCAAGCCCCTCCCTCCGTCGCCGTGGCGGAGGGGGCTCTCGCCCGGACGCCGCAGCGGTGCGAGCGGCAGCGCCCCGCTTGCCCTATTTTCTCAGATAGCTATCCAGCAAAGCATAGTTCAGCTCGAGTGACATCGAGTTCTGCTGCGGCAGGATATGCTCGAGGCGCACTTTCCCGCGTTCGGCCAAAAAGTAGGCCCCCAGGCGATTCATGCCCGTAAGCGGGATCTTGGTGGTCTTGGTCAGCTGGTCCTGGATTTCGGCCATGCGCCCGCTGTCGCGGGCGGTCCCAGCGGCACAAAAGACGGCAAGGCCAACCTCGAGCTGCACTTCGATCGGTTCCGACTCGAGACGGGAAAAGGCGGCGCAAACCTTGGCCAAGAGACTGGCATCGGGCCACTCCACCAGGTGGATCGCGAGCAGGCTGAGTTCGTGCCCGCGCAAGACGCGTCCCGGTGCGAGCAAGGCCTCGTATTCGCGCTCGAGCCGTGCGGTGTCGCCCCGCTGGGCATAGAGGGCAAAGGCCAGACGGGCGACGTCCCGGCCGGCGAGGAGGGGCCGCGACTTGAGCAGGAGGTCGAACGCCTCCTCTGCAAAGCCCAGGCGGGTGAGGGTCTCGATGCGATAGACTCGGTCGTATACGAACTCAGGATTCGAGGGCAGCGCCAGCAGAGCCTTCCGGGCCTCCGCCCGCGGCAGGCCGAGGACGCGGACGGCGAGCCGCAGCGTGTCCTGCACCACGTCCGGCAGGTCCGGTATGGCCACCGCGGCTTCCAGGACCGCCGGATCGTTGAGGTGTCGCGCGGCGAAATTGAGGGCGTGCACCCACGCCGCGGCCTGCTCCGGCTCCACGGCCAGTTGCCGGCGAGCCAGTTCGGCGATGCCGCGGAGTTGGCCCCGGGCGAGCAGGCTGCGGAACCAGACTCGCGCCGTCTCCACCCGATGCGCGGGGTGTTCGCGCAGCAGGTTGCCGTAAAGCGTATCGGCCAGGGCGGGATTTCCGGCCTGGTAAAACTGCGCGAGCATCATCGCGACGCTGTAGTTCGCAGGATCCATCTCGTACGCCACGACGAGGGCGCCAAGCGCCTCGCGCACCCGGCCCGCCGCATACGCCTCGCGGGCCTGCTCGATGAAGAGCCGGGCGCGCACCTCGCGGAGTTCGCGCCAGGCCGGGGGCCAGGCGAGTTGGCGCAGCGAGACATCGTAGCCGATGCCGCGCATCAGGCCGAAGACGGTCAGCAGCACCACGAGCGCGATCACCCCGCCCGTCCCCGCCACCAGAGCCGCCGCGCGGCCCCAGAACGGTCGCACCTCCTCGGGGCGCACGCTGCAGACCCACTGGCCACGGGTATTCTGCTGCAGCAACGGACACACCCGCCGAAACCGCGGCGGCTGGCGCCAGCCCAGCACCGCCTCGCAGCCGGTCTCGAGCGGCGTACCCGAATCGCTCGGGTTATGGCAGGGGCACTGGCCCAGGCGACCCCGCAGGCGATAGACGGATTTGCGCAGGTTCCAGTAGAACAGCGCCCACACCGTCCGCCACAGGTCTCCGAACCAGCCTTTCACGCCTGCGACTCTCCCGCAGTCGCCGAAACGGCGCAAGTTATCTCCCGACCGCGCGTTTTCAGAAGTCCAGGACCTTCAATTCCCCCAGTTCCACCACGAAGCGGTCGTTGTAGGGCGTCACCCGCTTGAAGTCGGACCACGTGATCTCGGCGCTGGCCCCCACGCGAAAAAACAGCACCCGGCCCGCGCCGCTGGCCTGGATCACGTGCGGCTGGGGCGCATACTGCGGATCCACGGTTGCGAACTGCGCATCGATCTCGACCTTTTCGACCTTGGCCACGCCCACCATGCGAAAGGACTCCCGGGCCCTGAGCCCGAACCGCTCGAGCTGCCGTCGCTCGCGGTTCACGGTCAGGTAGGCGACGAATTTCTCCGCCGGGAATCGCCGGCTCGCGGCCGGCTTCAGCGGCACTTCGTAGACCATCGCGGAACCCTCTTCGCGGAGCACTGCAGCGCGGGCGAAATCCAGCACCTCGCCGAGCGACTTCTCCTCGCGGCGCCGCAGCTCCTTTTCCTTTTTCCGCTTCCAGGCCCGCACCTCGCGTTCGGTGGGCGGCCGGCCCTTGCGCTGCAGCAGCGTCCACTGCGCGTCCTCCGGCTGCGAGGGATCATAGCGCTCGACCTGCGGGCCCTTCTCCGGCCGGCCGTCGCGGTCGTAAACCTGGGTGGTCTGGGTGTAGGCCCAGTGATCCTCGTCGACCATCAGCTTGTGCAGGGCGGCGGCCAGCGGCGCCGGCAGGCCCTCGAGTTCGGGCGCCACGGTCGCCGCCGGCGCGGCCCCGGCCAGGAGGGGCGCCCACAAAAGGATCAAAAACAAACGGCGCATGGTCCGATGACCATGCGCCGGTTAGCCCAAGGCTCAAGCCGGAGTCGTCACATCCGGCAGATCAGGAGCTCGCGCTCGTAGATCATCTCCTTCGGCAGCCGGTCGTGGAGGTCGAGGAAGAGCTCCTCGTGCCCGATGACCTCGGCGCGCCAGGCGGCGCGATCGAAGTGCTGCAGGCGCTCAAACTGCTCGCGCGGGAAATCGAGATCCGTCCAGTCGATGTCCTCGTAATGCGGCACCCAGCCGATCGGCGTCTCCTTGGCGAGCGCGCGCCCGTGCGTGCGGTCCACGATCCATTTCAGGATGCGCATGTTGTCGCCGAAGCCCGGCCAGATGAACTTGCCGTCGGTGTCGCGGCGGAACCAGTTCACGTTGAAGACGCGCGGGGTCTCGCTGAGCTTGCGCTGCATCATGATCCAGTGGCGGAAGTAGTCGCCCATGTGGTAGCCGCAGAAGGGCAGCATGGCCATCGGGTCGCGGCGGACCTTGCCCAGCGTGCCGGCGGCGGCGGCCGTCATCTCGGAGCCCATGGTGGCGCCCATGTAGACGCCGCCGCTCCAGTTGAAGGCCTGGTAGATGAGCGGCATGGTGGTGCCGCGCCGGCCGCCAAAGATGATGGCGCTGATCGGCACGCCCTCGGGATCCTCCCAGGCGGGGTCGATCGTGGGACACTGCGAGGCCGGCGCGGTGAAGCGCGCGTTCGGGTGCGCCGCCTTCACGCCGCTGCCCTCGGCGAGCTCGGGCGTCCACTTCTTGCCCTGCCAGTCGAGGCACTCGGCCGGAGGCTGGCCCATGCCCTCCCACCAGACGCCGCCCTCGGGCGTGAGCGCGACGTTGGTGAAGATGGTGTTCTTCGAAAGCGCCGCCATGGCGTTGGGATTCGTCTTCATCGACGTGCCGGGCGCGACGCCGAAGAAGCCGGCCTCGGGATTGATGGCGCGGAGCCGCCCGTTGGCGTCGGGCTTGATCCACGCGATGTCGTCGCCGACAGTCCAAACCTTCCAGCCCTTGCGCTTGAAGTGCGCCGGCGGGATGAGCATCGCAAAGTTGGTCTTGCCGCAGGCGCTGGGGAAGGCGGCGGCGACATAGGTCTTCTCGCCGTGCGGATCCTCGACGCCGAGGATGAGCATGTGCTCGGCCATCCAACCCTCGTCGCGCGCCATGTTCGAGGCGATGCGCAGGGCGAAGCATTTCTTGCCGAGCAGGGCGTTTCCGCCGTAGCCCGAGCCGTAGCTCCAGATCTCGCGGGTCTCCGGGAAGTGCACGATGTACTTCTCCTTGTTGCACGGCCACGGCACGTCGTCCTGGCCGGGCGCCAGCGGCGCGCCGACGGAGTGCAGGCAGGGCACGACGCGCTTCTCGCCCTTGTCGATCTCCTTGAAGACCTGCAGGCCGATGCGAGCCATGATGCGCATGTTGACGACGACGTACGGCGAATCCGTCAGCTCCACGCCGATCTGCGACATGGGCGAGCCCACCGGGCCCATGCTGTAGGGCAGCACGTACATGGTGCGCCCGGCCATGCAACCGTTGAACAGGCCGCGCAGCGTCTTCCGCATCTCGAAGGGATTGACCCAGTTGTTGGTCGGCCCCGCCGCGTCCTTGGACAGCGAACAGATGTACGTCCGGTCCTCGACGCGCGCCACGTCGCCCGGATCGGAGCGCACGTAGTAGCACCCGGGCCACAGCTTTTCGTTGAGCTTGATGGCCGTGCCGCTGGCGACCATCTGGGCGCACAAGTCGTCGTATTCCTCCTGGGATCCGTCCACCCAATGGACGGTGGCCGGCTTGCAGAGCTCGACCATCTTCTCGACCCAGCGGAGCAAATGCTCGTTCGTGCTGAGCGGTTTGGCAGCGGAATGCTTTTTCATCGCGCGCCACGGTGCGCGAAGGCCCCCGGGGCGTAAACCGGAAACCCTCGGCCGGGATGGCTATTAATGCCTTTGAAGCAGCGCTTTCGCGCGCGATAAGCCGGGGCTTCCCGAACCTTGGGCACGATGCGGCAGGCACTTACGCTGTCGCGGTGACCCTGCGCCACCCCGGTCACACCGGCTCGATGTGCACCGCCACGTCCGTGATGGCATGAGGCACCGAGGCGAGCAGGGCGTCCTTGACCGCGTGGGCGATGGCATGGCCCTCGCGCACGCTGAGGCTTCCGTCCACGCGGACGTGGATGTCGACCAGGTGATTGAGCCCGCTTTTGCGCACGCGGCACTTGTCGAGCGCCGCGACGCCCGGCACGGCCAGCGCCAGGTCCCGCACCTCCTGCTGCAGCTCGGGCGAAACCGCCACATCCATGACATCGCCCACGGCCCGGCGGAACATCAGCACGCCATTCACCACGATGACGAGGCAGGCCAGCAGCGCGGCCCAGTCGTCGGCCGCCTCGTAGCCATCACCGCCCCAGAGGGCGATGGCGATGCCCACAAACGCGGCCGCCGAGGTCAGGGCGTCCGACCAATGATGCAACGCCTCGGCGCCCAGCGCGGTGCTGCCCACGGCGCGGCCCACCGCATCGAGCCGGCGGGAGAACCAGGTCTTGGTCACGATGACGCCGGCCAGCAGCACCAGCGTCCACCAGGCCGGCGCGCCGTGGGGATGACGGATCTCCTGCACGGCATGCCAGGCGATCCAGACGGCCGCCCCGAGGATGAAGCAGGCCACCGCCAGGGCCGCCAGCGGCTCCGCCTTGCCGTGGCCGTAGGGATGATCGTCGTCCGGCGGATGCGCCGCGACCCGGAAGCCGGCCCACACCAAGAAGGAGGACACGATGTCGAGCAGCGACTCCACGCCATCGGCCACCAACGCGTAGGTGTTGCCCAGCACCCCGCCGGTGAACTTCACCACGGCGAGGACCGCATTGAGCACGACGCCGCGGAGCACGAGCCGCGCGCCCGCCTGGGCCCGCTGCTGCGCGAGGGAGAGATGAACCGGGAGCCGCGATGACACATCTTCCGCGTAATCGCCGGCGGCCGTGGCGGCGAGGCCGTAATTGACCGACTCCCTTCCCTGCTGCACAGTCGGCCGATCCCATGGCCGACTCAAGCACCGCCATCGCCACCGACCCCGTCAAGCAGTTCTCGGTTTTCGCGGAGAACCGCGTCGGCCGCCTCTACGACTTCACGGCGCTGCTGAAGGATCACAACGTGCACGTCATGGCCATGAGCGTCCTCGACACCACCGACAGCGCGATCGTGCGCGTCGTGGTCGACGATCCGGAAAAGGCCCGCGAGCTGATGATCAGCAATGATTTTCCCTACGCCGAGACCGAGGTCCTTGCCGTCGAGATCACCGACGAGTCCGACCTCAAGGGCGTGCTGAGCGCCCTGCTCGAGGCGGAGATCAACATTCATTATCTTTACAGCTTCATCAAGCGCCCCGAGGGCAAGTCGGCGCTCGCGGTCAATGCCGAGGACATCGACATCGCCGCCCAGTCGCTGAATCGCCGCGGCTTCCGCGTGCTCACGCAGCGGGACATCGCGCGGTAGGATTCTTATCTCGGCCACGGTAGGCCGCGAGCTTGCTCGCGCTCGTTCGGCCAGCGCCCGCCCCACAAGCGCCAGCAAGCTGGCGGCCTACCAGAGCGAGTCTAGCCCTGCGTCTGACCCATCTTCTCGCCTTCGAGGAGATAGATGCCGACGAGGTAGCCGTTCTCGAACATGGCGCCGACCTTCAGCACGCCATGGAAGTCGATCGGGACATCCATGAGCGGACGCACGCCCTTGGGCATGCGGACCACGATCCACTCATTCATGTTGGGGACGACGCCGTAGCAGCACATCATCGCGTCTTTCACGAGGAGGAATTCGGTGACGAGCGGCCCGTCCATCTTCACCGGCAGCATGAAGCCCGTGACGATGGCCTTCCGGCCGCTCCAGGCCTTCACCTCCGACGGGATCTGCTCCTCCCCGCCCTCCTGCGGCTGGCCGGTCGACGGATCGTAGGTCGGCGTCACAAAGCGGTACGAGGCCAGCCGGTCAAAGCCGAGACGCAGGTAACCGTCCTCCTCCACCGGCGGGGTGTCGGCCGCCAAACAGGCGCCGGCCACCAGCGCGAGGGCGCTGCGGAAGGCATGGCGGACGAATCGGTGCATCGTGCCGCAACATGCACGCCGTCCGTCGGCCGTCAAAGCGTTTGGCCGCACGCGGGCGGACCGCTCACACCCGGTAGAACGCCTCGGCATTGCGCACATAAAGCCGGTGCAACTCGTCGGGCGAGGCCCCGGCGAGAGCCTCGTCCACCGTGCGCACCCAGCGCGGATAATCCGTCGCCTGCGTTGAGACCGGCCAGTCGCCGCCGAAGATCACGCGGTCGAAGCCGAAGCAGTCCATCACGTGGTCGATGTAAGGCCGCAGGTCGGCCGCGGTCCACTTGGCAAAGTCAGCCTCGGTCGCGAGACCGGAGAGCTTGCACCACACGTTCGGGAAGCGCGCCAGCTCGCGCAGCTCCGCGCGCCACGGGTCGAGCAGCCCAGCCTTGATGTCGGGCTTGGCGATGTGGTCCATGATGAACCGCACGTTCGGACACTGCCGGACGAGCTTCAGGGTGTTCGCGAGCTGCTTGTGATTGATGCAGAGGTCGAAGCTGAGACCGTGCCGCGGGAGCAGCTGCACGCCGCGGACGAAATCCGGCCGCAGACAGAACTCCGGGTCGGCCTCGAACTGGATGATGCGGCGGATGCCCTTGATGAGCGGATTGGCCGCGAGCCGCGCGAGCTCGGCCTCGGCGCCGTCGCCTTTCTCCAGCGGAGCCCACGGCACGATGCCGCGGAGGCGCGGGTCCTGACGCGCCACCTCGGTGACCCAGTCCGCCTCCTCCTGGAACTGCGCGAAGTCGCACTCGCACTGCAGGAAGACCATCTTCGCCACCCGCACCGGCCCGCACGCGCGGCGGTAGTCCTCGATGAGGTGGTTCTTGTTCAGCGGGGGCACGCTCGCGAGCCACGGGTAGCGCAGCCGCGACAGGTCCCAGATGTGCAGGTGCGTGTCGACGATGGGGAAGGCAGGCATGGGGTGATGGGGTCCGGGATGGCTACTTGTTGACGTGATTCTTCAGGGCTTCGCCGCGCAGGCCGCGCACGAGTTCCTCGGCCGCGAGGCGCTGGAGGCGCGGGATGCTGCTCTCGCTGTACCACGCGACGTGCGAGGTGAGCAGGGCGCCGGGCGCGTGGCGCAGCGGGTGGTCGGCCGGGAGAGGCTCCTGCTCGAAGACGTCGATGCCGGCGCCACCGATGGTCCCGGCCTGCAGGGCCGCCGCCAGCGCAACCGTGTCGATCAGGGGACCGCGCGCGGTGTTCACGATGACCGCGGTCTTCTTCATCTCGGCCAGCCGGGCGGCGCCGATGAAGTGCTTCGTCTCCGCGGTGAGCGGCAGGTGCAGCGAGAGGATGTCGGCGCGCGTGATGAGGTCGTCGAGCTCCACCTTCTCCACCCCTTCCATCGCCATGATGTCGGCGGGCACAAAGGGGTCGTAGGCGATGCGCTTGCCACCGAAGCCGCGCATCATCACGTGGGCGTTGCGCGCGATGCGGCCGAAACCGGCCGTCGCAAAGGTGACCTCCCGCAGCGAGGGCATCGGCCGGTCGGGCGTGATCTTCCAGGTGCCGCTCCGCAGGCGGGCGTCGATCGGCGAGAGCTGCCGCACGAGCGCGAGGGCCAGCGCGACCGCATGCTCGGCCACCTCGTGCACGCCGTAGTCGGGCACGTTGCATACCGGGATGCCGCGGGCCTTGGCGGCGGCGAGATCGACGTTGTCCACGCCGATGCCGTAGCGGACGATGATCCGGCAGCGCGTGAGCGCCGCGATGACCTCCGCGTTGACCGGCGCCCACTGCACGAGCAGGGCGTCGGCGTCGCGCGCGGCGTCGATCACCGCGGCGGGCGTCTTGCACTGCGCGACCGCCAGCTCGATGCCGGCGTCGCCCAGGACACTCTGCTCGTGGTGGAGATTGGGAAAACCATGGTCGGTGATGACGGCGCGGAGTTTGGTCATGAAATTCGGCGGGGGCGGTTCATTTGGTGCCGGCGATCTTGGTGTTTTGGCCGAGGCCCTCGGGACCGAGGCCGTTGTAGCCGCCGTCCACCGGCAGATCGGTGCCCGTGATGAACGCGGCGTCGTCGCTCAGCAGGAAGAGCACGGGACCGGCGATCTCGACCGGATGACCCATGCGGCCGAGCATGTGGAACTGGCCCCAGATGGGGTCGAATTTCGCGCGGTCGCCGCCGGCGGCCTTGTCCACCTCGCGAGTCCAGATCCAGCCCGGGCTGACGCTGTTGACGCGGATCTGGTGCGGCGCGAGGTCGAGGGCGGCGCAGCGCGTGAGCTGGGTGACGGCGCCCTTGGCCATGTTGTAGGTCCAGCGGTTGGGCTGGGCGATCCAGGCGGAGATGCTCGACACGTTGACGATGGCGCCGCCGCCCTGCCGCTTCATCGGCTCGGCGGCGAGCTGCGTGAGCAGGGCAAAGGCGAAGGGACCGACGTTGAAGCTGCGCAGGAAATCGGCGCGCGCGGCGTCGAGGCCCTTGGCGACGAACGAGAACGCGTTGTTGACCAGGAAATCGAGGCGGCCGTGGCGCGCGACCGTCGCCGCCACGAGCTCGCGGCAGAACTTCTCCTCCTCGAGGTCGCCGGCCGCGATGAGCGGATCGAACCCGGCCGCGGCAAAGGCGCGCCGGCCCTCCGCCGCGTCGGCCGGGAGGCCGCTGACCGCGACCTGAGCGCCCTCGCGCAGGAGCTCGAGCGCGATGGCGTGGCCGATGCCGTTGGTGCCGCCTGTGACGAGGGCGACCTTGCCTTTGAAGCGACCGGAAACGGGAGTGCGCGTGGGGTTGGTGAGCATGGGGTAAGGGTTTGGAATCTATGGGCAGATCACGGCCTTCAGGTCGGCGCCCTTGGCGGCGAGCATGCGGTTGAAGGCGGCGACGCCGTCGGCGAGGGGGAAACGCTGCACCCACGAGAGAGCGTCGACCCGGCCGGCCGCCATGAGGTCGAGCGCCTCGCGCAGCTCGGCAATGGTCGCCGCATAGGTGCCGAACACGACGCGCTCGGGCAGGGTGATGTTGTAGGTGTCGACGGTGACGGTGTTCTCGTGGAGGCCGATCCAGACCGACGCGCCACCGGGTCGCAGGGCCTCGAGCGCGGCGCGCTTGGTGATGGCGCCGCCGACGGCGTCAACCGTGAGGTCGGCGCCCTCGCCGCCCGTCTCGGCCTGGAGCACCTTGACCACATCCTCCTCGCGCGGGTTCACCACGCGGGCTGCACCCAACTTGCGGGCCACGGCGAGGCGCTCCGGACTGAGATCCGCGACGATCACGCGGGAGCCGCGCAGGACCTGAAGCGCCTGCTGGCAGAAAAGCCCGATCGGCCCGGCGCCGATCACGAGTGCAGTCGCGGCCGGCCGGTCCTGCGTCAGCCGCACGACATGGATGCCGTTGGCCATCGGCTCGGCCAGGGCCGCCGCCTCGGCCGGCAGGTTCTCGGGCCAGGGGATGAGGCAGCGGGCGGGAACGTTGACGAATTCCGCGAAGGCTCCGGGCCGGTGCATGCCGAAGATCTGCCGCTCCGCGCACAAGTGCGTGTCGCCGCGCCGGCAGCGCACGCAGCGGCCGCAGGGCACGAGCGAGTTACTGACCACGCGGGCGCCGACCGACCAGTCGCGCACATCTGCGCCGGCCTCGGCGATCACGCCGCAGAACTCGTGGCCCATCACGAGCGGGGGCGTCCGGCGCGGGCTGCGATGCTTGAACGTCTCGAGTTCGCTGCCGCAGATGCCGCAGGCCGCCACCTTGAGCCGGACCTCGTCGGGACGCAGGGGCGCCGGAGGTACTTCCGCGATTTCGAGACGGTCAAACGCTGGGTAAAACAGGGCGCGCATGAGCGGATGTTTCCGTGCCGCCCGCCGCCGGCAAATGCAAGGGCGAACCGCGATGAAAATTCGCGGGCGCCGCGGCACACGCGGGGCTTGCGCTTTCCACCGAAGCCCGCTTCGCCATGAGGTTCATTTCCCATGAGCCCGACCCTGACCCTGCGCCCCATCACGTTTCCCGCGAAGTGCCAGCCGGCCGAGCGGACCGCCGCCGCCGAACTCGCCCGACTCACGGGTGCAACCGTCACCGCAGCCGGCCGCCCGGGCCGTGGCTTCAATGTCGCGCTCGCCGCGCACGGTTGGGCGCCCGCCGCGAACAAGGCGGCCCGCACCGCCGCCGGCTGGATGTGGCTGCGCGTGGACGACCGCGGCGCCGGCGAGGTCATCGCCAGCGAGGGCTCGGGGCTGTTCGCCGCCGTTCGTCTCCTCGCCCACGGGCTTACCGGCGCCACGCGCGAGAAACTCGCCCGCGGCCTGCTGCTGCGCCGCAGCTTCGCACTGAACCGGCCGATCTGGGATGCGTCCTTTGCGCAATACTGGCGCTCGAACCGCAAGTTCTGCCCGGATCAGTACGCCGCCACCCTGGCAGAGGCCGGCTTCACGCATCTCGAGGTCAACAGCCTGCACTCGCATTTCCCGTACGAGGACTCGGTCCCCGGTGAATACTACTCGCAGTTCTACACCTACTGCCCCGGCTTCAACCACTTCATCGACACGCCGCTGACCCGTGGCATCTGGCCGACGCAATACCTCGACGCCAACCTCGCGCGCCTCCGCGACCTCGCCGCCATCGGCCGCAAGTACGGCCTCAAGCCCGGTGTCTGCCTCTACGAGCCGCGCTCGATGCCCGAGCGTTTCTTCCAGCGCTACCCGACGCTCCGCGGCGCGCGCATCGACCATCCGTTCCGCTCGCGCCTGCCGCGCTACACGCTGGCGCAGGATCACCCGGTCACGCAGTCGCACTATCGCCTCGCCGTGCAGGCGCTCCAGCGCGCCGTGCCGGACCTCGACGCGATGTCGATATGGACCAACGACAGCGGCGGCGGCTTCGAGCACACGGCGTCGCTCTACATCGGCCGCAACGGCGGCCCGTACATGATCCGCGAATGGCGCAGCCACGAGAAGATCGCCGAGGCCGCGGGCAAGAGCATCGGCAAGTTCCTCCGCAACCTGCGCGAGGCGGCCGCCACGGTGAACCCCGATTTCAAGGTCAGCCTCCGCATCGAGCCCTTCAAGGTCGAGCACGACCATCTCAAGTCCGAGCTCGGCCGCGGCGTGCACTGGGAGGGTCCGTCACTCCTCGCCCGCGGCTATTCGCTGCCCTACAGCCATCCGCGCTACGCCGACCAGCTGGGCGTCGCCGGCGGCATGTTTCATTGCCAGATGGACGAGCGCGAGGCGGGCGAGCTCAAGAAGGAGCGCGCCCAGGGCGTCGAGCCGATCCTCACCTACTCGCCCGGCCCGGTGTGGAACCAGGAACCGCTCATCGGCATTCCCTGGCCGCGCATGATCCATGCGCGCCTCACGCAGCTGAAGGGCATCGGGGCCGACATGGTCAGCGCCATGGGCGGCCTCGCCAACACCACGGCCGCACCGTACTGGCCGAACCCAGCCGCGATCCGCGCCGCGCAGTTCACGCCGGAGCGGCCTATTGCGGACGTGCTGGCGGATGAGGCCGCGCGCTTCGCCGGTGCCGCGCATGGTCCCGCCCTTGCGCGCGCTTGGGAGTTGTTCGAGGAGGCCGTGACCTGGCAGCCCGCCGTGCCGCTTTTCTGCGGCTTCGGCTTCTGCTGGCAGCGCACGTGGGATCGTCCGCTCGTGCCCGACATCGAGGCCATCCCGGCCGCCGAGCGCCGCTACTACGAGAGCCAAGGCTGCTTTCAGCACAATAATCCGAGCATCAATGACCTGGGCAAGGACGTGCTCTTCAATCTCATCACCCGCGAGGGCGCCGACAAGATGGTGCCGCGCTTCGACCGCGAACTCCTCCCCCGCATCGCCAAGGCCGAGAAGTTCGTCGCCGCCACACTCGCGCGCTGTACTGGCGACGCCCAAGCCACGGCCGTCTTCGCCGATCTGCGCGACCGCCTGCGTGGGTACCGCCACTGGGCGACGACGCTCCGCAGCGTCGTCGCGTGGTGTTCCGGCGTATACGGTTACCTCGAGAGCAAGTCGGTCACGCCGCGACGCCGTTACGAGAAGTTCCTGCAGGCGTCCATCGACCTCGAGCTGGTCAACACCCGCGGATTGCTCGAGCATTTCGAGCATTCGCCGACCGAGTTCATGGTTGTTTCCGAGACCGGCGAGAGCACCTTCATCTACGGCAAGAACCTCGGCGAGCACCTGCGCACGAAACTCCGGCTGATGGAAAAGTACCGCCACCGGAAGCCGCGCATCGACCGCGATATCCTCTGGCGCCCCGCGCCGAACCTGCCGTGGCCGGAGGGGCTGGAGACGCGTTGACGACTTGGCCCCGACCGCGGGCACGTTGGTCACTGGCCGGGAACTCTGGTAAATAATCACCGCCCGGCTCGCGACCGCTTGCCCCGCGGGAAGGGGCCTGCTGGACTCGGCGCTCTTTCCCATGAGTCCGATCCCCGCCCCGCTTGCCGCACTCAACGTGCGCACGATCACGTATCCCGCCCGCTTCCAGCCGGTGGAAAAAACCGCCGCCGAGGAGCTCGCCCGCCTGACCGGCGGCACCGCCACGGCCGCCCCCCGCGCGGGTCGCGGCGTGAACGTCGCCCTCGCCCCGCGCGACTGGGCGAAGTCGCTGCCGAAATCCAAGGCGAATCGCGCCGGCTGGATGTGGCTCAAGCTCGCCGACGACGGCACGGGGGAGATCATCGCCGATCACGGCGCCCATCTTTACGCCGCCATCCGCCTGCTGGCCCACGGCCTGCCCGACGCCGCGCGCGCCAAGCTCGACCGCGGCGTGTTCCTCCCCGTCACGTTCCCCTGGCACCGGCCGCACTGGGATGCCTGCCTCACGCAGTACTGGCGCACCGCGCGCAAGTTCGACCCCGAGCGCTACGTCGCCTCGCTCGCCGAGGCCGGCTTCACGCACGTCGAGGTCAACGGCCTGCACCCGCACACGCCGATGGAGGATTCGGTGCCCTTCGAGTTCTACCCGCAGTTCTACACCTATTGCGCCGGCTTCAATCACTTCGTCGACACGCCGCTCACGCAGGGCCTCTGGCCCACGCAGTACCTCGAGGCCAACCTCAACAACCTGAAGCGCCTCGCCGCGCTCGGCCGCCGCTACGGCCTGAAGCCCGGCGTGTGCATGTTCGAGCCGCGCTCGATGCCCGAGCGCCTCTTCCAGAAATTCCCGACGCTGCGCGGCGCGCGCGTCGACCATCCCTTCCGCTCGCGTCTGCCGCGCTTCTGCCTCGCGCAGGACCACCCGGTGACCAAGCAGCACTACCACGCCGCACTGCAGGCGCTGCTCAAGGCCGCGCCCGACCTCAGCTACATGAGCGTGTGGACCAATGACAGCGGCGCCGGCTTCGAGCACACCGGCTCGCTCTACGTCGGCCGCAACGGCGGCCCGTACATGATCCGCGAGTGGCGCAGTCACGAGAAGATCGCCCAGGCCGCCGGCGAGAGCATCGTCCGCTACCTGCACAACCTCCGGTCCGCCGCCGCTGAGATCAACCCGGACTTCGACGTGATCCTCCGCATCGAGCCCTTCAAGCTCGAGCAGGACCACATCAAGGCCGGCATGGGCGGCCACGTCACCTGGGAGGCGCCCAGCCTCCTCGTCCGCGGCTACGAAATGCCGTACCTGCACCCGCGCTACCCCGAGTTCAAGGGCGCCGCCGGCACCCCGCAGCAGGCCACGCTCGACGACAGCGAACGCCGCGTGCTCGAGGATTCGCTGCAGAAGGACACCAACCCGATCCTCCAATACACGGCGAGCACCGCCGCCTGCTTCGAGCCGCTGCTCGGCATTCCCTATCCGCGCCAGCTGCACCAGAAGCTGGTCTCGATGCGCGACACCGGCCTGACGCGCATCAGCGCGCTCGGCGGCATGGGCAACACGCCGCAGACGCCCTACTGGCCGAACATGGACGTGCTCCGCGCCGTGCAGTTCACGCCCGAGCTTTCCCTCGATGAGATCCTTGCGCAGGCCGCGCGCCGCTACGTCGGCACCAAGCACGCCGCCGCGCTCGTCGCCGCCTGGAATGAATTCGACGAGGCCATCGCCTGGCAGCCGCCGGTGATGCTTTTCAGCGGCTTCGGCTTCTGCTGGCAGCGCACCTTCGACCGCCCGTACGTGCCCGACATCGAGGCCATCCCGGCCAAGGAGCGCGCGTACTACGAGCGCTTCGGCTGCTTCCAGCACAACAACCCCGGGATGAACGATCTGGGCAAGGACGTGCTCTTCGATCTCATCACGCGCGAACACGGCACGAAGGCCGCCGGGTATTTCGACCGCAATGTCGCCCCGCGCGTGACGAAGCTTATCGCCCGCCTGGAAAAGCTCGAAGCGCAGACTGCCGCGGAGCCCGCGGTGCAGGCCGTGTTCGTCGATCTGCTTGACCGCGCCCGCGCCTTCCAAGTCTGGTGCGGCTCGCTCCGCATGGTCTGCCTGTGGGTCGCCCACGTTTACGGTTACCTCGAGAGCAAGACGGCCGCCGACAAGAAGCGGCATGAAAAGCTCCTGCAGGCGGCGATCGACGCAGAGCTCGTGAACACCACGAACCTCATCGCGCTCCTGGAAAGCGACCGCACCGAGGTGATGACGCTCTCGGCTGCCGGCAACAACACCTTCGTCTACGGCGAGGACCTCCCGGACCTGCTCCGCGAGAAGATCCGCCTGATGAAGAAATACCGGCACGCGAAGCCCCGCATCGACCGCGACATCCTCTGGCGCCCCGCCCCGGGCGCGACCTGGCCGAAGTTCGACTGAGCACCTGAGGCTCGTAGGCCGCGAGCTCGCTCGCGCTCGTTCGGCATACGCCCGCCCAACGAGCGCCCGCGAGCGGGCGGCCTACCGGCGGCCTCAGCCGCCGTGGGCCTTCTTGCGGAACTCCGAGGGCGTGAGGCCCATGACCTGCTTGAAGGCCTTCGAGAAATGGAAGACGTCGCAGAACTCGAGTTCCTCGGCGAGTTCCTTGAACCCGTGGCTGCCCTGATAGATGGCGGCGCAGGCGCGATCGATGCGCTTGCGCTTCTGGAACTGGCCCGGCGACACGCCTAGGCGCAGCGCAAACTGCTTCCGGAAGTTGTCGTAGTTGAGCCCCACCTCGCGCGCCGCCTGCTGCGGCGTGAGCCAGGTGCGGCCGCGGGGGTTGCCCAGGAGGCGCTGGCTCTCCTCGAACCATTCGTCGCGCTCCGGCCGCAGGCGCGCCTCGGCATCGGCCGCCGCCATGTCGCAGAGCAGGTGCAGGAAGCGCCCCATCGCGCGC
This sequence comes from uncultured Opitutaceae bacterium, assembly GCA_964355715.1. GTDB lineage: Bacteria > Verrucomicrobiota > Verrucomicrobiia > Opitutales > Opitutaceae > UBA2377. Next base: position 34,764 of record CAYHEW010000011.1, on the reverse strand, counting down.
ATCGCCGCCGCCTCCGTGTGCCGCGCGTCGCCGGCGACGATCTCCTCCAGACGCCGGCTCCAGTAGTCCACCGGCTCGAGGTGCCACACCGGCCGCGCCGGATCGAGCAACCCGCGGCTGCGCAGGAAGTCGAACTGGGGCCCGTTGAAGACAAAATAGATCTGCGTCCACGGCTGCCCCTTCTTCGGCCCGTAGGCATGGGCGAGCTCGGGAAAGATCAAGACCAGGTCGCCTGTGCGCAGGTCCGCGCGCGCGCCGGTGCTGTCGCAGTAGTACCCGTCGACCTGCAGCATGTAGATGAGGGAATAGCTTCCCAAAACACGCATCGCCTTGGGGTCGAGGCCGTGGACGTTCTGCAGGACGCCGGCGAGCTGCAATTCACCGGCTCCGGTGCGGAGGGGACTTTCCAGCCAGGGCTCGTTGCGGATGGAGTTGGGGGTAAGCGGCATTCGCACCCCCAAAATCTACATGCCAAATCTCATTTCAACCATTTTGTCGGGGCCCCGCACCGTGTATCTTCCCGGGCCGGCGTCACCCACCCCTTTCGGGTTGGCGCCGCCTTTCTCCACACCCATGAGCACCGCCACCCTGCCGCAAATCATTTCCTATGGCCATGCCCTCGACATGGCCGACGACAAGATCGGGATCCTGCGTGATTCCGCCGACGCCGCCGATGACGTCGCCGAGCTGCATCGCCGCATCGCACAGGACGGCTACCTTTACATGAAGGGCTACCTCGACCGCGACCAGGTGCTGGAGGCGCGCGCCGCCCTCACCGACCGCCTCGCGGCCGCCGGCGTGCTCGACGAGGCCCATCCCTCGATCGAAGGCGTCGCCAAGCCGAACGCCGGCTACATCTTCAAGCCCGAGATCACCCGCGACTGCCAGCCGGTGCAGCGCCTCCTCTACAGCGGTCGGCTGATCGAGTTCTATGAAAAGGTCTTTGGCGAGAATGTGCGCCACTACGACTACACGTGGCTGCGTGCGATCGGTCCCGGCAAGGGCACCAATCCGCACTGCGACCTGCCCTACATGGGCCGCGGCACCCACAAGCACATGACCTGCTGGGTGCCGTACGGCGAGATCTCGTACGAGCTCGGCGGCCTGATGATCCTCGAGGGGTCGCACAAGCGCATGGACCTGCTGGAAAACTACGTGTACCGCGACGTGGACGCCTTCTGCGAGAACCGCCAGAAGGACCTCGAAAAGGTGAAGGACGGCAAGTGGACGTTCACCGGCACCCTGTCGCACAACCCGCCCGCCGTCCGCAACAAGTTCGGCGGCCGCTGGCTGGTGACTGAGTTCGAGCCGGGCGACTTCCTGACCTTCGGCATGTTCGTCGTCCACGCCTCCCTCGACAACCAGACGGCCAACCGCCTGCGCATCTCGAGCGACAGCCGCTACCAGCGCGCCTCAGAGCCCATCGACGAGCGCTGGATCGGCGTGAACCCGCCGGCGCACGGCCCGAACGGCAAGCGTGGCCTGATCTGCTGAGCCCCGCCGCCTCCGCCCCATGGCCACCACCACTTCCACCCCCGCCCCCACCGCGGCTTCCAGCCGCATGGCCGCCGTCAACGAGATGACCCGGCTGCTGCGCCTCCTTTTCGAGGTCGAGCGCGAGTTCCTCCGCACCGTCACGACGCTCGTCTACCGCGTCGGCGAACCCGAGCTGAAATACCTCGTCTGCCAGCACGCCTGGGAATCCGCCGGGCACGCCCGCTTCATCCGCGAGCGCGGCCGCGAGTTGTCCGGCTTCGGCACCGGCGAGGACGTCCGTGCCTCCATCCGCCGCGTCTTTGTCGAGGCCGTGGGCCACGCCCAGTCCGATCCGCGGGTGATCACGGCCGGTTTCTACACCGTCCTGAAACCCGCGCTGCTCGCGGCCTACCGGCACTATCTCAAGGTCACCGACCACCTCGCCGACTGGCCGTCGAAGAAGCTGGTCGAGGAGTTCATCGCCGACGAGGAACGCCACCTCCGCGAAATCGCCCCCTATCTCCAGGGTGTCGACGCCCGCGAGTGGAATCTGCACCTCACCCAGGCCCTCGATGACCTCGGCGGCTGGCTCGGCCAGGAGACCCGCCTGCCCCTCGCCGCCGGCTATGTCTGGCAGCAGCAGGCGAAACCCTACGCCCATCCCGCCACCTGCAACCGCGGCCAGTACCCGGTGTGTTCGAGCGTTTTCGGCTTTGACCCGACGGAGGATCCGATCATCCGCCCCTGGCTGACCGATCCGCAGACCGACGCGCGTGTCATCCGCCTGATGGTTTACGTCTGGCTGATGATGGAGATGGACGCAATCGACTACCTCGCGACCGTCTTCATCGACACGCCCGCGGCGCCTTTCGACCTGCACCACGATCTCGCCCGCCACCTGTGGGACGAGTCGCGGCACAGCCAGTTCGGCTTCCGGCAGCTGCCCAAGCTCGGCGTCGACCTGATGACCGTCGAGCACTCCCTCGACCTCTACAACATCCTCGTCCAGATGCCGGCGCACGAACGCTACGCCCTGATGACGATGGAATTCGAGGCCGGCAGCTTCCCGACGAAGGCTCACGTCATGGACCGCGTGCGCGAGCTGAGCGACTTCGAGGCCGACACGCTGCTCGCCTTCGACCGCAATGATGAACAGAACCACGTCCGCTACGGGCACCGCTGGCTGCCCGAGATGATGGCGCTGTTCGGCGAAACGCGTCCGACCGAGGAATTCGTCAAGGCCACGCAGGCCAAGTTCAAGGAATTCGCCGCCCGCTTCGGCGGCCTCACGCCGCACTCGCTGCCCAAGGAAAAGCGCCTGACCGGCGATAAGGTCCGTCGGATCGCGGGCGTGAACTGAACCGGTCTTCGAGGCGGTTTCGACCGCAGGCGAGTCTTGGGGCCATCCTGCCCCGATGCTGTTGATTATTCGTGAAATAGGACCTTGAACGGCAGGATGGCGGGAGGCTGAATGCGTTCTTCATGCTTCTCCGCCTTCGTCGCGTTTGGCCCCTGCTGTGCCTGCTGCTCGTTGCCCAACCCTGCGTCTGGGCCGAGGGGCTGGTTACACTGACCGCCACCCCGATCTCCGGGGAGTCAGCCCGCACCCGGGCGGTGGCCGCCGACGATCTGGCGCTGCCCGAGCTCAACGGGCCGGCTGCCGGCCTTCAGCCTGTTTCGCTCATCGAGCACTACGATGCGCTCTGGCTGCTGGCCACCGCGGCGAACGGACAGCAGGCCTGGCTGCGGCACGGGCGCGAGGGCTGGACGACCAAGGCGAACCCGCCCGGTCTGCTGCGGCCTGAACTGCAGCGCGGCGGACAGGCCCATGTGCTGGCGCTGGGCGCCGACGATTCCGGCCAGGTCACCTTCTACACCTACCACACGATCACCGACACGTGGGCCTCGCTGGGCAGCACGACGCTGTCGGGTCAGCCAATCGAGGTGCAGCGCGCGGCCGACGGGTTCCTGGTCACCACGCGGGATGCGGCTGGGGCCACGGTCACGACCCACCTTACGGTCGCACTGACCAAGCGCCTGCTCAAGACGGCCGACTGGGCGATCATCATCGTCTACCTCACCTTCACCGCCGCCATCGGCTACTATTACTACCGGCAGGACCGGCTGAAGAAAGACAACACCGAGTTCTTCCTCGGTGGCCGCAACATTCCCTGGTGGGCGGCGGGCGTGAGTCTCTATGCCACCGGCACCAGCGCGATCAGCTACATCGCCACGCCGGCGAAGTCGTTTTCCGAGAACTGGCTCTACCTCGCCAACAATGTCGTGGGCATGGTCGGCACGATCTTCGTCGCCATCCTGATCGTGCCGCTCATCCGCCGGCTGAGCCTGATGTCGGTGTACCACTACCTCGAGATGCGGTTTCACCCGAACATCCGCGTCCTCGCCTCGGCGATCGCCATCGTCATGCAGCTGGGCGGCCGCATGAGCATCGTGCTGTTCCTGCCGGCGCTCGCGATGGCGGCGGTCACCGGCCTCGATGTCACCGCCTCCATTCTCATCATGGGCGTCGTCACGATCCTCTACACCGTGCTCGGCGGCATGAAGGCGGTCATCTGGACCGACTTCATCCAGGTCGTCGTCATGCTCGGCGGTGCCTTCGTGGCCATCGGTTTCATCCTGGTGAACATCGACGGCGGCGTGAGCGGCTTCTTCCAGACGGCGATCGCGAACGACAAGCTCGAGACCTTCAATTGGAGCTTCGACCTGACGCAGGCCACGGTCTGGGGCTTCATCATCCTCAACATCCTCGGCGTGCTCGTCTATCCGCAGGACCAGGTCATGATGCAGCGCGTGCTCTCGACCAAGTCCGACAAGGAGGCCGGCTGGTCGGTCTGGACGCTCGTGGTGATCGTCATCCCCGGCAACCTCACCTTTTTCGGCATCGGCACCGCGCTGTACGTCTATTACAAGCAGCATCCGGCCCACCTGAATCCGATGCTGAGCGTGGACTCGACCTTCCCGCAGTTCATCGCGGCGGAGCTGCCGGTCGGCGTCACCGGCCTCATCATCGCCGGCATCTTTGCGGCCTCGATGTCGACGCTCTCCAGCTGCATCAACAGCGTCGCCACCCTGGTCTCGGTCGACTTCTACGAACGGTACGCCAAGAACCCGACGCCGCTCAAGAGCCTGCGGCTCGCGGAAATCATGACCGTGGTCGGCGGCTTCATCGGCATCGGTACGGCCCTGCTGCTGGCCAAGGCCGACATCACGTCGGCGCTCGACACCTCCTTCATCCTCATGGGCCTGCTGGGTGGCGGCTTCGCCGGCTGCTACGCGCTGGGCATGTTCACCCGGCGGGCCAACTGGCAGGGCGCCGCGATCGGCGTGGGAGCCAGCCTCATCCTGACGCTGAGCGCCTGGCTGGTGAATCTCGTGCACCCGTTCTTCTACATCGTGATCGCCAACTCGACCACGATCATCGTCGGCTACGCCGCGAGCCTGCTGTTCCCGGCGCCCACCCAGTCGCTGCTTGGGCTGACGGTCTATACCCCGCGGCCCACCCCGGTGGCGGCGAACGCCCCCTGATCCCTTCCCTATGAAAACCTACCGCGCCGTTCTCGTCGGCACCGGTGGCATCGGCGACGCTCACGTCAACGCCGTCCTCGCCACCTCGGGCCGCGTGCAACTAGCCGCTGCGTGCGACATCGATGCCGCCCGGGCCCGCTCTTTCTGCGACCGCCACAAGATCCCGGCGGCGCACACGGACTACACCGCCATGCTCGCGGCCGAAAAGCCCGACATCGTCCTCATCGCCGCCCCGCCGGGCCTGCACGCCGCGATGAGCATCGCGGCCATGGAGGCCGGCGCCTGGGTGATGTGCGAGAAGCCGCTCTGCGCCTCGCTGGCGGAGTTCGACCGCATCGCCGCCGCGGAAAAGCGGACTGGCCGGCGCACCGCCTCGGTGTTCCAGATGCGCTTCGCCGCCTCCAACCTGCATATCCGCGGCCTGCTCAACCAGGGCGCCTTCGGCCGGCCCCTGGTCGCCGTGTGCAACACCCTCTGGTACCGCGACGAGGCCTACTACGCCGTGCCGTGGCGCGGCAAGTGGAGCACCGAGCTGGGCGGCCCCACCATGAGCCAGGGCATCCACTCGATGGACCACCTGCTGCACCTCCTGGGCGACTGGACCGAGGTCCGCGCCGTCGCGGAGACCCTGCACCACAAGATCGAGGTCGAGGACGTCTCCATGGCCCTGGTCAAGTTCGCCAGCGGCGCCCGCGCCTCCATCATCAACAGCACGCTCTGCCCCCGGCAGGAGACCTACATCCGCCTCGACTGCGAGCGCGCGACCCTCGAGCTCACGCACCTCTACGCCTACAAGCGGGAAAACTGGAAACTCACGCCGGCCGACCCGGCCAATGCCACCGCGATGCAGACTGCGTGGAACGCCTTTCCGCCCGACGTGGGCTCGACCCACGGCGCCCAGCTGAATGCCTTCGTGGCCGACATGGACGCCAACACCGTCCCGCTCACCAGCGGCGAGGAGGCCCGCCGGACGCTCGAGTTCCTCACCGCCATCTACAAATCCGCCTACACTGGCACCATCGTGACCCGCGGCTCGATTCGCCCCGGCGACTCGTTCTACGAGGCGATGCACGGCGGGATGGCCCCCAAGCGCACGAAGGGCTGATCTCCCCGCGATCCCGGCGCGGCACCTGCTCCTGCCGCACCTATGGCCACACCCGCCAACCCCCTCGAACAACCCTCCCTCGCCGGCTACCTCTGGTCCTCCCGCCAGCGCTTCCGCGGTGGCGTGGCCTTGGCGCTGCTGCGCAGTCTCGCGGCCGCCCCCTGCACGCTGCTGATCCAGTGGATCGTGGACAAACCGCTGAAGGAGGGCTCGATCGACGGCGTCCTCAAGTACAGCGCCTGGTTCGTCGTCTGCCTGCTGGTGCACTTCGTCTTCTCCGTCTGGGGGGCCAACTCCATCTCGAAGACCATGGCCGGCCTCATGGTCGAGATGCGCAGCCGCATCTTCTTCCGCGTGCAGTTCCTGAGCTTCAGCTACCTCGACGGCCAGAAGACGGGGCGGCTGCTCTCCAAGTACGCCTTCGACACCCAGAAGATCGAGGGTCTGCTCTATGCCGTCCTCAACCAGCTCCTGCCCAACCTGCTCATGGGCCTGTGCATCATCGCGATCCTCGCGTGGATGAACTGGTTCCTGCTGCTGGTGCTGCTGCTGGCGATCCCCGTCTACGCCACGGCCAAGTACTTCTTCTTCACCCGCATCCAGCAGGTGAACAACGAGAACCGGCTCGCGCAGGAACGCCTCACCGGCACGGCCTCGGAATACATGTCCGCCCTGCGCCTCGTGCGCAGCTTCGGCGAGGAGGCCCAGGCCGAGCGCGAACTCGACCACAGCAGCGAATCGTTTGCCCGGAGCCGCATCGCGCAGTCGTACGTCAATGCCCTCTTCGGCACCTATGTGCATGTCGGCATGCAGTTCCTCTCCCTCATCGTCATCGCCGGCGGCGCCATCATGGCCATCCAGGGCAACATCTCGATCGGCACCCTCTTCGCCTTCATGGCCGGCTTCGGCTACATCCTCGGCCCCGTCCACATGTTCATCGGCCTGAGCGAGCCCTACTTCGCCGCCAAGGAGGGCTATACCAGCATCAAGGAGCTGATCGACTCCCGCTACGTCGAGACCTGGCATGGCACGCGCAAGGAGGCGCGGCTCCGCGGCGACCTCGTGTACGAGAATGTCTCTTTCCACTACCCGACCGCCCCCGACAAGACCGTCATCAAGAATCTCAACCTCACCATCCACCCGGGCGAGCATGTCGCCTTCGTCGGCCCTTCCGGCTCGGGCAAGAGCACCCTGGCCAACCTGCTGCTCGGCCTCTACGCCCCCTCCTCCGGCCGCATCCTCATCGACGGCGTGCCGCAAGCCGAATGGAACATGCGCTGGGTCCGCCGCCAGCTCGCGGTCGTCATGCAGGAGAGCATCCTCCTCTCCGGCTCCATCGGCGACAACATCCGCTTCGCCAAGCCGGACGCCACCGAGGCCGAGATCCGCGAGGCCGCCCGCCTCGCGAACGCCGAGGAGTTCATCGCGCGCATGCCCGAGGGTTACAAGACCCCGGTCGGCGAGCGCGGCGTCGCCCTCTCCGGCGGCCAGCGCCAGCGCATCGCCATCGCCCGCGCCATCCTCCGCAACCCGCCCGTCCTCATTCTCGACGAGGCCACCTCGGCCCTCGACTACGAGAGCGAGCGCCTGATCCAGGAGGCCCTCGACCGCCTGTCCCAGGGCCGCACCGTCATCACCATCGCCCACCGCCTCAGCACGATCAAGAACGCCGACCGCATCATCGTTCTCCGCGACGGCGTCATCGTCGAGGAAGGCAACTTCCGGGAACTCAACGCCCGCGGAGGCGTCTTTGCCCAGTTGATCGCCGCCCAAACCGCCGGGGCGGAGTTTCTGCAGGCTTGAATCCCGCCGGCGGCAGGAAACAGTTCCCATTCCAGCCCTCCCATCCGTTCCCCCTATGAAGAGAATCCTCCTCGCCTTCCTGCTCGCCGCCGCCCCCGTCGCAGCCGAGTCCCTTTTCCCCGGCATCAAGGCCATCATGAGCCCCGAAGAGCAACGCAACGCCGGCATCGACCAGCTTACCGCCAACCAGCTCGCCGTCATCGACACCGCCATCGTGCGCTTCTACGCGAGCAACATGAAGTCGCAGATCAGCACCGAGGCCAACCAGATCGCCGAGAAGATGCGGCAGGCCGACCGCGAAAATTCCTTCCTCAACCGCTTCGGCCTGCCCGACATCAGCGGCGACTGGCGCGACCAGCCCGGCATCAAGGGCCGCGTCACCGGCTGGGTCGGCGGCAACAGCTTCCGCCTCGACAACGGCCAGGTCTGGCAGGGCGCCGAACCCATTCCGTTCGAGCTCGTCAACCGCGAGGTCGAGATCTCCCCGCGCCCAGGCGGCCACTTCGCCCTCCAGGTCGAAGGCAAGAACACCACGGTCCGCGTCGTCCGCGTCAAGTAAGGCGGACGGACTGTTTAACCACGGATTACACGGATTTCACGGATAGAAACTGGAACCACTGAGGGTCACCTATCTTCACTGATCCCAATCAGTGTTAATCAGTGGTTGAGTGGATTGGATCCGTGAAATCCGTGTAATCCGTGGTCAAGATTGGGCGTTTGATGATCGTTTTTCTCCCATGCTGACCCTCGCCAATGATTCACTCCGCGTTGAGCTGCTCGATCCGGCGGATGCCGCCGACCGCCTGCGCCAGGGCACGCGCTACTGCTGGGGCGGCTACGTCTGGCAGGTGCATGACCCGGTCGCCGGCCCGCTGCTCGCCGGCCCCGAGTGGCCCCACGACCGCCCCACCCCCTTCAACGGCCAGGGGCTGCCCGAATCCTTCCGCCACGCCGCTTTCGGCACCGGTCGCCCCCTGATCCTGCAGGAGCGCCGCGGCTTCATCATCGGCATCGGTGACGTCGCCCCCAACATGGCCGGCGAGCTCGCCGTGACCGCGCCCTGCGCCTGGTCCATCACGACCCTGCCCGGCGCCCTCGAATTCTGCACCGCGCAAGCGGGCAACGGCCACGCGTGCCAACTCACCCGTCGCATCGCGCTCGAGGGGCGAACCCTCGTCTCCGCCTCGCAGCTCACCAACACCGGGGCCAGCCCGCTCCCGCTGCACTGGTTCGCCCACCCGTTCTTCGCGCTCACCGACCGCCTGCTCACCTGCGACCTGCCCGCGGGCTGGGGCCTGGACGAGAACATCGGCTACGTCCTCGACGCGAACAACCGCCTGTCGTTCAAGCGCCGCTTCCTGCACCGCGACGACGGTCACTTCGAGCCGCTGCGCATCGGTGCCGCCCCGCTGCGCGTCGCGCTTTCGCATCCCACGCTGACCGGATTGACGATGTCGGCCGACTTCATGCCCGACTTCTGCCCGGTCTGGGGCAACAGCAACACCTGGTCGATCGAGCCTTACCTGCAGACCGAGGTCGCCCCCGGTGCCACGCGCGCGTGGACGCTGCGGTATGAGTTCGGCCGGCCGCGGTAGGCTGCCCGCTCGCGGGCGCCGGTTTGGCGGGCGCACGCGGCTCAAGCGCGAGCGAGCTCGCGGCCTACAGACGGGTTCCGGCAGCCGGTTGCCCGATTTGGCCGAGCAGTTCCGCGAACCACGGCGTATTCGCATCAAACGGCTTGCCGCCCTTGATGCGGCTGAACTCGATCGCGCGCAGCACGCCGCCGCGGTCCTCGTCGTGCCCGATGACACCGCTCTCGCGCCGCAGCGCACACTCCACGGCCAGGTCGGTGCAACCCTGAATCAGGCGCAGGTCCGCGGCATTCGCCGCGGCAGCGCGGGCGAAATAGCCGGACTTCTGCACGAGGGTCTTCTCCGCGCCGATCATCTTGGCGAATTGGTCGCCGAACCACTTGCCCGGGTTGACCGCATCGAGCTTCACGTGCCCGAAGGCGTCCCGCGGCACCTCCTGCCCCCGCGCCTGCAGCTCGGCCACGATGGCCTCCACGCCGGCACCCTCGCTGATGAACAGGTTCACGTTGTCGACGCGGTCCATGACCGCCTTCAGGCGCTTCGCCTCGGCCGCGAGGTCGATTGCCATCTCGGGAATAAATACACCGTGGATCTCCAGATTGGCCCGGGCCAGGCCGAGCCCGGGGACAAACTCCTCGCGGTCGAGCAGCTGCCGATAGGCCGCCGCCGTCGCCGCGGTGAGCCAGCCGCAGTTGCGGCCCATGACCTCGTGGATGACGAGCATGCGCGGGTTGGCATTGTGCTCGGCCACGACGTTGCGGAAATAGCGCGCACCCTGCTCGGCGGCGGTCCAGGCCCCGAGCGACTGGCGGATGGGATAGACGTCGTTGTCGATCGTCTTGGGCAGGCCGATGACGGTGAGCCCGTAATTGTTTTTCGCGAGAAAGGCCGCGAGGTCGGCGGCGGCGGTGTTCGTGTCGTCGCCGCCAATGGTGTGCAGCACGTCGACCCCGTCCTTCACCAGCTGGTCGGCCGCGACCTGCTGCGGATCCTGACCTTCGCGGATGAGGCCGCGCTTCAGGCAGTCCTTCACATTGGTCAGCTTCACGCGGCTGTTGCCGATGGGGCTGCCGCCGTGCCGGTGCAGGATGCCGGCCGCAGCCCGCTCGGCCGGACCGATCTTGTAGCTGTCGCCCAGCAGGAGGCCCTTGTAGCCGGAGCGGTAGGCGATGAGCTCGATGTCCGGCGCCAGCTCCGTGTAGCGCTGGATCAGTCCGCCCACGGCGGAGCTGAGGCAGGGGGCCAGGCCCCCGGCGGTTAACAAGGCAACCTTCTTGGGACGGGCGGAGGTGTTCATGGCGGAATGCGTTCCCCGCCATGATCCCAAATCACCGCGCGCGCCTCCAGTCGGATAGGCCTGCAAACTTTGGCAGAAACTGCGCGTCCTTTGTCGACAGCAGGAAAACCGCGGCAGGTGCCTGCTTTGATTCAGCGTTCCAGCACGACCGCGCAGCCGCACCATTCGCCGGCGGGGCGCCAGACGAGTTCGCGCCCGGCGATCTTGGCCTCGCCGGTCTTCTCCGCGAGTTCGCCGGCCACGCGCCAGCGACCGGGCGGCAGCGGCACGCGGATCGCCTTCGCGCCGGGTTGGGCGAAGGTGTGACCGACAAACACTGCCCGGCGGGCATCAGTCCCAATCCGCACCACGGCCTGCCACCCATCGGCATGGCGATAGTTTTTCACCACGGGGCCGTAGCGATGGGAGCGGCCGCGGCGGATCACCCCCGCCGCTTGTGCGTAGAGCGCGATCGCACGGTCCACGAGTGCGCGCTGCGCCGGACGCAGCGTCGGAAAATCGCCCGACAGGCACAACCGGCCCAGGAATCCGCCGGTGAGGAGATAGAGAATGCGCCGTGCCGTGGCCTTGCGCCGCAGCACCGCCCAGATCTGGCTCTGGCGCGGCAAAATCAGGCGATGCAGATTGGCCGCGATGACCGGGATCTCCGGACACTCGTGCGCATCCGAAAAGCTGCCCATCGCCGTCAAGCCGAGCATCGAAGGCTCGAGCCGGTGTCCGCCGGAAGAACAATTCTCGATCACCAGGTCGGGCAATTCCGCGCGGATGCGGCGGAAAAACGCCTGCACGCCGGCGAGATGCTGACGCAGGCCCTCGCCGAGCGATTCGGCGCCGTCCACGCCGATGCCGATGTTCTCGTTGTAGTCCACCTTGAGATAGCCGAAGCCGTTGTCCCGCAGGAGACCAATGACCCGGTCGGCGAGGTGCGCCACGACCTCCGGCTGCCGCAGGTCAAGGAAGCGACGCGTGCCCGCCGTGATCGGCCGGCCGTCGCGGCGCAGGAGCCACTCGGTGCGCTGAAACAGCGGCGACGACGAGCCCACGACTTCCATCTCGAACCAGAGGCCCGGCACCAGTCCGGCGGCGCGGATCGCGTCCGCCGTGGCCTGCAGGCCCTGCGGATACATCTTGGCGTTCGGCCGCCATTCGCCCTGCGCGTCACCCCAGGAGCCGCCGTCGGGCTTGTACCAGCCGGCGTCCATGACGAGGTATTTCACGCCGGTGCCCTGCAGGGACGCGGCGAGCTTCACCATGTTGGCATGGCTGGGGTCGCCCCAGCTGGTGGCCCACTCGTTGAACATCACCGGCAGGCTGGCCTCGCTGGCGGGCAGGCCCGCGAGCGGCGGCTCCTGGGCGGCCGTCAGCGCAGCGCACACCTCATCCAAGCCACCCGCCACGCAGGCGAGGAAGGCTGGCGGCGAGGCGAAGGTCTCGCCCGGGGCCACCGTCTTTTGCCAATGGCCGAACTCGCGGTCGGCCAGCCCGCCGGACATCGCCCCGAGGTCTTCGCGACGGTAAACTTCCATCTGCCAGGAGCCGGGATGCGCGAGCTGGGCGCCCCAGGTCACGCCCGCCTTGGTGTCCTCGACCGCGACCAACGGAAAGAAGCCGCAGGTGGGCAGCCCGCCGATATTGCCGAAGCGTTCGTTGCGCACGCCGTAACCCGACCAGGCCGGCTCGAGCTGCAGGTCCTCGAAGGCGCGGGATTCCGGCCGGCCTTCCATGCTCCAGACGGCGCGGAAGCGGTGCAGCTTCAGCCGTCCCGGCGCATCGTCGGGCGCAAAGGCCGCCAGCCCGCCGAGGGAGAAACTCGCCAGCATCTCGAGCGCGACGGGGTCGGCCGAAGTGTTTTCGACGGTGGTCCGACACTCGAGCCAGGTCGCGCCGCGGCGCCAGACCAGATCGTGGTGGACCTGCCAGCCGGAAGTCTCGTGCCGGAAACTCGTGCGCACGCTCACCCCGCCGTCGGCACGCGTGACCTGCTGCGCCGCGAATTTCAACCGATCGACGGTGACGCTGTTGCGCAGGGTGTGTCCCTGCGAGAAACCCGCGGGATAGTCGTCGGACAGCGCCTTCACCTGCACGAGCGATTCGACCTGCCACGCGCGCAGCGGTCCGCCGGTGACCGCCACGAGGTCGTCGACCGCCACGCCGGTGAGAAACGCGCGGCGCGGCGCGAGGCGCTGGCGGCGCGCGGTCGGCACGAGCCAGAGGCCGAGTTTGGCGGTGACGGGGTCGCGCACATAAAGCGCGGTCACGTCGCCGCAGCACACTTCACGGAACACACGGGGCAGGCGGGGGATTTTCACGGGGGAGGCGCCCATCCCATGCATCCGCCGGCGGGATTCAACCCAAACCCGGCAGTAATATTCCCAAATCATGTGTGCGAATTTGTGTGCACTAGTGGTTAAGACGGTTTGCCAATCTAGCCGCCCCGCGGTTTTCTCCGGCTGCACGCCATGCTCGAAGTCACCGACCTGCGGAAATCCTTCCCAACGCCCGAGGGCGGCCACGTTGAAGTGGTGCGGGTCGCCGCGTTCAACCTGGCCGCGGGAGCGCAGTGTGCGCTTCGCGGCGAAAGCGGCTCGGGCAAGACGACCTTTCTCAACCTCATCGCCGGCCTGCTGGCCGCGGACCATGGTCGCGTGGCGGTTGGCGGTGAGATCATGACCGACCTGCCCGAGGCCCGGCGCGACCGGTTGCGCGCGGCGAAGATCGGCTTCATTTTCCAGACCTTCAATCTCCTCCAGGGTCACACCGTGCTCGAGAATGTGCTTCTCGGCATGGGCTTCGGGCCCAAGGGGGCCGATGCCGCGCATGCACGCGAGCTGCTCGCCCGGGTCGGCCTTTCGCACCGCCTGCATCACTTCCCGCGGCAGCTCTCGACCGGCCAGCAGCAGCGTGTGGCCGTGGCCCGCGCCCTGGCCAACCGGCCCGCACTCGTCCTGGCCGACGAGCCCACGGGCAACCTCGACCACCGGCACGGCCACGAGGCCTTGGGACTGATCCGCGAGGTCTGCCGTGAGAACCGGGCCGCGCTGCTCCTCGTGAGCCACGACGCGGAGGTGCTCGGACATTTTGAAACGGTGCAGGATTTTGCCGCGCTCAACCGGCCGGGGACCGAGGTGGGGCCATGACTATCTGGCTCATCATCTACCGATCGCTGCGGCAGCATGCGCTCTCCACGCTGGTGACGGCGGCCAGCATCGCTCTTGCCTGCGGACTCCTGCTGACCGTCTGGATGGTGAAGACCCAGTCGCAGGCCGCATTCACCGCGGCGAATGCCGGTTTCGACGCCGTGCTGGGCGCCCGCGGGTCCAAGCTGCAGCTCGTGCTCAACGCCCTCTTTCACCTCGAAGCCTCGCCGGGCAACCTGGCGTGGTCCGACTTCGAGCAGATCCGGCGCCACCCGGCCGTGAAGGCCGCGCTGCCGATCGCCGTCGGCGACAACCTGCGCGGGTACCGGCTCGTCGGCACGCTGCCGGAGCTTTTCAACGTGGAGCTGACCCCGGGACGGAAGTTCGAGTTCGCCTCGGGTCGGTTGTTCGACCCGCGCACCACCGAGGCCGTGGCCGGCAGCTTCGCCGCGGCCCAGCTGGGCCTCCGGCCGGGCGACACGTTTCATCCGTTCCACGGCCTGACCTTCGACGAGCGCAATCGCCACGCCGAGACCTACACGGTGGCCGGTGTGCTCGCTCCGACCAATACACCCGCGGACCGCGTCATCTGGCTGCCGCTGGCCGGCGTGCAGACGATGGGCGGACACGATCCACGGGCCGCGACCGAAGTCAGCGCCGTCCTCATCCAGCTGCGCGCACCGACGGCCGGGTTCATGCTGGACATGCTCTACAACAAGCAGGGCAACCGCCTCACCTTCGCGTATCCGGTCGGCGCCATCATCGCGGAGCTGTTCAAGAAGATCGCCTGGTTCGACCGCGTGCTGGAGTTGGTGGCCTACCTCGTGGCGCTGGTGGCGGCCGGGGCCGTGCTGGCCAGCATCTACAATTCCATGAGCGCCCGGCGCCGCGACATCGCCATCCTGCGGGCCTTGGGAGCCCGGCGCCGGACCATCTTCGGTGCCGTCCTGGGCGAAGCGGTGGCCATTGGCGTGCTAGGGGCGGCCACCGGCCTCGTGGTCTATGCGGGGCTCTTCAATCTCGTGGCAGCGATCATCCGCGAGCAGACCGGCGTGGTCCTGACCGTCGCCGCGTGGCATCCGGCCCTCGCGCTGGCCCCGCTGGGCATGATCGCCCTCTGCGCCCTGGGCGGCATCGTGCCGGCTTTGAAGGCCTATCGGGTTTCCGTGGCGGACACCCTCGCACCACAGTCCTAAAACAAAACGCGGCGCCACTTGGGCGCCGCGGATAATCGCAAGCGGAAGGAGACGGAGAACTATTCGCCCTCGAGCTTGATCTGGAATACCTTCCCGTCGAGGAAGAGCACGTAGAGCGTCTCCGACGGGACGTCGGGCAGGTTGTCGATGCCCGCCTCGGGACCGGTGGGCTTGGTGCCGCTGATGCTGGCCGGCTGCGGTCCGACGTTCGGGTTGTTGTTGGCGAAGAGGGACCCGGTCTGGTAATTGAGCCGGCGGCGGCTCGGATTGTTCAGGGTCACCGCGGAGGCTGTCACCGTGGGATAGTAGTTGGTATACGTCCACATCGTCACCTTGCCCTCCGGCGCCGCTCGTTCGCGGGTCTTGGATGGCTTGCCGAGGGCCATGTAGACCATGTCCGTCGTGTAGCCGTGCTCGATCGCCCCTTCCTCAATGTTCTTTTTCTGCTCGGGCGTGAGCGTGGCAAAGACGGCGGATTTTTCTTGGATGCGGGCAGCGGTGCCGCTCGTGGCGTCGCAGCCGGCGAGGAGGACGACGAGGGACAGCGCTGTTCCGATGCTAACGATGGATTTCATTTTCTGGGGACCTTTCGGATTATGGTGAGGTATACCAACCTCATTATGCACGCGGGCGTCGTCGGACACAAGCCGTGCCTGTCGGCACCGTTCCGGCCGCCAAGAAAGATCATCGGGACCGCGATGGCGCGGTCAGCCGCCCTTATTCCTCGAGTTTGATCTGGAAGACCTTCCCGTCGAGGAACAGCACGTGCAGGGTTTCCGACGGGACATCCGCCAGGCTGTCGACGCCCGGCTCGGGGCCGGCCGGCTTGGTGCTGGAAATGCTCGCGGCGGTGGTCCCGCCCGGCCCGGTGCCAGGATAGTTCGTGGTCAACGGTGCTGCCCGGTACTTCCGGCTCGGATCGTTGAGGGCCATCTGCACGACCGCGACCGAGGGATAATAGTTGTTGTAGGTCCACATCACCACGGTGCCCTCCGGCGCGGCCTTTTCGCGCACCTTCGAGGGCTTGCCCAGCGCCAGGTAGACCATGTCGGTGGAATAGCCGTATTCGATCGTGCCCGTCTCGATGTTTTTCTTCTGCTCGGCGGTGAGTTGGGCATAGACCGCGGACTTTTCCTGGATGCGACCGGTGACACCGGTGGTGGTATCGCAGCCGGCCAGGATGCCGGCGACGAGAACGAGACCTACGCAAGGGATGCACTTCATGGAGGGATGTATTTGAGGTTACGTTCCCGGGGGAGAACGATGGCAGCCTGACGCCTCGCCTGGGCGCACGCAAGGTCCGAGGGGCCAAAAGCAAAGGGCGGCACCCTTGAGAGGTGCCGCCCTTGAGAGCAGATTAGCTTTTCAGTCTAGCCCAGCTTAGAAGCTGAGGGTCGTGCTGAGCAGCCAGTTGCGGGCCGGCGAGAGGGCGAAGGAGCCTTCGGAGTACTTCTCGTCGGTCACGTTGTAGATACCCAGGGAGGTCTTGAACTTGTAGCCCAGGAATTCCCACGGGTAGGAGGCGGTCACGTCGAAGACGATGTAATCGCCAGCCTGGTAGCCGGCACCCAGCGGATTCCAGTCAACCGAGCGGCTGACCACGGTCTCCGAGGAGTAGCGCATACCGGCGCCGAGCGCGAGGCCGCGGGCCGGACCGTCCGTGAACGTGTACTTGCCGAACACGTTGAAACGGTACTCCGGCACGTTTTCCACGCGGGCGTTCCACAGGATGTAGGCGTCACGCTGCTGGGTCGCGGTCAAGCTGCTGTTGTAGTAGGTTGAGCCGGGCTTCGAGTAGATCGGGCGCAGGTCCTCGACCGTCTCGGCCGTGGGCATCCAGGAGGCGTTGATCAGGGCCTGGAAGTTGCGGATCGGGGTCCAGATGACCTCGGCTTCCGCACCTTCGATCTCGACCTTGTTGCCGTAGGAACGCACGCGGAACGTACGGCCGGTGTTGGCGGCCGAGGCACTGACCAGACCGGAACGGGCGGCGCCCGCGATCCAGATCGGGTTCGTGTTGTAGTTCATCGGCTCGTTCACGTTGCCCTGCGCCACGCCGTCGTCTTCACGACGATTGATGCGGTTGGCGCTGAAGATCGAGAAGGTACCCACGATCTTGTTGTCGTCCGAGGTGTACTTCACACCGACTTCGTAGTTCTTACCTTCTTCGTTCGGGACCATCTTGTAATAGCCCTGAGCTTCGAAGAGGGCCTTGATCTGCGAGGCCTGCGTGATCGCCTGGCCGCGGTAGATGAACTGACCGGCGAGGCCGCGGGCGGCGTACTCGTCGATGATGCCCTGGGCGATGAGCATTTCGTCACCCGTGAACATGCCACCGACGTTGCCGGCGTTGAACTTGAAGATCTTGGCCGTGGTGGCGTAGACATTCAGGTTCTTGGTCACGGCGAAGGACGCACCGGCCATCCAGGAGTCACCCTTCTGGTCGAGGCCGATCGTCTTCTGGTAGTTGACCGAGTGACCCCAGACGTTCTCGGGGTAGGCCACCGGATCGAGGTGCATGTCCGGGAAGTAGGTGTACCAGGGGAAGTTGTTCACCTGGGGCTGGAAGCGCTCCCACTTCTTCTCTTCACGGTAACCGGCCAGGATGGTCAGGCGGTCCTCGAGCAGCGAGGCCTGGTAGTTGAGGTACATGCCCTCAAGCACCGGCTTGTAACCGTCGAGCGCGTTGCGGTCGTCCTGGAAGTACGTGTTGATGTCGGGAGCCATCTCGTAGCCCGGATCCCAGTTGTTGAAGATCTGGCGGACGGGCTTGATGGCGCCCGCGCGGTCACGGATGACCTGGTTCACCGGCACGCCACCGAAGGCATACTTGACGGTGTTGGTGCCAGCGTAGTCGGGGTTCGAGACGGTGTTCGTCGCGCCGGGCAGGAACGCCCAGTTGAGATCACCCTGCGCCGCACCACCGAGGTACTGCTGCGTCCAGGTGGAGCGCTGGTAACCGGTCAGCACCTTGTTCTTGATGCCGAACAGGTCGAACTTGAAGACCAAGTCCATGTTGTGCACCTGCGTGTAGCGCCAGTAACCGGAACGGTTGCCGAGGCCGATGTTCCAGTGCACGCCGTCGGCGTACGGGGTCTGGATCGCACCACCCTGGCCGACCGAGTTGTTGACGGCGCGGTCGTTGGTGTAGGTGTAACGGGCATCGAGCCATTCGAACGGGGACATGTCCGCCGTGACGGTGAACACTTCGTCCTCGTTGTCGTGGTAGGCGCCGCGCGCCGTGTAGTTGAAGCCTTCGTCATGCACCCAGGTGCCGGCCGCGTTGGTGTAGTAGGCACCGCGCTCGACACTGGTGTAGGCCGGGAGCCAGAGGTCACCGGTCGACGTGCGCTTGTTGTTGATGAACGTCGCGTAGGCGAGGGTCGGGGTCGTCGTGGCCTGGACCACAGCGGCGGCGAGGCCGTTGCCGGCGTTGGCCGCGATCGTGCTGGCCAGCGTGGCGGTGGAGGAACCGTAGGCGCCCGAGGTGGACGCGGCCTTCCAGCCCGCGAAGTCGCTGTAGATCCAGTCGTAGTCGTTGGCGTTGTAGCGTTCCTTCAGGTATTCGAATTCCACGTTCAGGGTCAGCTTGCCGCTGTCCAGGGGCTTCAACGTCAGCGAGGGCGTGAGGTTGAAGTTCTTGTGGTACTCAAAGCGACGCTCGCCCTGCAGATCCTGCCAGGCACCGACGAAACGGAAGGCGGCCTTCTTGCCGAGGACGGCATTGTGGTCGACCTTCACCTTCTGGCCGGAGTTGTCGTCCATCTGGAAGGTCAACTCGGTCGGGACCTTCGTGAACGACGGGCGCTTGGTGATGTAGTTGATGACGCCACCGGGATAGCCCTGGCCGAAGAACACGGATGCCGGGCCCTTCACCACCTCGACGCGCTCGACGTTGTCGAGATTGTGCGAGATGTAGCGGAAGACGCCGTTGCGCATCAGGGTGTTGACCTGGAAGCCGCGCATCGTGAAGCCGCCCTGGGGGGTGGCCTCGTTGGCGGGCACGCGCATCTTGAAGCGGGTGTCGCCGGCCGCCGCCGCCGAGTAACGGAAGAGATCCGTCAGCGACTTGGCGTTGGTGTCATCGAGGAACTCGCGGGAGATAACCGAGATGTTGATCGGCACTTTCTGAATCTCCATGCCGATGCGGGTGGCCGTGGCGGCATTGGTCTTCAGGTAGCCGTAGTCCTTGTCCGAGGCGACTTCGAACGGGGTGAGTTTCGTCACCTCTTCGTCATCATCCGTCGTGACCGGCACCGTCTGCGCCCAAAGGGGGGCGGCAGAGATACCAATCAGGGCGGCCAAACAGGCGACCAAGCTTCGCTTGGCCACCGATGCTGGGTAGCTGATTTCTGATTTCATTATGTTTATGTTGGGGGGTGGTTTGTAGTTTCCGGTTCCCGGCCGGACCGAAGTC
Source organism: uncultured Opitutaceae bacterium (assembly GCA_964355715.1). GTDB lineage: Bacteria > Verrucomicrobiota > Verrucomicrobiia > Opitutales > Opitutaceae > UBA2377. Next base: position 15,195 of record CAYHEW010000011.1, on the reverse strand, counting down.
CGACCAAGAGCGAGAAAGTGTAAAATGAATGTGACGTCTGAAAGCAAGCCCTCTGGCTATGTATATTCAGGAACTAAAAGGGGTTCGGTTGGCGCCGCCCGGGATGAGCGTGGGGGAAACCGTGATGCCGATCCGGCCGTTGGCCTGGGGGTTGTCGCAGCGCCAGACCAGATGATCCACCACCTTGCGGACCAGGGTGGACAGGTTGATGTCCAGTACCGGAGGCAAGTGGTCAAGATTGTGGTAAATGACCGGGTTATAATTGCCCAAAATCGCCTCGAAATCGCGCCCCGGCTTGAACTCGGCCTGCCGCAGGGCCCGGAAGAAGGAGCCGCAGAAATGGTCGACGGGCAGGTAGAGCCCGGTCGGCCGGGGATTCGTCTGGGCCAGGCGGCGGGCGAGCGACTCGCATTCCTCATGGGCCGAGTTCTCAATCAGGTAGCTGACGCCCGGCTTCGGCTTGCCCAAGATGTTGATGACATTCATCCCGTGTTCGCGGGCCCGCAGGCCGAAGGCTTCCGCCCGCCAGGCCACGGCCGTGTAGGCCGAGTCGGTCGAGACGACCGCCACCACCTTGTGACCGCGGCTGTGCAAATAATCGGCCGCCGTCCGGCCATTCAGCGCATTGTCGGGTTCGACGTAGTCACCGGGATAGCTGAGCGTGCGCCGCGTCATGAACCACACGTGCGGCAGGCCCGCCAGGCGCTGCAGAACCGGGGCGCTGGGCTCCATGCCCTGGATGATGACGCCGTCGACCTGATTCTCCGCCAGGGCCCGGGGTAGCTCATCCGCCGACTCGGTGTACATGACCGAGAGGTCGATCCGCTGCTTCTCGTTGGCCTCCTGGACCTGGAGCAGCTGCTCCTGAAACCAGTTGAAATTCGAGCTCTTGCGCGCGCCGACGAACCAGACGGCGATCTTTTTGGGCGCCGCCATCCGCGACTTCGGTCCGCGGCGGCGGTTCAGCGGCGTCGGCTTGTAGTTGACCGCCGACATGACCGCCTGCACGCGCGCCAACCGGTCGGAGGCAACCAGATGGGGTTGGTTGATCACCCGCGAAACCGTCGCGGGGGACACCTTGGCCTTACGGGCAATGTCGGCAATGAGCATGGGGGTATGCCGTGAATATTTCAGAATCGAGAAATGAAACGCGCTGAACGCCGTCAAGTTATTTTCAGGCAAAGACGCCTTGCCGCTCACTTTGTTTTCCGCGCCGTTAGCTTGCAGCGCGACAGGGATATCCGATTTCCGAGCTTGGGCCAGGCTCCACTGAATTTTCAGAAAAAATGCGGGTTGATATGCTGCGAATCGCCCCCGCATAATGGCCGTTCGCCTCCGACGTACCCGTGATGAAGACTCCCCGGTTGCTCCTGGTCCCCCTGCTCCTGACCGCCCTGGTTTGCCTGCCGGCCGGGAATCTTTCCGCGGAGCCCACCAGCGTGGCTGCGGACCTGTCGGATGCCGAGATCGGCCGCCGCTACCAAGAACGCCGGTCGGATCTGATTGCGACCGCCATTGGCAACCTCGACCCGGCCAAGGGCACCTACCTTGAGGTGGCCGCCGCCCTGCAACGGGGCGAAAACGTCCCTGCCGCCCTTGCCCGCCTGACGCGGCTCAACGAGGCGCCCCCCACCGGCAACATGTTCTGGGTCTATCCCGTGGCCGCGCTCATGGCCGCCGGCGGCGATCGCTTGGACGAAGCCAACCGCGCCCGCCTCGCCGAGCATTGGCGCACCTACTGGCCCAGCCGCGGTGACACCGAGAATCACTGGGTCCTTTACTACGCCGGGCTTTATATCGCCACCCAATGCCGGCCCGACACCGGCCCCGAGGCTTGGTTCAACGGCCGCTCAGCGGCGGAAAACATGGCCGAGGCCCGCGGCTACCTCGAGCACTGGATGAACGTCACCACCGCGCACGGCCAGGGCGAATACGACTCCCCCAACTACATCGGCGAATACGTGGCCCCGCTCAGCCTTCTCGCCGGCTGGGCCGCCGACCCGGCCTTCCGCCTCCGCGCCCGCATGCTCCTCGACTACGTGCTCTACGACTACGCCATCGAGCAGATGAACGGCCAGTACGCCGGCGCCCACAGCCGGGTCTATCCGCGCCAGGTGCTCCAACCGGGCCGCGTGACGTCTTCGACCATCGGCTGGCTCGCCTTCGGCCTCGGCGACCGCCAGGCCGGCGGCCAGTCGCTCCTCATGGCGCTCAGTGGCTACACGCCCCCGCCCATCCTCGAGCGCATCGCCCGCGCCGCTCCGCGCCCCTACATCGAACGCGAGCTCAAGCGCACCCGCTGGCGCATGCGGAACGCCGGACCCGACGCCATCACCGTCGGCGACCGCCAGACCGTGCCCGTCTACAAGTACAGCTACGTGGACCAGGACTTCGTGCTCGGCTCTTCCCAGGGCGGCCTCCTCCAACCCATCCAGCAACAGACCTGGAACCTGCGCTGGCGCGTCGACCGACCGCTCGACGCCGCCAACACGTTTTTCGCGGTGCAGCCGTACTCCTCGCCCTTCGAGGGCACAATGTACTTCGGCGCCGACTGGGACACGGCCACCGACCTGATCGCGCGTTCGAAGGCCGACTACGACTCCCCTGACAAACTCGCCAGCGGCTCGCCCCACGAACAGGTGTTCCAGCACGGCCCCGCGCTGATCGGCCTGTACGACCTCCCGCCCGACACCCGCTTCCCGCACATCATCACTCTCTTCTCCCGCGACCTCCGCGAGGTCGTCGAGGACGCCTCCGGCTGGATCTTCGCGCAGGGCGGACCCGTTTACATCGCCTACCGGCCGCTCGCGCCGGGCGAGTGGAAACCGAACGATTGGACCGGGCACCTCGCCGGCGGCGCCGGCGGCTTCATCAGCGCCGGTTTCAAGGAATGGGGCACCGGCCACCGGTGCTACGTCAGCGGCGCGCAACACAACGGTTACGTCGTCCAGGTCGCGCCCGCCCGCGACTTCTCTTCTTATGCTGCGTTCCAGACCGCCGTGCGCGCCCTGCCGCTGCAGGTGAGCACCGACTCGCAGGCCGAGGTCGTCTTCACCGCCCTTGACGGCAGCGTCCTCCGCGCCCGCTACGGCGCCGCGCCCAGCATCAACGGCGTGCCCGTCGATTACGCGGCCTGGCCGTTGTTCGACAGTCCCTACGGCCGGGCCGCGCGCGGTCGCCGCGAACTCGAACTCCGTTTCGACACCGAGCGCTACCGGCTCGATTTCGACGCCCAAGCCATCACGCAATCCGTCGTCCAGCCATGACCGCCCGCCTCCGCCTGCCCGCGCTCTGGATCGCCACCGTCCTCTCGGCCGCCGCGGCCGGCGCGCCCGCGCAATTCTACGCCGCGGTCGCGATGACCAAGGCGCAGAAAAACTCCTCCACCCCCACCGACTCCGGCCTCTACCGCCGCGAAGCCGACGGACGCTGGGTGCATTTCGGCCCGCGCATCCTCGGCATCGGCAGCGTCGCCGCCCAGCCCGGCCACCCCTCCGTGCTCCTCATCGCCAGCGCCGACGGCGTGGTGCGCAGCGCCGATGCCGGCCGCACCTGGCGCAAGACCACCGGCTGGGAGGTCGTGGACGTGCGCAGCATCGCCTTCGATCCGCTCAACCCCACCCAAGTCTACGCCGCCACGCAATGGGGCCCGATCCGCTCCGTCGACGCCGGCGCCACCTGGACACCCGCCCATGCCGGCCTCGCGAAGCTCTATGCCCAGACGGTCGTCGCCGACCGCACCCAATCCGGTCGTGTGCTGATCGGCACCGAGGATGGCATTTATCTCTCGACCGATGCCGCCCGCACCTGGACGCGCATCGCGTCCTCCCCCGCCACCACGATCCTGCGCCTCGCGCAGAGCGGCCGCGACGCATCGCTGTGGCTCGCCGGCACGCAGCACGGCGGCGCCTGGTTGTCGCGGGACGGCGGCCTCACCTGGAGCCAGGTTGATCCCGCCTCCACCGGCGCCAACCTCTACGCCGCCGCCCTCGATCCCCATGACGCCAAGGCCATGGCCATCGGCGGCTGGGATGTCGGCGTGCGCATCTCCACTGACGGCGGCGCCACCTGGACCGACCGCTCGGCCGGCCTGCCCGTGAAGCATGTCTTCGTCCTCGCCTTCGACCCCGACACCCCCGGCCGCCTCTGGGCCTCAACCTTCGAGGAAGGCGCGTTCTTCTCCGACGACCATGGTCAGACCTGGCAGGACGGCGGCCTCTATGGCGCCTACGGTTTCGACTACGTCTTCATTCCCGCCCCCTAGGCATCCCTGAAATTTCCCGCTCCCCCAATCTCCCGTGCCTGCCTCCCCCTTCGTCAATTCCGCCTCGTGGATCTGGTCCGCCGAGGGCTCACACCGCACGCCCGCTCCCAAGGACGCCACGCCATCGCACTACCAGGCGCGCACTTTCCGCCGCACCTTCAGCGTCGCCGATCCCGCCAAGGCCAGGCTCGCCGTCGCCCTCTCCGCCGACAGCCGCTATCTCTTCTGGTGCAACGGCACCTTCATCGGCCGCGGCCCGGCCAAGGGTGACGTCAACCACCACTTCTACGATTCCTTCGACCTGACCCCGCACCTGCGGAAGGGCCGCAACGTCCTCGCTGCGCTCGTCCTCGACATGTCGCGCGTCGCCCACCGCCCCGCGCTGCTCGGGCCGCCGTGCTCGGTCATGACCTACACCGGCGGTTTCGTGCTCGAGGGCGCGCTCACCACCCGTGGCGGAAAAGTCATCGAGGACCTGCGCACCGACGCCACCTGGCGCGTCGCCGTGGACAAGGCCCATCGCTTCCAGAACGAGAACACCACCTTCGAGGGTTACCTCGGCTACTTCGAGCACCGCGTCTCCAATCTCATCCCCGAGGGCTGGCAGTCGGTGAAATTCGACGACTCGAAGTGGTCACCGGCCCACCTCCTCTTCAAGGCCGAGCTCCTCACGAACCGCCGCGATCCGGCGAGCCCCTACGGCCTGATCCCGCGCATGATTCCCATGCTCGAGGAGGGCGAGCCGGCCGCGTTCCCCGACGCCTATGTCAACGGCGGCGGCGAGATAACGCCCGCGTGGAAAAATCTCCTCGCGAAAAACCGCGCCCTCACGCTCCCCGCCGGCACCAAGGTGAATCTCGTGCTCGACATGGGGAAACTCACGACTGCGTTCCCGCACCTCGTGGTCTCCGGCGGCGCGGGCAGCACCGTCCGCCTCACCTACGCCGAGGCCCTGCGCCTGCGCTGGGACACCCCCGGCGCCAAGCTCCTCGGCAAGAAGCAGTCGCTCGCCAACCTCGCCTCACACTTCGCCGACGAGAGCACGGGCTGGACCTTCGACCGCCGCGGCCGGGTCACCGGCTGGTGCGACATTTGGGAGCCCTCCGGCCGCGACGAGACCTTCGAGCCGCTCCATTGGCGCGCGTTCCGCTACATCGGCCTGCAGATCACGGTCGGCAGGAAACCGCTCACGCTCCGCGCCGTGCAGCAGCGTTTCACCGCGTATCCGTATCGCATCCAGGCGCAGTTCAAGTCCTCCGATCCCGCGCTGAACCGGATCTGGACCGTCGGCCTGCACACGATGCGCATGTGCTCGCACGAGACCTTCGAGGACTGCCCGCACTACGAGCAGATGCAGTACGCCGGCGACACGATGATCACGTCGAAGCTGGCGATGTACACCACCGGCGACTACCGCCTCAGCCGGCAGGCGCTGTACCACTTCGACTGGTCGCGCCTCTCCGACGGCCTCACGCAGGCCCGCTACCCCTCGCGCCTCGTCCAGATCATTCCCGCCTGGAGCATCCACTGGATCACCAACCTCAAGGACTACGTCGCCTGCACCGGCGACCGCGCCACCGCCGCCGACCTCGTGCCGGGCGTGCGGGCCGTCCTCGACTGGTATCAGCGGCACACGGACGCCAGCGGCCTGCCGGCAAAGATGCCCTTCTGGAACATCACCGACTGGTGCCCCTGGTGGCCGCGCGGCGTCGTGCCCGGCGCCGACACCGGCCCGACCTGCATCCACGCCGCCCAGTACATCAACGCCCTCGACGAGGCCGCCTGGCTGCACCGCCAGCTCGGGCAGGACGCCCGCGCCGACGCCTTCGCGGCCGAGGCCGCGGCGCTGCGGCCCAAGGCCCACGCGCAGTTCTGGTCCGAGAGCGAGGGACTCTACTTCGATCGCCCCGGCGGACCCGAGGTGAGCCAGTACGGCAACGCCTGGGCCATCGTCGCCGGCCTCGCCGGCGAGCGGGAGCGCGCGATCATCATGCGCCGCTTCCCGACCGACCCGAAGCTCGCCCCCGGCTCGTTCTTCTGGATGCACACGGGCTTCACCGCCCTCGAAAAGGGTGGCTGCTACGACGACATGCCCAAGCATCTCGGCCCCTGGCACGAGTCCATCGGCTACGGGCTTTCGACCTTCGTCGAGGAGAACAGCTACTGGCGCTCCCTCTGCCACGCGTGGTCCGCGCACCCGGTGCTCGAGTTCCAGCAGCGCATCCTCGGCGTCACGCCGGCCGAGCCCGGCTTCGCCCGCGTCCGCGTGCAGCCCCGCCGCTGCGGCCTCACCCACGCCGCCGGCAGCGTCTGCACGCCGCACGGCCTCATCCGCGTCGCCTGGCGCGTTGCGGACGGCCAATTCCATCTCACCGTCAACCTGCCTGCCGATCTTCCGACCACCGTCGTTGCCCCCGACGGCCGCACCCGTGAGTTCACCGGCCGCGTCATCAAGGAAAGCTACGACCTGTCATGAAGAAATCGCTCCGCATCCATCACGAGAACGGCCAGGCCGTCTCCGTCTTCGCCGGCAAGCAGCTGCTCTGCCGCTATGTCTACGCCTCGGCGGTCGACCTCAAGGAATCGCCCAAGCCGTATTTTCATCCGGTCAATTCCCTCGCCGGCGACACGCTGACAAATTTTCGCCCGAACGACCACCCCTGGCACCACGGCCTGTGCTTCACGCTGAACAACGTGTCCGGCGCCAACTTCTGGGGCGGCCCGACCTGCCTCCAGCCCGACGGCTACAAGTGGCGCGACGACCACGGCGTGCAGCAGCACATCGAGTGGCACAAGCTCAAGACCATCGGCACCAAGACCACACTCGAACACGCCCTGGAATGGCGCCGCCTCGGCGAGGTGCTGTTCCGCGAGATCCGCACGCTCGTCATCTCGCTCGACGCCGCGGGCAACGCGTGGTCGCTGCACTGGCGCGCCAAGCTGACGAATGTCAGCGGTCGCACGCTTTCGCTCGGCAACCCCGCTTCCAACGGCGGCCTCGCCGGCTCGCACTACACGGGCCTCGAGTTCCGCGGCGCGCGTGAATTGCTCGATGACCACCTCGACCCGACGATCAAGATCGTCGCCGAGGGCGGCCTCGAGGGCATCCCCGCCGTGCACGGCGCCGCCGCGCGCTGGATGGAATGGCATGGCCAGCTTGATACGACGTTGAACCGCGTTATCATCCGCTTCGAGAACAACGCCGGTCCCCTCCACTGGTTTGCACGCCGCAATTACCCCCTCGCCGCCCTGCCCGTGCAGTTTGACCGCAACCTCGAGATCGCCGCCGGCGCCGACCTTGCCATCGACCACACCCTCACCTTCACCGCCCAATCATGAGTCTTGACCGCCGGACCTTTCTCCAGGGCCTGAGCGTCGGCGCCCTCGGCGCCCTCGCCGGCTGCAACACCCCGACTGCCACCGCCTCCGCCGCCGCGCGGTCCATCCCCGCGCTGCCGGCCTACGGTAGCGTGCCGGATGAGGCGTTCTGGCGCGCCGTGCGCTTGCAGTATCCGCTGCTCGACGACCCCGTATACATGAATACCGGCGGGCTCGGGCCTGCCGCGCAGTCGGTGCTCGATACGGTCTATTCGACCATGTCGCAGCTGCAGGAGCACTCCGAGACGGGCTATGAACATTTTCACCCGGCCCGCGGGTCAATGGCCCGTTACCTGGGGGTGAAGCCCTCCGAGGTCTGCTTCACGCGCAATGCCACCGAGGGCAACTCCATCATCGCCGCCGGGCTCACGCTGCGGCCGGGTGACGAGGTGATTTTCGAGTCGCACGCGCATCCCGGCGGTTCCTTCCCCTGGGCCAATCAGGCCACCCTCCGCGGCGTGCAGGTGAAGCTCTTTGAACCCGATCCAGCCAGTCCCGAGGCCAATCTCGCCCGGATCCGCGCGCTGATCACGCCCCGTACCCGGGTGATTCAGGTCAGCCACATCACCTGCACCACCGGCCTCGTGTTCCCGGTCCGCGCCATTGCGGATCTGGCGCAGGCGAACGGCATCTGGTTCCACATCGACGGCGCCCAGTCGGTCGGAATGATCGCGATCAACCTCGACGCCATCGGCTGCGATTCCTACGCGTTCAGCGGCCACAAGTGGATCGGCGGCCCGCATGAGACCGGCGTGCTCTACATCCGCCAGTCGAAACTCGAGTCGGTGTCCGTCACCGGCATCGGGTCGCATGCCGGCGAACTCACCCATCTGCCCGGCGCCATCAAGCTCGACCAGGCCGCTTCGCGTCACGAGTACGGCACGCGCAACGCCGGCCTCGTCGCCGGTCTCGCCGCGGCCGTGCGCCTCCAGGAAGCCATCGGCCGCGACCGCATCGCCGCCTACGGCAAGGGCATGGCCACGCATCTGCTCGAGGAATTCACGAAGATCCCTGACATCACCGTCCTCACGCCGCGACCCGCCGAGATGCGCGGCTCCATGACCACGATCGCCCACACCCGCGCCAACGCCGGCAAACTCTTCAACTACCTGCTCAAGAAGCACGGGCTGCGCTGCCGCCCCGTCACCGAGCAGGGCCTGCAGGCCGTGCGCATCTCGACCCACGTGTTCAACTCGCCCGCCGAGTGCGAACGCGTCATTGCCGGCGTCCGCGCCGCGAGCCGCGACCTGTGAATCATGCCGGCGCGCTCACTCCGCCAGCTCGGCCACCAGCTCCACTTCCACCGGCGCGCCGGCGGGCAGGGAGTTGACGCCGACGGCGGCGCGCGCATGCCGGCCCGCGTCACCGAAGACCGCCACCAGCAGGTCCGAGGCGCCGTTGATCACCTTCGGCTGCGCCGTGAAATCGTCCGTGCAGTTGACGAAGCCGCCGACGCGCACGATGCGCTTCACCTTGGCCAGATCGCCGACCTCCGCCTTCAGCACCGCGATGAGCTGGATCGCACACGTGCGCGCCACCTCCGCCCCCTGCTCGACGGTGAGATCGCGCCCGACCTTGCCCGTGACGAACTTGCCGTCCGGCCCCTTGGCGATCTGCCCGGCGAGAAACACCATATTCCCACTCCGCACCGCCGGCACGTAGTTGGCGATCGCCGCCGGCACCGCCGGCAGCGTGATGCCGAGCTCCTGCAACTTCTCCTCCGGCGTCGCCGCCCCCAGCCCACCGACCGCGCTCGCGGCCAACAGCACCACCAGAATGCGACGCAGGACGGATACAAAGTTCAGGCTCATGCCTCCCCTGATACGGAAACCCCGCCTTTTGTGAATGTGGAAATCAGGGATTCGGATCGGTTCCTGATTTCCACATTCCCCACCCCCCATCTCACCCTTTCATGAATCCGACATCCCGCTTCCTCGCCCTGCTGGCGCTGGCCGTGCTTCCCGCCGTCACCGCGGGCTGCGCCAGCCCCGGCCACGACCTTTACCTGTTCGGCGCCGTCAACATCCAGGGCCGCGTCGCCGGTTCGCGTGACTCGTCGCTGAACGGCGTTTACCTCCGCCAGGCGGACGGCACGTTCAAGCACATCGGGATCAATTACCCGGCGATGCTCGCCGGCTCGTTCGATCCGCGCGACCCGCGCGTGTTCTACGTCGCCACGATCAACGGCGTGCTCTTCACCCGCGACGGCGGCCAGACCTGGCGCGTCGGCACGAGCTGGGACATGACCGAGCCCAAGACGGTGATGGTCGATCCCAACGCCCCCGACACCGTCTACGCCGCCCTGCCCGACGGCCTCGGCGTCTCGACCGACCGCGGGATGACCTGGACCCGCCGCGAAAACGGCCTACCTGCCCGCGGCAAGTACACGCAGGTCGTCACGGTCGACCGCACCCGCGCCGGCCGCGTGCTCGCCGGCTGCGAGACCGGGATCTATCTCACTGATGACGCCGCCCAATCGTGGCGGGCCGTCCATCCGACCAAGGAAACCGTCAACGACCTCCAGCAATCGCCGCACGACCCGCAGTTCTGGCTCGCCGCCACTCAAAGCGCCGGCGTCCTCGCCTCGCGCGATGGCGGGCTCACCTGGAATCCGGTCGCCGGCCTGTCCGCTGAAAAGGCCCACTACAATATCGCCTTCGACCCCAAGAATTCCCAGCGCATCGTCATCGGTGGCTGGACTTACGGCGTGCTCGCCAGCGAGGACGGCGGCACGACCTGGACCGCCCGGAATGATGGCCTGCCCGCGAAGCACCGCGTCTGGCGCACCGCCATCGACCCCGACACCGGCCGGCTCTACGCCGCCGTCGTCTACGATTCGCTCTACGTCTCCGACGACTTCGGCCACACTTGGCAGACCGCCGGCCTGCCCAACTCCCGCATCTCGGGCTTCGCGTTCGTGCCCAAGGCCCAACCGTAACTCCTCCCTTTCACCGCCATGCGTCGACTCTCTTTCCTCCTCAGCCTTGCCACCCTCTGTGTCACGGTCGCGACCGCGCAACCGTCCTTCAGCGGTCCCGTCCCGGTGCCGCCCACGGATGCCCGGCCCGATGTGCTCCGCCGCGATTACCTCGCACGCGTGTCCGAGACGCTCGACTGGTACCAGAACACCATCACCCCGGAAAAGCCCCTCACGCGCGAACAGATCCTCGTGCAGCTGATCCGCAAGCAGGGCGACGCCCAAGTCTCCCAGCGCGTCCTCGAGCTCATGGCCGAGCCGCAATCGGGCGACATGTTCTGGATGTTCCCGTGGACCGCAGTCGCCTTCGCCGGCCGCGACCAGCTTTCCCCCGCGGCACGCGCCGCGATCCATGACGCCTGGCGCACCTACTTCCCGATGCGCGGTGACACCGAGAACCACTGGGCGATGTACTACGCCTCGCTCTACCTGATGTCGGAACTCTACCCCAACGAACCCGGCACCTCGTGGTTCACCGGCAAGAGTTCGGCGGAGAATCTCGCCGAGGCGCGCGAGTATCTCATCCACTGGCTCGATATCTCCACGACGATCGGCCAGGGCGAGTTCAACCCCACGCACTACATCGGCGAATACGCCATCCCGATGCTCTACCTCGCCACCTGGGCGCAGGATCCCGCCATGCGCCAGCGCGGGCAGATGAAGCTCGACTGGCTCATGGCCGATCTCGCTGCCAACACCCTCAACGGCGTGCTCCGCGGCCCCAACGCCCGCACCGACGACACCTCGGCCATCGAGCGCTGGAACGCCTTGGCCTCGTATTTCAGCTGGCAGATGTTCGGCAACACGCCCCCGCCCTCCGGCTACGGCGGCTGGGGCATCTACTTCGCCATCCTCGCCGACCAGTACGAGCTGCCCGAGGTCATCCGCCGCATCGCCGTCGACCGCGGCAGCGACTACGTGCAGCGCGACCTCAAGCGCTCGCGCCGCCGCTGGCGCTACAGCGACGTCGAGCTGGCGCCGATCTACAAGACGAACTACCTCGGCCGCGACTACGCCGTCGGCTCTTACCAGGGCGGCCTCTCCGACCCCATCCAGGCTCACGTCTGGGATGTGACCTGGGCCGTGCCCGACCCGCGCGGGAAGCATAACACGATCTTCTCCGCGCATCCGCTCTCGTCTGCGCAGGTCATGCAGACCTACTTCACCGAGCTGCCTGACGCCATGATCGACGGCCTCGCGAGCCAGGGAAAACCGTCCTACGACGTGCCCGACAAGATCCTCGGCAGCTCGCCCTACGAGCAGGTGTTCCAGGACCTCGACACCGTCATCGCCCTCTACGCCATCCCCGAAGGCGTGCGCTTCCCGCACATCAACGGCTACTTCTCGCGCGACCTCGTCAACGTCACCGAGGACAAGTCCGGCTGGATCTTCGCCCAGGGCGGCAACACCTACCTCGCCTACCGTCCGCTCGCCGGCTATGAATGGCAGCACCTCCTCGGCTACCGTCAGCTCCCCTCGCAGGGCGGCGGCTACCGCTGGGAGCGCGTCGACCACGGCGACAAGGGCGACAAGCTCCTCCACAGCCCGCACCGCCACAACGGCACCATCGTGCAGGCCGCGAGCGCGAGTGAGTTCGCGAGCTTCGACGCCTTCCGCGCCGCCATCAATGCGCTGCCGCTCACGTTCAGCCTCGAGCCCGTGCCCACAGTCAAGCTGACCACCCTGCGCGGGAAAAAGGTCGCCTTCACCTACGGCCAAGCCCCGGTCGTCGACGGCCAGCCGATCGACTACTCACAGTGGAAGCTCTTCGAGGGCCCGCACCTCAACGCGGAGAAAGGCTCCAGCGTCCTCACCATCACCCACGGCAAGCTCCAACGCACCCTCGACTTCAACACCCTCACCATCACCGACCAGGTCAACGAATAGCCCAATCTCATGCGCGCCAAACCCCTCCTCCTCTCCCTCCTCCTCGCCGCCGCGGCCCAGGCCGCCGCGCCCGCCTACGACTTCGTCATCTGCGCCAACATCAACCGCAATTACGTCGTCGGTTCCAAGATCACGACCCTCAACGGCGTCTACATCCGCGACGACGCCGGCGCGTGGGTGCACCACGGTTACAACGACACCGGCATCACTGCCGTCGCCTTCGATCCCCGCGACCGCAACGTCGCCTACACGTCCCTCATGAACGGCCTCTTCCGCACGCTCGACGGCGGCAAGACCTGGCGCATGTGCAACAGCTGGGACATGACCGAGGGCCGCGACGTCGCCGTCGATCCCAACGCCCCCGATCACGTCTACCTCGCGCTCACCGACGGCGTCGCCGTCTCCACCGACCGCGCCCAGACCCTCGTCCGCAAGGAAAACGGCCTGCCCGCCCGCGGCAAGTACACCCAGGCCATCAAGGTCGACCGCACGCAGGCCGGCCGCGTGCTCGCCGCCTGCGAGATCGGCATCTACCTCACCGAGGACGGCGCGAACAACTGGCGCCAAGTTCTGCCGACGCAGGAAACCGTCACCGACGTCCAGCAATCGCCGCACGATCCCGCGGTCTGGCTCGCCGCCACCCAGAGCGCCGGCGCCTTCATCTCCCGCGACCGCGGCCTCACCTGGCAGAATCTCCCGGGCGTTCCCTCCGACCGCGCCCTCTACAACATCACTTTCGACGTCACCAACCCGCAGCGCTTCGCCATCGGCAGCTGGGCGCACGGCGTGCTGACCTCCGAGGACGGCGGCGCCACGTGGACCGCCCGCAACGCCGGTCTCCCCGAGGGCCATTGCGTCTGGCGCGTCGGCGTCGACCCCGAGGGCCGGCTCTACGCCAGCGTCGTGAAGGAGACGCTCTACGTCTCCGACGACTTTGGCCGCACCTGGCGCCGCGACGCCCTCGAGGGCTCGCTCGTGAACAGCTTCCTCCTCCTCCCCCGGGCCGCGAAGTAAACCCTCTCCATTTTTCGCCATGAATCGTCTTCCCCTTTTCCTCCTGGCCCTCGCCGCCACGGTCACGCTCTCCGCCCAGCCCTCGTTCGAGGCCCCACCGCCGTCCACCGCTCCGGTGCAGGACGCCGGCCAGCGCCACGAGGCCTACCTCAAACGCGTCGACGAAATTCTCGACTGGCGCGCCGGCCGCATCGACCTCACCCAGCCCGACAAGCACCTCGACATGGCCGCGATCGCCGTCCTGCTCACGCGCGGCGAACACTATGACGTGTGCAGCCAGCGCGTGATCGAGCTGATGAAGGACCCGGGCACCGGTCCGTTCTGGATGTTCCCCGCCGTCTGCGTCGCCTACACCGGCCGCGACAAGCTCACGCCCGAGGCGCAAAAGGCCATCCGCGAGGCCTGGCGCACCACGCGCCAGCTGCGCGGCGACACCGAGAACCACTGGCTGATGTACTACGCCTCGCTCTACCTCATGGCGGAACTCTATCCCAACGAGCCCGCCGAGACCTGGTACTCCGGAAAATCCTCCGCGGAGAACCTCGCCGAATCCAGCGCCTATCTCGTGCATTGGATGGATGAGCTGACCACCTCGGTCGGCCAAGGTGAATACAACCCCAGCCACTACATCGGCGAGTACGCCATCCCGATGCTGTTCATGGCCACCTGGGCGAAGGACCCGGAGATGAAAATCCGCGGTCGCATGATGCTCGACTGGCTCTTCGCCGAGCTCGCCGCCAACTCGCTCAACGGCGTGCTGCGGGGACCCAACTCCCGCACCGACGAGGGCTCGGCCATCGAGCGCTGGAACGCCCTGTCGTCTTATTTCAGCTGGCTGCTCTTCGGCAACACCCCCACGCCCTCCGGCTACGGTGGCTGGGGCGTCTACTTCGCGCCGGTGGCAAAGAATTACACGGTGCCCGAGGTCATCTACCGCATAGCCACCGACCGCACCGGCGACTACGTCCAGCGCGACCGCGCCCGGACCCGCCGCTACTGGCGCTACAGCGATGTGCTCTCGCCGCCGGTCTACAAGACCAACTACCTGCGCCGCGATTACGCCGTCGGCTCCACGCAGGGCATCGTCAACGACGCCATCCAATCGCACGTCTGGGACGTCACCTGGGCTGAACCCGACCCGCGCGGGAAGCACAACACGATGTTCTCCCTCCACCCACACTCCTCGCCCAAGTGGATGCAGTCGCAGTTCGCCACGTACCCCGAGGCTATGATCACGGCCGTCACCTTCGAGGGCAAACCGTCCTACGACTCGCCCGACAAGATCCTCGGCGCCTCGCCCTACGAGAAGGTCTTCCAGGACCTCGACACCGTAATCGCCCTCTACGACATCGCGCCCGGCGAGCGCTTCCCGCACATCAACGGCTTCTTCTCGAAGGACCTCGTGAATGTCACCGAGGACAAGTCGGGCTGGATCTTCGCCCAGGGCGGCCGCGCCTACCTGGCCTACCGCCCGCTCGCGCCCTACCACTGGATTCCCTACCTCCACTACAACGGCGGCTGGGCCAAGGAAAAGCTGCCCCTCGGCGGCAAGCTCCTCGTCAGCCCGCACCTGAAGAACGGCACCATCGTCCAGGCCGCGAGCGTGGACCAGTTCGCCGACTTCGCCGCGTTCCAAGCCGCGATCAACGCGCTCCCGCTCACGTACAGCCTCGAG
>CAYHEW010000010.1:0-93830 GCA_964355715.1 uncultured Opitutaceae bacterium | reverse complement strand
CGTAGAGGTAATTACCCGGCAGGCCGGGATGCGGACCGGTGCCAGGAACGAGAAAGAGGCTGTGGACGGGATCGTGAATCGACGGCTGCTTCGTGCGGTGGTGCACGGGCTTGCCGGCGACCCGCAGGCGCAGTCCTTCGGCCTTCGGACGGAGGGCCGCGGGAAGGTGGGCGAGGTAGCGGTCGAAGATGGCCCCATTGGCCTCGAGCGCCTCGGGCGCGATTCGTCCGGCGACCAGTTCCGGCAGATTCGCGGCGTGAAAGGCGGGGGCGCTGGCCAGCGAGCGGGCGGTGACGTGGCCGTCCTTGAAATCCGCCGACGCGTAGATCTGGTGCGTGGCATACAGTCGGCGCAGCGCGTCCTGGTAGGCAGGCGTGCCCGGCACGGCGCCGTGCGGGTGGTGCTCGATGAGTTCGAGCACGGTCTGGTCAAACTGGGCATGCGGATCGGCGCTCATGGTCGGGCAGCGTGTGAGACCCGGAGGGTGGGGGCAAGGCTGCCCCGATTCTTTCTCGTTCGCCCGCGTTCACTGCGGCGTTTACATCCGCGATCCGCCTGCCAGAGTGCCCGGCACCCCCGGGGCGCCGCCCGCCCTGCCAACTATGGCCACACCCCATTACGACCTGATTGTGATCGGCTCCGGACCGGCCGGCGAGAAAGGCGCGGCGCAGGCCGCCTACTTCGGCAAGCGCGTCGCCCTCATCGAACGCGAGCCGGTCCTCGGCGGTGCCGCCGCCAACACCGGCACGCTGCCCTCCAAGACCCTGCGCGAGACCGCCCTTTACCTCTCCGGATTTCGCCAGCGCGGACTCTTCGGCGTGAACATGTCCATCAAGGAACAGGTCACCGCCCGCGATTTCCTGTTCCGCGAGCGCCTCGTCCGCCAGACCGAGCAGAAGCGCATCCAGGCCAACCTCGACCGCCACAAGGTGGACGTGCACCGCGGCGCGGCGGCG
Organism: uncultured Opitutaceae bacterium; assembly: GCA_964355715.1. GTDB lineage: Bacteria > Verrucomicrobiota > Verrucomicrobiia > Opitutales > Opitutaceae > UBA2377. The sequence continues at coordinate 92,874 of CAYHEW010000010.1, read as the reverse complement.
TTCGCCGATGCGCACACCGTCACGGTCACGGCCGCCGGCGGCCCCGGCACGCGCCTGACGGCCGATTTTATTCTCATCGCCACGGGGTCGCGGCCTTACCGGCCCGAGGTATTCCCCTTCGACGACCCGCGCGTGTACGACTCGGACACGATCCTCAACCTGCACGACATCCCGCGGGAAATGCTCGTGGTGGGTGGCGGGGTGATCGGCTGCGAATACGCCTGCATGTTCGCCGCCCTGGGCATCCGCGTGACGCTGCTCGAGGGCCGGGACCGGCTGCTCACGTTTCTCGATCCCGAGGTCTCACATGCGCTCACGCACAGCATGATCGAGATGGGCGTCGACGTGCGTTTCAAGGAGTCGGTCGCCTCCGTGCAGGCGACGCCCGCGACCCTCCGCGCCACGCTGGCCTCCGGCGCGCGGGCCGAAGCCGACACGATTCTGGTGGCCGCCGGTCGCAGTGGAAACACGGACCGGCTCAACCTGCCGGCCGCCGGCCTCGCGGCGGCCAAGCGTGGCCTGCTGGAGGTCAATGGCCAGTACCAGACTGCCGTGCCGCACATCTACGCCGCGGGCGACGTCGTCGGATTTCCCGCGCTCGCGGCGACCTCGATGGAGCAGGCCCGCGTCGCCATGGTGCACGCCTTCGACCTGAAGTATAAAACCCGGGTCGCGCCGATCCTGCCCTACGGCATCTACACGATCCCTGAGTGCTCGATGGCGGGCGAAACCGAGGAGTCCTTGGCCAAGCAGGGCCTGCCGTTCATCGCCGGCCTCGCGCACTATCACGACAATGCCCGCGGCCAGATCATCGGCGTGCGCAACGGCTTCCTGAAGCTGTTGTTCGCGCCCGACACGATGAAGCTCCTCGGGGTGCACGCGATCGGCGAGCAGGCGACAGAGATCGTGCACATCGGCTTGATCGCGCTGCAGACCGGCGCGACCGCGAACCTCTTCATCGAAACCTGTTTCAACTATCCGACCCTCGGCGAGCTCTACAAATACGCCACCTATGACGCCCTCGGCCGGCGCGCGAAGCTGCGCGGGGAGTCTGTGGCCCCTTTTGACGGCGAGACCGACGGCGAATCCGTCCGTGATTCCGGATCATGACTGAGCAGGCCGCCGGACCCGAGCCGCCGGACCCACCGGAACCGATCGAGACGGAGGTCTTCCCGCTCTTCGCTTTCGAAAACTGGAAGGTCAATATCCTCGTGCCGCCGCTGCTCTTCGGCCTGGCCTGGCTCGCCGTGCTTAGCCCGCTCGGTTTCTTCCTCAAGGGTTTTCAGGTGTGGATGCACGAGTTCGGCCACGCCACGGCCGCCTGGCTCACGGGCCGCAAGGCCCTGCCGCTGCCGTTCGGCTGGACGCCGGTAGAGGATGAGTATTCGCATTTTGTCTACTACGGCCTGCTGCTTCTTTTCGGCATCCTCTTCGTCGCGGGTTGGAAGGAACGGAAGATCTGGGCCATGATCCTCGCGGTGGCCTTCGCGCTGGCCCAATATTACCTGACCTGGCAACTGTCGCCGTATCGGCAGGAATTCTGGTGGGGCGCGTTTGGCGGGGTGGGCGGCGAGTTCTACCTGAGCGCGCTGCTCATGCTGACGTTCTATTTCCAGCTCCCCGACAAGTTCAAATGGGGTGCCTGCCGCCATGTGGTCTTCTTCCTCGCCGCCGCGGTCTTCATCCAGACTTACCGGTTCTGGGGCGACGTGTACCGGGGGCTCGAGGACATTCCGTACGGAACGATGATCAACGGCGAGGACGACGCCGGCGGTGACATGAATCGCCTGGTGGATGACTATGGCTGGACCCAGAGCATGATCCGCCGGAATTTCCGCGCCCTGGGCAACGGCTGCATTCTCACTCTCGTGGTGGCCTACATGGCCTTCGCCCTGCGCCTCAACCGTGTGGCCGACTGGGTCGTGCGGAAGACAGCTTGAAGGCCGCTTCGCCAGCGCCCGGTTCCAGGGCGCGTTCATTTTTGGATCGTGTCCGCCAAGGCGGCGCGGTCCAGTGGTTCATGCGCTGGAAGCGGACCGGCTTTGCCCTCGCTCTGCTCGTATTGGCGACCGGCGTGGTGTGGGCGGGCGGGGCGGTCCTGGCCTTTGATTTCGTACGCTGGGACGACGACATCAACGTCCTCCAGAACCGGCTGCTCGTCGATCCGTGGTCCTGGGATCTGGTCGGGCGCCTGTTCGGTGCCGCGGACGCATTGCGTTTCAAGCCGGTGCACTGGCTGCTGCTGCGGGTGGTGCATGCCCAGGCCGGCTGGGATCCCGCGGCTTGGCACCTCGTCGGCCTCGTGCTGCACGCGGTGGCGACGGTGCTGTTTGCCCTCGTCGTGCGGCGCGTCCTCAGTCTGCAGCGGCCGGCGGACTGGCGCGACGACCTGACGGCGCTGGCGGCGGCCGGACTGTGGGCGGTCCATCCGCTTCGGGCCGAGACGGTGGCCTGGGTGACGGCCTCCACCTATCCGCTGACCGGCGCATTGCTCCTCGGATCATTCCTCTGCTACCTGACGGCCCAATGCGGTCGGCGACCCAGCCTCGGCTGGCTGGTGGCGGCGTGGCTGCTGGCCTTGCTGGCCTGCGGCAGCTATCCGGTCGCGACGACCTTCTGCCTTTGGCTCGTGGCTTTCGACCTCTGGCGTTCGCCACCGGCGGCGGACACACCGGCTTGGGTCCAGCCCTGGCGCAGGCAATGGTGGCTCAAGCATGCGGCATTCGCGCTGCCGGCCGGACTCGCGGTCGTGATCACCCTCCTGACGCGCGTGCAGGAGCCGGGCATCTTCACGGCGGCACCAACCTTGGCCGACGCCAGCATCGCGCTGCGGTTCGGCGCAGCCTTTGCCGGATTCGCCGCGCTGGGCTGGCGGTTGGTGTATCCGGTGGAGCTCACGCCGAACGTGCCGCCGCTCGATCTCGGCGATGGACGTGCAATCACGATCCTGTGCGGCGCGGCGGTGTTGGCCCTGACCGTCCTCGCGTTCGCCTGGAGTCGGCGCCGGTCCCAACCCGGGTTGGCGTTGGTTATCTGGGGTGGACTGGCGGTGAGCGTGCCCTGCCTGGGCTTGACGGAATGGCCCACCTGGCCGGTCGACCGCTACAGTTACGTCGTGCACTTGGTCTGGATCGGCGGGCTCACGGTTTGTTGCCGTCTCTGGTCGGCACGAGTACAGGCGGGGGCGTGGCTGGTCGCTCTGGGGCTCCTGGTCGGGTCACTGCACCTTTTCCGACAGCAACTGCTGATCTGGCGGGACAGCGAGACGCTGTTCACCCACATGGAGCGCCATCCCGGATTCGCTGCTAACCCGCGGCAACAAGGACACGTGTACGTCGTGTGGGGCCGCTTTGAGGCGACCCGCGGCGAGCTGGCGCGGGCGGCCGAGCTCTTCAATCGGGCGCAGGCCGTGTACCTCAGGAGCATGCAGGCGGCGCTGCAGACACAGGACTATGCCGAGGCGCTGTCTTTCCTTTCGCATCAGGAGCGCCACTTCGGCCTTACTCCGATTCTGCGCCGGGAAAAAGGCGCCTGGCTGCTGGCGCTGGGCCGGAAGCAGGAGGCGCGCGGCGAGTTGCTACAGGCGCAGGCGGAGCTGCCGCAAGACGCACGTTTGCGGCAGCTTTTGGAGGAAGCCGGCGCGGGCGAGTCGGCTCCACCGGGTCAACCGGCGGGTCGCTGACTGCGGCCTCGCCTTGGTTCGCCATCCTTCGGGCGCCTGAACTCCGGCTTGCCGCGTCGGCGGGCACTTGCGACGATTCCGCGGTCACCATCCCATGAGCCTCTACCTCGGCATCGATTCCGGCACCCAAAGCGTCAAGGCGGTCGTGCTCGACCTCGAAACCCGGCGCGTCATCGCCGAGGCCCGTGCTCCGCACACGCTGATCCCCGGCCTGCCGGTGGGTCACCTGGAGCAGCATCCGCAGGAATGGACGCAGGCGATGGATCGGGCGATCGGGGAAGCCCTGGCCCAGGTTGACCGCACGCGCGTGCGCGGCATCGGCGTCTCGGGTCAGCAGCACGGCTTCGTTGCGCTCGATGCGAGCGGGCAGGTCATTCGCCCAGCCAAGCTGTGGTGCGACACGTCCACCGTCGCCGAATGTACGATCCTCACGCGCAAGCTCGGCGGCGAGAAGGCGGCGATCCGTCAGGCGGGCCTGGCCTTCCTGCCCGGCTTCACCGCCCCGAAAATCCTCTGGCTCAAGCGCCACGAGCCCGCGAACTTCCGCCGGCTTCGGCACGTGCTATTGCCGCACGACTATCTGAATTTCCACCTCACCGGGAAATACTTCATGGAGCCCGGCGATGCCTCGGGCACCGCGCTCCTCGATGTCCGGCGCCGCCGCTGGTCGGCGGCCGCGATCGCGGCCGTGGATCGGAACCTCGCCGACTGGCTGCCAGAGCTGGGCGAATCGGGCGACATCGTCGGCACCCTGAGCCCGACGCGGGCGGCGGCTTACGGACTGTCGGCCGATGTGATCGTGAGCGCCGGCGGCGGCGACAACATGATGGGCGCCATCGGCACGGGCAACGTGAGCCCGGGTGTGGTCACGGCGAGCTTCGGCACGAGCGGCACCATCTATGCCTTTGCCCGGAAGCCGGTCGTGGACGCGCAGGGGGAGATTGCCGCATTCTGTTCGTCCACTGGCGGCTGGCTGCCGCTGCTCTGCACCATGAATGTCACCACGGTGACCGAGCAGGTGCGCGCTCTTTTCAATCAGGATCACGCTGCCCTCGAGGCGGCCGTGGCCGCGGCGCCGGCCGGGGCGGGTGGACTCGTGCTCCTGCCGTATCTTGCCGGCGAGCGCACCCCGAACGTGCCGGCCGGATCCGGCGCCTGGCTCGGCCTCAACGGCAAGACATTCAACTCCGCGCACTTGGCGCGCTCGGCCATGGAAGGCGTCACCCTCGGCATGAACTACGGCCTGCGCCGGCTCGCCGAGCTCGGCGTGAAGGCGAAGGAGATCCGGGTCACGGGCGGGGGCGCCAAGTCGGCGGTCTGGCGGCAGATCATGGCGGACGTCTTCGGTGTGCCCGTCGTCGGCATGGTGGAGGACGAGGGCGCGGCCCTCGGCGGTGCGATCCAAGCCGCGTGGGCGCTCGCGCGGAAGTCCCGTCCGAAGGCCGCGATCACCGAATTCACGGAAGGCGTGGTCGCGGTCGATGAAGCCACCCGCTGCGTCCCGAACCGCGTCAACGTCGCCCGCTACCGCGCCCTGCAGATGCTGCAGGACCAGTTCAGCCTCAGCCTCCGGCCCGTCTTCGAGCGCCAGCGCAAGTTGGCCCAAACATAGCGTACCGCGCGGGTACCGGCTAGCGCCGCCCGGCCCCGGGGCTCCGGGCAAACTTTTGCCGATAGGCGCGGCAGAAGGTGTTGCTGCTCGTGAAACCGCAGGCGAGGGCGACCTCCTGCACGCTCAGCTCGGTGGCCTGCAGCATCGCCCGCGCGTGCTCGAGTCGCAGGCGCCGCAACATGGCTCCGGGCGACTCCCGGTGCCGGGCTGTGAAGGCGCGGATGAAATGCTCCCGGCTCACGCCGCATTGCTGCACGATGGTTTTCAGGTTCACCGGCGCGCGGAAATGGCTGCGAATGTAGTGCGAGCCGAACTCGATCGGGTCGCTCGTCCGCGTCTCCTGCACCTGTTCGCGGTAGAGGGCGATGAACAGGCGGAAGATCAGCTCCGATTCCTGCAGGCGGTCGCGGAATTGCCGCTGCCGGTACCGCTGCAGGATCTCGTCGAAGACCGCCGTGGCCTCGCACGAATCGGGCATGCGCACGACCGAGCCGAAGTCCGTCCGCAGGCGCGCGAAGATTCCGATCGCCGCGCGGGGTTCGAAGGCGATGAATCGCAGCCGGTAGGTTTCGCTCGCATCGGTCGGATAACCGTACCCGGTCGGCTCACGATGGGTGAAGAGCATCGCCTGACCGGGTGCCACTGACTGAGTGCCGGCGGCATCGCGAAAGTACGCCTCGCCGGCCAGCGTCCGCTGGATCACGCAACAGGTCGGGCTCTCACGGTCGCTGTTGTCGAACCGATAGTCCGGTGTGTGGTGCGCCTCCTCGGCGGCATGCTGGATGACAGGGAAGGGATCGGGGCCGGGCATTTGGTGACAATCACATTATGCACATCGGCAATCAACCTTTTGCTATCGTACGCGCGCGGTTACCTGCACGATTGTCGTCGTCCGTCAACCCCATCTGCCTTCTCCCATCACATTAATCCCATGAGCGAATCCGCCAAGAAACTCATCGGCCACGCCGATCACACCAAGGATGCCGCCGCCCGCGGTCTGCCCGGCCGCCTCCTGCGCCCGATCAAGATCACCATGCTCGGTGCCGGCAGCGCCTTCACGCCGCGCCTGATGAACGACATCCTCCGCATCCCGGGCGACCAAGGCGGCACGATCGCGCTGGTGGACATCGATCGCGAGCGCCTCGACACGATGACGAAGCTCATCACCCGGCTCGCGCAGCAGCTCGGCAAGTCGAACTGGAAGGTCCTCGCCTCCGCCAACCGCCGGAGCGTCATGGCGGGCTCGGACTACATCGTGAACTGCATCGAGGTCAGCGGCACGGCCTGCGTGCGCCGCGAAAACGACATTCCCGCCAAGTACGGCATTAACCAGTGCATTGGCGACACGATCGGGCCCGGCGGCCTGTTCAAGTCCATGCGTACCATCCCGGTCTTCCTCCAGGTGCTGAAGGACGCCGAGGAGCTTTGCCCGGACGCGCTCGTCCTCAATTACACCAATCCGATGGCCATGATGTGCCTCGCCGCCGGCCGCACGTCCTCGATGCAGATCGTGGGCCTATGCCATTCGGTGCAGGGCACGAGTCACCTACTGGCGCAGCGCGCCGGCGTGCCGATCGCGGAAGTCGACTGGGAGTGCGCCGGCATCAACCATCTCGCCTGGTTCACCAAGTTCGAGCACAAGGGCCGCGACCTTTACCCGATCCTGAAGCGCAGGGCCGCGGCCGATCTCGCCCGCGCCTTCAAGGAAGGTCGGCCGAAGAACCCGAAGCGCCTCAACCACCACCAGTGGGAGACGCCCGAATGGCACAAGGACATTGTCCGCAAGGACATGATGCTGCACTTCGACGCCTTCATCACCGAGTCCAGCGGCCACCTCTCCGAGTACCTGCCGTACTACCGCAAGCGCCCCGACCTCGTGCAGCGCTACAGCCGCGAGGGCTACGAAGGCGGCACGAGCTTCTACGCGAACAACTGGCCGACCTGGCGGAAGATGGCCGACAAGCAGCGGCTGCGGATGGTGGCGGGCAAGGAGCCGATGGAGTGGGAGCGCAGCTGGGAGTACGCGAGCTGGATCATCGAGGCCCGCGAAAAGGACTCTCCGTTCCGGATCCACGGCAACGTCATGAACAACCACCGCGGCGCCGGCCAGCTGATCACCAACCTGCCGGCCGACGGCTGCGTCGAGGTCGCCTGCATGATCGACCACAATGGCGTGAACCCCACGCGCTACGGCGCCCTCCCGGCGCAAATGGCCGCGCTCTGCGACTCGAATATGCGCATGTTCGACCTTGGTGCACAGGCCTGCATCGAACGCTCGGTCGAGAAGGCGGTCTACGCCCTGATGCTCGACCCGCTGAGTGCGGCCGTCTGCAGCCCGGCCGAGATCAAGCAGATGACCCTCGAGATGTTCAAAGCCGAGAAGCAGTTCCTGCCGGGGTACAAGTAAGCGCTACCTGCTCACCGCGAGCCGTCCTCAGTCGGGCGGACGAAGTCCATGAGATTGATGATGCCTTCGAGGCGCTCGCGGATGAGCTGGTTTTCCTGTTCCGCATCGAGCTTGTAGGTGTGGCCTTCGGTGAGCCGCTCGGCGAGCTCGGTGCTGACCACGTAGACGTAGCCATACTTCACGAAAAGCAGGTTGCCGCGCTTGGCGATCGGCCGCGGAGCGTCGGGGGCGGGTTCGGCCAGCCGGTGCATGAACATCGTACCGCCCGGCAGGAGGGTGTTGATGAACCAGGCCCCGTCCAGGTACTTGGGGTCGAAGGTCTCGTTCGCCACGGTGATTTCCGGGTAGGACTGCTGCAGGTCGGGGAACACGTAACTGCTGAAGAAATAGCGGAAATACTCCTTCGGCCCGCGCGTCGAGTGCTCCCAGCGCTGCGTGGCGTCCTGTTTGAAACACGCGATCGTGATGTGGATCGTGAACTGGTCCTGGAAGACGACGACGTACTCGCTGTCCGAGATGGTGCCGCCCAGTTCGGAGAGCACGGGTGAGGTGATGCGGTAGGCGCCGCTGGGGGCGGTGTAGACCTTGTTCTTCACCTTGCCGAACAACGGCATGCGACCTTCCTGGGCAAAGGAGGGCAGCGGTGCGACCAGGGCAAACAGCAGGCCGAGCAGGGCGAGACGACGCATGAACGCACTCTGCACGGGGAAACGCGGCCTTTCAAGCCGGTGCTGACAGGGTTCGCCACCGTTCCGCCGGCACGGCTTCCGGGCGTGTCTCGGGTCCGAGCCCGGCCTGGGCCAGCTCCGCGAGCCAGGCCGCACCGCCATCGGCTAGACGCTGTCGCAGCAGGGAGCCGATCTGCTTTCGTCGCTGCTGGAAGCAACCGCGGATGAGCGCCTTCACCGCCGGCGAAAAAACGAATGGCTCAGGCTTGCGCACGAGGTGCAGCAGGTAGGAATCCACGTCCGGCCGCGGATGGAAGCACGCAGCCGCGACGCGGTGGCCGGGGGCGATGTCATACGCCGACTGCAGAAAGATCGAAATCGCCCCGAAGGTCTTCGTGCCCGCCGCGGCACTGTAGCGCTGGGCCGCCTCGAGCTGCAGCATCAGGACCATGCGCGCCGGCAAGGGGCCGCTGAGCACGGCATCCATCCACGGCGTGGAGATCGCGTAGGGCAGGTTGGCCACGATCTTGAAATCGGCCGGCGCCGGCGCGGGCAGGCCGGCCAGCGGATACTCCACGGCATCGGCCTCGAGCAGGTGCAGCGTGGTCGGGTACTGAGGCGCCAACTCGGTGCGGAGGTGTGCCGCCAGATTCGGATCCTTCTCCACCGCCCAGACGGTCGCACCGGTGGCCAGCAGCGCGGCGGTGAGGGTGCCGAGACCGGGACCGACCTCGATCACGGTGTCGCCGGTCTGCACGCCGGCGAGCTCGAGCGACTTGCGCACGATATTGCCGTCGACCAGAAAGTTTTGCCCGAGAAACCGCTTCGGCTGGTGGCCAAGCCGGGCAAGCAGGTCGCGGGTCGCGGTTGGGGAGAGAGGCATGTTCAGCCCGCGCGGGCGAGGGCGTCCAGGAGCGCGGCGGTGTCGGGTGCCTTCATCAGGGCTTCACCCACCAGCAGCGCATGGGCCCCGGCGCCACGGGCTCGGGCGGCATCGGCCGGACCGTGGATGCCGCTCTCGCTCACGGCGATGACGTCTTTCGGAAAGCGGGGGATGAGGCGCTCGCTGAGGCCGAGGTCGGTCTTGAAGATCGCGAGATCGCGGTTGTTGACGCCGATGATCTTCGCCCCGTGGTGGACGGCCCGGTCGAGCTCGGTCTCGTTGTGGATCTCAAACAGGGCATCGAGCCCGGCTGCCTGGGCGGCTTCATGCAGTGCCTTGATCTCGGTGTCGTCGAGCGCCCGCACGATGATGAGGATCGCGCTGGCCCCGGCCTCGCGCGCCTGCCGCACCTGAATGGGATGCACCATGAAATCCTTGCGCAGGCAGGGCACGGCGGGCGGGTCGCGGCGGAAGAGGGTGGTGACCGCCACAAGGTCGTCGAGGGTGCCGCCAAAGAACTTCGCATCGGTGAGCACGGATAGGGCGCTGGCGCCCGCGGCGCGGTACTTCACGGCCTGGTCCGGGGCGGCGATGCCGCTGGCGATCGTGCCGGCCGAGGGCGACCGGCGCTTGATCTCGGCGATCACGGCCAGTCGGCCGTCAGCCCGGCGCAGTGACCCGGCAAACGACGGCGAGCGGGGCAGGGAGGCGTCGAGGGCCGTCAATTCCGTCAACGGGACGGGACGGACAAGCCCGGCGATCTCGCGCCGCTTCCAGGCCATGATCTCGGTGAGCTTGTCGGACATCCGGGCAATAGCCGCAAAGCCCGGCCCAGGGCGCAAGACGCAATCGGGCCCACATTTCCCTTTGCGTTTTCGACGCCGACTTGCCGCCATACGCCCATGAGCGCGATCGAAGAACTCCGGCGGACCATTGCCCGCCTGCGCGGGCCCGGCGGTTGCCCTTGGGACCAGGAGCAGACCCATGCCTCGCTCGTGCGCTGCCTGATTGACGAGGTGAGTGAGCTGATCGACACGATCGACCGCCTCGACCTGCCGCACATGCGCGAGGAGCTCGGCGACGTGCTCATCCAGGTCGTCTTCCACGCCCAGCTCGCCGAGGAGGCCGGGCATTTCAATCTCGAGGACGTGGCCCGTGAGGTGAACGAGAAACTCATCCGGCGGCACCCCCATGTCTTTGGCGAGGGCAAGCTCGACACCTCCGCCCAGGTCCTCGCCCAGTGGGAGCAGATCAAGGCCGGCGAAAAGAAAAACGGCGCCTCCGCCGGATCTGGCCTCTTCAAGCCGCAACCGCCGCGCCTGCCGGCGCTCATGTTCGCCGAGGCGGCGTGGAAACGAATCCAGGAAAAGCAACTGCCCGTGCCGGCCGGCGTCGACGCCGCGCAGGTGGCGGCGCTCGGTCGCAACCTCGACGAGGCCAAGCTCGGGCGCCGGCTCTTCGAACTCGCGGCCGCGGCCCGCGCGCGCGGTCTCGACGCCGAGGCGGCGCTCCGCCTGCATACGACCCAGGTGATGCGCGATGTCGAAAAATCCGCCCAAGATTCCGGCTCCGCCCAGACTGCCTGAGGCGCTCGTCGCCACGTGGTGGCAGCCCTTCGCGGCGTACCTCGCCGGCGAACGCAGGTACTCGCCGTACACGCTGCGCAATTACCGCCAGGCCTTCGAGGACTTCCACCGCTGGCTGGCCGCCAGCGGCACCGGCGACCGGCCCTACGATGAGCTGACGGCCCGCGATGTGCGGGATTTCGTCATCGAGGCCCAGCGCCGCTACGGACGCCGGACCCTGCACAACCACATGTCCGGCCTGCGCGCCCTGGCCAAGTACTGGCTCCGGCAGGGTCGCCTCCGCCGCAACCCCTTCGTGGGGATCCCGCTGCCGAAGCTGGAAAAGCGCCTGCCGCAATTCCTAACCGAAGCGCAGATGCGCCAGCTGCTCGCCGGTCCGCAGCGGCTCCTCGAGGCGCAGGAGATCGACGCCTTCACCGCGTGGCGCGACCGCCTCGCGATGGAGCTGCTCTATGGCGGTGGTCTGCGCGTCAGCGAACTCGTCTCGCTCAACTACGGCGATGTCGACTTCGAGGGCGGGGTCGCCCGCGTGATGGGCAAGGGCCGCAAGGAGCGGCTTTGCCCCTTGGGCAAGGTGGCCGTCGCCGTCCTGCGGCATTTCCGCGACCACCATGCGCACAACCGGGCCCCGGCCGCCCCGGTGATGGTCAATGCCCGGCACGGGCGCCTCGCGGTCGGCGAGGTCCAGAAGCTGCTCAAGCGCTACCTGGCCCATGCCGGCCTTCCGCTCGATCTGACGCCGCACAAACTTCGCCACAGCTATGCCACCCATCTCCTCAATGCCGGGGCCGACCTGCGCCTCGTGCAGGAATTGCTCGGGCACAAGCAGCTCGCCACGACGCAGGTCTACACCCACGTCAGCGTCGCGCGCCTGCAGGAGATCTACGCCAAGGCGCATCCGCGGGCCTGACGGGCGCCGCGCTTGTTTATTGGCGACGGAAGGTTCATAAGGAACGACCACCACCAAGCAGGATGAAGTCGGTTCGATTCATTGACCTCTATTGTCAGCAGCAGGGCATCGATGCCGCGGAATTTGGCGCGCACATTTTCGAGCGCGCCCTCTATCCGCAGGCGCGGCCGCTGACCGAAGTGCTCGGGTTAGTCCGGCGCGACTATTTTCAGGCCGATCGTTTTTTCATCGACGACGTGGCCCGGCTGCAGCGGTACGAGGACTTTCACGCCATCGGCGTCGAATTCAGCCAGCATCATTCCAACGGCTGGTTCCTCCGCCGCGTCCTGCACCTGCGGGTCTCGACGGAGCGCATGCGCCGCATCGTGCGCGAGGTTTTCAAGGGCTCGGTCATGGAACCGGAATCAATGGAATCGATCGCACCGTTCCTGCCGGAGGAGCCCCTCCCGGACCAGCGGTAACCAAACCAACCAGTCCGGTCAGAGCCCCAGTCGGCGGGCTGAGCTGTTGCCAAGGGCGTCGTAGACCACGATCTCCAGGCTGGTCGCGCCGGCGGCGCGGTCGAGGGGGAGATCCAGCGTGAAGGTCTCGCTCCGGCCGTCGAGAAGTCCGTCGTCAGGATGCTCGACGCTCACCCGGATGCCGTTGTTGAGGGCGAATTCTGCGGCGGCCAGCAGCGAGAAGGCGTCGCGCGCCGAGACCGCGACCCGCAGACGCGCGGCGCCGCGATCGAGTTTCGTCCCGACAATCTCAGGCGCGGTGCGATCGATGAGGAAGTCGTCGGTCTCAAACGTGGCGCCCAGGCGCTCGCCTTCCGGCCGTGGTGCCGCCTCGGTCACCACGAGACGCGTCTCATAGGTGCCCTCGGTCAGGTGTGTCGTGTCGAACTGCAGATAGGATTCGGGACTCGCGACCGCCACGTCGGTCCAGGCCTCGGTGCCGCGCAGTCGCAGCGAAAAGGTGGTCGTCAGGTTATCGTCGTCGGCATCGTTCACGTTCCAGAATGCAATCTGTGCGCCGGGCACGGGCACGACCTGGCTCGCGAGGAGCGGATTCCGCCGCTTGCCGTCGTCGCGCTCGGGCTGGATCACCTGGCCAAGGGTCGCCATGACGGCGGCAGGCGGTGTGGCCGCGGGCACGAGCCCGGCATTCGGACCGATGAGCCGGAATTCCTGCAGCTGTGGCCGGCGGTTTTGCCGGAGAAAATGCAGGGTGGCCCGATCGAGCACGAAGTCCGCGGTTTCACCCGTGACGCGCACCTGCACATGGCGGCCTCGCAGGTCGGGCGCACGCCAGCCGCCGTCATCGGCCACGGCCGCGACCCACGGGGTCCAGCCCTCGGCCTCGTCACTGCCGAAACTGGCGCGCAACGCGACGTTGACCGCGGCCTCGTTGACGAGGCGGCTGCCGGGGCCGAAGCGAAGCAGGCCAAGGGTTGCCGGCGCGCCCAGGTCGATGCGCCGGGTCTCGGCGGAGCGCGGACCCGTGGCCGGGAAATCGAGGCGATGCACCGCGGCGGGATTGTTCGCGATCGTCAGAAACGCATCGGTGGATCCGGGCAGCGGCACGAGGCCGTTGAGCTGGGCTGACGCGACACCGCCAAACGTCAGCGAACGCTGCAACGCGGGGTCGTAGCCGAGCAATTCGCCCTGTTCGCCGCCTGCGATGAGGATCACGCCGCCGTGCCGGGCGAGGCGGTAAAAGGCGATGTTGTTGCGTGCGACGACGGTCTCGAGAAAGCCGCCGTCGGGAAACCACACCAACTGGCTCCGACCCGGGAAACGGTCTGGCCGCGCGGGTTCATCGAACAGGATCGAGGCCGTCGCATCGTTGCCCTTGTCGGCATTCGCACCCGCCTCGTCGGCCTTGCCGGTCTTTTGACGATTGGCCACCCGGACGTCACCCGTGCCGGTGCCGAACGTGACCGCGGCATAGAAGCCGCCCGACCAGGGCAGCAGGTCGCAGACCTCGGCGCTGCGGTTCTCGGCGAGGATGCGCGGCGCGCCGCCATCGGCCGGAAACTCGTAGACGTTGCCCTTGGGTGCGGAGCCCACGATGAGGCGGCCGTCGGCCAGACGCAGGAGGCGCCGGGCGTTGCGGTCGCGAATCTCGCCCACCAGTGCGATGCCCCGCGCGGTCAAGGTGGCATCGTCGGTGACCTTGGCCGGCTGATCGCCGGCCTGCGCCAGCGCCTTGATGTCCACGCGGTACACCCGGCCCGGATTGCCGGTGCCGACGAGCACAGATGCGCCAGCCTTCGGTTCCGGATCCAGCACGAGTTCAAAGACTGAATCTACCGGCAGGGCGGTGCGGGCGACGACCTGGCCGTCGCGGATCAAGACCAAGGTACCCTGCGGCGAGGTGCCAGTGAGCACGCTGCCATCCGGCAGCCGGAGCGCGGCAAAGACATGGGTCTCGGTCAGATCGGCGATGATCTCGCTTTTGACTGCCGCCGCACCATCCGGGCGAATTCGCAGGACCTTGCCGTCGGGGCCGGTGCCGACGACGAAACCGTCGCCGTCCGGCGTAGCGGTCCACAGGAGACCGGCGTCGGTCAGGCCCTTGAGCTCGGTCAGGCGCGGCCCGGGCAACAGGCGCCCATCCGAGCGCGTGGCGAAACCCTGGAGGTTGCGGCTCGGTACATCGGCGTAGAAATCGATGACCTGGGTTTTCGACAGGGGTTCGGCCCAGGCGGACGTGAACAGCACGGCGCAGAGGCCGCCGGCAAGGAGACGGGCAGGAGACATAGGCAAAGGTCAGTCCGTGACGCGGAAGGCGCGGCGGACCGTGGCGGGGATGAGGCGGCCTGGCAGGCGGTGCGTTTCCCAGAGCGGCTCGAGGGCGGGGCGCGACTGGTAGCGGGCTTCGTCGGACCGATTGGCGATGCGCTCGTAGGAGGCGGGCAGGTCGCGGGTGAGATCGGCCTGGTCAATGAACGCGCGGCCGCTCTCGACCACGGCAAGGTAAAGCCCGTCTGGCTCGCGGGCGAGGCGCACCCGCTCAAGCAGGGCATCGAGACTGCGGAACTGCGCGGCGGTGACCGTGCCATCGCGACCCGTGAGCTGGTCGAGGACGGCGCCGTTGGCCGCGACGAGCTCGAGGGTGCGCCCCTGCCAGGCAGCCGGGACCGGGATCAGGATCTTCTCCTCGGCGGGTGCACCCTGGTGATCGCGCCAGCCGACCGTGACCTCGAGGTCGGTGCCGGGAGTCAGAACCGCGTGCGAGAGGCGGACATATTCGAGGGTGGTCTGCGGATTGACGGCCAGAGGCGTGACGCGGACGTGGATGGAAGCGGGGACGATGTCCTCGTAGGGATTCTGCAGGACGGCGCCGATATCGCGCACGAATTCCGTCAGGCCCTGGGTGATGCCCTGCGGGCCGCTGACCAGGCTGGTCGTCGGCACGGTGGCGCCGTGCGGAAATGCAAACGTGGCCTCGATGCGCGCACCATTGGTGAAGCCGGCGTCGTTCGAGCCAAGCACGGCCTGGGCCGCGCCGGTGCCGATCACGAGGGGCGTGAGCTGCGGATGCCGCGCGGCGGCAAACCGCAGGTACCGCGTCTCCGCGCCGGGCCCCATCACGGCGATCTCGACCGGCAGCATGGCCGGGGCCGCGCCGAGCTCGCCGGCGACGGCGGAGAGGCGGTCCTGGCTGATGGTGCCGATGATCTCGCCGGTGTTGGCGACCTTGAGCGAATTGAGATTCGAAGGCAGAATCGCGACGATCTCCGAGCGGGCCATCGGGAGCGCAACCTCGCCAAGTCCCATCATGGGGTGACCGAAGGCCACGACGCGGTCGCCGTCGACATACGAGACGGTGCCGGTGGCCGCGAGGGTGATGTCGCCGGTGGTGACCGCCACGGCCACGGCGTCGCCGGGCTGCAGCGCACGTCCGGGCGACGGAACGCCGGTGCCTGCCATCTGGCCGCCGAGGCTCGCCACGCGCAAGCCGAGGGCCTCGAACTGGGGTGCGAGCCAGTCGACCACGACCGGTGCGATGCCGCCAAAGGCAAAAACCGGAGTTAGCGGAGTCAGGGAGTCACCGGCGCGATCGGTTGCCGCCGGGCGGGTGGCCGGCGGTTTGGCGCCTGCAGCCTTGGCCGCGAGGGCCTCGTCGGACTTGCGGCTCACCTCGATCAGGTCGGCGGCGGGGGTGAAGCCGGCATACCGCACGGTTTCGAATTTCTGCACCTGATAGGCGAGGGCACCGGCAAGGCGGCCGTCGACGTAGAGCGGGCTGCCGCTCATGCCGGCGACGGCGCCCATCTTTTGCACGCGTTCGTCGGTGAGTTCGCACAGGATGAGCGACTTGCCGGGGCCGAGGGCGTTGCGCACGACGCCGGTGACCTCGACGCTGAACGGCTCGGGCTCGGTGCCCTTGAAGACCGTCCACACCTCGCCCTTCATGCCGGGCTTCAGTTCATCCAGCGGCAATATCGGCCCGCCCGCGGGCCGGGAGGCGGCGATGGCGACCGCGCCGAGAAGAAGGAAGAGGACTGGACCGAAGCGGCGCATGCAGGAAGACCGGTGCGTCATGCCAGAGGGATCAAAGTTCCTTGATGGCGGCGGAGAACACCGCACACGCCCGCTCGATGGCGGGTCCGTCATGGGCGGTGCTGATGAAGCCGGCCTCGTAGGCGCTGGGCGCGAGATAGACGCCCTTGTCGAGACAGGCGTGGAAGAAGCGGCCGAACAGCTTCGCGTCGCCCGTGAGGGCGGTGGCGTAGTCGCGGACCGGCGTCGCGGTGAAGAAGATGCTGAACATGGAACCGCACTGCGGCACCTGCACGGGGAGGCCCTTGGCGCGGCAGGCGGCCAGGACGGCATCGCGGAGCTGGCGGCCGAGGCGGTCAAGATTGGAGTAGGGGTTGAGTTCCTCGAGGAGGCGCAGGCTGGCGATGCCGGCGGCCATCGCGAGCGGGTTGCCGCTGAGCGTGCCGGCTTGGTAGACGGGTCCGAGCGGGGCCAGGTGATCCATGATGTCGGCACGCCCGCCGAAGGCCCCGACCGGCAGGCCGCCGCCGATGATCTTGCCGAGGGTGGTGAGATCGGGGGTGATATTTTCCCGCTCCTGCACGCCGCCCTTGGCGATGCGGAAGCCGGTCATGACCTCGTCGAAGATGAGGATCGTGCCGTGGCGCGCCGTGATTTCGCGGAGGAATTGGAGGTAGCCCGCGTCGGGCATGATGAAGCCGACGTTGCCGCAATAGGCCTCGATGATGACGCACGCGATCTGCCCGGGATTGGCGGCAAAGGCGGCCTCGAGGGCGGCGCGGTCATTGTAGGGGAGGACGACGGTCTCCCGGGCGAAGGACGCCGGCACGCCGGCGCTGTCCGGGTTGCCGTGGGTGAGCGCGCCCGAGCCGGCCTTGATGAGGAGCGAGTCGGAGTGACCGTGGTAGCAGCCGGCGAACTTGATGATCTTGTCGCGCTTGGTGAAACCACGGGCGAGCCGGATGGCGGACATCGTGGCTTCGGTGCCGCTGTTGCACATGCGCACCTTCTGGATCGAGGGAAAGAACCGGATGATCAGCTCGGCCATCTCGACCTCATACGGATTGGGCGTGCCGAACGACGTCCCAGCCTCGAGGGCTGCGGCGATGGCGGCCTTGATGCGCGGGTGGTTGTGCCCGTGGATCGCGGGACCCCAGGTGCAGACAAAGTCAATGAGCTCGCGCCCGTCGGCCGTGACGAGCGTGGCGCCATGGGCCGCCTTGGTGAAAAACGGCGTGCCGCCGACCGACCGAAAGGCGCGGACAGGGGAATTGACGCCACCAGGCATGAGCTGGAGCGCGCGGGCGAAAAGTTCGGCGGAGGAGGACATGATTAAGAGCCTAGGCGGGTAAAAATCAGCTGACGTATTTTTGGACGATGGGGATACGGCGGCCGACGCCGAAGGCTAGGGAGGTGATCTTGAGGCCGGGGGCGGCCTGCTTGCGCTTGTATTCGTTGAGGTCGACCTTGCGGACGACGTCATTGACGACCGGCTCGGCGAAACCGCGGGCGACGAGGTCGCGGCGCGACAGACCCTCCTCGACGTAACCCTGCAGGATCGCGTCGAGCACGTCGTAGGGCGGCAGACTGTCCTGGTCGGTCTGGCCCGGGCGCAGCTCGGCGCTCGGGGCCTTGACGATGGTGTTCTCCGGGATGATCTCACGCTCGCGGTTGATCCACCGCGACAGGGCATAGACCTGGGTCTTGAAGACATCGGAGATCACGGCCAGCCCGCCCGCCATGTCGCCGTAAAGCGTGCAGTAACCGACGGCGACCTCGCTCTTGTTGCCGGTCGTGAGCAGGAGGGAGCCGAACTTGTTCGACAACGCCATCATCAGGACGCCGCGGATGCGGGCCTGGATGTTCTCCTCGGTGACGTCCGGCTTGAGGCCGGTGAAGACCGGACCGAGTGCGCGCTCGCAGGCGGCAACGGCATCGGCGATGGCAATGGTCTCGAAGCGGATGCCCAGGTTCTCCGCCAAGCGGCGGGCATCGTCCTTGGAATGGTCCGACGAAATGGCGGAGGGCAGCGAAACGCCGATGACGTTGGCCGCCCCGAAGGCCTCGACCGCCAGCACGGCGACGAGGGCGGAGTCGATGCCCCCGGAGAGCGCCACCAGCGCGCGCTTGAAGCCGCTCTTGTGGGCGTAGTCGCGCAGGCCGAGGACGAGGGCATCGTGAATGTCCTTCATTTCCTCCTGCGCAAAGGTGGCATCGACCTGCGCGGCGGGGCTGCCGGTGTCTACGACCTGCAGGTCTTCGCGGAAGGCCGCGAGCCCGGCCGTGATCCGGCCGGAACCATCGGCCACGAGGCTGCGGCCATCGAAGACGAGTTCGTCGTTGCCGCCGACGGCATTGACGTAGGCGACCGGGCAACCGAGGACGCGGGCGGCGTCGGTGACGAGGGTCTGCCGGATCCGGCCCTTGGCCTGGTACCACGGGCTCGCGGAGAGGTTGACCATGACGTCGCAGTTCGCGGCGGCGAGCTGGCGGACCGGATCGAGCCCGCTGTAGAGGCGGCGGGTGTTGATCATCGGGTGTGTCCAGATGTCCTCGCAGATCGTGACGCCGATGCGCTTGCCGTCATGGGTGAAGATGGTCGGCTTGCTGGCCGGCTCGAAATAGCGGTCCTCGTCGAACACGTCGTAGGT
Organism: uncultured Opitutaceae bacterium; assembly: GCA_964355715.1. Lineage (GTDB taxonomy): Bacteria > Verrucomicrobiota > Verrucomicrobiia > Opitutales > Opitutaceae > UBA2377. The sequence goes on along the minus strand of CAYHEW010000010.1, from coordinate 73,982 downwards.
CGGCAGCAGGCACTTGCGGGCCATGCCGGTCACGGCGCCGCGATGGCAGAAGGCGGCGGAATTGTGAAAGTGTCGGCCGTCGCCCTTGGGATTGGCCTCGACGGTGCCGATAATCGCGGGCACCTCGCCGATAGTTGCGGCGATCTGGGTTAGGGATTCCGCGATGTCGGGCACGAAACGGCGTTTCAGCAGCAGGTCGCGCGGGGGGTAGCCGCAGACCACCAGCTCCGGAAAAACCACCAACTCGGCCCCTTGGGCAACAAGGCGCGTGTACGCGTCGATGATCAGACGGCGGTTACCGGCGAGATCACCGACAATCGTGTTGAGCTGGGCGAGTCCGAGGCGCATGGGATGGACGGGGAACGTGGAGTGATTTCACTGTCCTGACAACTCGCAAGGCTTGCACTGGGGCGGTCCCGGGCGATTGGCTAGGGCTCCCATGCGCAGTCCCAGGCTCCTTTGCATCCTCCTGTCGGCGTCGAGCATTGCCCAAGCGGCGACCGAGCCGCAGGTGCTGACCCTGGCCGACGCCCTCGCGGCCGCGGAAAATACCAGCCTCGAGGTCCTGATCGGTCGCGAATCGATTGCCCAGGCGGTGGAGGCGGCGGTGCGCGAGCGCAGCGGCCTCCTGCCGCAGATCACCCTCGACGCGACCCAGCGCCGCAGCCGCGCGACGCCCACGGCCGGGATCAACCGCCAGTTCGATGCGCTGCTCAACGGCCGGTTCGAGCTGCTTGACCCCGCCCGCATCGCCACCTACCGGGCCGCCACGTACGCCATCGCGGTCGCCAAGCTCGGCCAGGAGCAGCTCCGCGAGGTCGTCATGGGCACCGTGGCCGAGACCTATTTCGCCCAGCTCCGCAATCTCCGGCGCATCGAGGTGCTCGACGCCAATGTCGCCCGCGCCCGCAGTCTCGTGGACCTCGCGCGCAACCAGCTCAACGCCGGCGTCGCCACCCAGATCGACGTCACCCGCGCGGAGGCCCAGCTCGCAATCGACGAGCAGGCTCGGCTGCAGCAGGACACGGTGGTGCAGGGGAGCGAACTGCAGCTCAAGCAGTTGCTCGCCCTCGACATGGCCCGGCCGCTGCAGCTGGCCGACACCCGCTTGCGCCGCGCCGCGCCCGCGATGGACCTCGCGGTGTACGAGGAGCAGGCCTTCGCGAAGCGCCCGGACCTGCAGGCTGCCCGAAAGCTGCTCGAACAGACGGAGCTCGAGGTGCGGGCCGCCCGCTACGGCCGCCTGCCGGCGCTCGCCGCGATCGGCAGCTACGGTTACGCCTCGGACCAGGCCTTCGACGGCGACGAGGCGAGGGTCTGGTCCGGCAGCCTGGCGGTCACGATGCCGGTCTTCGATGGCGAACGCACCCGCTCACTCACCAATCTGGCGCTCTCCCGCCGCCGCGCCCAGGAACTCCGCGTGCAGGATCTGCAGGCGCAGATCGCCGCCGAAGTCCGCCTCGCGCGCCAGGACGCCGCGTCGCGCCTTGCGCAGATCAGCGTCGCCGAGAAGGGGTACGAGCTGGCCCAGGAGGAGATGCAGCTGGCCGAGCGCCGCTTCCAGCAGGGTGTCGCGGACAACCGCGAGCTCGTGGAGGCCCAGAGCCGGCTCGCCGCCGCCAGCGACAACCGCGTCGAGGCCGTGTACAATTACCAGTTGAGCCGCATCGAGCTGTACCGCGTGCTCGGGCGCGTGGCCGGGGTCCTCGGCGAGCAGGAAGAATGAACGCGGCGCCCCGCCTTATCCTCGCCTCCGCCTCGCCGCGCCGGCGCGAGTTGCTCGCGCAGCTCGGCCTGCCGTTCACCATTGTCGTTGCCGACGTCACCGAGCACGAGGATCCGACCACCGATCCCCGCACCATGGTCAGCCACAATGCAGCCCTGAAGGCCGATTGGGTGGCCGCCCGCCACCCCGACGCCTGGGTGCTCGGCGCCGACACCACGGTCTTCCTCGACGGCCACGCGTTGAACAAGCCGCGGGACCTGGCGGAGGCTGCGGCCATGTTGCGGCGCCTGAGCGGCCGCACCCACACCGTATTCACCGGCCTGGCCCTGCGGCAGCACCGGAGCGGTTACCGGGCCGACGGCGGCGAGGCCAGCGAAGTGACCTTCCATCTGCTCACCGAGGCGGTCATCGCCGCATACCTGGGCAAGGTTCACACCCTCGACAAGGCCGGCGGCTACGCCATCCAGGAACACGGGGACCTGCTGGTGGCGGGTCAAACCGGCTCTTTTTCGAATATTATCGGCCTGCCGCTCGATGCGACGAAACAAATTTTGACCCAGGCGGGTCTGCTGGGTTGAATCCACGCCGTCCGCCTCCATGACCCAGCTTCCGAATCCGCCCGTCGCCCGTTCCCGCCGCCTGCCGGCGCCGCGCTTGTCCTCCGATCCGGACACGCGCTCGATCCAGATCGGGGTGCTGGGCACGATCTTGGTTCACGTGCTGCTGTTTCTGGTCGCGCCGCACCTGCTGCAGGTCGAGCCGACGCACGTCATCGGTCGGGCTCCGCCGGCGCGGCAATTCGACATCGAGCTCGCCCAAGACGAATTTTCCCTCCCGAAACAGCCGCTGCCGAAGGAACAGGCGCCGTTCAAGTTCGTGGAGACCAACCCGGACGCACCGGACAACGTTCCCGACAACACGAACAATTTCGGCGCCCAGAACCAGCAGGCCGCCCAGGAAAAGCCGTCGCCTGAGGTCGGCGGCGACCGCCCCGCCATGGAGGGCCGCACCGACATCGATTCCGCCCAGATCATCAGCGGCCAGCTTTCGCCCCCAGTCCCGCCCGAGCCCAGCGCACCGCCGGTCGAGGTCGCGCCCGAGCAGTCGACGGCCGCGCCGCGCGCCGAGCAAAACCCGCTCTCGGGCTACGAGAAGATGGAGGGCGACGACAAGGACAGCTACGGCAGCAACATCGCCAAGTTCGCCGAGAACGCGAAGGCTGTGCCGGAAAAGGTCGAGGGCGTCGAAAACGCCCAGCTGCTCGAGGGCGCCACGACGCCCGGGCAGCAGCGCATCGACCCACGCCGGCCGCGGCCTGCGCCACGCCTCGAGCGCCGCGCGCGTCCCGCCATCTTTTCCGAGAACAAAATCGGCACCGCCAACATCGGCCCCGTCGCCTTCGACGCGAAATGGAGCAACTACGGCCAATACCTCCAGCAGCTGATCGAGACGGTCCAGGTCCAATGGGACCGGATTTTGATCCAGAGCAAACTATACCCCGCATCCGGCACGGTGGTGGTGATCAAATTCCGCTTGGACAAGCACGGCAAGGTGGTCGACATCCTCAGTGCGCCCAATGAAAGCGTGCCGGAGTATGCCACGCGGTCCTGCCTGAGCGCCATCACCACGCGGGCTCCCTACGGCGAGTGGACCGAGGACATGGTCCAGGTGCTTGGCGAGTCCCAGGAGCTGACGTTCTCGTTCTACTATCAGTGAGCTCCGTGCCGGAGAATTTCTGGGCCGATTTGCCCCTGGGCCGGGAGGTCACCCTGCTTGCGGCTGATTCCGTGGGACTGGCCGCGCTCAACAAACCCGCCGGTGTCCTCTCCCATCCGAATGAGGCGGGCGACGAACTGCGGTCCCTGCTGACCGTACGTTATGAGCGGGAAGGGGAGTGCTACACGTGGGACGCTGGCGCCACGCCCCGGCGCCTCTGGCTCCTGAACCGCCTCGATTCCGCGACCTCAGGGGTGATCCTCGTCAGCGCCGACGAAGCCCTCGCCACCGCCGTGCGGCACCACTTCCGCACCAAGCGCGTGCACAAGGTCTACAACGCCGTCGTCTTCGGCCGCCCACCGGCGCCGATCCAGGTGTGGCGCGATCTCCTCGCCGTCGAGAAACGGGGAGGACAGGTCCGCACCTCAACGCGCGGCCACATCCCGGCCGAGAGCCGCATGGCCGTCCTGCGCAGCGGCATCGGCCCGGCCCAGGGACGCACCTTGATCAAGCTCGAGCCGATCACAGGCCGCAGCCATCAGCTGCGCGTGCAGTGTGCCAAGCGCCACCTACCGATCATCGGCGACCAGACTTACGGTGACTTTCCGCGCAACCGCGAGTTTGCCAAGGCCAGCGGTGAGAAGCGCCTGTTCCTGCATTCGCTCGAGACGCAATTCGACTATGAATTCGACGGGCGCACGCGCCACTTCGCCGCCAAGGCGCCGCTCCCCGCGGCGTTCCTCGCCGTGCTGCGGTGAAGGCCCATCCGCAAGATTGACAACCACGCCCTCACCGGGCGCAATCCCTCCCGTGATTCGCTTCAACGCCCAGTCCTTCGGTTTTGCCTTCTGGTACTACTTTACCCGGATGCACACCGGCGGCTGTCGCGAATCCTGAAACCAAAACCAGATTTTCGCCCCTTAAGCCGCCTGATCCAGGCGGCTTTTTTATTTAACCTAGAATCAACACCATGATCCTCCCGAAAAATCCCCGGCTCACGCCCGAGCAGCTGACCGAAGTCACCGACATCGTCGCTGAGTTCGGCTGCAAGATCCAACCCATCATCGGGGCCGTTCGCACCATCTACGCCATTGTCGGCGACGAGCGCGACGAGCTCATGATCAACCGGCTGGAAGGCCTAGACTATGTCGACCGCATCGACCGGATCCAGTCGCCCTTCAAGCTTATGGACCTGCGCTCCGGCCTGGCGAATGGCCGCCTGACGCTCGGAGGCGTCACCCTGGGCCGGGAGCTCTTCGTCATCGCCGGCCAATGCACGATCGACCCGAAGAACCCCAACTATTTCTACGAGACCGCCCAGGCCGTAAAGGAGGCCGGCGCCCACGTCATCCGCGGTGGCGTGTGGAAGCCGCGCACCAACCCGTATTCGTTCCAGGGCGACACCAAGTCGCTCGACATCCTCATGGAGGCCTCGCGCCGGACCGGACTCCCGGCCGACACCGAGGTGATGGAGGAGGACCACATCCGCCTCGCCCTCGACGCCGGCGTCACCCTCCTGCAAATCGGCGCCCGCAATGCCCTCAACTATTCGCTCCTCCGCGCGGTGGGCCGCGCCATCGGCAGCCGCACCGACCGCGCCGTCCTCCTGAAGCGCAGCATCCACATGGGGCCGATCAGCGAGTTCATCTCGGCCGCCGAGTACATCGCGGCCTTCGGCAACCCCAACATCATCCTGTGTCCGCGCGGCACGAGCCCGGCCCCCGACGGCTACCGCAACCACCCGGACGAAAGCATCACGCCTCTCCTGAAGGAAAAGACCTGGGCGGCGGTCGTGGTCGATCCCTCGCACTCGGTCGGCAAGGCCTCCTATGTGCCGGCCTGCGCCCTCGCTGCGGTCGCGTATGGCGCCGATGGCCTCTGCATCGAGACCCACGTGAGCCCCTCGCACGGCATCGGCGATGACCCTAAACAGGCCCTCACGCCGGAGGTGCTGGCCAAGACGATCCGCCAGGCCAAGGACCTATGGGCGCTGCGGCACGCCGGGTGATGGCGCCGGGAGCCTAAAGCAGGTTGAGCTGGGCGTCGTCAGACGGCGTCACGCTGATCTTTTTCTTCGGACGCGCGCTTGGCGTCGGGGAAGGGAGGGTGACGCTGGTGTCGTCGGATTCCAGGCGGGTGAGGATGGTTTTGGCCCGATCGATGACACTCAGCGGCAGACCGGCCAGCCGCGCGACCTGGATCCCGTAGCTGCGGTCGGCGGCGCCGGGGACGACGCGGCGGACGAAGACGATGTCGTCGTTCCACTCCTTCACGGCCACTGACAGGTTGCGCAGGCGCGGCAGATGTTTCTCGAGCTGGGTCAGCTCCTGGTAATGCGTGGCGAACAGGGTGCGCGGACCCCGCTCGGGGTCACGGTGCAGGTGTTCGACCACCGCCCAGGCGATGCTCAGGCCGTCGTAGGTCGAGGTGCCGCGGCCGATCTCATCGAGGATGATGAGGGAGCGGTCGGTGGTGTTGTTGAGGATGTTGGCGGTCTCGTTCATCTCGACCATGAACGTCGAGTTGCCACGGGCGAGGTCGTCGCTGGCGCCGACGCGTGAGAAGATCCGGTCCACGAGGCCAATACGACAGGCCTTGGCCGGCACCCAGCAGCCGACCTGTGCGAGAAGGGTGATGAGCGCGACCTGCCGGATGTAGGTGGACTTGCCGGCCATGTTGGGACCGGTGATCAGGGCGAGTTGGGCATCGTCGCAGGAAAGGAGCGTGTCGTTGGGGACGAAGGCCTGAGCGGTGCCGCGAGCGACGGCCTCGGGCACCTTGAGCATCTGCTCGACGACCGGGTGGCGACCTTCGGTGATTTCCAGTCCGTCGCCGTCGTCGAGCTCAGGGCGGCAATAATCCCACTCGCGGGCGAGCAGAGCCCAGCCCGCGAGGACGTCGAGTTCGGCGAGGGCATCGGCGGTTTGGGCCAGCGCAATGGCTTCGTCGAGGATGGTGGCGACGAGCTGATTGAAGAGCTCGAGCTCGCGCGCGAGGGCGTTCTCCTCGGCGGAGAAGATTTCCTTCTCCTTTTTGCGGAGTTCCTCGGTGACGTAGCGCTCGCCGCCAACCGTCGTCTGGCGGCGGATGTAGTCGGCCGGGACGAGGTGGAGGTTGGCCTTCGTCACCTCGATGTAATAGCCGAAATTGTTCGTGAACCTCACCTTGAGGCTCCGGATGCCGGTGCGTTCCTGCTCGGCGCGCTCGAGGTCGGAGAGCCAGGTCTTGTTGTCGGTGGTCAGCGCGCGCAGGCGATCAAGCTCCGCATCGTAGCCAGCGCGGATGTAATTGCCCTCGGCGAGATCGGCGGGGAGTTCGTCGGCGAGTGCCCGGGCCAGGAGTTCGCGCAGCGCGGGCAGCTCCGCGATCCGCGGGAGACAGGCCGCCGACAGCTGGCCACCGGCGGCCGCGAGCACGGAGCGTAGGGCGGGCAATTGGGCGAGCGTGTCGCGCACGCCGCCGAGCTCACGCGGGTTCCGCAGGCGGTTCTGCAGGCGGCCGAGAATGCGGGGGATGTCGCGCACGTTGCCGAGCAGGTCGCGCAGCGTTGAAAGATGGGGTGGGGCGCCGATCAGCTCGCCGACGAGCGTTTGGCGACGGACGATCTCGGCGAGATCGAGCGTGGGTGCGGCGAGCCAGCGTTCCAGCAGGCGCGCACCCGCCGCGGTGGCCGTGCGGTTGATGGCGTTCATCAGCGATCCCTCGCGACCGCCGCGGATGGAGGCGAAAATCTCCAGGTTGCGCAGCGTCGCCGGGTCGAGCAGGAGCGTGCCGGCGCTGCGGTATTCCTGCAGGCTGCGCAGGTTTTCCGGTTTTGCGCAGAGATTCTCGGTCGCGTAATAGACGAGGGCCCCGGCGGGGCCGAGGGCCGGATGCGTGTGGGGGAGACCGAAGCCCTGAAGGTTGAGGACGCCCAGGGTGTCCATCACCGTGCGCGCGCCGGTCGCAGTCTCGAAGTTGTAGGCGGGCAACTCAGAGCAGAGCCGGGACGTCGCGAAGGCGTGCAGCGCGTGGACGGCGATCTGCTCGTGGGGCGCGGTCTGCCAGATCGCCAGCGTCCCCTCGGCGACGAGCAGCTCGGCGGGATCGAGCGCGGTGAGGACCGGAAGCAGATTCTCGATGCGCGCGTCGGTCGCGAGCCGGAACTCGCCCGTCGAAAGGTCGAGCCAGGAGGCGTGCAGGCCCGCCTGATCCAGTGCGATGGCGGCGAGGTAGTGGTTGCGGTTGGCGTCGAGCTGGTTGGCGGCAAGGGTCGTGCCCGGGGAGAGGATGCGGGTCAGGGTGCGACGCACGAGTTTGCCGGCCGTGGCCGGCTCGGCTTGATCGCAGATCGCGACCTTTTTGCCCGCGGCGAGGAGCTTATTGACGTAAGTGTCGGCGGCATGCGCCGGGATGCCGGCCATCGGGTGTTCCTGGCGGCGGGTGAGGGTGAGGCCGCAGATTTTCGACGCCACGATGGCGTCGTCGAAGAACATCTCGAAAAAGTCGCCGAGCCGGAAGAGCAGCAGGGTGTCGCGCGGGAGGCCGCGCTTCACCTCGAAGTACTGCTGCATCATCGGGGTCACTTTCGGTGCCTGGCTCATCGGGCCTGCAACGCTCAGGCAAAGGCGCGGGAGGGCAAAGGAAAAAGTGCGCGGTGCCCGGGCAGTTTGGGCAAGCTTGCATCTGCCCGCCGCCGCAATTCGCTGCTCCCATGCCCGTGGCACTCTTCCATCGCGACCTCGGCGGCAACGGCCGGCCGCCGCTGGTCATCCTGCACGGGATGCTCGGTTCCTCGCGCAATTGGCAGACCGTGGGACGCGACCTCGCGGACCGGTATCACGTCCGGGCGCTTGACGCGCGCAACCACGGCGCCTCACCGCATGCGGAGCCGATGGACTACCCGGCGATGGTCGGAGACGTGATCGCCTGGCTCGACGCGCAGGGCCTCGACCGGGTCACCCTCATGGGTCACAGCATGGGCGGGAAGACCGCGATGTGGCTGGCCTGCCGGCATCCTGAACGCGTGGCGCGATTGATCGTGGTGGACATTGCCCCGCGCAACTACGCTTGGCCGGCGCACCGCGAGGAATTCGCCGCGCTCAACGAGCTGGACCTCACCACCCTGCATTCCCGGGCCGAGGCGGAAAAGCGCCTGGAAAAGCACGTGCCGGAGTGGGCGATGCGGAAGTTCCTCGCCACCAATCTGGAGACCGATGCGTCCCATCGCTGGCGTTGGGCGATCAATCTGCCGGTGATTGCGGCGGCGCTGACCACCCTCGAACGCAATCCGCTGACGACGGAAGACCGTTTCGAGGGGCCGGCGCAATTCATCAGCGGCGGCACATCGGCCTATGTCACGGCCGATGACGAATCGGCCATCCGCCGCCATTTCCCGGGTGCGAAGCACGTGGTGCTGCCGCACGCCGGGCACAATCCGCATATCGAGCGGCGCGAGGAGTTTGTGGCGGCGGTAGGCGGTTCGGAAGGAACCACTAATGCACACTAATGGTTACGGAAATGTCCGGAATCCGGAATTTCCCAGATTTCCGGGCCATTAGTGTGCATTAGTGGTTCCTTAAGTGTGGGGCACGGAATTCCCGGCCAGCATGCCGCTTAATTGAATTCACACGGACCGGGGACCTGTTTCGCTGGGCGTCTGTCTCCCCATGGAACTCCTCCAAACCGGCTCCCTCAAGACCTGGCAGTCCCCTGAAACTCTTTCCCTGAACCGCCTCCCGGCGCGCGCGACGACGTATCCCTATCCGTCCGCGGCCGCGGCCCTCGAGAATTGCCGCGAGACCTCGCCTTGGTGGCGCTCGCTGAATGGCGATTGGGATTTCCGCCTCGTCGGCCGGCCAGAGGACGTGCCAGCAGATTTCGTGCAGCCTGACTACGCCCTCGACGCTGCCTGGTCGAAACTGCCGGTGCCGTCCAACTGGACGATGCATGGCCACGGTCACCCGCATTACACGAACGTCGTGATGCCCTTCAATGATCTGCCGCCACAGGTGCCGGCGGAGAATCCAACGGGGCTCTATCGCACTCGCTTCACCGTGCCGGCTGACTGGGACGGCCGTCGCATCATCCTCCATATCGGTGGCGCCGAGAGCGTGCTGTACGTCTGGGTGGATGGCCGGCCCGTCGGCCTCGCCAAGGATACGCGGCTGCCATCGGAGTTCGACCTGACGGCCTATGTGCGCGCCGGCGGCACGCACACCCTGGCCGCCGCCGTCGTGAAATGGTCGGACGCCAGCTTCGTCGAGGATCAGGACCAGTGGTGGATGGGGGGCATCCATCGCGAAGTTTACCTGTACTCGCAGGCCAACCTTTTCCTCGAGGACGTTTTCGTCCGCGGGGACGTGCAGGCCAACCTGCGCGACGCCCATCTCACGGTGGACGTGCGGGTGGGCGCGCCCGACGCCGAGGCCAAGGGCTGCCGCATCCGGGTGCAGTTGCACGATGCCAAGGGCCGGCCAGTCCTCCGGCGTCCAGCCGAGGGTGCGGTTCACGCCACGGACTTCTGGCGCCATCCCCGCAAGCGGATCCGCCTGAGCGTGCCGGTCAAGGACCCGAGACTCTGGTCGGTCGAGGCGCCACACCTATACACGGCCGTCGTTACGCTGGTCGGACCCGACGGCGCCGCGCTCGAGCACACCGCCACCCGCGTCGGCTTCCGCCGCATCGAGACGCGCGACCGCCAGCTCCTGATCAACGGCCAGCCGGTGCTCATCACGGGCGTCAACCGCCACGAGCACGACGACGTCCGCGGCAAGGCCGTCACCCGCGAGGGGATGCTGCAGGACATCCGCGTGATGAAGCAGCACAACATCAACGCGGTGCGCACCTCGCATTATCCGAATGACCCGCACTGGTACGATCTCTGCGACGAGTACGGCCTCTATGTTTTCGATGAGGCCAACGTGGAGTCGCACGCCTTCTACCAGGAGCTCAGCCATGACAACCGCTACGCCCCGGCTTTCCTCGATCGCGGGCTGCGGATGGTCGAGCGCGACAAGAATCACCCGTCGATCATCGCCTGGTCCCTCGGCAACGAGAGCGGCTACGGACCGCATCACGACGCGATGGCGGCGTGGATCCGGCAGCGCGACCCGAGCCGCGTGATCCATTATGAGGGGGCGATCTCCTTCGACTGGAGCGGCGGCAAGGCCGCGACGGACCTTATCTGCCCGATGTATCCGCAGATCGACAAGCTGGTGGCCTGGGCGCGCGACCGGAAGAGTCCGGACCAGCGTCCCCTGATTATGTGCGAATACTCGCACGCGATGGGCAACAGCAACGGCAGCCTGTCCGACTACTTCGACGCCTTCGCGCAGCACCACGGTCTGCAGGGCGGCTTCATCTGGGAGTGGGTTGACCACGGCATCCGCCGCCGCGACGCGCAGGGGCAGGAGTATTGGGCCTACGGCGGCGACTTTGGCGACACGCCGAGCGACAAGAACTTCGTCTGTGACGGCCTCGTGTGGCCGGATCGCCGGCCGCATCCGGGCCTGTACGAGTACAAACACCTCGCCCAACCGGTCCGCGTCGAGGCCGTGAATGCGCGCCAAGGGCGCTTCCGGGTGCAGAACCGGCGCTGGTTCACCAGCCTGACCGATCTGCGCGGCACCTGGGAGCTGCTCGTGGATGGAGTGGCCAAGGCCAACGGCCTCTTGCCGACCATCAAGGCGGCGCCGCGTTCGTCCCAAGCGATCACAGTGCGTTATCCGAACCTGGCCATCCCCGTGGGAGCGGAGGTTCATGTCACGTTTCGTTTTCACACCCGGTCGGCCACGACCTGGTGCGAGGCCGGTCACGAAGTCGCCTGGCAGCAGCATCCGGTGCCAGCTACGGCTTTCAAACGGATCCCGGCCGCTAAGCAGCCGGCGCGGCATGCTGGCTCCGTTAGCCTCACGCCAACCCCGTCCGGCTGGCAGGTGCAGGCCGGGCCGGTGGCCTTCGCGGTCGAGCGCGAACGTGGCGTGATCGAGAACTTCGCCCGCGACGGCCAGGTGCTGTGGTTGCGCGGTCCGCAGTTGAACGTCTGGCGGGCGGCCACCGACAACGATGGACTGAAGCTCTTCGAGTCCGTCAATTGGGGTGGGGCGCGGCTGCTGACCGACTGCCTCAAGGTGGGTTACGATCGCATGGAAACGGCGGGAGCCAAGGTCTCGGCTCGTCTGCTCCGCACCGGCGAGGCGGAGATCGTCATTCGGTCGCGCTGGCGCTGTCCGGGCGTGAAGCAATTCATCACCCACACGCATACCTATCGCATCGGTCCGGACGGCGAACTGGCTGTGGCCAACGAATTCGACCTCGACCGGCGCTTGCCCGAAGTGCCGCGCCTGGGTGTGTCGCTGGTGCTGCCGGCTGAGATGGAGCGGCTGGCCTGGTTCGGGTTGGGCCCGTGGGAGAACTACCCCGACCGCAAGCGCGCTGCCCTGATCGGTCGCTATGAGAGCACCGTCACCGACCAGTATGTGCCTTACATCCTGCCACAGGAGCACGGCAACAAGTGCGACGTGCGCTGGATCGAGCTGGGCAATGGCCGCGGCGCGGCCGTGCGCTTCGCGGCGGTCGGCCGGCCGTTCGAGGCCTCGGCCAGCCATTTCACGGCCGCCGATCTCTACGCCGCCAAGCACACCACCGATCTGACGCCACGGCCCGAGGTGCATCTCAACCTCGATTACGGCCAGCGTGGGCTCGGCACGGCGAGCTGCGGACCGGATACGCTGCCACAATATCGGATCCCGGCCGGGAAATACCAGCTGACCTTCGCGATTCGCTGACCCTAGCGCAGCTCGGTGTCGAGGTTGCGGCGGACGGTGCGGAGGTCGTCGACCTGCTTCTGCAGGAGGGCGAGTTCGGCGGGCGTCTTGTTCTGCCTCATGGCCTCGAGGATGTCGCGCTCGGCTTCCATGAGGGAGACGCGCTCGGCGGCGACGGACTCGCGCTGCTCGGTGGATTTGCCGCCGAAGAGGGAGAATTTCTTCGCGGACTTGGCGTCGTTGAGCGACTGGTCGAGGTCGGAGGACTTCATCTTCTTCTGCTCGCGGGAGATGTCCTTCTCGAGCTTGCGGAGCTGGAGATCGAGTTCGGTGATGCGGCTGTTGCGCACCTCCATCTTCGGCAGGGTGGTGACTTCCTCCGGTGGCTTAGCGGCGGCACCTTCGGCTGGAGTGGTGGCAGGTGCAGTCGGGGTCGCGGGCGGAATGGCGACCGCCGGGGCGACCTCGGCCTTGGCGGCAGCCTGCGTGGCCCGGCGGTGGGCATGCTCGGCGAGGCGGGCTTTGACTCGTTCTTCGCGGGCCGCTTTTTCCTCGGTGGTTTCTGCGAGTACGGCACCGGCCAGGGTCACGCCAAGGGTGAGGAGAAGGAAACGAGGAAACCGGGAGGGCATGGCTTGGGCAGGTGAGCACCGGCGGTAGACCGAGGCAAGTCTACAGACCCGCCTTCGCCAAGGCTACGGCGGGCAAGCCGGACGGCGGTTCGGCGTCTTGTTGCCTTTGGGTAGCGGCCGGCCTCTGGACGGCCGGTTTGACGTGCACATGCCGTTCCGGCCGTCCGGAGGCCAGCCGCTACCCACAAAAAATGGCCGGGCTTGGGGCCCGGCCTTTGTGAATGGAATCTCGGTTCGGCTTACATCTTGCCGCCGTAGACGGCGCTGGCGCCCAGTTCCTCCTCGATGCGGAGGAGCTGGTTGTACTTGGCCACGCGGTCGGTGCGGCAGAGCGAGCCGGTCTTGATCTGGCCGGCGTTGGTGGCGACGGCGATGTCGGCGATGGTCACATCCTCGGTCTCGCCCGAGCGGTGCGAGATGACGGCCGTGTAGCTGGCCTCCTTGGCCATCTCTACGGCGTCGAGGGTCTCGGTGAGGGAGCCGATCTGGTTGACCTTGACGAGGATCGAGTTGGCGGTGCCGGTCTCGATGCCCTTCTTGAGGAACTCGGTGTTGGTGACGAAGAGATCGTCGCCGACGAGCTGCACCTTGCCGCCAATGGCGTCGGTGAGCTTCTTCCAGGTCGTCCAGTCGCCCTCGGCGCAGCCGTCCTCGATCGAGATGATCGGGTATTTCGCGACGAGCTGCTTGTAGAACTCGACCATGTCATCGCCGGAGAGAACCTGGCCCGTGGACTTCTTGAAGACGTAGTGCTTCTTCTCCTTCACGTAGAACTCGGACGAGGCGACATCGAGGGCGAGGTTAATGTCCTTGCCGAGCTTGTAGCCGGCGTTCTTCACCGCGAGGGCGATGGCGTCAAGCGCGGCCTCGGCGGAGTCGAGCTTCGGGGCGAAGCCACCCTCGTCGCCGACGGCCGTGGCGAGGCCTTTTTCCTTGAGCACCTTCTTGAGGGAGTGGAAGACCTCGCAGCCCATGCGCAGGCCCTCGGAGAAGGACTTGGCGCCGGTCGGCATGATCATGAACTCCTGGAAATCGATGGGGGCATCGGAGTGCGCGCCGCCGTTCATGATGTTCATCATGGGCACCGGCAGGACCTTGGCGTTCGGACCGCCTAGGTACTTGTAGAGGGGCTGGTTGAGCGCGGCGGCGGCGGCCTTGGCGGTGGCGAGCGAGACGCCGAGGATGGCGTTGGCGCCGAGCTTCGACTTGGTGGGGGTGCCGTCGAGCTTGATCATGGCGCGGTCGACGCCGGTCTGGTCGCAGGCGTCGAAGCCGATCAGGGCGGGAGCAAGCCTGGCCTTGACGTTGCCGACGGCCTTTTGGACGCCCTTGCCGCCGTAGCGGGTCTTGTCGCCGTCGCGGAGCTCGATGGCCTCGTGCTCGCCGGTGCTGGCGCCAGAGGGCACGGCCGCGCGGCCGAGGTGCCCGGAGGCGAGCTTGACGTCGACTTCAACGGTGGGATTGCCCCGCGAGTCGATGATTTCACGAGCAGTGATTGCGGTGATCGTAGTGTTCATGGAAATGCAGGGTCCACTGTTGGCCAGCCGCCGCCGAGGGGGAAGGCCAAAGTAGGGCATGGGCCGGCGTCAGCAGGGGCCGTGAAGCGGGTATTAGGAGGCCGACGCATCCCGCTGGACAGTCGGGTTCCCGGCTCAGGCGAACGGCGGACGCGACACGCCGAGTTTCTCGGCCAGGCGTTTGAGCGGGCCGCCGGTCTTGGGGCGGAACTGTGGGGGGATCTGGTCGATGAAACCCCGCTCGAAGGCGATCCGGCCGACGGCCACGCGCTCGTAATTCCGCACGTTCAGCAGTTCCTCCGTCAATAAGGCCGTGGGCACCTGGTTGAGGTGGCCCTCATATGCGGCCGCGTGGAGGGGCGTGTCGCCGTTGTCGTTGCGGGTCAGCAGGAGGTCGCGGGTGAGCTGCTCGCGCGGGATCCGATCGAGCTGGCCGGTTTCGGCGGCGGCGTGGATGGCGGTGAAGCCCGACTTGCTGGCCACGACGAGGTTGTCGTGCACGAGGAGCGATGGCGGAATCTGCGCAAGGTGTCCGCTGATGGCGGCGGCGTGGAAAACCGTGTCGCCGGAGTTGGTCACGGCCAGCAGGGCAGGGGCCGTGAGGAGCTCGCGCGAAACCTGGTCGAGGTACCCGTTGAGGGCCGCCACATGCAGGACGCTTTCGCCACCGATGTTCCTGACTGCAAGGTTCTCCGCCGTCAGGAAGTGTGCCGGAAAGCGATCCAGGGTGCCCTGTTCGGCCGCCTCATGCAGGAGCGTGTTGCCGAGGTCGTTCTTGCCGAGGATCGTCTCGGCGGTGAGGAGCGCCGGCGGCAGCTGCCCCAGGTGCCCGTTGGCGGCCGCGACGTGGAAGACCGTGTAGCCGGAGTTGCTGCGCAGGGCGAGATTCTCAGCGGTGAGGAGGGCGGCCGGCACCTGGTCGAGGTGGCCGCCGAGGGCGGCGTGATGCAACACCGTGTAGCCGAGGTCGTTCTTGATGAAAAAGTGCGCCGGCTCGATCAGTCCGGCCGGGAGCGTGTGCAGGCTGCCGTACCGGGCCGCGGCATGCAGGGGGGTGTTGCCGGAGGCGTTGCGGGCCGTCAGCAACTCCGGCGTCAGGAGGCTCGCGTCGAGGCTTGCCAGCGTGCCCTCACGAGCGGCGGCATACAGGTCCGGGTTTGGCATGGCTGGTGACGGACTAGGCTTGGTTATTTAGCCAGTGACGCAACCCAAAATCGGTTGGCAAACGCCCTATGGAAATGGATTTGCCAAGGCCGGCACGGGTTGCAGTCTGATGCGCATGAGTGCTGCCGATTCGAAGTCCGCGCCTGCCGAGACCAAGAAGGATGCAATCCTTCTGATCGACGACGAGGCTTCGCTGCTCGACGTCTTCAAGGCCGTGCTCGAGCCCCATTTCGAAGTCGCGACCGCCACGTCGGTGCGCGAGGCGGAGTTCCTGCTGCACAAGCGGTCGTTCAAGGTCGTCGTCGCCGATCATCTGATGCCCGGCGGCAACGGCATGAGTTTCCTCGTGCGCGCGCGGGAGGAGTATCCCCACATGCAGCGCATTTTGGTCACGGGTTACATGAAACCCGAACTGCTGCTGCGCAGCGTCAACGAGGCGGCGCTGTTCCGCTACCTGCTCAAGCCCGTCTCCTTCTCCGAGCTCATCAAGGTCGTGCAGGACGCGGCCAAGGCCAGCGACGCAAGCGTGGCGGCGTCCGCCTAGCATGAATGCGCCGGCCACACCCCCGCGTCCGTTGGTGCTGGTCGTCGATGACGAGGTCGAGATTCGCACGGCGCTGCAGCTGGGCTTGCAGGACGAGTTTAGCGTCAATTGCGCCGCGTCGGCCGAGGAAGCGGAAAGCATGCTCGCGGTTGCCGGCTACGATGTGATCCTCTCGGACCACTTGATGCCCGGCGAGGACGGCCTGCCCTTCCTGATCCGCATGCACGGCAAGTATCCGCACGTGCACCGCATCATGATGACGAGTTACATCAACCCCGAGATCCTCGCCCGCAGCATCCCGCTGGCCGGTCTCGCCGCGTGCCTGACGAAACCCATCGCGCTGGCGGATTTGAAGTCCGCGCTGCACGCAGCCGTCGGTCGCTAGGCTACCTAAGCGAGCTTCGCGCGCAGATAGGGTGCTGTCGGGCTGCGCTTCACCTTCAGGATTCCGGCCAGCGGACCCTGGTAGATCAGCTCGCCGCCGTCGGGTCCGCCAACGGGGCCCAGCTCGACAAGATAATCCGCCTCCGCGAGGAGGTCCAGGTGGTGCTCGATGACCACGACCGTGTGGCCCTGGTCCACGAGCGAATGCAGCACCCGGATGAGCTTCTCGCAGTCGCTCAGGTGCAGGCCAATCGTCGGTTCCTCAAGCAGGTAGAGGTTCTTCTCCACGATGCCGCGGTTGCGTTCGGTGAAGGTCGGCAGCCCGCGGGCGAGCTCGGTCACGAGCTTGAGCCGCTGCGCTTCGCCGCCGGACAGGGTCGGGGAGCTTTGGCCAAGGGTCAGGTAGCCGAGGCCGCAATCGACCATGAGCCGGCAGACCGCGCCGAGCTGCGAATGGAAGTCGAAGAACGCGGCCGCCTCCTCGAACGTGAGCAGCAGCACCTCGCCGATGGTGCGGCCCTTCCATGTGATGTCGGCGAGCTCCGGCCCGTAGCGCCGGCCGCGGCAGGAGTCGCAGGGCAGGTAGGTGTCGGGCATGAACGCCATTTCCAGCCTGATGCGCCCGGCTCCCTGGCACGCCTCGCACCGGCCGCCCGCGGTGTTGAACGAAAAGCGCGACGCCGTGTACCCACGCATCTTGGACTCCGGCAGCGAGGCGTAGAACTGGCGGATGAGGTCGAAGATCCCGAGATAGGTGGCCGGCGTCGAACGCGGCGTCTTGCCGATGGGCGCCTGGTCGACCTCGATGACGGAGCGGAATCCGCCCGCACCGCTCAGCTGGCCAAAGGGTGGCGCGTCGCCCCCGAAGCCGGTGGCGCGGGCAAACTCCCGTCCAGTCACGCGGGCGCGCTTCGCCTTGATGGCGTGCGTCACCGCCGGGTGCAGCACGTCGCGAAACAGCGTGGATTTGCCGGCACCGCTCGGCCCGGCCACCATGATCAGGCGTCCGCGCGGCAGCCGCAGGTCGAAGCCCTTGAGGTTGCGAAAGCGCGCTCCGCTGAGCTCCAGCCAGCCCTGCTCGGCCGCCGCCGGGCGCTTGGCTGTGCCGCGCCGGTGCGCGCTCACGATCGCACGGTACTCGCCGCGCAACGGATGGGCGATGCCCCGGGTCAGGAACAGGCCGGTGAGCGAGGCATCGGTCCGCCGGATCTCCGCGGGCGTGCCCTCGGCAAGGATCGCCCCGCCGTGCACGCCGGCACCGGGCCCGAGGTCGACAATGCGATCGGCGCGCCGCATGAGCTCGTCGTCGTGCTCGACGACCAGCAGCGTGTTGCCCTTGGCTCGCAGCGCCTGGAGCGTGTCGATGAGACGGTCATTGTCGCGGGCGTGCAGGCCGATGGACGGCTCGTCGAGGACGTAGAGCACGCCCGAGAGGTTCGAGCCGAGTTGCGCGGCGAGCCGGATGCGCTGCGCCTCGCCGCCGGAGAGCGTCTCGGTGGGGCGATCGAGGGCCAGGTAGCCGAGGCCGACGTGGTCGAGGAACTTCAGGCGCTCCTCGATCTGCGGCACGATATCCTGCACAATGAGCCTACCCCGCGCATTGAGTGCAACCTGACGCAGGCGGCGGAGCAGGTCGGCGGGTGTCGCCCGCAGGAGCGCCGGCAGGCTCAGCGGAGGCGTACGATCGCGGAAATGCAGTTTCACGGCCCGGCTGATCCGATTCAGACGCTCGCCCTGGCATTCCGGACACGGCCGGCCTTCGCCGGGGATTTCCTCCGCCGTATCGACACCGAACGCCCGCAGCCGGACCAGCGGGTCATCCTCGTCATCCTCGGGTTCGAGCATCCAGGGAAGGATCCTCCCGTGACCGCGGCAAGCCGGGCACCAGCCGCGCGGCGAATTGAACGAGAAGTGCTTCGGATCGAGCTCTGGGAAGGACTCGCCCGAGTCGATGTCGGTGCGGGTCGTCGAGAACCACGACAGGATCTCGCCGGAGGGCGTGAGCAAAAAGCAGGCGCCCTTGCCCAACTGGAGCGCGGTATCGAGCGCCGCGCCCGGCCGCGCCTCGGACTTGAGATCGGCGACGACCACCTCGATGTCGTGCTCGCGGTAGCGGTCGAGTTTCGTAAACGCCTCGGCCGCGAGCAGGCGGCCGTCGGCGCGCATCAGGGCGTAGCCTTGGTTGACGATCCAGGTGACGATTGGCTGGTGGTGACCCTTGCGTCCGCGCACCAGCGGCGCGCAAAGATAAAGATGCTTGGCGCGCCTGGCCTTGGCGCCGTGCATGACGCGGAGCAGCAGCCGTTTCAGCGCCGCCCGTGACAGCGGTGTCACCGGCTTGTCGGTCTGTGGATGATGCTGCACGCCGAGCCGGGCGTAGAGCAGGCGAAGGTATTGGGCCACCTCGGTGATCGTCGCCACGGTGGACTTGCGTGAACCGCGCGTCACGCGCTGCTCGATGGCGACGGTCGGGGGAATACCGGTGAGGCGGTCGATGTCCGGCCGCGGCAGCTGCTCGACGAATTGCCGGGCGTAAGGCGACATCGACTCCATGAACCGGCGCTGGCCTTCCGCGAAGACGATGTCGAAGGCCAGCGTCGACTTGCCGGAGCCGGAGACGCCGGTCACGACCGTGAGCTGGTGGTGCGGCAGCGACAGCGAGAGGTTCTTGAGGTTGTTTTCGCGCGCACCGGTGATCGTGATCTGCGGCTCGATCGTCAGCGGCAGGGTTAAGTAATCCGCCGCGTCCTCAGCCGCCATCGCTTCCTCGCGCTCGGGCGCGAGCGCCGCGCGCAGAAACCCGGCCGTCGCGCTCGCGCCGGCGGCAATGGTCTCGGGCGGGCCGTCGGCCACAAGCTGGCCGCCGGCAGCACCGGCTTCGGGCCCGAGTTCGACGATCCAATCGGCCGACTTGAGGACATCGAGGTTGTGCTCGATCACGATCACGCTGTGCCCGCGATCGACGAGCCGCTGCAGCACGGCAAGCAGGCGCTTCACGTCGTGGCGGTGCAGACCGGTGGTGGGTTCGTCGAGGAGCAGGAGGGCGCCGGGGCCAGCCTCACCCGGACACGCAGAGGTGGGTTCCAAGGCGCCGAGGTAACGCACGAGCTTGAGGCGCTGTGATTCGCCGCCGCTCAGGGTGTTCAACGGCTGGCCGAGGTTGAGGTAGCCCAGCCCGACGGCGTCGAGCGACGCGAGACGCGATTGGATGCCGGGATGGTCGGTGAAGAGGGGCAGGGCGTCGGTGACGCTGGTCTCGAGCAGGTCGGCGACGGAGCGCTCGCGCCATTTCACGTCCAGGACCTCGGCCTTGAAGCGTCGGCTTTCGCAGACCGGACAGGGCACAAACACATCGGACAGGAATTGCATCTCGACCCGCTCGTAGCCGAGGCCCTGGCAATGGTCGCAACGCCCGTCGCCGCTGTTGAACGAAAACGACGAGGCGGTGAAGCCGGCAGCCTGCGCCGCCGGCGTGGCGGCATAGAGATCCCGGATGAGCTCCCACGCCTCGGTGTAGAGCGCGGGGTTGGAGCGCGGGGTGCGGGACAGGGGGGACTGGTCGACCAGGACGATCTCGGAAAAGGGAAGGTCGCTGCGGAGACTCGCGATGGTGGCGGGATCCTCGGTCAGGAGGTTGCGTTGCGCGAGGAGGCCCTGGTGGATGACATTGTCGAGCAGCGTGGACTTGCCTGAACCGGAAACGCCGCTGAGGCAGACGAGCCGTTGCAGGGGCAGCGCCACCGAAAGGTGATCGAGGTTGTGCTTGGTCGCCTCACGGATCGTCAGCCGCGGCGCCGTGGGCGGGCAGGGGCGCCGCGTGGCGGGCGCATCGAGGCGCTGTCGGCCGGAGAGGTAGGCACCGGTGATGCTGCGGTCATCGTGCAGCATGCCGGGCACGGAGCCCTGGAAAACCACGTGACCGCCGCGGCCTCCGGGTTCGGGTCCGATCTCGACGACATGGTCCGCGGCTCGGATCATCGCCTCGTCGTGTTCGACGACGACCACCGTGTTGCCCGCATCGGTGAGCGACCGAATGATCGTGATGAGGCGGTCGAGATCCCGCGGGTGCAGGCCCACGCTCGGCTCGTCGAGGACGAAGAGCGTGTCGACCAGCGAGGTCCCGAGGCAGGAGGTCAGGTTGACCCGCTGCACCTCGCCGCCTGACAGCGTGCGGGAGGCCCGGTCGAGGGTCAGGTAACCGAGGCCAACCTGCTTGAGATAGCCGAGGCGCGTGACGATGGATTCGAGCGCAAGATCGCGCTGGTGAGCCCCGGACTTGCCGTCGGGACCGGCACCCGTGGACGCCTGCCCGGTCTGGATCAGCCCGAGCAGGTCGTCGACCGGCAATTGGTAAAGCTCCGGCAGCGTGCGGCCGTGCCAGCGCCAGCAGAGCGCCTCGGGTTGCAGGCGCGTGCCACCGCAGGCCGGGCAGGGGTTGTAGGTACGGTACCGCGATAGGTAGACCCGCACGTGCATCTTGTAGGTGTTCTTTTCGAGCCATCGAAAGAACCCTTTCACCCCGTACCAATACTTCGGCCAGCTCTTGCCGTTCTCCTCGCCGTAGCCGGGCTCACCCTCGATGACAAAAGCCTTCTGCTCGGACGTGAGCGACGCGAAGGGCACGTCGGTCGGTATCTTCTTCTTCCGCGTGAAGAGGAGCAGGTCCTTCTTCGATTCGCCGTAGATGTCGCTTTCCCAGCACTTGATCGCGCCGTCGTCGATCGAGAGCGACTGGTCGGGAATCGCCAGGCGGTAGTCGATGTCGATGACCCGGCCAAAGCCGCGGCACTGCGGACAGGCGCCGAGCGGCGAGTTGAACGAGAACAGGGCCGGCGACGCCGCGCGGAAGGTGCGGCCGGTCTTGGGCGCATGCAGGCCGCGCGAGAAGTGGCCGAGTTCGCCCAGGTCGTCGGCCGCGAAGGCATGCACCTCGCCGCGGCCGAAGTGGAGCGCGGTCTCGCTGGCCTCAATGAAGCGGCTTTGCTGGTCAGCTGTGAGCGCGACCCGATCCTGGGCAACAAAGAGGTGGGAGGCCCGGCCGAGGGGTTTCGGGTCGGCCAGGAGATCGTCGATCCGGTGGACGGCCAGGGCCGGAGCGGGCTGGCTGCCGACGCTCCCCGGGACCAGGACCCGCACGTACGACTGGCCCTTGAGATTGGCGAGGATTTCGGGCCAGGTGAGGTTGTCGGGGCGGTTGACGCGGAAAGCGACGATGAGGGTGCGGCCGACGTGGGCCGCGTGGAGTTTCGTCCAGATGGTCTGCGGGGCGTCGTCCTCGACTTTTTCGCCCGTGGCGGGATCGAAGCACGCGGCGACGTGGCTGAACCAGACTTTGGCGAAATCGGTGAGCTCCGTCATCGTGCCGACGGTCGAGCGTGAGGTCTTGACGGTGTTCGTCTGGCCGATGGCGATGGAGGGGCGGATGTTCTCGATCGCGTCGACCCGCGGCTTGTTCAGGAGGTCGAGGAATTGCCGCGTGTACGCGCTGAAGGTCTCGACATACCGCCGCTGGCCCTCGGCGTGCAGGGTGTCGAACACCAGCGAAGACTTGCCGCTGCCGCTCAGGCCGGTGACCACGATGAACTTGCCCAGGGGAAGATCCAGGTCGAAGCCCTTGAGATTGTTCTGCCGCACGCCGCGGAGGCGGATGCAGGCCGGGACGGGCGTGGTGCGTGGGGAGGCCTGGTTGGACACGAGGGAAGGGGAGACTGCGATCGGAAATGGCTATTTGGCAAATCGAGGCACGGGTAAACCCGGAGGCCGGACTCTACCCAAGGATGGTCAGCATCGCCGTGACCCTAGCACACCCCCCTGACAGCGTCATGTCAGGAGCCGCCCAGCCCCGCATCCCCATCCGCCACTTCCGGCCCGCCCGCCGCCCGCGCCCGTGGCTTTCCCGTCAGGGTGAGGCGGGCGCCGCTGGCGTTGATGGCCTTGGCGACAGCCGGGGAGGGCCGGATATCGGTGACGATCGTGAAACGCGGTTCGAAGGGGGTCGTGAGGCTCAGCGCCTTGCGGCCGAACTTGGAATTATCCAGGGCGAAAATCGTGCGCTCGGCGGCCGCGATCATGCGACGCTGGGCGGCCACGATCAGGGCGTTCTGGTTCCAGACTCCATTCTCCGTGATGCCGGCACCGCCGAGGATCGCGAGGTCCGCATGGACCTGTTCGAGCGATTCCTCGCACATGGGCCCGAGCAGGACGCCGAGGCGGCTGTAGATGCTCCCGCCGGTGACGATGGTTTCGACGCTGCCGACTTCGCTGAAGAGACTCGCGACCGGAAGCGAGTTGGTGATGACCTGCAGGCGCTTGTCGACGATGAGGCGCGCGACGGCAAAGGTGGTGCTGCCGCCATCCAGGATCACCGTCATGCCCGGCTGCACCTGGGCGGCGACGAGGCGGGCGATGGCGTACTTCTCCTCCGGGTGCCGCTGGTTCCGCGCGATGAAGTCGTATTCCTGCGAAACCTCATCGGTCTCGATCAGCGAGGCGCCGCCGTGGTGGCGGCGGACGATGCCGGCGGCCTCAAGCTGGTCGAGGGCGCGGCGGACCGTGGAGATCGAGCCGGCAAACTTGGTGGCGAGGGTGCGCAGGTCGGCATATTTGTGCTCGCGGATGTATTTCGCGATGAGGTCGGTGCGCTGCTTGTTGGTCATGGTTCAGATCTTGGTCAGTTTCGCGAAGAGGTCCAGATGGGCCTGCACCTGCCGCGGAGCAGAGAAGGTCTCCCGCGCAAACTCGCGCGCACGCGTGCACACGCCGGCATCGGCGCGGGCAAACCGCATGACCGCGGCGCCAAACGCGGTGGTGTCTCCCGGGGTGATCACTGCTCCAGTGATATCGGGCAGGAAACACTCGCCGATGCCCCGCGCGTCGCAGGCCACGACCGGAAGGCCGTGCGCCTGGGCCTCGATCAGGAAATTGGACAGCGACTCGCTCCGGGAGGCGTGCACGGCGACATCGGCGGCGGCATAGAGCGGGCCGGGATCATCCTGAAAACCGAGAAAACGCACCCGCGTCGTCAGGCCAAGGCGATCGGCCAGGGCCACGCAGGCGGAACGGTCGGGCCCGTCACCCGCCAGCCAGAGCTGCCAGTCGAAGTCGGCCGGAAGCGCCGCGGCGGCTTGGATGAGGCCGGCTTGGTTCTTTTCCGGCCGGAACATCGCCACGTTGAGGAGCACGGCCGTGCTCGGTCCGGCACCCTCCCGCGCGCGCAGGGTTGCGCGGTCGGTCGCGAGGGTAGCCGCTGACCGCTCGGGCGGAAACACCAGCGGATTTCGGATCAGGGCGATGCGGTCGGCCGGAACCGCGTGCTCTTTGATCAGGACATCCCGCGCCGCGGCGCTGTTGGCGATCACATGCCCGACGCGGCGCAGCGAACGCCGAAAAAGCCATGGCAACGCCTTGCCGGTGCGCATGGTCGCGATGACAACGGTGTCGGGGCGCCGGTCCTCGACGCCGGCGACGATCCGGCCGGCGAGGCAATTGGCCATCCGGCCCATGCAGAGGATGATGTCGGGCTCCAGCACCTCGACCGTCCGGCGCAGACCGGGAGCATACCAATCGAGCCGGGTGTCGAAAGCCTGCAACGCCAGGCGGTTGACGCCCGGGGTCACGGTGGGCTCGAGCCGACCGCCCGGGCGGAATGTGACCAGCGTGACCGACTGCCCGGCCGCGGCGAAAGCGTTCGCGAGCAGCACGGTCTGCCGCTCGGTGCCGCCATTGCGCAGGTAGTCCTGGACAAGGAGGATTTTCATTGCCCGGGACTGCGGGCGGTGGAGAGTCCACCGGCACGCATGAATTCACCGCTGTTCCAATTGTTGATTCGCTGGCTGGTGCTGGCGGTGGGCGTGACCATCGCGACCAAGGTCATACCGGGAATCGAGTGCACCGACGGCCTGACGCTGTTCGTCGTCGTCCTGCTGCTCAGTTTCCTGAATGTCATCCTGAAACCGCTGCTGGTGCTGTTCACGCTGCCTTTCATCGTGCTGACCATGGGGCTCGGGATGATCGTGATCAATGCCTTGTTGTTCCTCTTCGTCGGCAAGGTGGTCGACGGTTTCCATGTGGGCGGTTTCTGGTCGGCCGTCGGCGGAGCGCTGATCGTGAGCGTGACCAACCTGATCTTCACCCGGCTGCTGACCCCGGCCCCGGCCTCCCGGCCCGCGAAGCCACGCAAGCCGAACGACGTGATCGACATCTAGCGCCGGTCCGCCCGCAGTGGCGGCACTGATTCGGTTTGGGAGTTGACGGTGGGCGGGGCTGTGCGAGCGTTTGAGCCAAATCCACACATCCCAACATGGCTGAAACCACCGAATACGATCTCGTTGTCATTGGCGGCGGCCCCGCAGGTTACGCGGGCGCGATCCGCGCCGGGCAACTGGGCAAAAAGGTCGCCTGCGTCGAACTCGAGCGCGCTGGCGGCACCTGTCTCAACTGGGGTTGCATCCCGACCAAGGCCCTCCTGAAGAGCGCCGAGCTTTACCAGAAGATGAAGAAGGCCGAGACCTACGGCCTCAGCGCGAAGGAGATTTCCTTCGACATGGGCAAGGTCATGGAGCGCTCCCGCGGCGTGGCTGCACAGATGGCCAAGGGCATCGAATTTCTCTTCAAGAAGAACAAGGTGGACTACTTCCTCGGCCGCGCCCAGGTCTCGGCCGCCGGGATGGTCTCGATCACGGAAGGCGAGCACAAGGGGAAGTTCCTCCGGGCCAAGAATATCCTCATCGCCACCGGTTGCCGCATGCGGCAGATCCCCGGGCTCGAATACGATGGCGAGCTCGTCATGACCTCGCGCGAGGCCCTCGCGCGCAAGACCCTGCCGAAATCTGTCGTCATCGTGGGCGCCGGCGCGATCGGCGTGGAGTTCGCGTATTTCTACAATGCCTTCGGCGCCAAGGTCACCCTCGTCGAAATGCTCCCGCAGATCCTGCCCGTCGAGGACGAGGAGGTCGCCCGCACGCTGCACCGCTCGTTCGAGAAGCAGGGGATCGTGATCCACACCGGCACGAAGTGCGAAAACTTCCGCGTCGGGAAGGGTGGGGTGAAGCTTGACCTCGTCACCGGCGAAAAGAGGACCGAGCTCGAGGCCGAAGTCCTGCTGTCCGCCGTCGGCGTGACCGCCAACATCGAGAATGTCCTGGCTCCGAACCTGCGGGTCGAACTCGACCGCAACTACGTCAAGGTCGACGCGACCTACCAGACCAACGTCAAGGGCATCTACGCCGCGGGCGACATCATCGGGCCACCCTGGCTCGCGCACATCGCGACCTTCGAGGCCGTCAATGCCGTCAACGGCATGTTCGGACACGGCCAGCCAAAGCGCGTGAAGAATTTCCCGGGCTGCACCTATTGCCAGCCGCAGGTCGCCAGCACGGGCCTGACCGAGAAGGCGGCCAAGGAAAAGGGCCTCGCCTACAAGGTTGGCAAGTTCCCGTTCACCGCCTCCGGCAAGGCCGTGGCGTCCGCCGAGAGCGAAGGTTTCGTCAAGGTCATCAGCGACTCCAAGACCGGCGAGATCTACGGGGCGCACATCATCGGTTCGGAAGCGACCGAGCTTGTCGCCGAGTACGGCCTGGCCATCGACCTCGAGGCGACGGTCGAGGAGGTTCACCAGAGCATCCACGCGCATCCGACCCTCAGCGAGGCCAACATGGAGGCGTCGGCCGCCTCGCTTGGCGAGGCGATCCACATCTGACCGCGTCCGCCCGGACAATTCGTTCCGGCTTTGCACTGGACAGACCGGCGCGGCTTTTTCAGCGTCGGTCACCTTTCGCTCCTGTAGCACAATGGATAGTGTAGTGGCCTCCGAAGCCATTGATCTGAGTTCGACTCTCAGCGGGAGCACCACTTCTCGGGAGCCATGCCCCAACTCGAACGCCCCCAACCGCCGCTGGCCTACGATACCTCGGCGTATGAGCTAAGCCCCGGGCTGAATGCCGCCGCGGTGCCGTGGTCGGCGGCTGAGGTCGCGGCCGAAATCCGCGCACGCGCCGCAACCGAGCTGAGCCGCCGCGAACTGCTGGTCGACTATTACCGCATCGGGACGCAGCTGGTGTATCCCCTTCCGGTGAACCGCCGTTACCTGGCCGCCGAATTGCCCGTCGGCATCAGCTCGCTCACGTATCCCTGGCTCATCTGGCAGGTCTGGGCGCTGGAAGAGCGCTGGCGCATCTTCCATGCTGCCTGGCGCGCGCAAGCGAATGCCGCCGCCGGCGCCCGGCTGCAGGCCGAACTCGCGGCGCTGCGCCAGTGGGACTGCTTCACGGAGACCACCAACGAGGTCGGGCTGGTCACCGGGCACATCGCCGGCGTGCTCGCCCTCGCGCTGGAAAGCGAAGCCGGCTGGGACGCCGCGGCCTTGGCCGACGCCCAGGTGGCCGCGGATGAGCTGCTCACCCGTGATGTCGCCCCGTGGTTCGCCCGCCAGTGGCCCGTCGGCGAACCCCTGACGCCGCAACGCCTGCACAACATCCCCGTCATTGCCCTCGTGCGCGCAGCGGAGCTGGCGCGGATGCGGCGCCATTCGCTCGCGCCCGCGCTGGACGCCCAAGCGATTGCCGTGCTCGAGGCGTGGGTGCGTTACCGCGTCGAGCGCCAGCACACGGAGGGAACGTCCTACGACGGCTACCTGATGGATTCGCTGACGGGCTGGCTGACCAAGCACCCGCAACGCGACACCTTGCTCGCAATCTCGCGCACCGCCATGCGCAGCCTGGCCGACCAGTGGATGGCCCTGACCCTCCCCGGGCGACTCGACCTGCATGCCCCGCTCGGCGACACCGAACCACAAATGCCCTTCTGGCTGAACGCGCTCCAGCGTCTGGCCCAATGGTACGCATGGCCGGATGTCGCTTGGTTCCTCTCGCATGTGCCATTGCTACGCGTGCCCGCGGCCATGCTAGCCGAAGTTCCGCGAACGTCTGCGCCGCTGGCACCGTTGGCTGCAGAATCCCGCGTCGTGGCCAATGCCATCACGTTTCGCTCGGGTTGGACGCGGAGCGACCACACCATCGTCGTCAGCCTGCCACGCGTCCCGCTTCACCACCTTCATCCCGACGCCGGCCACGTCGTCGTCGGCTGGCACGGCCGTTTCTGGATCACCGATCCGGGTTACCAACAGTACCGCCCCGGCGAAGAGCGCGACTACACAATCGGCGCGGCGGCTCACAACGCGCCGGTGATCGACGGTCGAGCGCAAACCGAGTTTGCCGGCACGCTCGAGCGGTTCGAGGCGGACAAGACCAGCCTGCGCGTGCTCTTGGACCTAAGCCGGTGTTATCGCGATTTGCCCGCTGGGGCTACGGTGCGCCGGCGGGTCGACGTTGTCGCCGGCTCGGCGCCGTGCCTGACGGTGACCGACGAGTATACGGGCTTTCGCCCTGGCACCCCGATCGCGTATCACTGGCTCGGCGGAAACCATCTCGCGTGGGCGGTGGTGGACGGGTGGTTTCGGTTGAGCGACGGCGTCGACGCTGTCTGGCTGGGATTGGCGGGACAGCGCCTCGCGCCGTCTGCGTTGGTGCGGCATCCCGGATCCCGGGGCGCACTCACGCTCGCGCATGCGACAACCTTGGCCGACGGTGGCGGTCGTTTTCGGTGGGCCCTGCGCGCGGATTCAGCTGGTGAGTGGACACCGCCGGCCGCGACGGGGTCGGACTAGGACTGGCGCAGGATCCGAGCGCCGGAGTTCAGGCGACGAAACGACGTCGCAGCGCCACGCCAAGCACCAGCACGGCGAGGATCGCCGTGTAAGTTGCCGGCTCGGGCACGACCGATACCACCCCGCTCGTCACCTTGAAGTTCGTGAAATAGGCATCCGTCGAGCTCACGACCGGACCGTAGAGATTCGTCAGGTTCGAACCCGAACCGCCGACAAGCGCGAACCCGAAATTCTGACCAGTCATGCTCCAGCTGCTGATATCGACCGTGTAGGCCTGCACGAAGCTATACCCGCCGGTGGCGCCGTTGCTGTCATAGGCATAAATCAGCCGGTTGTTGGCCGAGTCGAAACTGATCGCCAGCGTGGCATCGGTCGTTGTGTTGGCGATCTCGCCCAAGTCGGTCTTGGTTCCGCCCGTTTTCACGTAGGAGTCGATGTCCAGCATTACCGGATTGCTCGGCCCGTTGTAATACCGATCGAGAGCGAGCGCCGCGTTGTAGTTGGTGGTATCGCTCGCTTTGGCGACGACCAGATTGAGGTTGAGATACTGCGCCTGCGTCAAACCGCTGAAGCCGGCCAGGTGCACATCGACCTGAGCCGTCCAACTCGATGTAGCCGCCGCAGAGAACGTCGTGAGGGTCCGCGACGCGACATCATTGGCGGTATAGCCCGCGTTTTGCTGGACCGGGGTGGCGACGGCATAGCCGAGGGCCGCTGGCGACGCGATGAAGCTCAGGCTGCCGCCGCCTTGCCAGGTGGGCGAGGCCGACCATTGGGTGAGGTCTGACGCCAACGAATCGGTGAACAAAGTTTGGGCGACGGCGGGGGCTGCGGCGCCGAGAATGAGTCCGATGACAAGTGCGATTTTAGACTTCATGGCGAATACGGCGGGGATGGTCTCGTGAGAGCTAAACGGATGCTTTCCTAAGTGTATCGATCAGCGTGCCGGTGGTCTACGCATCGCTTGCCAATTCGGAGCGCAAAGCGGTCATTTTCTGCGCGGTTTCGCCGATCGCTAATTCGCGCGCCCGGATTAGTGCGAATTATGAACCGCGTCGCATAAGCCCGGCCGGTGGCCCGAACTCGATTTTCTCTGACCCGATTGGCCGTCGCGATCCGATAGGGTGAAGGCCTTACGTCGCGCCCGTGTTATTTTCTTGCCGGATGTATCTCGCAACCACGGCATGGGCGCACTTTGAGACGGCGGCTTGCGAAATACCTCCACCTGCTGGCGATTCCCTTCTTGTTGCTGGGCCAGTCGCTGGCAGCCGCAGAGGCGGTCACGCGCCTGCGCATCGGCGTTCCCATGGATTCGGCCCCGTTGTCGTTTGTCGACAAGCAGGGCCGCGCGACCGGCTTCACGCCCGAGCTCCTGCGTGAGCTGGAGAAGGTCAGCGGCATTGCCATCGAACTCGTGCCCAACTGGTGGGCGGTCAACGGCCGGGCCTTTGATGCCGGTGAACTCGACGCCCTCAGCAACGTCACCAGCACCGACAAGGACCTGGCGAAATACAACCACTCGATCGTCAGCGGCACGGTCCAGGGCGTGACCTACACGCGACCCGACCGGCCGGTGCCGCGGCGCACGGCGGATTTCCGCGGCAAGCGGGTCGGCGCCCTGCGCGGCACAGTCGCGCTCGTCCATGCCGACAAGCATCCGGAGTGGGGCGCCGAGATCGTGCCCTTTGATTCCATTGACAGCCTGTTGCGGGCGACGGCGCACGGAGACTGCGATGTCGCCCTGTTCACCAGCATTTTGAGTCTGCGGGTCGTGGACCAACTCGGGCTGCGCAAGGATTACATCGAGGATATCGTCCACACCCATCACGTCATCTTCCGCAAGGCCGACACCGCCAAGTTGGCGGCCTTCAACGAGGGCCTCGCCACGCTGCGGCACAACGGCACCTACGACCGGCTGTTCGCCACGTGGATCGGTCCCGTCGAGCCCCGGCCCATCCGGTTCGCCGACCTGCGACCCTACTCCGTTCCGCTCGCTGCAACGCTGGTGGCCATCGCCGCGGTCATCCTGTGGCAGCGCCGCACGCTGGCAAACACCGCGCGCCACGCCGCGGCGCTCCGGCAAAGCCGCCGCGAGTTGGAGGAGACCAACCAAAAGCTGGAGGCCGCCATCGCCCAGGCCCGTCAACTCGCGGCCACCGCCGAACAGGCGAGCCAGGCGAAGAGCAGCTTCCTCGCGATGATGAGCCATGAGATCCGCACACCGATGAACGGCGTCATCGGCATGGTTGGCCTCCTGCAGGATACCAACCTCTCGTCCGAACAGCGTTTTCTCGCCGGCACGGCGCGCCACAGCGCGGAGTCGCTCCTCGCGATCATCAACGACATCCTCGACTTCTCGAAGATCGAGGCTGGCCAGCTCCAGTTCGACACGGTGCCGTTCGATCTCCGCGAGGTCGTCGAAGGCTGCCTCATCACCCTGGCCGAGCCCGCCCATGCGAAGGATTTCGAGCTCGCCTACGTGGTGCACGACGACGTGCCCACCCAACTCGTCGGCGATCCCGGGCGGCTCAACCAGATCATCACCAATCTCGTCGGCAACGCCGTGAAATTCACCGCCAAGGGCGAGGTCGTGCTCACGGTAAAGCGCGAACAGGTCCAGGACCGTCGCGTCCGCCTGCGGTTCACCGTGCGGGATACTGGCATCGGCCTGAACGCGGAGGAGCAGGCCCGACTCTTCCAGCCGTTCACCCAAGCCTCATCCGGCACCACCCGGAAGTACGGCGGCACCGGCCTCGGGCTCGCCATCTGCCGCCAGCTGGTGGAAAAAATGCGGGGCGAGATCGGCTGCGATAGCCATCCTGGCGCGGGATCGATCTTCTGGTTCACCGCCGATTTCCCGCTGCAGGAAACACCCCTCCGGCCGCCGTCGTCCCGGCCGGGCTTCGCCGGCGTCCGCGTGCTGCTGGTCGAGGACAACGCGACGAATCGGGAAATACTCAGGCGGCAGCTGGCCGACTGGCAGGCCGACGTGACCGCCGCGGCCAGTCCCGCGGCTGCACTTGTCGCCGCCGAAGCCGCTGCCGCGGCGGGCAAACCCTTCGCCCTCGCGATCATTGACATGCAGATGCCGGACCTTTCCGGCGCCGAGCTGGCCCTTGCGCTCCGTCGCCTGCCGCCGCCCGCGGGAGCCCTGCGCACGATCCTGCTCACCCCGATCGGACAGACCCTGAGCGAGCAGGAACTCGCGCGTTCGGGCGTCGACCGCGCGCTCCCCAAGCCGGTCCGCGTCTCACGCCTCCACGAGACGCTCGGCACGCTCCTCGGCAACGACGAGAAAACTCCAGTCGTGGGCGTCGCTGCCGAACCTGCCGCCACCCGTCCGGGCCGGCGCATCCTCGTGGCGGAGGACAATGCGGTGAACCAGAGCGTCGTGCGCCTGCAGCTGCGCCGGCTCGGCTACGACTGCGACATCGTCGACAACGGTCTCGCCGTGGTCGAGGGTGCGCGGCACGGCACGTACGAGGTGATTCTCATGGATTGCGAGATGCCGGAACTCGACGGCTTCGAGGCCACGCGCCGCATCCGCGCCTGGGAGGCCGACCGTCGCGCCAACGGCGAGATCGTCCGGACCATTCACATCGTCGCGCTCACCGCCAAGGCCATGAGCGGCGACCGCGAGGCCTGCCTCCAGGCCGGAATGAACGACTACCTGAGCAAGCCACTGCGGGCCGCCGAGCTGGCGGCCGCGCTCAGCCACGCCCATGCAGTCTTGGCCGCGGCAGGCACAGGCGAGGTTAGCTAGGATTTCGACCCAACTTCTGCCTCGATCCGATGCGGTCCGGGCGGAAGTGAGAAGGTTACCCAGCCGGGTGCAGTCACGACGCCATTGTCGATCGGAGCGCCATTGAGGCGAACTGCTTGAGGAGATCGTGCCGGCACCGTCACCGTGGCTGTGGAATTCGCGGGAATGGCGATCGTCCAGGTGAGCTTGCGTCCCTTTCGCTCCCAGCGACTGCGTACGTCGCCGGCGGGTGTCACGTAACTGGCCTCGGCCCAGTCCAGGCTATTGACCAAATGCGGCCGCAGGCGGATGTGCCGGAAGCCCGGCTGCGCCGGATCAGGGCGAATCCCGCCGACCCCGTGGAACAGCCACGCGGTGAACGCCGCCTGCATGGGATGGTTCAGCGAACGATCGTGCAGGAGATGCATCCACGGATCGAAGAAGACCTCCCAGAACGTCGTCGCCCCGAGACCGAAGTGATGCTTGAAGCTGGGAAAGCCCTCTGCCTGGAGCACCTGCCAGGCCATCGCGGATTGGCCGTGGGCGCAGAGCACATCAAAGAGGGGGCGCAACCCGTGGATGCCCGTGCTGAAATGCCCGCGATGGCGCCCGCGGATGCGCCGCGCCAGCGCGGTCGCGACCTTCGCCTCGTCACCCGCGGGCACAAGCCCAAAGGCGAGAGCCAATGCGTCCGCGGTCTGGCTGCCGAAGGTGCGGCCGCGGCGTCGGTAGAATGCGGCGGTGAACGCCTCGCGGATGTTCTGCGCGAGTCCCTCAAAGGCGTTCGCATCGGCTGTGTGCCCGAGGGCCCCCGCGATTTGCGCCATCGCCGAAACCGTATGGAAATAGAAGGCCGTCGAAGTGAGCACCACGGGCGGTTCGGTGGGCTCGACGGCACCGGGCGGGCACCAGTCACCGTAGCCTTCACGCACCAGATGCTCGGGTGCTGACTCCCGAAGATACGCCGTGAGGTCGCGCATGGCCGGATAGCCCTCCTGCAAGATGGTCCGATCGCCGGCATAGACGTGCAGATGCCAGGGGATCAGCACGAGCGCGACCGCCCAATCCGGGCGCGCCGGACCGCAATGCCGCTGCCCAGGCGCGATATTGGCGGGCACGCGCGGATCCGTCGGCGCCCCGGTGTACGTCGTGCCGCCGCGTCCGAGCGTCTGCCGGATGTCGCGGTGATACTTCCGCCAGAAGGTGACGGCATCGTAATTCAGCAGGGTCACTTCAGTGATCGTGTGCGCATCGCCCAGCCAGCCGCAGCGCTCGCGGGCCGGGCAATCCGTGGGGACGCCATGCAGGTTACTGCGCAGCGTCCACCGGGCGGTTTCGTGGAGGCGGTTCAGCAGGGGATCGGAACACGCGAATTGGCCGGCCGCAGCGAAGTCGGTATGCACGACAACCCCGGTCAGCAGGTCCAGCGGTGGCACCCCGGCCACTCCGGTCACCTCGACGTAACGAAAACCATGGTAGGTGAATCGCGGCTCCCAGGTCTCGAGGCCCGCCCCGCGGCAGATGTAGCGATCCGTCTGCACGCAGCGGGTGTGCACGACGCCGGTGCTGAGCGGGTTGATGGAACCGTCAGCGTAAATGTCCTCGGCAAAGCGCAGGCACACGGTCGTGCCCGCCGGCGCCTGCACCTGCAGACGCGCCCAACCGGCGAAATTCTGGCCGAAGTCGTACACCCAGGTGCCGGGGGTCACTTCCCGGCGTGCGACCGCCGGCAGTTCCTGTGTGCGCCGGATCGGAGGCAGGGTCTGCGGAACCAGTCGCGGCGAGAGCGGAGCCGTCACGACGGCGGTATGCCAGTCGCCGCCCGGCTTTCCCGGTTCACTCCACCGCACGAGTTCGCGGCGCGCATCGTAGTCCTCGCCGGCGTAGACGTTGTTCGACACGATAGGCCCGCCGGCCGCCGACCACGTTGCATCGGTGGCGATGACCTGCGTCGAGCCGTCGACACAAGTGATGACAAGCTTCGCGATCGCGCCCGGGTTGCCATAGGGCTCGAAGGCGCCTTTCCAAATGCGGTCCTGATGAAACCAACCTTCGCCGAGGATCAAACCGACGGCGTTCGGGCCCGGGCGCAGCGCGGCGGTGATGTCGTGGGAGACGTAGAGTGCGTGGGCCTCATAGTCGGTCTGCGCGGGATCGAGGACCGCGTCGCCGCAGCGCCGGCCATTCAGGTAAAGCTCGTGGTAGCCGAGTCCGCAGACGTAAGCCCGGGCGCGAACCGGAGCAGCGGGGAGGGTAAACTCCCGCCGCAGGTGCGGTGCCGGCCAGGGTTTCGTCCAAGCACGGTAGTCGGCCGCGATCCAGGAAGCAGGCGCCCAATCGTCGGCGCCGAGGGCGGTTTCCCACCAGGTGGCGGGCGCAAACTCGCTCGCACGGTTTGCCGCATCCCAGACGCGCACGGTCCACCAGATGCGTTGGCCGGCCGGCACCGTGCGGCCGGTATAGGTGACGTTGAAGTGGCAATCACTCTCGACGCGACCGCTGTCCCACAGGTCCGCCTGGCCGGCTCGCAGCCGATCTTCGGATGTGGACGCCAGCACGTGCCATGCGATCTGGCGGGCGGCAGGCTCCGGTTGCGACAGCGCGGCGAACTGCCAGGAAAGCTCCGGCTGACCGGAGGCGACCCCAAAGGGAGCGGAGCGGCGGTCGCAACGTAGATCGCGCGGGGACAAGGCAGAGGGAGTGTCCATGCAGAGCGGGTGAGCCTGCCGAACGCGCCCGGGGATTCAATCCCGATGGAACCCTAGTTCAGCGCCTTCTTGATCAACGCCTCGGTCGAGGCGCTGGCGCCCAGAGCGAGGGCTGCCCGGCGCACAGCTTCGTCGGCGACGGCGGCCTTGTAGCCGAGGGCGGTCAGGGCGAGGACGGCATCGCGATGCCGCGTATCGCCACCGTGGCCTTCACCGGGCACCGAGATGCTCTCGCCGGGAGCGGCAGTGGTGCCGCCGCCGACCTTGCCCTTCAATTCGACGACCAGGCGCTCGGCCGTCTTCTTGCCGATGCCGGGGCATTTCGCGAGCGAGGCAACGTCGCCGCTGCGAATCGTGCTTTCGAGCACGACCAGCGAGAGCTTGCTCATGATCGTCAGCGCGCTCTTCGGGCCGATGCCCGTGACGTGCTCGATCATAAGGCAGAAAAAATCGCGCTCCGCTGCAGTGGCGAAGCCGTAGAGCGTCTGGGCGTCCTCGCGGTAGATGACATGCGTGTGCAGTTTCACCTTC
Organism: uncultured Opitutaceae bacterium; assembly: GCA_964355715.1. Classification (GTDB taxonomy): domain Bacteria; phylum Verrucomicrobiota; class Verrucomicrobiia; order Opitutales; family Opitutaceae; genus UBA2377. The sequence goes on along the minus strand of CAYHEW010000010.1, from coordinate 38,909 downwards.
GCCCCGGGCGCGGGCAGTTTTTCGGCGGTGGTGACCGGTATGTTCACCTCATAGCCGAAGCCGCCGATCTCGACGATCGCGTGCAACGGCGTCGCCTCGGCGAGCGTGCCCTGGATGAAAGCAATCATGGCGTCAGGCCTTCAACCCCAGCACGTCCTGCATGTCGTAGACGCCCGCGGGACGCGTGCGGACCCAATCGGCGGCGCGGATCGCGCCGCGCGCGAAGATGCTCCGGTCGCTGGCCTTGTGCGTGAGTTCGAGGCGCTCGCCGAGGGCGGCGAACATCACCGTGTGGTCGCCGACCACGTCGCCGCCGCGCAGCGAATGGATGCCGACCTCCTGGGTGGTGCGCTCGCCGGTGATGCCCTCACGGCCGTGGCGCAGCGCCGCGGCGGAGAGCCTGCGTTCCTCGAGGATGATCTCGAGCAGACGGGCGGCGGTGCCGCTGGGGGCGTCCTTTTTGAAGCGGTGGTGCATCTCCACGACCTCGGCATCGTAGCTGGTGTCGAGGACGCGCGCGGCCTGCTGGGTCAGGGCAAAGAGCAAATTGACGCCGACCGAGTAGTTGCCCGACCAGACGCACGGGATGCCGGCGGCGAGCAGGCGCAACTGGGCCTTCTCCCCGGCCGCGTGACCGGTCGTGCCGATGACGAGCGGCTTGCGCAGGGCGACGGCACGCGCGATCACGTCGCGGGTGGCCTTGTGCGAGCTGAAGTCGATGATGACGTCGCCCTTGGCCAGACCGGCCGGAATGTCGTCGCCGACATCGAGCGAGGCGGCAACGGCCACGCCGGCTTCCTTGGCGGCGGCGGCGATGACCTGACCCATCCGGCCGCGACCGCCCACGATGACAATGCTGAGGCTCATGGCGATCAGTGGCCGAGGGCCTTGAGGGTCTGTTCCACGATCTGCCGGTTGGCGGCGCTCATCGCACACAACGGCGCGCGCACCTCGTCGGAGCCGATGAGGCCGGCCCGCTTGAGGGCGGCCTTGATCGGCACGGGGTTCGGCTCGATGAAAATCGCCTTGGAGATCGGGTAGAGCTTGCGGTGCAGTTTGCGGGCCTTCGCGTAGTCGTTGGCCTGCGCCGCGCGCACCATGGCCCCGACTTCGCGGACGAGGAGGTTCGACGCGACGCTGATCACGCCCTCGGCCCCGACGGCCATGAAGGGCAGAGTGAGGGAGTCGTCGCCGCTCAGGACCGTGAGGTCCTGGCCGAGGGCCTGCTTCAGCTGGTCCACGCGATCGACGCTGCCGCCGGCCTCCTTGAGGTGGCTGACGTGGGCGAAACGGGCGCGGAGGCGCTCGACGGTGCCGACACCGATCTCGATGCCGCAGCGGCCGGGGATCGAGTAGAGCACGATCGGACGGTCGGTGGCGTCGGCGATGGCGCAGAAATGCTGGTACAACCCTTCCTGGCTGGGCTTGTTGTAGTAGGGCGCGACGACGAGCATCGCATCGGCGCCGGCGGCGTGGGCCAGCTGCGTGAGACCGACGGCTTCGCGGGTGGAGTTGGAGCCAGTCCCGGCGATCACCGGGACGCGACCGCGCACGGCGGCGATGGTCGCGCGGACCACCTCCATGTGCTCCTCGTGGGAAAGGGTGGGGGATTCGCCCGTCGTGCCGACCGGAACGACGCCGTCGATGCCGCCTTTGATCTGAAACTCGATGAGTCGGCGAAGGTCGTCATAGGCGACCTCCTGGCGTCGGAACGGCGTGACGAGGGCCGTGATGGTGCCGGTAAGCTTGCGGAGTTTCATGGTTGGAGAGGACGGTCAGGCAAAGTAACCTTGCTGAACAGACCACGGCGATTTACGGATTGCGCAACGCTTTTTTACCCGCGCCCACCCATGACTCCACACACCGAAATCATCAATGATCTGCTCAAGCTGGCCGTCGAAAGCGGCGCGAGCGACATCGTCATCAAAGCCAACAAGCCCGGCTACGTGCGCCTGTCCGGGCGGTTGAAACCCGTGGACATGGACCCGATCACGAGCCCCGAGGCGCAGGCGTTCATCGAGGAGCATTGCCCGAAGGTGTTCCTGCAGAAATGGGAGGACGAGGGCCAGGTGGACTATGCCTACGCCGCCGACGGCGTCGGGCGCTTCCGCGTCAATGGTTTCCACCAACGAGGCCTGGTCAGCATCGTCATGCGCCACATCAAGAGCTCGGTGCCGACTTTCGAGCAGCTCGGCATCCAGGCCGACCCGCTGCTGAACCTCGCGAAGGCCAAGGATGGCATTCTCCTCATCTGCGGCGCCACCGGCTCCGGCAAAAGCTCCACGATGGCCGCCATGCTGAACTGGATCAACCAGACCATGGACAAGCACATTGTCACGATCGAGGACCCGATCGAATACACCTTCCAGGACGACAAGTCGCTCTTCCAGCAGCGCGAGATCGGTCTCGATGTGCCGAATTTCGATATGGCGATCAAGTCGGTGCTGCGCCAAAACCCCGACATCATCCTGATCGGTGAAATGCGCGACAAGGAGACGTTCGAAACCGCCATCTCCGCGGCTGAAACCGGTCACTTGGTGTTCTCGACGATGCACGCCGCCACGGTGGCGCAGGCGATGACGCGCCTCTTCGAATTCTTCCCGCCAGAACAGCAGGTGCAGGCGCGCCGGCAGATCTCCGGCTCCATCCGCGGTTTCATCTGCCAGAAACTGATCCCCGCCATCGAGGGCGGCGGTCGCGTGCCGAGCAACGAGATCCTGAATGCCGACGCCGTGGTGAAAAACCTCATCCTCGAGGGCCAGTTCGACAAGCTCCAGGGCATCCTCGAGGGCTCGGGCGACTCCAGCAGCTTCTCCTTCAACAAGGACCTCTACCGTCTCATCAAGGCCGGCAAGATCAGCAAGGCCGACGGCCTTCGTTTCTCGCCGAACCCGCAGGCGCTCGAGATGAACCTGAAGGGCATTTTCTTCAAATCCTGACCCAGTTTGGGTTTGCTAATCCTGTGTTCGGGTGCCGACCGCTTTGCCTGGTTCTGCTGGTCCCGGTCCTCGCCGGGGCGCAGGAACCGACCGGGCTGGAGAAGGCCAAGCAGGACCTCAAAATCCTGCCCGCTGTGCGCAAGGAGTCGGAACGCGCTGAGCTGCGCCTGCCCAGCGTCGCCTCTCCCAGTCCCGCCGCCGACTTGCCGGCACCCCGGCCACCGGCCCAGCGGTCCGGGACCAACGTCGAGAACGCCCAAAACGGCGACACCGGCAACTGGCTCGTCGATGCCATGATGAAAGGCGAAGCCCGGCAGACCGGCAGCGGTCGCAGGGGGACGAATGCGCGAGATGGATCGCAGGCAAACGACACCGAATCCACCGGTCCAGGGCGCAATCCAAGCGGCAGCCAGGGCACCGAGCGGGAGCCGGCGCTCGCCACCCGCGAGCGTGCGGCCGCATTGGCGGCGGGAAATCCGCTGACACCCTTCATGGCGGACTGGATCAGCCAGCGCGACCACGCGCTCCTGTTGCCGAAGGATTCCACTACCTTGGGGGTTGGAGCCGAGACCGCGGGTTTGAAAGGTGGGCCGGATCAGCCGCTGACGGTGACCTTCGGCGGCGGCGACCGCCGGACCGACCAGGCTGCGAGTCCAACCGATCGGTCGAAGGCGGAAAACCCGTTCCTACGGGCGCTACAGGCTCCCTCCAGTCTGGCTCCAGCGGTGTCGCCGACTCCGGCACTGCCCACAATCGGCAACGTGACGCCGGCGATGACGCCTCCCGAGCCGGCTCGTGAAATCCGGCCGCCGCCGCCAATCGACCTCTCCAAACCGTCGCAGGACAGCAAGTACTACCCCCAGCTGAAGCGCTTTTAGGGCTTGGTTTTGCGCCATGGGCCGATTCTCTTGTCCGTTTACACCATGGCATTGGCTTTAATTTTCTCAGGTCAGGGTGCCCAAAAGGTCGGCATGGGGCGCTCGCTCTATGATCAATCGCCGGCGGCGCGCGCCGTTTTCGACGAGGCCAACCGCGTGCTCGGTTGGGACCTCGCCAAGCTTTGTTTCGAGGGTCCGGATGCCGAGCTAACGCAAACCAAGATCTGCCAGCCGGCACTGTATGTCCATGGCTCGGCGCTGGTTGCTGCCCTGAAGGAACAGGGAAAGCTGCCCCCCGTGAGCTACGCCCTGGGCCTCAGCCTCGGCGAGATCACCGCCTGCACCGCGGCGGGCGTCTTTGACTTCGCCACCGGCCTCAAGGTCGTCGCCGAACGCGGCCGGCTGATGCAACAGGCCTGCGAACAGACCAGCGGCGGCATGGCCGCGGTCATCGGCGAGGAACGCGACACGGTCTACAAGCTTTGCCAGGAATTCGACATCGAGGCCGCGAACTTCAACGCACCCGGCCAGATCATCATCTCGGGCGAAAAAACCAAGGTCGCCGCTGCTGTCGCAGCCGCCAAGGACCGCGGTATCAAGAAGGTCATCCCGCTCAATGTCGCCGGCGCCTACCACAGCCGCCTCATGGAGCCGGCCCGGGCCGCCTTTGCGGCCTACCTCGACACAGTCACGTTCGCCGCGCCGCGGTTCACCATTTTCACCAACACCACGGGCCGGAGTGTCAGCACGCCCGCCGACATCAAGACCGCGCTCGTCAAGCAGGTTGTCTCGTCGGTCCTTTGGGAGGACTGCATGCGGAGCGCCGTCGCCGCCGGGGCCACGGAGTTCTGGGAACTCGGGCCGGGCGGGGTGCTCGCCGGGCTGGCCAAGCGCACGGACAAGAATTGGATCGTGAAGAGCTACGCGGAATTCGCGGACCTCGCCGGGTAATCATGGCCGCACGCTCCACCCGCAATTTCTGCATCATCGCGCACGTCGACCACGGCAAAACCACGCTGTCGGATCGCCTGCTCGAGTACACCAACACCGTCGAGCAGCGGGTCATGACCGCCCAGCATCTCGATGCGATGGACCTCGAGAAGGAGCGCGGCATCACCATCAAGTCGCACCCGGTGACGATGACCTACAAGGCCAAGGACGGTCATCGCTACAAACTCAACCTGATGGACACGCCCGGGCACGTGGACTTCTCCTACGAGGTCTCGCGCAGTCTCGCCGCCTGCGAGGGCGCCGTGCTCCTGATCGACGCCGCCCAGGGCGTCGAGGCCCAGACCGTCGCCAACGCGCACCTCGCCTTCGGCCAGAAGCTCAAGGTCATCCCGGTCATCAACAAGATCGACCTGCCCAGCGCGAACCTCGAACTCTGCCTCAAGCAGCTGGAGGACATCCTCACGATCCCAGCCGAGGAAGCGATCCTCGCCAGCGGCAAGGCTGGCATCGGCATCGAGGACATCCTCGAGGCCGTCGTGAAGCGCGTGCCGCCACCACGCTGGTCCGAGTATCCGCAGACCCGCGCCCTGGTGTTCGACTCCCTCTACGATTCGTACCGCGGCGTGATTTCGTATGTCCGCGTTTTCTCCGGTGCCATCAAGGCCGGCGATTTCATGCTCCTGATGAGCAACGGGGTGAAGTCCGAGGTGAAGGAAGTCGGCGTGTTCATGCCCAAGATGACCAAATCCGGCACCCTCGGCGCCGGCGACGTGGGCTACATTGTCTCCAACATCAAGGACCCCGCCGAGATCAAGACCGGCGACACGATCACGCTCTCGGCCAAGCCGGCTGCCGAGATGCTCCCGGGCTACAAGGAAGTGCGTCCGATGGTCTTTTGCGGCCTGTATCCGGTCGAGACCTCCGACTACGAAAAGCTCAAGGCCGCGATGGGCCGCCTGCGCCTCAACGATTCCGCGTTTGTCTATTCCTCGGAGAGTTCCGTCGCGCTCGGCTTCGGTTTCCGCTGCGGCTTCCTCGGTCTCCTGCACATGGAGATCATCCAGGAGCGCATCCGGCGCGAGCACGACGTGGACATCATCTCCACGTATCCGAGCGTCGTCTACCGCCTCAAGAAGCACGGCGGCGAGGTGATTGAGGTGGACAACCCGGTCAACCTGCCGGACCCCGGCACGATCGAGGAATTCCTCGAGCCGACCATCAAGGCGTCCATCCACATTCCGAACGACTCCATGGGCGACATGATGGCGCTCGTCATGGAGAAGCGCGGCTCGCTCGACCATACCGACACGCTCGACGCCAATCGCGTCATGCTGACGTGCATTCTGCCGCTCAACGAGATCCTCGTGGATTTCAACGACCGCCTGAAGAGCATCACCCACGGCTACGGCTCCATGGACTACGAACTGGGCGATTACCGCGCCTCGGACCTCGTGAAGATGGAGATCCTCATCAACAGCGACCCGGTCGACGCCTTCGCCAGCATCGTGCACCGCGAGAAGGCCGAGGGTAAGGGCCGCGATCTCTGCGAGAAGCTCGCCGAGATCATCCCGCCGCAGATGTTCAAGGTCGCCATCCAGGCCGCCATCGGCGGCAAGATCATCGCCCGCGACAATGTCCGCGAGATGCGGAAAGACGTCACCGCGAAGTGCTACGGCGGCGACATCAGCCGCAAGCGCAAGCTCCTCGACAAGCAGAAGGAGGGCAAAAAGAAGATGAAACAATTCGGTCGCGTTTCCATCCCATCGGATGCCTTCATCAAGGTATTGAAGACGAATTGACCCCAGCAAAAGGACCACACCCGTGTTCGGAATCTTTGCCTCCCCGGCGCGCAAGATGCGCGAGAACGCCGCCCACTGGCTGGAACTCGCTGAAAAGGTCTATTCCTACCGCCGCGATCTCCTGACCGCCGCCCAGCTGGGCGAGCTGCAGAGCCAGGCAGCCGGGCTCCAGCGCCTGCTCAAGGACAAGGCGGACACGATGAAGCTCAAGCTGGCCATCGAGTCGCTCGAGGACGTCCTGCGCCGCACGGGTGGCACGCATTACCCGAAGAGTTCGCTGGTCGAGAACGTCGAGTTCTTTTTGGTCGCCGCGATCGTGATCCTCGGTTTCCGCACGTATTTCATCCAGCCGTTCAAGATTCCGACCAACTCGATGTGGCCGACCTACAACGGAATGACGCCGGAGGTCTTCCGCGCGAAGGCCGACGAACCCGGCTACCTGCACCAAGGTGCGCGTTTGCTGGCTTTCGGCGCCCGGCCGCGGCGCGTGGATGCCAAAGCCGATGGCGAGGTACTGATTCCGCTTATCGGCAACAATGATCGGGTCATCATCCCGTACCGCAACGTCCCGGGCCGAAGCTGGTTCGTTTTTCCGAGCACCCAGAAGGAATACACGCTGCTGGTCGGCAAGGAACCCGTCGCGGTGCGCGTGCCGGCGGATTTCGATTTCGAGTGGGCCATCCGCGACGCGTTTTTTCCTGAGGCCCGCAGCAATCACGAACCCGCCGGCGTGGACCTTGCGCACCTGCTGAGCAAACAGGCCAAGGTCCTGCGCGACGGCACCGGCCGGGTGCGGTTCCTGACAACGGGCAAGCAGGTCAAGGCGGGCGACCGCGTCCTGGCCTTCGACATCCTGACCGGCGATCAGCTGTTCGTGGACCGGATGAGCTACCATTTCGTCAAACCGACGGTCGGGCAGGGGTTCGTCTTCCGCACCGCCAACATCCCGGGCATCGGCCAGGACCAGTATTACATCAAGCGTCTCGTTGGCGTCCCGGGCGATGAGATCGAGATCAAGGACTACGCGCTTTACCGCAACGGCCGCCCGATCACCGGCGCCGATGCGTTCACGCAGAACGGCAAACGCACCGGCAACTACGTCGGCTACCGCAATGAGCACGCCCTGACCGAAGGTCACGTGATGAAGGTCCCGCCTGAAAGCTACCTCGCGCTTGGTGACAATTCCGCCAACAGCCAGGACGGGCGCTATTGGGGTTACGTTCCAGCCCGGGACGCGATCGGGCGGCCGTTATTCATTTATTACCCGTTTACAAGGCATTGGGGCCCAGCACGTTGATTGCGTGTCTGTACGCACAATAAGCATTATGTATAATATAGGTTCGAAGCGAAAATGACCTCCCGAACCACGAATCCCTCGCCGCTGTGGAACTGGTTGGACAGCCGTGCAGCCGGGGTCCTGCTGCACCCTACCTGTTTTCCCAATCAGCAAGGCATCGGTGTTCTCGATGGATCGGTAGATGCCCTGTTGGGATTCTTGAAAGACGCCGGCATCAAGTACTGGCAGGTCTGCCCGCTTGGTCCCACCGGCTACGGCGATTCACCCTACCAGTGTTTCTCCGCCTTCGCCGGAAATCCGTACCTCATCGATCTCGTCGCCCTCCAGCGCGCCGGCCTGCTGACCGACGCCGATCTCAATCCGCTCCGCACCCTGCCGGCCAACGGAATCGACTACGGTTGGCTCTATGTGACCAAGTGGCCGGTGCTTTTCCGCGCGTTCGAGAACTTCAAGCGTTCGCCCGCCGCCAAGCTGCCCTACGGTGATTTTTCGGCTTTCTGCAAAGCCGAGCGCTCCTGGCTGGAACCCTTTACCCTGTTTCTCGCCCTCAAAGATCACTTCGGCGGCAAGCCTTGGTGGGAATGGCCAGCTGAAGTCCGTTTTCACGTCGCCGCTCGCAAGTCCCCGCTCGCCAAGCCGGTCGCCGCCCGCGCCGAGGCGCACGCCTTCTTCCAGTATCTCTTCTTCGGCCAATGGCGACAGGTCCGCGCCAAAGCCAAGGCTGCCGGCGTCGAGATCATCGGCGACGCCCCGATCTTCGTGGCCCGCGACAGCGCCGACGTCTGGGCGCACCCGGAGTTGTTCCAGATCGATCAGAAGACCGGTCAACCGCTCGCCGTCGCCGGCGTCCCGCCCGACTATTTCTCCGCCGACGGCCAGCTCTGGGGCAACCCGCTCTACGCCTGGGACCGCCATGCCGCCGACGGCTACGCCTGGTGGCTTGACCGCCTGCGGGCCAATTTCGCCCTCTGCGACGTGGTCCGCATCGACCACTTCCGTGGTTTCGACACCTATTGGTCCATCCCGGCCGACGCGGCCACCGCCAAGACCGGCCGCTGGGAAAACGGCCCGGGCCTCGATTTCTTCACCGCCGTCCAACGCGCCCTGCCCACCTGTCGCCTGATCGCCGAGGATCTGGGTGAACTCCTGCCGTCGGTCCACACCCTGCGCAATGCCACCGGCCTCCCCGGCATGGCCATCCTGCAGTTCGCCTTCGGCGGCGGCAGCGACAACACCTACCTTCCGCACAACCTGCGCGCCAACAGCGTCGTGTATCCCGGCACCCACGACAACGACACGACCCGCGGCTGGTACGCCGCCACCAGCGAAAAGACTCGCGACCACGTGCGCCGTTATTTCCGCATCGGCGGCGAGGAGATCGCCTGGGACTTCGTCCGCACCGGCTACGCCGCCGTCAGCAATCTCGCCGTATTTCCCCTGCAGGATCTCATGAGCCTCGGCCACGAGGCCCGCTTCAACACGCCCGGCCAGCCCGTCGGCAACTGGCAATGGCGGTATGCCCCCGCCCAACTCGCGTCGCTCCATCGCGACAGCGCGCAGTATCTGCGGGATTTGGCCGAGCTGTACGGTCGCGGGTAAGAAATTATGCCACAGTAGGCAGCCCGCTTGCGGGCGCTGGATCGGCTCGCACATGCCCAACGAGCGCGAGCGAGCTCGCGGCCTACGATGTGAGATAGGTCGCGATCCGCGGCACGACTTCCGCATTGGCATCCGCCAGCACGTAATGCCCCGCGTCCGCCAGATACATCGTCTCTGCCTGCGGCAAACGCTGCGTCCACTCACGGTAGAAGAAATCGTTGAAGCAAAAATCCTTCCCGCCCCAGACGATCAGCGCCGGGTGCGACTGAAACTGCGCCAGGCCATTCGCCACAGCCTGCAGCGTCGCCCAGGTCGGATGGCCGGCATCCATCGGAATGTCCTTCACGAATGCATCCACCGCCACCCGGTTCGCCCACGAGTCGTAAGGCAGCAGGAAACCGCCCTTCTCCTCCGGACTGAGCTTGCGGCGGTTCATGGCCATCCACACCGCCGGACCGGCAAAGCCATTCGCGCCACGGACGATGGCCGTGCCCAATCCACGGGTCTGGCACAGCGCAATTCGGCGCGGGATGTGTGGCGACGGGAAAGCCGCGGTATTCAGAATCACCAGCTTCCCGATCAACGCGGGATGCCGCGCCGCAAAACCGAAGCCAATTGCACCGCCCCAGTCGTGCACGACGAGGTGCACCTTGGTCAGTCCCAGCGATCGCACCAGCGCCGCAACATCGTCGATCCGGGTGGCCAACGTATAGGGATAATCCTGCGGCTTGTCCGAAAGGCCCATGCCGATGTGATCCGGCACGACGCAACGCAGCCGCGGCGCCAACGCCTGCACCAGCTCGCGATAGTAAAATGACCACGTCGGATTGCCGTGCAACATGAGCACCGCCTCGCTCCCCTGCCCTTCATCCAGATAGCTCATCCGCGCCCCGCGCGGCGTGGTGAACGACTTCGGCTCGAAGGGATACAATGGCTTGAGCCAACGCGGAATATCCACGGGGTGCATCGTCAGATCACCATTCCAGTGCCAGCATGAGGCAGTTCAATCCGCTCCCAATCCCAAGCAGCCCCACGCGGCTTCCGGGTTTGACCGCACCCGCCTCAATCGCCTTCGCCAGCGTCGCCGGCAGCGCCACCGAGCCGGTGTTGCCCAGCGTCTCGAAGGTCGAGAAGTCCTTCGCCAGATCCAGGCCCAGCGCCTCGTAGAGTTTCCGCCGGTGCGTGCTGCCGACCTGGTGGCAGATGAAACGATCCACATTTGCCGCGCTCCAGCCGGTCAGCGCACCGAATTCACGCCAGGTCGCCTGCGCCAGCGCCAGGCCGGCCACCAGCAGCGCCTCGGAGTCCGTCTGCATCGCCAACGATTCCGTGCCGTGCGTATCACCCTGGCAAAGCTCACTGTGCACCGTGGCCGCGCGCGCGATGCCGCCGAGCAGCCGGTGGGCCGGGCCCTTGACGAGGTCGCGGTGGCACACGATCGCGCCCACCGCCCCTGACCCGATGGTGAGATTGGCGAAGTAGGGCTTGATGCCGTTCCGGTCGAGCGGCTGCTCGAGCAGTGTCTTCAGGGTCTGGTCGACGAGCGGTCGACCGTTCTCGCCCGCGACGACCAGCGCGCAGCGAATCTGACCCGACTCGATCATGCCTGCCGCGATCGTGAGCGAATTGAGAAATCCCAGGCACGCATTCGAAACATCGAATATCTGCGTGGTCGGCGGCAGCCCGATCTTACGGTGGGCAAACGATGCGGTCGCCGGCTCCAGCATGTCGCGGCTCACCGCGCTGTGGATGAAGAGCTCGACCCGCTCCGGCTCAATGCCGGACTTGGCAAGTACAGCCTTGCCGGCGGCCGCGCTGGCATCGGACGGCCGGGTGCCGACCGGCCAGACGCGCCGCTCGCGGATACCCGTCATGAGTTCCAGGCGCCCCTCCGGGAGGCGCAGCCGCTCATACAGCGGACGCAGGCGCGTCTCGATCTCGACCGAGGTCAGGACCTCGTCCGGCAGCGCGACCGCCAACGATTCGATGCAGGTGTGGGCAAACTTCATGTCGCGACGATCGTCACGCCTTCCCCTGCTCCGGGCGCATGGCCAAGCGCACGACGTCCTTGTCGAAGAAATTGCTGCCCAGACCGGCATCCACGACGAGCGTCGTGCCGTTCAGGCCGCTGCTGCGCGGGCTCAAGAGGAACAGCGCTGCATTGGCGACCTCGGCCGTGGACAGGTTGCGCTTCCGGAACGTGAGCTTCTCGGTGTAGAGGTAGCTCTCGAGATAGCCCGGGATGCCCGCCGAGGCGCTGGTTTTCAGCGGGCCGGCGCCGACGACGTTGAAGCGCACCTCGCTGTCGGCGCTGAAGGATTTCGCGAGGAAGCGGCTCGTGGACTCAAGCGCGGCTTTGATGGGTCCCATGTAGCCGTAGTTGTCGGGTGTGACCGTGAGCGAGGAGATGCCGATCGTCACCACGGAGGCATCCTTGGCGAGCAGCGGCTTGAATGCCCGCGCCACCTCGACGAGCGAAAACGACGATACCGCCGTCGCCTGCAGATAGTCGGCCCGCTTGGTCTCATGGAACGGTTTGAACCCCTCGCTGTAGTTCGCGAATGCGATCGAGTGGACGAGGCCGTGGACCGCAGTGTGGCCGGCTGCCTTGATCTCCTGCGCCAGGCGGTCGGCCGCGCCCTCGTGCTCGACATCGCAGACAAAGACCGGGCGGTTCATCAGCAACGCCTCGAGCGACTTCTTCCTCGCCTCGGACCGTACGCTGTAAACGACCTTGGCGCCCTGCTCCTCCAGTTCCTTGGCGATGAACCACGCCACGCTCTTCCGGTTCGCGACGCCAAAGACCACGACGGTCTTGCCTGTGAGTTGGAGAAAATCAGGCATAGGGATTGAGGGGCTGACCTTGCGGGGCCTTCCAGGCGACCGAAAATTCCACGGTGAGGACGCGGGTGCCGTCGGCTTTTTTGACGTTGCCGCTCATCATCGTGAAGCCGCCCATGGCTTCCTTCTTCTTCACTTCGATGAGGGTTTCATCGCCCGGGTAGACGGGGTTGCGGAAGCGTACGTCGCTGATCTTCGCGAGCAGCGGCACGCCCGCGCCCGGTTTGGCGCCAGCGGCCAGGGCCTGCTTGGCTAGGAACACTGCACCCGTCTGGAATACCGACTCACACAACAGCACACCCGGCGTGATCGGCGCGCCCGGGTAATGGCCGCGGTAGAAATCCTCATCGGCCCGCCAGGTCCGCCGCGCCACCAACCCGTCGGCGCTTTCGCTGACCACATCATCGACAAACAAAAACGGCGGCCGATGCGGAATGAGATCTGTGACTGAGGGCATAGGATCGGTATTTTTAAACCACAGATGAACACGGATTCACACAGATTTATTCGCCTCCTGTCCAAACCCTATCTGTGTTTATCGGTGCTTCAATTTGCCGGAGCAACGGTGGATTTCTTCGCCTCAAACAACGCCTTGTCGATCTTGTTGGCGGTGATGACGCCGTAGTTGATGGTGCCGAGCCAGCCGGACATGATGATGCCGACGCTGCCGGCGTGGTAGAGGCCGGGGAGCTTTTCGGGGAGGTCCATTGAAACCTTGAGGCCCTCGAACTTGGTGCCGAAGGACGTGCCGTTGAGGTGCGTCGTGTAGTACTCGATGGTCCGCGGCGTCGCGGCTTCCATCCAGTCGATCTTCGCACGCACGTCGGGGATGAACTTTTCCAGCGCGACCAGCGACTCCTCGATCAGGCGCTGCTTGTGCTTCGCGTATTCCTCGTCGGACAGATTCCTCCAATCCGGATATTTGCCATTGAGCGAAACGACCACCGTGTAGCGATCCGAGCCCGGGCGCGTTTCGGGGTAATACACCGAAAACGTGCGGCTCGTCGTGTGGAAGTCCACCAGCTCAGCGCTGCTGTAGTGCGGAGCCGACGACGTGAACACCAGATCGCCGATGTGCGGTATCTTGTCGCCCTTGCGGATGCCGAAGTACACCTGGCATGAGCTTGTGTTGATGCGCACAGCCTCGGCGTCGCGGAGGTAGTCGGCCGGGAAACTCTCGGCGCCGGCGAGGCGGAAGATCGTGTTCTTAATGTTGGCGTTCGACAGGATCGCCTTGGCGCGGATCACGCGGCCGCCCTTGGCGACGATGCCGCAGGCGACCTTGCGGCCGCCGCGCTCCTCGACGAGGACCGTTTCGACCAGCACCTTCTTACGCACCTCGACGCCGTTCTTCTTCAGCTCGGCGATCATCTTCTCGATCAGAAGGTCCGAACCGCCGCGGAAAGTGTACACGCCGGCACCCATGAAATTGGAAAAGACGATGCCGTACGTGATGGCCGGATCCTCGGGCGTGGAGCCGTTGGCATAGGTGATTGGCTCCATCAGCAGGCGGTGCACGTCCGGCCGGCCCGGGAAGAAGCGCTCGAACATCTGGCCCGTGGTCTCGGCATTGTTGTCGTAGAAGTTCATCGACCGCAGGTGGTCGTAGAACTTCTCCACGACGGCCCGATCCAGCTTGAATTGCTCGACAAGCACACGGGTGTAATCCTCGCGCGTGAACGTGGTCCAGACATCCATCTGCGGGTTGACGAAGCGGATGTCCTTCAGCTGCACGATCGAGTCGGCGATCTCCTTGGTCCAGTACTTGCGGCAGCTTTTGATCATGCCGCTGGGGAAACCATGGAGGGAAATGTCGAAGATGTGTCCGCCCTTGCGGGTAAACCAGGTGGCCAGGCCGCCGAACTGGTAATGGTGCTCCAGCAGCAGCACCTTGTGCCCCGCCTTCGCGAGGTAATTGGCGCCGGTGAGGCCGCCCAGGCCGCTGCCGATGACGATCACGTCATACTCGTCGGCGGCGCCTTTTAACCAGTCGTAACCCATGGGAGCGGCGAGTGAAACCGGGCGGCGGCGTGGCGCAAGGGGGATTATTTACCCACCCTTAAGGATATGGAAATTGGCCATCGAAATGCCACTAAGCATGGCGCCGACGATGCCGAGGAAGCCCTGGTCCGTGCCGCAAAGGTAGACGTTCTCAAGCGCGGTCCGTCCCTGGCGGTGTTTCTGCGGCGAGCCGTAGATGGCGCCGCCGAAGTGACCGGTGAACTTGGTGATCGTGCGCGGCGTGAACATGTCGGTCGCCACCGTCGCCTGCGCGAGCACGTCGCCTGACGGCAACGACGGCAGAAAGCGCCGGGCGCTCTGCTGCACGGCAGCGAACCAGCGCGCCTTGTCCGCACGGTAATCCTCCTCCTCCAGGTTGGCCCACGCGGCATAGCTCGCGAGGCACGTGCAACGGAACCAGCCCTCGGCGAGGGCACGGTCGGAACCGTAGTCGAAATTGTTCGGGAAACAGATCACCCCGCTGCGGACGTCCACTTGGCCGCCGGGCTGCTCGTAGTGAAACTCCTCGGAGTCGTTGAAGAACACGATCGTATCGTTCCCCCACCCCAACGCCGCCGGCTGGCAGTCGAGGACGGTGATGGTCTCGACAAAGCTGAGGCGACCGACTGGCGTGGTGCAGACGTCCGACGGCTTGCCCACGGGGTCGAGCTGGTCGCTCATCAGGCGTTCGGTCTCGGGGGCGCCGATGGACGAGATGACGTGATCGGCCACGATTTCGCTGCCGTCGTCGAGCACCACCACGGTGGCCTTGCGGCCCTCCGCGACGATGCGCTGCACGCCGCATTTCATGCGCCGCTCGCCCCCGGCCTGGCGGTATTTCTCCTGCAGCACGCGCAGGATCACGCGCACGCCCTCGAACGGCCGGGCGAAGCCCTCGAGAAACAACGCCTTGAACATGATCACGAACTGCCCGAACTCCATGTCCCGCTCCTGCGCGCTGCCGTAGTACATGACCGGGCAGAACAGCATGTCCTCAAGGAGCCGGTGGTGGATGTGATGCCTTACGACCTCGCGCGCCGACACGGGCTTGGCGTCGAGCGAGACGTCGTCGTAGGCTTTCACCAATTCGACGAGCCGACGGAAGCCGTCGATCTGTGCCGGGAACATCGCCGCGACCTCGGATTCGAACACCGCGAAGTCATTCGTGAACCGCAGGCTGGTTTCGCCGCGCGGGCCGAACGCGACGCGGCTCTGCTTCTGTTCGCACAGGGCGAACTCGTCGCGGTCGATGCGGAGCTGGCGCAGCAGCTTCGTGAGCGGCGTGCCCTTCACGCCGGGTTTCACGAAATTTGTCATCGCGTGCAGCCCGACATCGTATTTGCGGCCGTCGAGACTGTAGAAGCTGTTGAGCCCGCCGACGGCGTTGTGCCGCTCGAAGATGCAGACCTTCTTCCCGAAGTGCGCGAGCCGGATGCCGGCGGCTAGCCCCGACATGCCGGCGCCGATGATCGCGACGTCGTAGTGGGTGCGGGTGTTCATGCGAGGAATCGAAACAATGAACCTGTAAAGGTAGTACGTCAGCAGGATTTCTTGAGGGCAATCAGGACCGAAGGTCCGCTCGATAATAGCCTAGGGCAACGCCCTAGGTATTTGCCAAATCGTGATGAGGGCTGAAAGCCCGTCCCATGGATCGGGCCTATGGCCCTCGGGATTTTCCACAATCTATTCCTAGGGCGATGCCCTAGGCTGTTATCGCTGCGCGCCGTTGGCGCTTGACGGAATGCGGAGACCGCCACGTGGCGACGCCGTCACTTCTTCGCCGCGAGGGCCTGGAACTTCGGCGTCAGGTACTCGGCGCTGCTGTCAAGCGACGCGAGCTGCATGTAGTCGGCCTCGGGGACCTCGATGCCGTGGCGCTTGCGCAGCTCCATGACGATATCGAGGAAGTCCATGGAATCGAGCTGCAGCTGGTCGCGCAGGCGGACGTCGGGCTTGACGTTGCTCAAATCCTCATCGGGAGCGATGTCCGCGATGATATCCAGCACCAGCTTTTTGCATTCGTCTTTGGTCATAGGTCGTTCAGTTCCGAGAATTAGGGGATAAACCTCTTAACAATCAACGTGGAATTTATCCCCAACATGCCGAACGAGTTATTCAGGATCGTGTCCACCTTTGAGACTTTCCGGGGTTGGTTCAAAACGAGGCCGGGGATCGCGCATAGCGGATCGAGGTCGTCGACGTTGATGGTCGGGTGCACCGTGAGGTCGTCGAACGACGGCAGGTTGCCCGCCAGTTCGAGGGCGCCGGCGGCGCCCATGGCGTGACCGATGTAGCTCTTGGTGTTGTTGATGTGCGTGTCGGGGCAGCCCTCGCCGAACACCGCGCGGATCGCCTCGCACTCCTGGATGTCGCCCATCGGGGTGGCGGTGGCGTGGGTGTTGACGATGTGGATATCGGACGGCTGCAGGCCCGAGCGCTTCAGCGCGGCGCGGATGCACTCAGCCTGGCGCGTGGGGTTGGGCAGCACGTAGTCGCTGGCGTCGCTGTTGACGTGATAGCCGGCGATCTCGGCGTAGATCTTCGCGCCGCGCGCCTGGGCGTCCTCGAAGCGCTCGAGCGTATAAAGCGCCCCGCCCTCCGAAATGACGATGCCGTTGCGGGCTTTGTCGAACGGCCGGCTGGCCTTGTGCGGATCCTCGTGCGTTGCGAGTGCGTTCTGGCTCTTGAAACCGGCGAAGATGCCGAAGGTGTGGATGCTCTCGCTCACGCCGCCGCAGATCGCGAAATCCACCTCGCCGAGTCGCAGCATCTGCGTGGCGTGGATGAGGCCCATGTTGCCCGCGGCGCAGGCGGCGCCGATCGTGTACGCTGGGCCGGTGGTCCCGAGGTTGAGTGAAGTCTCGCCCGCCGGGTTGTTGGCGACGGTGCGGGGGTTGTGGTAGTGGGACCAGTACTTGGTGTCGTAATTGAACTTCGAGATGTTGTAGATCTCGTTCTCGGTCTCGACGTTGCCGTGCTCGGTGCAGCCGATGTAGATGCCAACCCGGTCCTTGGGCAGCGTCTCGAGGTTGACCCCGCTATCGGCGAGCGCCTCGCGGGCGCAATAGATGCTGATGCTGCCGGCCCGCGTCCCGACGCGGACCTCCTTTTTTTTCTGGTACTTCAGGGGGTCGTAATGGCAGACCCCGGCGAGCTGCTGGCCCATGTACCTGATCTCGATGCGCTCGATGCCGGCCTGCCCCTTGAGGAGGTTGGCGCGGAATTCCGCCAGGGAACTGCCGTTGGGCGCGGTCAGACCGACACCAGTGATGACGATACGGGAGGGCTTCATCGCAAATTGAAGGGGAAATCGCTAGCCATCATCGGGCCGAAAGCAATACAACGCTGGCACCATGAACGTCCTTGTCGTCGGAGGCGCCGGTTACATCGGCAGCCATTGCGTCCGCCAACTCGCCGCCGCCGGCCACAATCCGGTCGTGGTGGACAACCTCGTCTTTGGCCACCGGGCCGCCGTGGCGCCCGACGTGCCCTTCTACCCGGTCAACCTCGGCAACGAGAAGGAAATGGGAAAGATCCTCCGCAAGGAGAAGATCGAGGTCGTCATGCACTTCGCCGCCTACGCCTACGTGGGCGAGAGCGTGACCGACCCGCTCAAGTACTACTTCAACAACGTCGCCGCCACGCTGCACCTCCTGCGCTGCATGCTGGGCTCGGGCGTGAAGAAATTCGTCTTTTCCTCGACCTGCGCGACCTACGGCATCCCGGACAAGATGCCGCTCGTCGAGACCATGCCGCAGGCGCCCATCAACCCGTACGGCCAGACCAAGCTCGACGTGGAAAACGCCCTCAAGGCCATGGCCAAGGCGTACGGCCTGAGCTTCGCCGCGTTCCGGTATTTCAACGCCGCCGGCGCCGCCGAGGACGGCACGATCGGCGAACACCACGATCCCGAGACGCACCTGATCCCGCTCGCGCTCGACGCCGCCACCGGCGCGCGGCCGCCCCTGCAGGTCTTTGGCACCGACTACCCCACACCCGACGGCACATGCCTGCGCGACTACGTGCACGTGGACGACCTCAGCCGCGCCCACATTGCCGTCTTCGACAAACTGGCGACTCCCGGCACGGCGCTTTTCTACAACCTCGGCACCGGCACGCCGACGTCCGTCCTCGAGGTCATCCGCGCCGTCGAAAAGGTAACCGGCCAGAAAGTCCCCTACGTCACCGCCCCCCGACGCGCCGGCGACCCCCCGGCTCTCTACGCCGATTCCGCCAAGGCCCAGACGGAGCTGGGCTGGAAGATCAAGTTCCCGTCGATCGAGCCCATCGTGGAAACCGCGTGGAAGTGGCACGCGGCGCATCCCAAGGGATTTCCGGGGAAGTAACGGTCTCTCGCGGAGGCGCGGAGTATAGGACTTAAGTCAGGGGCTCCGCGCACTCTGCGTCTCCGCGTGAGCCTGCTTAGCTCCCCCCGCCGATCAGCGACTGAACCTCGGGATGATCCACGTTTTCCGGAGTGGCCATCACGATGGCGGTGTCGACCTGCGCGGGGACCTTTTCGCCGCGGAGGTGTTGGACGACGGACTTCACGCCGAGGTAACCCATCTTGACCGGGTCCTGGAGTACGAGGCCTTGGAGATCGCCGGAGCGCAGGGCGTCGGCGAAGACCTCGCTGTTGGCATAGCCGATGAGCTTCACCTTGCCCTTGCCGAGGCCCACGTTGTCGAGGGCGAGGAGCATGCCGGCGGCGGTGGATTCATTAGGGGCGAAGATGCCGTTCACCTCGCGCCCGTAGCGCATCAGGAGATTCTGTGACGCGGCGAGCGCGGTGTTGCGCGTCGCGCCGCCGTGCTGGTTGGACGAGATGACCTTGATGCCGGGGTGATTCTCGGCGAGCTCGTCGAGGAAGCCCTGCTCGCGCGCCTCGCAGCTGCCCGAGCCGACCTGGACGCGCAGGAGGATCGCGTTCCCCTGTCCGCCCATCACCTCCGACAATCGCTGCGCCGCGAGACGTCCGCTGAGATAATTGTTCGTGGCGATCGTGCTGACCGGAGCCTTTGAGCTGAGCGGCGCGTCGACAATCACCACCGGGATCCCGGCGGCCACGGCCTGTTCCACGGGCGCCACGAGCGCCCGCATGTCGAGCGGCGCGAGGACGATTCCGCTCACCCGGCGCGCCATGAAATTCTCCACCACCTGCACCTGCTGGTCGCGGTCGTCCTCCCGCAGCGGACCCTTCCAGATCAACTCCACCTCGAGTCCCTGCGCCTGCAACTCCGCCTGCGCCTTCTTCGCACCGGCATGGATCAATTTCCAATACTGGTGCGTCGTCCCCATGGGCACGACCGCGATCGTGTATTTCTCCGCCGCACCGAGCGCCGACGCGGCACCCAACGCCAAGATCAGGAAGCACAAAGCACGCATAGGGGAAAACGGGGTTAGTGGCCGCTCGCCAGTTCACCAGCCAACGCCGGCGCCGCAACCCTCAAGTTCGGCTTGGCCTTGCACTGCGCAGCCGCGCGCTCGCCACATGAATAAGCGTTGATCAGCGAAGACCGGCGTTCCTTCCTTGGCGCATGAAGCCCACCCGCGATGCCGCCGTGCGCGTGAAGGCGGTCCGCCCCGAGCACCCGCTCCAGTGGATGGCGGAGCCGCTGCTGGATGAACCGACGTTTGTCCTGAAATCCTGGTTCGGCGGGCGGATGATCACACATCACGGCCTGAATTGCCTGTTCCTCGCCGCGGGCGGTGAGCCGTGGCAGGGCATACTGGTGTGCACCTTCCACGAGCACCAGGCCAGCCTCCTCGCGGATATCCCCGCTTTGGTGAAACACCCGGTGCTGGGCAAGTGGGTGTACCTTTCGGAGGCGACCGAGACCTTCGAGCGCGACGCCAAGCGGCTCGTGCAACTGGTCAAGGCGCGCGATCCGCGGATCGGTATTCCGCCCTCGGCCAAGAAGCGGAAGGTCAAGAAGGTGCGGTTCGGCGACAAGCTGTGACCGCCGCAGACGGCGGAACGCTCAACGTTTAACTTTCAACACTTAACGCTCAAGTATGCGCGTGGCACCGTTGGTGCATCCAAGGGCGGCACTTAAACGTTAAGAGTTAAACGTTAAACGTTGAGCGTTTTCCTCTTCCCATGATCCGTACTCTTGAGCGCACCCAATTCCTCCCGGCCGATTCGGCCACTGTCTGGGCGTATTTTTCCACGCCGCAGAACCTCAACGCCCTCACGCCGCCGGAGATGCACTTCGAGACCCTGGGCGTACCGGCGCCGATGTATCAGGGCCAGCTGATCGCTTACCGCATCCGCGTGGCCCCGGGCGTGCGTCTGAATTGGCTTACCGAGATCCGCCACGTGCGCGAAGGCCGGTACTTTGTCGATGAGCAGCGCCGCGGCCCCTATGCTCTTTGGTACCACGAACACCGCTTCGAGCCCAAGGACGACGGCGTGCTTATGACCGATCGTGTGACCTACGCCCTGCCCTTCGGATGGTTGGGCGATCTGGTGCATGCCCTGTGGGTTGGGCGGCAATTGCGCCGGATTTTCGATTTCCGCCGCGAGGCCGTGGCGAAGGTGTTCGCGCGGTAGCCGCGATACGGCATCAGGGCTAATCTGAAGGTATGGCGCGCTTTGCCCTTGGCCTGGGCGCTTACGCCGGAAGCGTCGGTTCTCCATGCCGGCCTCGTTCGCCAGACCCTCAGACCCGCTGATTCCCGTGCATGGCGGCTACCGCCACTTGCGCAGCTTCCAGGTGGCCCAGCTCGCCTACGATCTCACGATCCGGTTTTGCGACCGGTACATCAGCAAACGCAGCCGCACCCATGACCAGATGGTGCAAGCCGCCCGCAGCGGCGTGCAGAACATCGCCGAAGGCTCAAAGGCCAGCGGCACCTCCAAAAAGACCGAGCTCAAGCTGACCAACGTCGCACGGGCCAGCCTGGAAGAGCTGAAGCTCGATTATGAGGATTTCCTGCGGCAGCACGGATTGCCGCTCTGGCCGCGGGAAGACCCGCGGCGCCGGGCGCTGGTGGCGCGGCGCTGCCGGACGGTTGAGGAAGTGGCGGCGTGGGTGCGAGAGCAGCGCGCAGGCGATGGACGCGATGGACTGAATGGACACCATGGACCAGATGGACGAGGCGCGATCTCCGCGTCCATCTCGTCCATCTCGTCCATCGAGTCCATGCAGTCCATCAGGCGCCCCAGTACCTACCCCGAGATCGCCGCCAACGCCGCCCACGTCCTCATCGGCGTCGCCTGCGCGCTGCTCGATCGGCAACTCGCAGCGCAGGCGCAGGCCTTCGAGCGAGAGGGTGGCTTCACCGAGCGGCTCTATCGCGTGCGCAGCCAGCGGCGTTGAGCGCTGGCTGCCCTCCTCAATCCACGCCGATCGCCCGGCCGCCCTCGCGCTTGTCGTAGCTGCGGAAGGCAAACATCGTCTCGCTGTCGACGATGCCTTCGACCTTCAGCAGGTGGTCGGTGATGAGGCTCTCGATCGTGTCGAGCGACTCGCTCTTGAGGATCACGAGCAGGTCGAAGCGCCCCGACACCGAATAGACTTCGGTGACCCCTGGCAGGTCGAGGATCACCTCAGCCGTCCGGGTGACTTTGCGGTGGTCGATTTTCAAGAGGATGATCGCGGTGGGCATGGCGGGAATTGCGTCCTTGATAGGGCGCAATTCCCGAACTTCCAACTCCCAACGTCCAACTTCGAATGGCTTAACGCACCCTGGATGTTGGGCGTTGGAAGGCGGAAGTTCGGGCGCCCCGCGCCCGCTGCTTGCCCTCCCGCCCTCTCCTCCCCACGCTCGCCGGCCAAAAACCCATGGCTTCTTCCTCCGCCGCCGCGCCTGCCACTCCCAATCCCAAGGCACCGATTCCCCGCCAAATCCCCTACATTATCGGCAACGAAGGGTGCGAGCGGTTCAGCTTCTACGGCATGCGGAACATCCTCACGGTGTTCCTCGTCACTTCGCTCCTGAGCTACCTGCCCGAGAACGAGCGACCCGGCGCGGCCAAGGACGTGTTCCACACCTTCGTGATCGGCGTGTACTTCTTCCCGCTGCTCGGCGGGTGGCTGTCCGATCGGTTCTTCGGCAAATACCATACGATCTTCTGGCTGAGCCTCGTCTATTGCGTCGGGCAGTTCTGCCTGGCGCTCTTTGTCGACAGCAAAGCCGGTTTCTACACCGGCCTGGCCCTGATCGCCCTCGGCTCGGGCGGAATCAAGCCCTGCGTCGCGGCATTTGTCGGCGACCAGTTCGACCAGACCAACAAGCACCGGGCCAAGGTGGTCTTTGATGCGTTCTACTGGATCATCAATTTCGGTTCCTTCTTCGCCTCGCTGCTCATGCCGATCTTCCTGCGCCAGCTCGGGCCGGCGGTCGCGTTCGGCGTGCCGGGGCTGCTGATGCTCATCTCGACCGTGATCCTGTGGAGCGGGCGCAAGCGCTACGTGATGGTCCCGCCCGCGCCGCCCAATCCCCACTCCTTCCTCAACGTCTCGCGCACCGCCCTCGCCTCCGGTCGCCCAGGCCTCGTGCTGGCCGCCTTGGGCGCCTTGGCCGCGCTGGGCGCCCTCGCCGCCGCGCCGCAAATCGGCACCGTCATCGCCCTGTGCTCAGCGCTCGTGGCCTTCCTGGCGTTTGCCGGCGCGGGCGTCTGGATCCAGCTCGACGGTGCCCGGGGCCGCCACCCCGACGAGGCCGTCGAAGGCGTGCGCTCTGTGCTGCGCGTGCTCGTGCTGTTCTTCCTCATCACGCCCTTCTGGTCGCTCTTTGACCAGAAGGCGTCGACCTGGGTGCTGCAGGCCGACGCGATGACCAAGCCGTCCTGGTTCCAGTCCTCCCAGATGCAGGCGCTCAATCCCGCCCTGGTGATGATCCTGATCCCGTTCAACAACCTCATCCTCTACCCGCTCCTCAAGCGCCTCGGCTACGAGATGACGGCGCTGCGCCGCATCACCATCGGCATCGCTTTCTCCGGGCTGTCCTGGGTCATCGTCGGCGGGATGCAGCTCGTCCTCGACGGCGGCACCGCCTTCAGCATCGCCTGGCAGATCCTGCCCTACGCGTTTCTGACGCTCGCCGAGGTGCTCGTCTCAACCACCGGCCTCGAGTTCGCCTACAGCCAGGCTCCGCAGGCGATGAAGAGCGCGCTGATGAGCTTCTTCAACCTCTCGGTCACCGTCGGCAACCTCTGGGTGCTCGTCGTCAATGGCGCGGTCAAGAACGGCACGGTGACGGACTTCATCAAGTCCACCGGCTTCGGCATCACCGCCTTCCAGATGTTCTTCTTCGCCGGCTTCGCCTTCGTCGCCGCCCTGGCCTTCGGCCTCGTCGCGCGCCGCTACAAGGTGGTCGACCACTACCGGACCGCCTGAGTGCGGTTCGGAGCGTTCGGCGCCTTCCGCATCCGCTTCGGGCGCGGGGGCTGGTTGCGCCGGCGCTCGATGGCGCAGGTCTCGTGGTACTGCACGAGATACTGCAGGTCCTTCAGCGTGAGCCCGGCGACCCATTTCTGGCGTTCGACCAGGGTGAAACGACGGAGGTCGTGCAGCGGACAGCTGATGGGGTTGGTCAAATCAACCGGGCAGTTGTCGGACAGGAACAGGGCCGTCTGCTCCAACTGCTCCCGGCGCAAGGCCGCGGAACCCAGTACCTTGGTTTTCATTTTGGGGTGGGACGAAAGCGGGGCTATCCCAGAACAGAGTGACTATACGCCTTCGCGCGAGCGTTGGCTCCGCAGATCTTGCGAATTCGGCGTCCGGCGTTGAGCGTTCCTTCCCCATCTCGCCATGCCCGCCCCCGCCGCACCGCCATCGTCCACTCTCGTCGACCTTTCGATCGATGAATTGGCGGCGCGGCTGGCCGCTGCGGGCTTCAAGGGCAGCCATGCGCCCCGCGTGCTGCGGGCGTGCTACGCTGGCGGCGATCCGGAGGTGGTGCGGGGGTTGCCACGCGAGCTCACCCTTTGGCTGCGGAGGGAGTTCCCCGCCCCGTTGACCGACCTGGCTGTGCGGCAGGCTGCAGCCGATGGCACGCTCAAGCTGCTGCTCCGCCTCACCGACGGACGCACCGTCGAGTCGGTCCTCATGCCCGACTTCCGCGCCGACCGGGCGGCCGGGTGTCTGTCGTCTCAGGTCGGTTGCGCCATGGGCTGCGACTTCTGTGCCACGACCAAGACCGGCTTCGAGCGCAACCTGACCGCCGGCGAGATCATTGCACAGTTCGTCGCCCTCCGCCGCGAGGCCGCGACCGGCGGACGCAAGCTCCAGACCGTCGTGTTCATGGGCATGGGCGAGCCGTTGTTGAACTACGCTGCCGTCGTCGAGGCGGTCCGCCGCATCGCCGACAACTCCCTCGGCGCCTTGGGCTGGCGGCAGATCACCGTCTCGACGGTCGGCATTGTGCCTGGAATCGACGCCCTGACCGACGAGGGCCTGAATGTGCACCTCGCCGTCTCACTCCACGCACCCGACGACGTCACCCGCGCGCAGTTGCTGCCCATGGGGCGGCGCTTCCCGATTGCCGACATTCTCGCCGCCGCCGACCGGTTTCAGGCCAGCCGCGGCCGGCCGGTGACGATCCAGTACTGCCTCCTCGCCGGCGTGAACGACTCGCCCGACCATGCCCGCACCCTCGCCGCCGTGCTCGGCCGCCGGCGCATGCACGTGAATCTCCTCCGCTACAACCCCACCGGCGTGAGCCTGCGCGGCTTCACCTACGCGCCCTCAACCGACGAGACCGCCGAGACTTTCGCCGACGTCCTGCGGGCCCACCAGGTGGTCGCACATTTCCGCCGCTCGCGCGGCCCGGATATCGATGCGGCCTGCGGGCAGCTGCGGGCGCGGGATCAGTCGCCGCGGTAGCCCGGGATCTTTTTCACGTCCACCTCGTCGATCTGGTGGGCGTTCATAAACTCCTTCGCGTACCGCAGGTACACCCGGTTGCGGATGAAAATGTCGAAGAGGTCGGGGTCGATGTGCCCAGCGAGCTTCAATTTCCCCAGGATCTGCAGCGACTCGGTGAGCGTCTTGCCCTCCTTGTAAGGCCGGTCGCGGGCGGTCAGCGCCTCGAAGATGTCGGCGATGCCCATGATGCGCGCCTGCACCGACATCTGCTCCCGCTTCAGGCCGCGCGGGTAACCGGTGCCGTCCATGCGCTCGTGGTGACCGCCGGCGTACTCCGGGACATTGCGCAGGTGGCGCGGCCACGGCAGCGCCTCGAGCATCTCGATGGTGACGTTGATGTGGTGATTGATGATCTCGCGCTCGGCCTGGGTCAGCGTACCCGAGTGAATCGTGAGGTTGTGGATCTCATCCTCCGTGAGGCAGTCAGCCTCGCGTCCGTCGGGTTGCCGCCAGCGGTACTTGCGCGCGATGGCGAGGACCCGTTCGCAGTCGCCCGGGTGCATGGCCTCGCTGCCGATGTTGCACTTGCGCAGGAAATCGCGGTCCTCGTCGATCGAGCGGAGTTTCGCGGCGATGCCTTCGCGGCTCCCCTGCGCCTTCAACGCCGCCAGCTCGGCGTCGCGCTTGATGACCTCGAAACGCGTGTCGATGAGGTCGATGCGGTCGTGGATGGTCTGGAGCTTGGTGGCCTTGTCGACGATATGTACCGGCGTCGTCACCTTGCCGCAGTCGTGCAGGAGGCCGGCGATCTTCAGCTCGTAGCGGTCCTTGTCGGTCATTTGCCAGCCGGCGAGCGGACCCGTGGTCGTGGCATTGGTCGCCTCGGCGAGCATCATCGTGAGCACCGGCACACGGGCACAGTGGCCGCCCGTGTAGGGCGACTTTTCGTCGATCGCCTTGTTGATGAGGTTGATGAACGACTCGAAGAGGTTCTCCAACTGCAGCAGGAGCAGCCGGTTGGTCAGCGCCATCGCGGCCTGCGAGGCCAGCGATTCGGCCAGGTGGATGTCGGTCTCGCTGAACGGAACCACGACGCCGGTGGCCCGGTGCTTGGCATTGATGAGTTGGAGCACGCCGATGATCTCGTCCTCGTGGTCCTTCATCGGGACGGTGAGGAAGGACTGCGAGCGGTAGCCGGTCTGGCGGTCAAAGGCCTTGGTGCCGGAGAAGTCGAACTCGCGCGCCGCGTACGCGTCGGGGATGGCGACCGTGCGCTCGTTGAGCACGGCGTAGGCTGCGACCATCGAGGTGTTGCCGCCGCCAGACGCGTCGCGCAGGGGAAGCGGTTCAAACGGGATCTTCACCCCGGTGGTGCCGCCCATGGCGATGCCGAGGGTGTCGTTGCGGATGATCTCGAAGCGGAGCGCATCCTGCGGAGCATGAATGCGGCGGTAGAGAGTGCCGCCGTCGGCGTTGGTGATCAGCTTGGCCGCCAGCAGGATCGCTTCAAGGAGCCGGTCGAGGTTCTTCTCCTGCGAAAGCGCGATGCCAATCCGATTCAGCTCCGCCAAGCGACGAACCAGGTCATCCGTCGACTCCGGGCGGGGGGCAGCATCCATGACCCGCGAATAAAACAGGCGCCGGCCGGGATTCAATCACGGTTCCGTGGGTAGAAACACGCGTGTATGGGTAGCCTTCCGGAGTTCGGTCATCAGCAGCTTCGCGACCAACTCATGGCCGGCGTCAGCCGGGTGCAGAAGATCCGGAAGCAACAGCTCGGCCGCATTGGGATGCGCGGCGTAGGCGGCGTTGACATCGATAAGCGTCACCTGCTCGTTGGCGGCGATCTCGCGGACCAGATCGTTGTAACGGTCGAGCTGCAGGCGGTTGAAGCCCTCGGGATCGCTCACTTCGTACGGCGGCCGGCCATAGAGGTCGCGGTAGGTTTGGCTCCAGTAGATGCGGTTGGTCGTCATCACGATGACCGCCACCCCGCGGCGCCGCAGCTCGCGCACCATCTGCCGCAGATTTGCGGCGAACTCGGCGGGCGGTACGCGCGGACCGGTGGCCGGGGGATTCTGCCAGACGTCCACCGCGGCATCGTTGATGCCGAATTGGAGCACGACGATGCGCGGGCTGTGCGCGAGCACGTCGCGATCGAACCGAGCCAGCGCATTGCGGGTCGAGTCGCCGCCGATACCCTGATTGGCCACGGCCAGCGTCGAGCCGGCCTCCTCCAGCGCACGCTGGACGCGCACGGAATACGGCTCCTTCACGAGCCCCGGCCGCCGGGCCGTCGTCGAATCGCCGAACATGATCGCCACCGGCGGGAGCGGAATGGCTCCGCGGGCGACCTCGGCCTGAGGGAGGCAGATCCGGACGTCGCCCTGCATCGCGGTGATCCAGAACTCGCCCGGGCGAGGCTCGAAGAGATAGGGATAGGCCACCCGCCACCAGTGATTCGCCGGGCGCGCCTGCGGATAGTCGGCCGCGACGATGCACGCTTGCGACCAGGTCCGCGCATCGTCCGTGGATAACGCGAGCGCGAGTTCGTCGCGCTTGGCCGGATCGCGCGGATCGTAGCGCGGCGGGGGGTTCCAGAGCAGGGCGACGGCGCCGTCGGCCAGGCGGAATAGCTGAGGACAACAGGTGACCGTGGGAATCGTCGTCGCCTTGAAATCGGTCCAGGTCAGCCCGCCGTCCGCCGAAACCGCCTCATACAGGAAGCCGGATTCGTTGCGCATCAGCAGATAGAGCGAGCCGTCCTGGCGTTCGAGGACGGTGCCCTCGCAGGAGCCGGCGTGGTCATGGCAGCCCTGGCCGATGTCGAGGACGTTGCTGCGCTGCCAGGTCAGGCCATCGTCGTCGCTGACGAACGTGAGCGTCGCGTGCCGCCACTCCGGCACGATCTCCTGCGCCACCAGGACGAGACGGCCGGTGCGCAACTGGATGAACGAATGGAGGCAACCGCACCAGACGCGGTTCAGCAGAATCGGATCGTCCCAGGTGCGGCCGCCGTCGCGGCTGCGGCTGACATAGGTCGGCAGGACCCATTGCGCGAGTTCCGCCGCTCCCCCGCCCCACTTGAAACCCGACGGGTACTGCATCTCCACGCGATTGACCCAAGCGGCAATGACCGTGCCCTGCCGGGTACACAGGAGCGCCCGCTCGATGCTGGTCTCGTAGCGCGCCGGCTCGCGGAAAAGCGGCTGCGTCGTCCACGTCTGCCCCTCGTCGCGGCTCACGTGGGCCTGCCGGGCATCGTAGCATACGATACCACCATCGGCAGTGCGGACAAAGGGACCCTGATGATCGAACGGCAGCCGCATGGCCGCCGGGTGGAACTGGAGTTGGGGCATGGAGTCGCGGATAGAGCTGCCTGCTCAGACGAGGAGCTTTTTAAGCGCGGCCTTGGTCATCCCGAGTTTCGCTGCGGCGACGGTCTCGTCGCCCTGGGCGGCGGCCAGGGCGCGTTGCGCAAGCTCCTGCTGGACGCGCGGGAGCAGCGGTGCCTCGCCGGCGGCAAGTTCGGCGTAGAGGAAGTCGAGCGCCGCCGAGACCGTCAGGGCCGGAGTAACGCCGCTCGCCGGGGCGGCCGCGCCGCCGAGTTCGGCGGGGAGATCCTTGACAAGGATGGCGTCACCCTGGGCGATGACGGCGCTGCGGTAGATCGTGTTTTCGAGCTCGCGCACGTTGCCCGGCCAGTTGTGGCGGGTGAGCAGGGCCATGGCTTCGGGCGCGACCTTGCTCACGCGGGCCTTGCGCTGCTTGACGAGATTCTGGAGGCAGAAGTCGACGATCTGCGGGATGTCACCGGCACGCTCCCGGAGCGGCGGCATCTTGATGCGGACGACGTTGAGCCGGTAATAGAGATCCTCGCGGAAGGCCTTCGCCTTCACCATGGCCTCGAGGTCCTTGTTGGTCGCCGCGATGATCCGAACGTCGACCTTGATCGTCTCGGTGCCGCCGACGCGCTGGATTTCCCCCTGCTGGAGCACGCGCAGGATCTTGGTCTGCGTGGCCAGGGCCATGTCGCCGATCTCGTCGAGGAAGATCGTGCCGCCATCACAGAGCTCAAACTTGCCGAGGCGCTGACCGGTTGCGCCGGTGAAGGAACCCTTCTCGTGACCGAAGAGCTCGCTCTCGATCAGATTGTCCGGGATGGCCGCGCAGTTGACGGCGATGAACGGCTTGGCCGCGCGGTGGGAGTGCTTCCAGATCGAGCGCGCGACGAGTTCTTTGCCGGTGCCGCTTTCGCCCGTAATCATCACGGTCACGTCGCTGGCGGTGACCTGGCCGATGATCTTGAACACCTCCTGCATCACGGGCGCGGAGCCGACGATGCCCTCGCGGTAGTCGTCGGCGTTGATCGTGGGCTTGTAGTCGCCGACGGCACGGAGGTCGGCGTGGGTCTGCAGGGCCTTCTCGACCAGCGCGATCACCTTCGCGGGATCGAAGGGCTTCATGATGTAGTCGAAGGCGCCGTACTTCATCGCCTCGATCGCGGTCTGCGCGGTGCCGAAGGCGGTCATGAGGACCACGAGCTGCTTGGGCTGGGCGGAGCGAATGTGCTGCAGGGCCTCGATCCCGCCCATGCCGGTCATGCGCACATCGAGGAAGATAAGGTCGGGCGGCGGCCCCTTGCGGATGGCGGCGACCCCGAGTTCGCCCGAGGCGGCCTCGACAACCGCGTAGCCGCGGGATGTGAGCACGCGGGAGAGCGAGTAGCGCACCTCGGCATCGTCGTCGATGAGGAGAATGGTGGGCGGCCGTGGCGGATTATCGGGCATGCAGTGGTGGCGGCGGTTCCGAACAAATTGGCTCTGGCGAAACCGCCTGCGCCGGTTTTGTTAGGCCACATGCTCGCGTGGTCAATGAACTTGTTCCGCATCCGGGGGATCCAACTCGCGGTGCACTTCAGCTTTTTCCTGCTCCTCGCCTACGTGGGCTTCGAGGGTTGGCAGGAAGGAGGCCTCGGCGGCCTGGGCTGGAACGTGGTCACGCTCGTGGCGTTTTTCACCTGCGTGGTCCTGCACGAATTGGGGCACTCCTTCGTCGCGATGCACTACGGGATCGGCGTGCGGCGCATTTTGCTGATGCCGATCGGCGGCATGGCGGAGATGGACGGCATCCCGCGCCAACCGAAACGGGAGTTCCTGATGACGCTCGCCGGGCCGGCGGTGAATTTCGTGCTCGTCGGCGTCCTCTGGCCGATGGTCCAGACGCTGCCCGACGAGGTCCCGCTGTATTCGCTCTCGGGCCTGGTGTTCCAGCTCTACATCGCGAACTTCGTGATGGGCGTCTTCAACCTCGTGCCGGTCTTCCCGATGGATGGCGGCCGCATCTTCCGCGCGATTCTGGCGACGAAGCTCAACTACCTCCGTGCCACGTGGTGGGCCGCGACGGTCGGCAAGGTGCTCTCGCTCGCGGGCGTGCTCCTGATGTTCTTCTGGCTCGAGCACTACCTCGGCGCCCTGCTCTTCCTCTTCATCTTCATGGCCGGCGACGCCGAGTACCAGGCCGTGCGCCGCCGTGAGCTCGAGGACGCCCACTGGCGCGAGCTCCTTGCCCGCATCTACAGTCCGCCACCGGTGGAGCCGCCGCTGCTCGACGCCGGCAGGAACTGATCCGGAACACTGGTCGCGCGCGCCGCGTCGGTCATCGATCCAAACCCGGCAACGCCGGCCTCCAGGCCCCGTTGTGCAGGACGTGGATCAAGGCCAGGCCGCGGCGCACCTGCCAGATTTGGCGCGGTTCACGGCGGGCGCTGGCGACCACGGCGGCGATCTCCCGCAGCGTCAGGCCGGTGATTTTCCGGCCATTCACCGCGAGCAGCACGTCATGCGCCTTCAGGCCGGCGTCGTCGCCTTCCTCGTCAAATTGCACCGCCACCACGCGGGCCTCCTGGATCGGGTCATCACCCGGGCTGAACAGATTTGCACCGCTCAGCCGGAAGCGGACCTCGATGGTCGAATAGCTCATGCGGACATTGTACGGCTCGAGCTGCACCACGGGCTCGGCCGCTGGCACGGGTGCCGCCGCCTGGACAGCCAACGTCCAGCCGAGGCTCAAGGTGGTCACGGCGGCAAGGTGAAGCAGTCTCATGGTAGACATGGCACCGTTCGCTTCAGGTCGGATCGGTGAAGACATCGGTCACCAGACCCTCGTGGAAGACGACATCGAGCGTGACCGGCGGCACATCGGGCGAAGCCGACGCACCTGATGCGCGCGGCGGCGGACCGGAGTTGGGGGCATCGCTCCGCATGGATGCCGACGAGGGCGAGGTGAACGCGGGCTCCGCCATGCCAAAGACACGGCCGACGGCCGCGCCGGGCTTCGATCGCGATCGCGTGGAGTAAAGCGGCCCGGTCATGACCTCCGGACTGAAATAGAAGCGGTGGTAGGTCCACCGGCATTCGCGCGCGTCGGCCGAAGCCTCGATCGCATCCGGACGCCCGAGGGCGATATAGACCATTTCGAGCGTATAGCCGCGTTCGATCGCTCCCTTGGCAACCGCCTGCCGGGTCTCGTCCGGGAGCGATCCGAAGGCGGCCGCCCGTTCGGCGATGCGCGCGTTTGGTCTCGGGGTTTCGCACCCGGACAAACCGAGGCACGCGAGCCCAATCAACCGCAGGGCCGTGGATCGTAGCCTCATGGCGCGCTGGCCGGCGCCGGCTCGGCCGATTTCTCTTCGGGCTCGGCGGCGAGCGCTGCCTGCAATTTCCGGAAGCGTTCCTGCAAGCGCGGCTCGCGCGTGACGGCGAGGCCGCGGAGCACAAGTAGCTTGGACTTTTCCGGATCGCCATGGAGGGAGTTCAGCAACGCTGCCGAATACAGGAGGCGCACATGATCGGGAAACAGGCGCAAGCCCTCGTCGAGCACCGCCAATTGCGCCGGGATGAGTCGGCCCTCGGCACGCAACCAGACTTCGGCGATCAGGTCGTAAGCCTCGGCCAGGGGCGGCGATTGCTTCAGCGCCAGCGCCACGGGCTGCAGGACGCGGCCCGCCTCCGCGATCGTCAACCGGGCGGCATCCGGGCGAGCCAGGAGTTCCTGATAATAGATGCGGGCCAGTTCGCAGTACGCTCGGGGGTGCACCACCTTACCGGCCACCGCGGCCTCGAGGAAGGACCGCGCAGCGACGTCGTCCCCGGCCTCGCATTCGCACAACCCAAGCTCGGCCAGCAGCCGCGGATCGCGTTCCCCCTTGGCGTAGGCCTTCTGCAGCGTGCGCCGGGCCTGGTTGATGTAGCGGGGCGTCAGCTCGGGGCAATGGTCCCGGACGTAGGCGATCTCCAGGCGGTCGAGACGACCCTTGAGCCGGCTGATCTCGGACTCGGTCGCCTCGCGCAAGGTCGCAACCGGCGGATCGTAGGTGCCTTCGGTCCTCAGGTAGGTGCGGCGTCGGATGGCAACCTGCAGATAGTCACGGAGGTGATTTTCCGCCTCCACAAGTCCGGTCCCGAAGCAGTCTGCGAACACCGCCTCCGACACCGGTTCCACGCAACCCCGGCGCACGAAGCGCCACAGGGCCTCGCGCTGCGGGTGCTGGGGACCACCGTCGAGCGCCCAGCGAATGAACAATGCGGCCTGTTGCCGCCACCGGGCCTCGCGCACGGGATCCACGGCCGCATCGGGCGGCGTGCCGAACAGGGCGTGCATGGGCAGGAACTCCGCTTCCTGCGAAGGATTCCGTTTCAGTCCCTGCGTCTCCGCTTCGGTGCCCCACTGGGCCGGGCGAAGCGCCAGCACGCCTTCGGGGAGCGGCGGATCATCCACCGCGGCCGACGAGGTGGATCGCCCGGGCGGGACCGACTCAAGAATGGCGTTCTGATAGAGCTCGGCCATGCCCGCGACAAACCACGCCGGCAGTGTCGGCGTGCGGCTGCTCAGCATGAAGTGAAAGTACTCCGGCGTGATCGTCAGGCGTCCGCGGCTGAAGCTGAGTTCGTCGAGAACGAAGAAAAGGGCCACCGCATCGCGATCGCCAAACCGGTAGTTCGACATTCCGCTCAGCAGCCAGTTGTCCACGCCGGGCCGGTGTTTTTCCAGCTCCTTCGTCAGCTCACGCGTGCCCCCCGCCTGTGCCATCGAATCGAACAGCACATAGGTGATGGGCATGTCGAGGCGCACCTGGAACTCCTCCGGCAGGAGGGCCGTCAGCGTGTTGCGCAGGCGGAAATGATGATAGAGCAGCAGCTGCGACGTGGCTTCCGTGCAGCGGGATAACAATTCGACTCCCGGCAGCCTGGCGTACTGCCAGGAAACCGGGACCAGCGTCCCCTCCACCGTGTAGGGCGGCAGCTCGACGACGTAATCATTGCGCGCATTGGCGGGCTTGAGCAGCAGCGTGCCGGTTTGCGCATCGCGCACCGCCACCAGATCAGTGCCCTGCAGCATCAGCGTCAGGGCGTCGATCGCCGTGTAGCTGCCCTTCACGGCCTGCGTGCGCACGGGTCGGAGCAGTTCGGTCGGAAAGATGGGGGACTGGCCGGCTTGTCGGGCGAATCGCTCCAGCATCCGATCCGCCCGTCCGGCCGGAATGTCGAAGGGACGCGGCGCGTCCTGCGCGAAAAGCAGGCCGGCACCGAACAGCAACGCGACGAGCAAGCCGCACGAAATGCGCCGATGATGCATCAACCTGCAGCAGGACGGGGAAGGTCGCGTCAGGCAAGGCCGCGCGCACCGCCCGGGACCTCAGCGCGACGCCGGCTTGATGCCCTTGGTGCTATACGCGGCCTGCGCGAGCTCTGCGACGATGGCGTCGGCCCGCGCTTCGTCGACCTCGACCCGGATCGGAAAGCGGACTTTGCCCTCGCGCACCACGTGGTCGCACCACGCGTCGACCAAGGCGGAGACCACCGCCGAGTCGGAGGAACCATAGAGGGCATGGATCTTGTCCAGCCGCGCGCGTTGCTCTTCCGTAAGCCGCACGCCGACGCGAGGTTCCTTGGGTTCCGAGGTACGTTTCGCCATGACGACGTCCAAGGAGACCCTTTTGCTTGATTGTTCAACATTTTGCTTGTCTCACGCGTTACCCATGTTTCACACGGTGGACATGAATAATATCTCTGACAACCCCAAAGCACGCCTCAGCAGCGCGAAGTCGGTCGGATTCCGCGCCGGTCCCGGCCTGCGGCGCGAACTCGAACAACTGGCCCGGCGCCTGTCGCGCCCCGGTGCCGCCGTCACGATCTCGGATATCCTCCGCGAAGGTGTGACCGCCTACTGGCCCCAGATCCGCAGCTACATCCGCGCCCAGGCCCGCACGGCAATGATCGAACCCCGCACCTACCTGTCCATCGTCGCCGCCGGGACCCGCGCCCATCGGCTCGGCTTGTCCTCGCGCGAGATCAAATCCGCCCTCATCCAGGCGCTGGCGGCCAAGGTCCGCCTCACGCGCACACAAGACCCCCGCTGAACGCGCCATGCCTGCCGAAATCATTCCCCTGCCCCACGCGCGATTCCGTCCGCGCGAGCACCTGACCAGCGACACGGCCAGCCGCATGGTGCGGTGCTACGAGGCCGCCATCGCGTTGGGATCTCGCGCCGAGCTTCACACCGCGCTCGGCAACCACACCCGCGCCCATCGCTGCCGCGCCGCAGTCGCCCGCCTGCGCCGGCTGGCGTTGGCGCGCTGCCTCGCCCTCCTGCCACGCGAGGAACTTGCCGAATTCACCGATCGTGTCCTGCGCCAACGGCCGTGAGGCTGCCGCCCGCCGCGGTTTTGGTCGTGTGCCCGGGCGGGATTCCTGCTCAAAGTCGGCCACGCTCGCTCCATGGAATACCGCCTCCTCGGTCGCACCGGATTGAATGTCTCCCGCCTCAGCCTCGGCGGATCCTCCTTTGGCGCGGTCTTTCGCCCGACGGACGACGCGGAATCCGTCCGTACCGTCCACACGGCACTC
The DNA here is from genome assembly GCA_964355715.1 of uncultured Opitutaceae bacterium. Classification (GTDB taxonomy): domain Bacteria; phylum Verrucomicrobiota; class Verrucomicrobiia; order Opitutales; family Opitutaceae; genus UBA2377. Next base: position 3,882 of record CAYHEW010000010.1, on the reverse strand, counting down.
GACCTCGGCATCAACTTCATCGACGTCTCGCCCGGATACGGCCGGGCCGAGACCGTGCTGGGCCGGGCCCTGCGCGAAATCAAGCGTGAGCGCTACTTCCTCGGCACCAAGGTCGGTCAGTACACCGGCCAACCGGCGGACTACGCGGCCGCACGCGTCACGCGCAGCGTCGACGACAGTTGCCGGTTGCTCGGCGTCGATCACCTCGATCTCGTGCAATGTCACGACATCGAGTTCGCCGACCTCACCCAGATCGTGCACGAGACCCTGCCGGCGCTTCTCAAGCTGAAGCAGGCCGGCCGCATCGGTCACATCGGCATCACCGGTCTGCCGCTCAAGATCTTCCCCGCCGTCCTCGATCGCACCCCGCCCGGCCTCGTCGAGACCATCCTCTCCTTCTGCCATTACGAGCTCAACGACACGTCGCTCGAATCCATCCTGCCGACCTGCGCGGCACGGGGCGTCGGCGTCATCAATGCCTCGCCCACCGGCATGGGCCTGCTTACCGAGCGCGGCGTGCCCGCGTGGCATCCCGCTTCGCCCGCCATCGTCGCGGGCTGCCGCCGGGCCGTCGAGTACTGCCGGTCCCAGGGCGAGGACATCGTGAAGCTCGCGGTCCAGTTCGCGGTAGGCCATCCCGCGATCGCGACGACTCTGATCGGCACCGCCAACCCGGAAAACATCCGCCGCAACATCGCCTATGCGGCGACCCCACCCGATCCGGTGTTGCTGGCCAAGGTGAGGGAGATCCTACGCCCGATCCACAACCACAACTTCACCCGGGGCCGCCTCGAGAACCAGGATCCGATCCTCGCCTGAACACCATGCTGACCCTGATCCTCGACGAACCCGGCCGGTTGGTCGCCCGCCACACGCCGCCGCCCTCTGCACCCGGACCCGGCGAAGCGCTGGTGCGCGTGCACCGCGTCGGCGTCTGCGGCACCGACCTGCATGCGTTTGCCGGCAACCAGCCGTTTTTCACGTATCCGCGCATCCTCGGGCACGAGCTCGGCGTCGAGGTGCTCGCGATCGGGGCCGGCGTGACCAACGTCCGCCCGGGTGATCGTTGCGCAGTCGAGCCCTACCTGCACTGCGGCACCTGCATCGCCTGCCGCGCGGGCAAGCCCAACTGCTGCCGCACGCTCAAGGTCCTGGGTGTCCATGTCGACGGCGGCCACCGCGCGCGGTTCGTCGTGCCGGCAGCCAAGCTCCACGCGTCGGCGCAACTGTCCTACGACCAGCTGGCACTGGTCGAAACCCTCGGCATCGGCGCCCACGCGGTCGCCCGCGCGGCGCTGCGTGCGGGTGAGTCTGTCGCGGTGATCGGCGCGGGGCCCATCGGCCTGGCCGTCATGCAATTCGCCCTCGCGGCCGGCGCGCGCGTGATCGCCGGGGACGTCAGCGGCGGCCGCCTCAGGTTCTGCCGCGAGCGGCTGGGGATCCGCGACACGATCGACGCCCACGGCGATGTCGTGGCGGAACTCGAGCGGCTGACCCAGGGCGACCTGCCGACCGCCGTGTTCGACGCGACCGGCAACGTGCGTTCGATGAACGCCGCGTTCCAGTATCCGGCTCACGGCGGCCGGCTCATTCTGGTGGGCCTGGTGCAGGCCGACGTCGCGTTCAACGATCCGAATTTCCATCGCCGTGAACTGACGGTGCTTTCGAGCCGCAACGCCCTCCCGGCCGAGTTCACCCGCATCATCGACCTGATCGAGGCCGGCCGCATCGACACCAACCCGTGGATCACGCACCGGGCCGAGCTGGCGCAGGTACCGGCGGTCCTTGCCGGGTGGACCGACCCGGCCGCGGGCGTCATCAAGGCGATGATCGACATCTCCGATACCCCACCATGAACCCCACCGAACTCGACGCCCTGAAAGCCCGCTACGTCACCGACGGATTCGTCATCGTCCGCGGCCTGCTCCGCGATGCCGCCCTGCGCGAACTCCTCGCCCAACTGGATCGTTATGTCCGCGATATCGTCCCGACATTGCCCAAGGACCAGGCCTTCTTCGACGATTACAACCGGCCGGAGACACTGCGGAAGATGCAGTCGCTCAATCGCCATGATGCGTGGTTCCAACGCTTCATGCACGAGGGGCCGCATGTGCCGATCCAGGAGTATCTGATGGGTGATCGCTGCCAGCCCCAGGGCCTGGAGTGGTTCGATAAACTGCCGTTCGATCAGAACCCAACCCCGGCGCACCAGGACGGATTCTACTGGAACCGCGTCCCCGATATCGCCTGCGGCGCCTGGATCGCCCTCGATCCGGTCGATCAGGAAAATGCCTGCCTGTGGTACGGCCGCGGCTCGCACCGGCAGGGAATTCGTCCGCATAACCCGAGCGGGGTGTTGGGCTTCAGCCAGGGGCTCGTTGGTTTCGACCGCAGCCAGGTCGACGCCGTGCCGATTGAGTTGGCACCCGGTGATGCGGTCATCCATTCGAGCGCGACGATCCACTGGACCGAGACGAATCGCAGCAACCGCCACCGCCGCGCCATCGCGACCTTCTGCTTCGGCGCCTCGACTGTGCGCGATGAGGCCGGTCACGCGCGTTATCTCGCGAGCCTGAAGTCGCAACTGGCCCAACGGGGCATCGCCGCATCGTAAGGGAAACAATGAAGCTGACGCCGCGCGCCCGCCTGCTCGCTGCCTACCGCGGAGAGCAGGCCGATTGCGTGCCGGCGCTGGCGGACCTGTCCTATTGGTACGCCGGCAACGGCGGCGGGAAATTCATCCCCGGCAAGACGGATGGGGCCAACCGCGACAAGGTTGACGCCCTATTGGCGCTGCATCGCCAGACTGGCGCGGCGATCCATCTCAATCTCGGCACGTTTTACCGGGAGATCCATGGCGAAGGCGTGCAGGTTTCCTCCGGTATCCGGGGCGAGTACTATTTTCACCGGTTCGAGACTCCGGTCGGCACCGTGGAGGAGCGGCGCGAGTGGTCCGATGTCAGCTTCAGCTGGCCAATCGTGCACCACATGATCCAGCGCCCGGAGGACCTGCGGGTCATCCGTTACGTCTTCGAGCGGATTTCCTATGCGGCCGACTGGGAGCTGTTCCGCAGCGTGGACGCGAAGGTGGGCGACCTGGGTCTGCCGCTGGTTCAGGTCCCCTACACGGGCATGGGTTTCCTGATGAGCCGCTACGCCGGCGTCGAGGCGACAGTGATGTTCTCGCTCGACGCGCCCGACGAGCTGCAGGCCACGCTCGACGCGATCAACGCCGCGCACGCCAAGGTTTGTCGTCTCATGGCCGAGGGACCCTCGCAGGTGCTGTTTCACTCCGACAACTTGTCGTCCGATGTGCAGAGCCCGCCGTGGTTTCAGCGCTACAGCGCGGACCACTACCGGTGCATGGCGGCCATCGCGCACGAGCACGGCAAGCCCATCATCACCCATATCGACGGCCGGCTGCGCGGATTGCTCCGCGCCACGCGTGATTGCGGCATCGACGGTGCCGACGCGGTGACGCCCGCCCCCTGGGGTGACCTGACCCCGACCGCGTGTCGCGCCGAAGCGGGACCCGGATACGTGCTGTCAGGGGGCGTGCCCCCGGACAGCTTCAGCCCCCGGGTGCCGCTGCGTACATTTGACGACCACGTGGACGCCTGGCTTGCCCTCCGGCACACGAGTCCGGCCTTGATCATCGCTCCCGGCGACCAGCTTCCGCCCGACGGCGACCTGGGCCGGGTGACCCGGATGGTGGCAGCCGCCGCGGCGAGTTTTTAGGCAGGCCACCGAAAACCAGCGACTTGCGCGACGCTGCCAAAGAAAAACCCCCGACGAATCGGGGGTTAAAGTGGTGGACCCTAGCGGGTTCGAACCGCTGACCTCCTCAATGCCATTGAGGCGCTCTACCAACTGAGCTAAGAG